>NZ_JCBAJB010000002.1:0-896046 GCF_059766475.1 Enterobacter sp. SCRI0065 | reverse complement strand
CTGCCCCACGGGGAAGGATGAGAAGCTTCGACTAAGGTTCGATTCGAGCGTAGCGAGAAAGCGTTGCCGCAGGCAACGACCCGAAGGGCGAAGCGCATCGCGCTGAGTAATCCTTCCCCCACCACCATCTCTTCAGAAATATCCATTCTCAGTATTTCGTCATTTTCAAATATTCTGCCCCACGGGGAAGGATGAGAAGCTTCGACTAAGGTTCGATTCGAGCGTAGCGAGAAAGCGTTGCCGCAGGCAACGACCCGAAGGGCGAAGCGCATCGCGCTGAGTAATCCTTCCCCCACCACCACCATCTCTTCAGAAATAACCATTCTCACTATTTCGTCATTTTTCACATATTCTGCCCCCGCCACCATCTCTCATAAAACAACTTCATATTCTTAAGTTCATCTGTACCACCCCTTGAATACTCTTTGCCACGCGTTTCATTAATTACAGACATAAAAAAACCCTGCCGAAGCAGGGTCTTGAAAAGCGTCAATTCCGATCAGCGACGTGCGCGCACAATCTGATATTTGCGTGTCAGATATTCCACCGGTACGCTCCAGACATGCACCAGGCGAGAGAACGGGAACAACACGAACAGCGTCATACCCAGCACCAGGTGCATGCGGAAGATAAACGCCACGCCGTCCAGGTGCTCAGACGCGCCGCCGTGGAAGGTCACTACGGATTGCGCCCAGCCCACCAGCTTCATCATTTCACTGCCGTCCATATGCTGCGCAGAGAAAGGAATAGTCAGCAGACCCAGCGCACACTGGGTAACCAGCACCGACATCACCAGGATATCGGCCGCGGTTGTCGTCGCGCGAATGCGAGGACTGAAGAGACGGCGTTTGAGCAGCAGCAGGCCGCCAACCAGGCACATCAGGCCCGCAGCACCGCCACCAAACATTGCCATCTTCTGTTTCACTTCCAGCGGCAGCCACGCTTCGTACATCCAGTGTGGCGTTAACATCCCGAAGGCATGGCCCGCGATGACACCGAGGATACCAATATGGAACAGGTTCGAAGCCATGTTCATGCCTTTACGATCCAGCATCTGGCTGGAACCGGCACGCCAGGTGTACTGGCCATAGTCATAACGCAACCAGCTTCCCACCAGGAACACGGTGCCCGCAATATACGGGTAGATATCGAAGAAGAACATATTCAGGAATTGCATTATTGCTGCCCTCCGTTAGAGATATTCAAATATTGCGGGGCAACAGCTCCGGCAAATCGACGCTGATGAGTCGTAATTTCTGACTCGCCGCAGTTCTGGTCTGCAAAGAACTTCACCTGTTCCTCTTCCCAAACTGCATCCAGCGCCTGCGGGGTATCATCGCGGGCTTCGTCCGCAATTTTTTCCGCAACCTTTTTACTGTCGACAGCAGTATTTGTCAGCTTCACCAGCAGATCGAACAGCACTGCATAACGGCTTTCACGTTGTTGTAAACGTGCGCTGAGCAGCGCCAGAATCGGCGCAATATCCTGTAGTCCCCCAATCGCTTCTTCTTTCGGCAATTGCGCCAGATATTCCAGATACAGTGGCAGATGATCCGGCAACTCGCGGCTATCGAGTTGCAGACCGTGCTCTTCGTACTGAGACATCAAATCGACCATCGCCTGACCACGATCGCGGGATTCACCGTGAACATGTTCGAACAGCAACAGTGAAGTGGCACGGCCACGGTCGAATAGCTGGCTATAGTCAGACTGGGCATCCAGAAGATCCTGAGCGAGCAGATCGCGCAGGAAAACACCCAACGATTGGGCATCCTCTTTATCCAGGTTTTCAGACGACGCGAGTGCTTCAAACAGCTCCTGCTGATGCTCCACAAGGGAAGCATCAGGGTACTCGAGCAGACGCGAAACAATGACAAGTTCAATCATTGGTGCGGCTCCGTTTTGCTGGTCACATCCATCGCATCAATGCGACGGCTGTTGAACAGGTTGAATTTAGTGTCCGACCCGTGGCAACCGTCACCAAAGGTAAAACCACAGCCACTTTTTTCCGGGAAAGCTTCGCGGGCGAGTTCGCGGTGGCTACTCGGTACCACGAAACGATCTTCATAGTTTGCGATCGCCAGATAACGGTACATTTCCTGCGCCTGCGCTTCGCTCAGTCCGACCTCTTCCAGCGCGCTGGTATCGATAACGCCGTCTACCGTTTCTGCACGTTTGAAGTGACGCATTGCCAGCATACGTTTCAGCGCTAACAGTACCGGTTGGGTATCTCCTGCCGTCAGCAGGTTAGCCAGGTACTGAACCGGGATACGCAGGCTTTCGACGTCCGGCAGAATACCGTTGCTACCCAGTTCACCCGCATCTGCGGCAGACTGAATCGGTGACAGTGGCGGCACATACCACACCATCGGCAGCGTGCGATATTCTGGGTGCAACGGCAGGGCCAGCTTCCAGTCCATCGCCATTTTGTAAACCGGCGACTGTTGCGCCGCGTCGATCACGCTCTGCGGCACACCATCTTTCAGCGCTTGTTGAATCACTTTCGGATCGTGCGGATCGAGGAACACGTCCAGCTGACGCTGATACAGATCTTTTTCATGTTCGGTGCTCGCCGCGTTCTCAATGGCGTCTGCGTCGTACAACAACACGCCGAGGTAACGAATACGGCCTACGCAGCTTTCAGAACACACGGTTGGCTGACCGGCTTCGATACGTGGATAGCAGAAGATGCATTTCTCTGACTTTCCGCTTTTCCAGTTGAAGTAGATTTTTTTGTATGGACAGCCGGTAATACACATCCGCCAGCCGCGACACTTGTCCTGGTCGATAAGCACGATCCCGTCTTCTTCACGCTTATAGATGGCACCGCTTGGGCAGGTCGCGACACAGGCCGGATTCAGGCAGTGTTCGCACAGGCGCGGCAAATACATCATGAAGGTGTTTTCAAACTGACCGTACATCGCCTTCTGCATGTTCTCGAAGTTTTTGTCTTTCGACAGCTTCTCGAACTCACCGCCCAGATCGTCTTCCCAGTTCGGGCCTTTTACGATCTTGGCCATACGCTGACCGGTGATCAGCGAGCGTGGACGAGCGATAGGCTGGTGCTTGCCTTCCGCCGCGTTGTGCAGATTCTGGTAGTCGAAATCGAACGGTTCGTAGTAATCATCGATGCCCGGCATATGCGGGTTGGCGAAGATTTTACCCAGCAGCATCGCGCGATTACCCATGCGCGGTTGCAGCTTGCCGTTGATCTTACGGATCCAACCGCCCTTCCATTTTTCCTGATTTTCCCAGTCGGTCGGGAAGCCGGTACCCGGTTTGGTTTCAACGTTGTTGAACCAGGCGTATTCCGTACCTTCACGGCTGGTCCAGACGTTTTTACAGGTAACCGAGCAGGTATGACAGCCGATGCATTTATCCAGATTCAGCACCATGCCGACTTGTGAACGAATTTTCATTTTACGCTCTCCTGTACCTGGTCATTTCCTTCGCCGTCTAACCAGTCAATATTTTTCATTTTACGTACCACCACAAACTCATCGCGATTCGAGCCGACGGTGCCGTAGTAGTTAAAGCTGTAAGCCAGCTGGGCATATCCACCGATCATGTGAGTCGGTTTCGGCGTAATACGGGTCACCGAGTTATGGATACCACCGCGCTGCTGGGTAATCTCTGAACCTGGAAGGTTCACGATACGTTCCTGCGCGTGATACATCATGGTCATCCCGGCAGGTACACGCTGGCTCACGACGGCACGGGCAGTTAACGCACCGTTGCTGTTGAACACTTCAATCCAGTCGTTATCCACGATCTGCAATTCTTTCGCATCCGCTTCGCTCATCCACACTACTGGACCGCCGCGACCTAACGTCAGCATCAGCAGGTTGTCGCTATAGGTGGAGTGAATGCCCCATTTCTGGTGCGGCGTCAGGAAGTTCAACGCTTTTTCCGGATAACCGTTGGATTTCTCGCCCATCACTTCTTTCACCGAACGGGTATCAATCGGCGGACGATAAACCAGCAGGCTTTCACCAAAATCACGCATCCACTGGTGATCCTGATACAGCGACTGACGGCCTGTCAGGGTGCGCCATGGGATCAGCTCGTGAACGTTGGTGTAACCCGCGTTATAAGACACGTGTTCGTCTTCCAGACCTGACCAGGTCGGGCTGGAGATAATTTTGCGCGGCTGGGCCTGAATATCGCGGAAGCGAATTTTTTCGTCTTCTTTATTCAGCGCCAGATGCGTATGGTCACGACCGGTAAACTCGCTGAGCGCAGCCCAGGCTTTGACTGCCACCTGACCATTGGTTTCAGGTGCCAGAGTCAGGATCATTTCAGCAGCATCAATCGCCGTGTTCAGCATTGGCTGACCTTTAGCCGGGCCGTCTGCTTTGGTGTAATTGAGCTTACGCAGCAGATCCATTTCGCTCTGGGTGTTCCAGGCAATCCCTTTACCGCCGTTACCGATTTTCTCCATCAGCGGGCCGATAGAGGTAAAGCGCTCAAAGGTCGCCGGGTAATCGCGCTCAACCGGGATAATATGCGGTGCGGTTTTACCTGGAATCAGATCGCATTCGCCTTTTTTCCAGTCCTTCACGCCCAGCGGTTGCGCCAGTTCCGCCGCAGAGTCGTGCTGGATTGGCAGCGTGACCACATCAGTTTCAACGCCCAGATGACCCACACACACTTCAGAGAATTTCTTCGCGATGCCTTTGTAGATTTCCCAGTCGCTTTTCGATTCCCATGCCGGGTCAACGGCCGCCGACAATGGGTGAATAAACGGATGCATATCCGAAGTATTCATATCGTCTTTTTCATACCAGGTGGCGGTTGGCAGCACGATGTCGGAATAGAGACAGGTGCTGGAAAGACGGAAGTCCAGCGTCACCACCAGATCCAGCTTGCCGTCGAGACCGTTATCGTGCCATTCCACTTCTTCAGGCTTAACGCCACCCTGCTTGCCGAGGTCTTTACCCTGAATACCGTGATCGGTACCGAGCAGGTACTTCAGCATGTACTCATGGCCTTTACCGGATGAACCCAGCAGGTTGGAGCGCCAGATAAACAGGTTACGCGGGTGGTTTTTTCCGTTTTCAGGCTGTTCCGCCGCAAAGCGAATCGAGCCGTCCTTCAGGGATTTGACGGTGTAATCGACCGGTGACATTCCGGCTTTCTTCGCCTCTTCCGCAATGCGCAGCGGGTTAGTACCCAGCTGTGGTGCAGACGGCAGCCAGCCCATACGCTCAGCGCGCACGTTGAAGTCAATCAGATGGCCGGTATAGCGAGATTTATCTGCCATTGGCGACAGCAGTTCTTGTGCCGTCACCGTCTCGTAGCGCCACTGGCTGGAATGGTTATAGAAGTAGGAGGTGCTGTTCATGTGACGTGCTGGACGCTGCCAGTCAAGACCAAACGCCAGCGGCTGCCAGCCGGTCTGCGGACGTAATTTTTCCTGGCCCACATAGTGTGCCCAACCGCCCCCGCTCTGACCGACACAGCCGCAGAAGACCAGCATGTTGATCAGGCCACGATAGTTCATATCGAGGTGGAACCAGTGGTTAAGCCCTGCGCCCACGATGATCATCGAGCGGCCATGCGTTTTGTCGGCGTTCTCAGCAAACTCACGCGCGATACGGGTGATTTGCGCGCGCGGAACGCCAGTGATTTGCTCGGCCCATGCCGGTGTGTACGCTTTGATATCGTCGTAGCTGGTTGCGCAGTTTTCGTCGTTCAGACCGCGCTCCAGGCCGTAGTTGGCCATGGTCAGATCGTAAACGGTGGTCACCAGCGCCGTCGTGCCATCGGCGAGTTGCAGACGTTTTACCGGCAGCTTGTGCAGCAGAATATTTTCCAGCTTCACGTTGTTGAAATGCTCGGTACCATCACCACCAAAGTACGGGAAACCCACTTCAGCAATGTCATCCTGGCTACCCAGCATGCTCAGACGCAGGTCGGTCTCTTCGCCAGAGGTCGCATCGCGCTGCTCCAGGTTCCACTTGCCTTTCTCGCCCCAGCGGAAGCCGATAGAACCGTTCGGTGCCACCATATCGCCGCTGTTACTATAAGCGACCGTCTTCCATTCTGGATTGTTTTCCTGACCCAACGCATCCACCAGATCGGCCGCGCGCAGCATACGACCCGCCGCATAGTAGCCGTCGCGCTCTTCCAGCATGACCAGCATTGGCATGTCGGTGTAGCGGCGCACGTAGTCGGTAAAGTACTGGCTGGGTTTATCGAGGTGGAATTCGCGCAGCATGACGTGGCCCATCGCCAGCGCCATCGCCGCATCGGTACCTTGCTTCGGAGCCAGCCACAGGTCGCACAGTTTGGCGATTTCGGCATAGTCCGGCGTAATGGCAACGGTTTTGGTGCCTTTGTAACGTACTTCAGTAAAGAAGTGTGCATCCGGTGTACGGGTCTGCGGAACGTTTGAACCCCAGGCGAGGATGTAGCTGGAGTTGTACCAGTCGGCGGATTCAGGCACATCGGTCTGCTCACCCCAGGTCTGTGGTGACGCAGGGGGTAAGTCGCAATACCAGTCGTAGAAGCTCAGACAGGTACCGCCGATGAGAGAAAGATAACGCGCACCAGAGGCGTAAGAAACCATCGACATCGCCGGGATCGGCGAGAAGCCTGCCACGCGGTCCGGACCGTAGGTTTTGACGGTGTAGACGTTAGACGCCGCGATCAGCTCATTCACTTCCTGCCAGGTCGAACGAACAAAACCGCCGCGACCGCGAGCCTGCTTGAAGCTTTTTGCTTTATCAGAGTCTTCAATGATAGAGGCCCAGGCATCAACAGGATCGCTGTGCTGCACTTTTGCTTCACGCCACATTTTCATCAGACGCTTACGCATCAGCGGGTATTTCAGGCGGTTTGCGCTGTACAGATACCAGGAGTAGCTCGCGCCACGCGGACAGCCGCGCGGTTCATGGTTAGGCATATCCGGACGCGTACGCGGATAGTCGGTCTGCTGCACTTCCCAGGTCACCAGACCGTTTTTAACGAAAATCTTCCAGCTGCAGGAACCGGTGCAGTTTACACCGTGGGTAGAACGCACGACTTTGTCATGCTGCCAACGTTGACGGTATCCATCTTCCCAGTCCCGGTTGGTCTCCAGAACCTGGCCGTGCCCATCGGCAAAAGTGTCGCCCTTCTGCTTGAAGTAGCGAAACCGGTCCAAAAATTTGCTCATCGGGTATCTCCTGTGTGGAGCCTGTGGCTCTCTAAATCGACATTGCTGATTTGCAGCGAAGGTAACGCTATGAAAGATGGCGGGAATTGATAACGATCAATGCGAATGGGGTTACTCACCCGCAGTGTTTTCCGCTATACCACCAAAGCGGTATAAAAATTGATTTTTTATTTATATGATTTGTAAGGATTTTTATTATTTTCCGCACAAATTATCCGGTTGTATTTAACATTTGGGGTATTAAGGAGTAGGTATTTCTGCAAAGCGATGGCGATCACAGTGTTAACGTGCAAAGCAGTTTGACGGCTAAAAGTATGTTGTAACTACTTTCAGGTCAAAAAAAGCGCGACCTTAAGGTCGCGCAAACGGATAATCACATCTTACTTATTTTTCTTAGTATTACGGCCATATACCAGCCACGTGATAACCACGCAGGCGATATAGAAGACGAGGAAGACTTTCATTGCCCCTGCCGGAGAGCCCGTCAGGTCAAGAGAGATACCAAACGCTTTCGGGATAAAGAACCCGCCAATAGCGCCAATTGCTGAAATAAAGCCCAGTGCAGCCGCCGTATCCGTCGCGGCTTCACGCATTGCCTGCTCTTCGTTGCCACCCTGCGCTTTTACGCGGTCGGTCGTCAGCTTACGGAAGATAACCGAGATCATCTGGAAGGTAGACGCACTCCCCAGCCCGGCCGTCAGGAACAGCACCATAAACACACCGAAGAAGGCGATGAAGTTGCCACCCTGGCCATTTGTTGGCAGCGTCAGGAACAACAATGCGCAGAAGATAGCCATAACGACAAAGTTCACCAGCGTAACGCGGGTCCCGCCCAGACGGTCAGAAATCATCCCGCCGGTAGAACGCGCCAGCGCACCGATAAACGGACCGAAGAACGCGTAGTGCAGAATCTGGACATCAGGAAACTGAGTCTTCGACAGCATCGCAAAGCCCGCGGAGAAACCGATAAAGGAGCCGAAGGTCGCCAGATACAGCAGCGCCATCACCCACAGATGCCCACGCTTCAGTACCGGCAGTTGCTCGCTCAGAGAAGCCTTAGACGCCGACAGATCGTTCATAAAGAACCATGCCATCAGGGTCAGCACGACCAGGAACGGCACCCAAATCCAGGCAGCGTTTTCGAGGTACAGCATCGAGCCATCCGGCTGTGCGGTACCCGTTCCGCCAAACGCAGCAAAGATTGAGAGCGACACCACCAGCGGTGCAATCAGCTGCATCACGCTGACGCCCATATTACCCAGACCGCCGTTAATACCCAGCGCGCCGCCCTGTTTTGCTTTCGGGAAGAAGAAACTGATGTTCGCCATACTGGAAGCAAAGTTTGCGCCAGCAAAACCGCACAGCAGAGAGATGATCACGAAAATGCTGAACGGTGTAGAGGTGTCCTGCACCGCAAAACCCAGCCATACGCACGGAACGATCATGATCCCGGTACTGAATGCCGTCCAGCGACGGCCACCAAACAGCGGCACCATAAACGCATAAGGTACACGCAACAGCGCACCCGATAACGCGGGCAGCGCCGTTAGCATGAACAGCTGATCGGTCGTGAAGGTAAAGCCGACCTTCGGCAGGTTCACCGCCACTGCGCTAAACAACATCCATACACAAAACGCTAATAACAAACACGGAACGGAAATCCACAGATTACGACTGGCTACACGCTGGCCACGCTGTTGCCAGAACGCCGGATCTTCTGGACGCCATTCTGTAATAACAGCACCGGAGGCTTTCTCCGGGGCAGATGAGTGACTCATAGACACCTCTGATTATCGAAAGATACTGCAAACATTAGGGTTTTAAGCTGGCGGTAAGTTGATATAAATCAAAGGAAAAGTTGACGGTTTGGCGGGCTAAAAAACGCCATTACCCTAAGTGAGTAGGTTATTTCGATAAAAAAGGTGTGGTTTTTCACGCGGCTGACGGTTCGCGGCCTTACCCTCCTCCCGGCAATAACTCCTCCGGCAATTAAGGGGTAATCCTTTGTTGGTATGGGTATACTCCAGGGTATGCACGAGAATAGCGCCATTCCTGGAGGCAGGCATAATCAGGAGCCAGGCAAGCCTATGTTAAAAAGATGCTTATCCCCGCTGACGCTAGTCAACCAGTTAGCACTAATCGTTTTGCTGTCTACCGCAATTGGTGTGACCGGCATGGCGATTTCTGGCTGGCTGGTACAAGGCGTACAGGGTAGCGCCCATGCCATTAACGAGGCAGGTTCGTTACGCATGCAGAGTTATCGTCTGCTGGCCGCCGTTCCGCTGACGCAAGAAGACAGCCCCCTGCTTGAAGAAATCGAGCGTACCGCATTCAGCCCGGAACTGGAAGTCGCCGCCCAGCGCGACGGACAACAAGCGCAGCTCAAAGCGCTACAGGGATACTGGCATAGCCAACTGGAACCGGGTTTGAAACAAGCGAAAAGCGCCGACAGCGTGGCGGGCGATGTCGCCAACTTTGTCGCTCGCATTGACACGCTGGTCTCTTCTTTCGACCACTCCACGGAATTACGGGTTGAGCAGGTCATCACGCTCCAACGGGCAATGGCCTTTTTTATGGCAGTACTGCTGATTTTCACCATCATTTGGCTGCGCGCACGACTGCTGCACCCCTGGAAACAATTGCTTGCCGTGGCCCGCGCCGTGACGGAACGTGATTTTACCCGGCGAGCCCAGATTAGCGGTCGCAACGAAATGGCGATGCTCGGCCAGGCGCTGAACACCATGTCCGGTGAGCTGGCAGAAAGCTATGCGGTGCTGGAACAGCGCGTACAGGAAAAAACAGCCGGCCTTGAGCAAAAGAACGAAATTCTCTCTTTTCTCTGGCAAGCCAACCGCCGTCTGCATATGCAGGTCCCGCTATGCGAGCGCCTTTCTCCCGTCCTGAACGGTCTGCAAAACCTGACGATGCTGCACGATCTTGAGCTTCGGGTATATGACGTCGAAGATGAAGAAAATCATCAGGAATTCACCTGTCAGTCCGATATGTCTTGTGATGATAAAGGCTGCCACCTTTGTCCACGCGGTCTGCCGCCATTAACCAGCAGTGGGACCACCCTAAAGTGGCGGCTGACAGACAGTCACACCCAGTACGGTATTTTGCTGGCCACCCTGCCTTCTGGCCGTCACCTGAGCCACGATCAGCAGCAGTTGGTCGATACGTTGGTCGAACAGCTGACGGCAACGTTGGCGCTCGATCGCCACCAGGAAAAACAACAGCAACTGATTGTGATGGAAGAACGCGCCACCATTGCGCGCGAATTACATGATTCGATTGCCCAGTCGCTCTCGTGTATGAAAATGCAGGTCAGTTGCCTGCAAATGCAGGACGACGCCCTGCCGGATAACAGCAAACAGTTGTTAGGCCAGATTCGCAATGAGCTCAATACGTCGTGGGTACAGCTTCGCGAGCTGCTGACCACTTTCCGTTTACAGTTGACGGAGCCGGGCCTGCGCCCTGCGCTCGAATCAAGCTGTCAGGAATTTAGCGCCCGTCTGGGATTCCCGGTGAAACTCGATTACCAGTTACCACCGCGTTTCGTCCCCTCCCACCAGGCCATTCATTTACTGCAAATCGCTCGTGAAGCGTTAAGCAATGCGCTTAAACATTCCGCCGCGACGGCAGTGACTGTCACCGTCAGTCACCACAATAATCAGGTGAGACTGACGGTTCATGACAACGGCTGCGGCGTGCCGGAAAACGCTGAGAGAAGTAACCACTATGGTTTAATTATTATGCGAGACCGCGCGCAAAGTCTGCGCGGAGATTGCCAGGTTCGCCGGGGTGACTCAGGCGGCACTGAAGTAGTGGTGACCTTTATTCCCGAAAAGCCTCTTATAACTGCTCAAGGAGAAAACCATGACTAATCAGGAACCGGCAACTATTCTGTTGATCGACGATCATCCGATGCTGCGCACCGGCGTAAAACAACTTGTCAGCATGGCGGAAGACATTACCGTTGTGGGTGAAGCCAGCAACGGTGAACAGGGTATTGAACTTGCCGAGTCCCTCGATCCTGATTTGATCCTGCTTGATCTGAATATGCCGGGCATGAACGGTCTGGAAACGCTGGATAAACTGCGTGAAAAAGCGCTATCTGGACGTATTGTGGTCTTTAGCGTCTCAAACCATGAAGAAGATGTTGTCACCGCCCTCAAGCGCGGCGCAGACGGCTATCTGCTAAAAGATATGGAGCCGGAAGACTTGCTCAAAGCGCTCCAGCAGGCTGCTGCGGGTGAAATGGTACTGAGCGAAGCCTTAACGCCAGTACTGGCAGCAAGCCTGCGTGCCAACCGCGCGACGTCCGATCGTGATGTCAGCCAGTTAACCCCGCGCGAGCGCGATATTCTCAAGCTCATCGCTCAGGGACTGCCGAATAAAATGATCGCCCGTCGTCTGGATATCACCGAAAGCACCGTGAAAGTTCACGTGAAGCATATGCTGAAGAAGATGAAGCTGAAATCGCGCGTAGAAGCCGCAGTGTGGGTTCATCAGGATCGTATTTTCTAGTCTCACTCGTCCGGCAGCAGTGGATAGCCGCGACCGTCATCAGGCAACGCCAGAAGCGGTTGCGACAACGAGAGCGTGATCTCATTGGAAGAGACGCGCTGCCCGTCGTCATCTTCAACAACCACGGACAACCGCCAGCGGTTTGTCGCCCCTTCGCTCGAATCCCATGCCGGCATAATAATGCTCCAGCCTTCTTCACTGGTTGCCTGCGGTGGAGACGTCAGGCTGAGCGCCTGTGCATCCCCCTGCCAGTGTAACTGGCGTATTCCATGCTTACTGCGGATTTGCAGTTTCAACACCACCGTTTCGCCCGGCATCAGATCCCACGGCGGCGTCGCCAGGTACACCGACAGCGTTTTGCGCTGACGGAACTCCATCACCGGCAGATTCGCCCGATCCGGTGAATCATACCGACTCCCGCGCAGTGAACGCGTGGCGGCGACTTCATCGGATGACAGCTGTTTTTTGAGCGGAACGCCAAAACGGTAATTCAGCTTCATGCCGAGGTTATTTTGGCTAACGCCGCTTTCACCCTGCTTATGCCCGGCCGAAAAGGTGAGTAACGGCACAGGGGTGTAATCCAGACCTAAATTAACGGCCACAGGATTGTGATAACCCGTTCCGCTTCGAAACAAGTCAACGTTGTCGCCAAAGTACTGTTCAAAGCTGACGCTGGTATTCAGGTGATGAAAATACGGCAGCCAGGCCCTGGCGGTCACGTCGTAACCGCGCGCCATGCGCTGTTCCTGAACGTCAGAGCTGTCACGCCAGCTGGCAAACGGTTGATAGTAATTGGCTGACAGGCGCAGGTTTTCGCCCCAGGCTTCGGCACCCAATCCGGCACGCTGGAGATTTTCATCGAGCAGATTATCGTAGAAGGTGTTGTATCCCAGCAGCCATTTACCGGCCACCCAGCGTTGTCCGATTCCGGCATTGCTCACCAGACCATCGCTTTGTTGAGTCAGGCCAAGCTGACTCCAGCTCAGATAACGATTATTGTCCTGCCAGGGCACAAACCAGCTCCCGCTACTCCCGGTGAACTTGCCCTCTTTATCCACCAGCAGATCGACGCTCGCGTTGCCCCAGGGCGAGAGCAATGACTCAATCTGCTCATTCACTTCGCCGCTCAAGACGTCACGAACCTGCCCGAAGGCGAACTGGCGCGCCTGTTCGCCGGTCGTCAGGCCGTTGTCAGTCATGCTGGCTTCACCGAATGCTTTTGCCATCTCTGCCAGATGCTTTTCGCTTTCGCCGTTGGGTTTTGCTAACCCCAGATCCGGCAGACCATCCCCGTTGTTATCAAAGGGATTTTGCGCCTGCTCCATAAACGATTTCGGCGCAGCATAAAGGGCTCCAGCCGGATAAAGGAGGAGTAAGAGCAAAACCAGTGGGCGAGGCGTAAAAACTATCAACGTTGTAAATGTGATCCATATCTCACGTAAACACAGTAAATACCTTAACGTGAATTGGCGAGATTTGCAGTCTTAAGCGCACATTCCGGAATAACCTGAATCATTGCCTTTAGCTCTGGAACACAGGATCCGCAGTTCGTCCCACAGCGTAACTTCAGGCCTAATGCCTTCGCGGAATCACATCCCTGCGCGATTGCCTCGCGGATCGTATTTTCGCCTACGCTGAAGCAACTGCAAATGATGCGCCCCCGATCAACGCTTTCCCCCGCGCTCCGCCCGTTAAGCAAAGCATGACGCTCGACAAGCTGGGTCGGTGCATGAGTAAAAGCGTCAGCGACAAACTCGTGCGCCAGTTCTGGAGCCATTTTCCCTTCCCAGAACCCCAGCATCAGCTCACCCTTATGCCAGGCCAGTAGACTGCTGCGCTCCCCCGTTTGCGCAACCTGTAGCTGCCAGCCGCGCGAGTTACAGTGCGCCATCAGCGCTTCCAGCAACGGCATTTCTCCCGCCAGCGTCAGACGTTTTACGCCCTGAGCTATTTTCTTCCACCAGTGAACGGACAGCGGCAGTTCAGGCAGCTCGCGCGCGTAAAGTTCGCTTTCCCAGACCGGCTGCCACGGTACGATCCTGACCGCCGTTTGCTTACTTTCTGGCTGCCCGGAATACGGGTCACAGCGCCCTTCGACCAACGCATTGACCTTACCCTGACGGGCAAAACGGCTGTTCCAGTGCATCGGGGCAAACAGCTGGCCCTCTCGCTGCCCGGCGTTAACGCGCACTCGGGCAATCATCACCCCGCGCGGAGAGCTCAGCCTCGCCAGTTGTCCGTCGCGTAGCGCAAAACGCCCCGCGTCCGCAGGCGAAATATCCACATAAGGTTCGTCGATATGCTGCATCAGCCTGGCGACATAGCCGGTTCGGGTCATGGTATGCCACTGATCCCGGATGCGTCCGCTGTTCAGAATCAACGGATACAGCGCGTCGGGCACAGCCCCATGACTATTTGGTTCTACCTTGACGATTTTCCGGACAGGGAAAGACCCTGCATCCCATTGATAAGGTTCCAGCTCATCCCACTGCTGGCGCGTTAACGTGACAACGTCACGCAAAGTAAACGCCCGACTGCCGTCGTTCTCAAACGCCGACAGCGCGGCATGCTCGCAAAAAATTTCCTGTGGATGTTGCCAGGCAAACGCATCCGCGTAACCGAGTTTTTTAGCGATCTGAGCGACTATCCACCAGTCGGGCTTTGCCTCTCCCGGTGCGGGCAGGAACGCGCGCTGGCGAGAAATACGCCGCTCGGAATTAGTCACCGTCCCGTTTTTTTCGCCCCAACCCAGCGCCGGAAAACGGATATGGGCGTAGCGACTGGTGTCAGTATCGCGCATCACCTCAGAGACAATCACCAGCGGACAGGCTGATAACGCCTGGCACACCGCGTGGCTATCGGGAAGCGATACCGCCGGATTGGTACCCATTATCCACACCGCCTTCACTTCGCCGCGCCCTATCGCCTCGAACAGTTCCACCGCCATCAGCCCCGGTGTTTGCGCCAGCCGTTCGGTTCCCCAGAAACGCGCCACGCGTGAAAGATCATCAGGCTCAAAGTTCATGTGCGCAGCCAGCTGATTCGCCAGACCGCCGACTTCGCGCCCGCCCATTGCATTAGGCTGACCGGTCAGCGAAAACGGCCCACAGCCCTCACGAGCGAACTTCTGGCTGGCGAGATGCACGTTAATAATGGCGTTGCATTTGTCGCTGCCGCTGGAAGACTGGTTGATCCCCATGGTGTAAAGGGTGACGGCTCTGGGTGCGCGGATAAACCAGTCGTAAAAGGTATTCACCTCTGAAACCGTCAGCCCGCAAAACGTCGCTACGCGCCCGGCAGGCCAGTCCGTCTCGCCCTGAATACGGTTGAGCAAGCCTACAAACAGCCCGGCATCACTGCCCGGCGACAACGCAAGATGCAAATCGGCGGCGTCGCAGGTCGCCGTCCTGCGCGGATCGATAACCACCACCTTCAGGTCAGGATTATCGATTCGCGCCTGGACCAGCCGCTGATACAACACCGGATGCGTCCAAGCCGCATTCGATCCCACCAGCACCACCAGGTCGGTATTTTCAATATCGGTATAGCTGCACGGGACGATATCTTCACCGAAAGCGCGCTTATACCCGGTCACCGCCGACGACATGCACAGGCGAGAATTGGTGTCGATGTTAGCGGCACCGATGAATCCCTTCATCAGCTTGTTGGCGGCGTAATAGTCCTCAGTCAGCAGCTGACCGGAGGCGTAAAACGCCACCGCCTGCGGCCCATGAGTGTCGATAATTTCCCGCAGGCGTTCGCCCGCCGCCTCCAGCGCCTGCGCCCAGTCGACCTCGTTGTCGTTAATCATCGGGTGCAGCAAACGCCCCTCCAGCCCGGTGGTCTCCCCGAGCGCCGAGCCTTTCACGCAAAGTCTGCCGTAATTGGCGGGATGGGCGTCATCGCCGCGCACGCGCACCTCGCCACCACTAACGCTGGCAATGACACCGCAGCCAACGCCGCAGTACGGACAGGTGGTTCGGGTTTGCGTCATGAGGCCTCCGCGCGCATCACCAGCTCTTCATGGCTTACCCATACTTTGCCGCCTTCAATTTTCACCGGCCAGGCACGTACGGCGGGTTCACCGCTTTCGACCTGACGCCCGTCGCGCAGACGAATGCGCTGTTTATACAGCGGCGAAATCACCACTGGCTCTCCGCCCGCATCGCCAAGAATGCCGCGCGACAGGACGTTGACGTCACCGCCCGGCTCAACGTCTTCGAGTGCATAAACGTCCTTGCCGAAACGGAACAACGCAATGTGTTGCTGGCCCAGATACGCGCCGATACCGGCCTGCTCAGGGATATCGTCAATACCGCAAATTTCCTGCCAGCGTTTTGCGGGCGTCGCCGTCTGGTTATTGACGCTGCTTCTGAACAGCGCCAGGCGATTCGGATCGCTCAGAGTGGTTTGCCATTCGCACTGGTAGGTATCCACTATCCGCGCCATCTCCTGCTCCAGTTCGCAGGCAATGCCGAGAGAATCGTTGACGATAACGTCGCGAAGATACGCAATGCCGCCTTCCAGATTGTCCATCCAGGTGCTGGTACGTTGCAGACGATCGGCGGTGCGGATGTAAAACATCAGGAAGCGATCGACGGTACGCAATAGCGTTTCATCATCCAGATCGCTGGCAAACAGATCGGCATGGCGCGGCTTCATCCCCCCGTTGCCGCAGAGATACAGATTCCAGCCCTTATCGGTGGCGATTACCCCTACGTCTTTACTTTGCGCTTCGGCGCATTCCCGGGTGCAACCCGAAACCGCCATCTTGATCTTGTGCGGCGCGCGAAGGCCCTTGTAGCGATGCTCCAGCGTCACCGCCAGGCCGGTAGAATCCTGCACACCGTAACGACACCAGGTTGAACCGACGCAGGATTTGACGGTACGCAAAGATTTTCCGTAGGCATGCCCGGTTTCAAAACCCGCTTCAATCAGCGCTTGCCAAATTTCCGGCAGTTGTTCGAGCGTCGCGCCAAACAGGTCGATACGCTGACCGCCGGTGATTTTGCTGTAAAGCTGATAGCGTTTGGCAATCTGCCCGATAGCAATCAACCCATCGGCGCTGACTTCCCCGGCGGGCATGCGCGGCACAATCGAGTAGGTGCCGTCTTTTTGAATATTGGCGAAATAACGGTCGTTGGTATCCTGCAGCGGCAGATGCGCGGGCTTCAGCAGATATTCGTTCCAGCACGAGGCCAGCACCGATCCCACCAGCGGTTTACAGATTTCACAGCCGTGACCCTGCCCGTAGCGGCTGATGAGTTGCTCAAAAGTATGAATGCGGTTCACGCGCACCAGATGGTAGATTTCCTGACGCGAGTAGGCGAAGTGTTCGCAGATATCCTTTTTCACCTCCACACCCTGCGCGGCCAGCTGAAATTCCATCACCTGTTTCACCAGGGCGCTACAGCCTCCGCAGCCGGTTGCCGCTTTGGTGCACTGTTTTATCGCGCCGATATCCGTGGCACCAGCACTCACCGCCTGACAAATATCGCCTTTGCTGACGTTATGACACGAGCAAATCTGCGCGCCGTCCGGCAGTGCCGCCACGCCGAGCGCTTTTGGCGCACTGCCCGCAACCGCAGGCAGGATCAACGTTTCCGGGTCTTTTGGCAGACTGATGTCGTTTAGCATCATCTGTACCAGCGTCGCGTATTCGGCGGCGTCCCCCACCAGCACCCCACCGAGCAGGGATTTACCGTCCGCGCTGACCACGATTTTTTTATAGATTTGCTGCGGGCCATGGGTCCACTGGTAGCTTTGCGCCCCCGGCGTGCGGGCATGCGCGTCACCAAACGAGGCCACATCCACGCCGAGTAGCTTGAGCTTGGTGCTCATGTCCGCACCGGTAAATGCGCGCGCTTCCCCACAAAGCTGGGCTGCCACCACGCGTGCCATCTGATAGCCCGGCGCAACCAGGCCGAAGATTTTGCCTTCCCACAGGGCGCATTCGCCAATGGCAAACACGCGTTCATCCGAGGTGCGACAATGCTTATCAATACTGATCCCACCGCGTTCACCCATCGCTAATCCGCTGCTGCGCGCCAGAGCATCCTGCGGACGAATTCCGGCGGAGAAGACCACCAGATCGGTTTCAAGCTCGCTGCCATCGGCAAAGCGCAGTGCCAGTCCTTTCGCGGTCTGTGCGATTTCTGTCGTTGATTTGCTGGTATGCACTCCGACGCCGAGGGCTTCAATTTTACGGCGCAGCATCGCGGCCCCGTCGTTATCCAACTGGACCGCCATTAGATTCGGGGCGAATTCCACTACGTCCGTTTCCAGCCCCAGTTGCTTAAGCGCGTTGGCAGCCTCCAGCCCCAGAAGCCCACCGCCAATCACTACGCCACGGCGCGCGTTGGCCGCGTGGGCGGCAATGTTATCCAGATCGTCGAGCGTGCGATAAACAAAACACCCTGCCAGTTCGCGCCCTGGCACAGGCGGTACAAACGGATATGACCCCGTCGCCAGCACCAGCGTATCCCAGTGAGTTTCATGCCCGCTGGCGGTCCGCACCACGCGCGCTTCACGGTCAATGTCCACAACCTGTTGCATCAGACGCAGCTCGATACCGTTTTTGGCAAAGAAATCCTCTTCGACCAGCGACAGAGAATCGGCGTTGCGATCGTCAAAATAGGCTGAAAGATGCACGCGATCGTAGGCCGCGTGGCGCTCCTCGCCAAACACCACGATCTGGTATTGCAAATGCAAATTGCGGCTCACGCAATCTTCGAGAAAATGATGGCCGACCATGCCGTGCCCAACCACTACCAGAGTAGGTTTTGTCATCGCGTTCTGTCCTGCAACCTGTGGTTGCGTCGTGAATTGATCGAACAGCCAGTCCGCCTGCGCGGGAACGGGCTTTGCCAGTAAATCGGTAAACGTCGCCGCGCTGCGGCAATCGCCCATCAGCAACACGCCAGCAAGCTGATCGTGCCGAATCAGCAGGCGGCGGTAATGACGGGTAAGCGGATCCCAGGAGGTCCAGACCGCATCGTCCGGTTGTGGCGTCACGCTCCCGGCACTAAACAACTCAATGCCGGTCACCTTCAGGCGCATGCCACTTTCCTGCGGTGCAAACTCGTTGACGCTGTGCCCCGCCAGTCGCGCAGCCAATATTTCTGCGTGCGCCAGGCACGGCGCGACCAGCCCCCAGGTTTGGCCGTTGATTTCACAGCACTCACCTATCGCGCTAACGGCGGGGTGCGAGGTCTGCATCAGGTTGTCCACGACAATACCTTTGCCACATAACAACCCGCTGGCCTTCGCAAGCGCCGCGTTGGGGATCACACCCGTGGCTAACACCACGCGGGTAGCGGCGAGTTGACGCCCGCTGCTGAGCGTGACGAACGCCTTTGTAATCGCGGTGATACCGGACGCCAGTTCGCAGCGAATACCGCGTTCATCCAGCGCCTGTACCAGCAGTAAACCCGCGCGCGGGTCAAGCTGTTGCTCCATCAGCCAGTCGCCACGATGCACCAGCGTGACGTTGTCACATGACTGACTTAACGCGGCGGCGGCCTCTACGCCAAGGACTCCGCCCCCCAGCACCACCGCCGGACCGGGTGTAGACAAAATGGCGTTGACGTCGTTGAGCGTGCGAAAACTAAACACATGTTCAAACTCGCTGCCCGGAATCGGCGGCACAAAAGGCTGCGATCCGGTAGCGAATACCAGCTCATCCCACGCCAGCTCGCGCCTTTCAGTGCGAAGATGGCGCGAGGCGAGATCCACGGCAATGACCTTTTCGCCCGTCAGCACCGTGACGCCGCGCGCCTGATACCAGCCGTCATCATGAAAGCGCGTGGCTGACGCCTGTTTTTCGCCGCCCAACACCGGTGAGAGCTGGATTCGGTTGTAGGCGTTTTCCGGCTCCTCTCCAATGACGGTGATAGCGAAACGACCGGGTGCACGTTCGGTCAGGGATTCAATCAGTCGCGTTGCCGCCATGCCGTTACCCACGATCACCAGTCGCATCGATGCCTCCTTGTCACGCCGCTTTCGGCTGTTTTTCATAGAGGAACTGCAAAACCTGCTGGCGCATGTGGTGATAACGGCTATCGTCCGCCAGTTGCACCCGATTGCGAGGACGCGGCAGATCCACCCGCATAATCTCGCCCACCGTTGCCGCAGGACCGTTGGTCATCATCAGCACGCGATCTGACAGCAGTACCGCCTCGTCAACATCGTGGGTAATCAGCACGATAGTGGTATTCAGCTCCTGCTGGATTTTCATCACCGAATCCTGCAAGTGGGCTCGCGTCAGGGCATCGAGCGCGCCGAACGGTTCATCCATCAGCAATACTTTCGGTTTCATCGCCAGCGCGCGGGCAATGCCGACACGCTGCTTCATGCCCCCGGAGATTTCGTCAGGACGTTTATGTAGCGCGTGCCCCATCTGCACGCGGTCGAGGTTGTGTTCAATCCACTCTTTACGCTCGACCTTGCTCATCGTGCGTCGGAAAACCTGATCGACCGCCAGCGCCACGTTGTCGAAGCAGGTTAACCACGGCAGCAGAGAGTGGTTCTGAAACACCACCGCGCGCTCCGGGCCTGGACCGGCGATTTCACGGTTATCGCAAATTAGCCCCCCTTCCGTCGGCAGCGTGATCCCGGCGATAAGGTTGAGCAACGTTGATTTGCCGCAGCCCGAATGGCCAATCAGGCTCACGGTTTCACCTTCGTGAATGTCGAAAGAGACGTTTTGCAGCGCCAGAAAGTCACCGCTGGCGGTAGAAAAACGCTGGCTCACGGCCTGTACCTGAATTAACGGTTTCATGTTCGCTCCTTATTTTTCCTGCCAGCTAAAGCGGCGGGCGATCAGCATCAACCCTTGCTCCAGCAGCAGTCCGACCACGCCGATGATGACGATGGCAATGAGAATGTTTTCGACGTTAAGGTTGTTCCACTCGTTCCAGATCCAGAACCCAATGCCTAAGCCCCCGGTGAGCATTTCGGCTGCGACAATAACCAACCACGCAATGCCGATAGAGAGCCGCACCCCGGTCAGCACCGCGGGCAGTACGGCGGGAAACAGAATGCGACGCATAATGGTCCACTCAGAAAGTTGCAGCACGCGAGCCACATTGAGGTAATCCTGCGGAATGCGGCGCACGCCTTCGGCGGTGTTGATCACCATCGGCCAGATGGAGCAGATGAAAATGGTCCAACTGGACGCTGGCTCAGCCTTTTGAAACAACAGCAGGCCGATAGGGAGCCATGCCAGCGGGCTGACCGGGCGCAGGAGCGCAATCAGCGGCGTAAACATGCGGGAGATAAAGGTAAAACGACCAATCAGAAAACCGAGAGGGATACCCACGATGGCCGCCAGACCAAAGCCAATCGCCACGCGCTGTAGTGAGGCAAGCACGTTCCAGCCGATACCCATATCATTCGGCCCGTCGCGATAAAACGGGTCGGCGAACAGCGTCATAGCGGAATCCAGAGTGCTAAGCGGCGTCGGAAACCCTTTGCTGTTAATGGCCGCCAGCTGCCATAGCACCACCAGCAGACCCAGCCCCAAAAAGGCCGGGATCACCCGCTGGAAGAGGTCGTTCACGCGGCGAGCGAATGCCGGAGCACGACGCCGGATCTGCACCGGCGGCAGCGTAATCACTTCGCCACTGACGAGTTGTTCAGCCGTGGTCTTTGTGTTTTGCATCTGTTTCATATCAGGCCCCTGTACGGTGAATGGCGAAACGACTGGCGTACCCCTGCGGATCGGTGCCGTTCCAGACGGTACCGTCCATTAATGTGCTGCTGCGCATCGATGATGACGGTGCGGTAATGCCGCCGACGGCGGTGGCGGCGTCTTTCCAGACCGCCGTCTGGTTAATGCGTTGTGCAATCCCCGCGTAGTCCGGATCGGTTTTTAGCAGTCCCCAGCGGCGGAACTGGGTCAGGAACCACATCCCGTCGGAGTGCCACGGATAGCTCACGGCACCTTCATCGAAGAAACGAATGGGATGGGCATCCTGCCAGCGCTGGCCGATACCGTTGTCGTACTCCCCGAGCATCCGCCCGGTGAGATACTGCTCTTTGGTGTTAAGCCAGGCGCGACGCGACAGGATCTGCGCGGTTTCACGTTTGTTTTCAGGAGATGCATCAATCCAGCGGGCGGCCTCCATCACGGCGCACACCAGCGCTCTGGCGGTATGCGGGTTTTGCTCGACCCAGTCGCGGCGCGTTCCGAGGATTTTTTCCGGGTGTTCCGGCCAGATAGACTGCGATGTCGCGGCGGTGAATCCGATTCGATCGTTGATGGCGCGCGCGTTCCACGGCTCACCCACGCAAAAACCGACCATATTGCCGATGCGCATATTCATCACCATCTGCGGCGGCGGCACGACCACGGTGCGAACGTCGTCGAACGGGTTAATCCCCGCGCTCGCCAGCCAGTAGTACAGCCACATGGCATGCGTTCCGGTCGGGAAAGTATGAGCAAAGCTGTAGGTTCCAGGTGCCTGCTGCCCAATCAGCTTTTTCAGGCCGTCGACGTCGCGCACGCCCTTATCCAGCAGATCGTTTGAAAGCGTGATCGCCTGGCCGTTATGGTTCAGGGTCATCAGGTTTGCCATCGGCTGTGGCTTACCCGCAATCCCGAGTTCCAGGCCATACAGCAGGCCGTAAAGAATATGCGCGGCATCCAGTTCACCGGCCACCAGCTTGTCGCGCACCGCCGCCCAGCTCGCCTCTTTGGTGGGGACAATGGTAATCCCGTATTTTTTATCAAAGCCTTTCAGCGCGGCGATGACCACTGGCGCGCAGTCGGTCAGCGGAATAAACCCGATGCGTACCGTCTCCTGTTCCGGTTTATCAGAACCTGCCGCCCACGCCGCGTGCATCATGCCCGGCAGCATCATCGCGGTTCCTGCCAGCGCGCTCGCGTGTAAAAATCGCCGTCTCGTCCAGTCCACCATGCTCGCTCCCCAAAAAAATCAAAAAAAAAGCGCCCGGCAATGCCGTAGCATTGCAGGACGCCTTTATCCCGAAAACGCACGCACCGCCGTTGGCGCGTCGTTAAAGTTGTTCATTGAGTAATGCAAAGCAGATGCCAGGTTTTACTGCCCTGTTTCCCGCTTCTTTTGCCTGGTTTTTACCCTGTAACGCACCTCAATCATGCATAAAATGCCCACCGACCGTGCAGCTACTCCTTTGGTATTACCTGCCAGAGCGACTTTACCGTCAGCAGCGCATGGGCGATATCGACCATGCGTTGATTCTTGTCCATCGCCATTTTGCGCAGCGTTATCCACGCCTGTTCTTCGGTCATATTGTGATGCGACATTAATACACTTTTGGCCTTGTCGATGGTTTTGCGCTCCTCAAGCGTGTCGCGCAACGAGGCCAACTGGCGGGATAACAACTCAATCTCGCGCGCCTGCTGGCGTACTAACGATAAGAGGGGTTTATCCGGGTAGGCAGCGAGGAAATCGTCACCTTCATCTGCTCCCGGTCTGAACGTCTCCTGCGACTGCATCAGCTCATCAACGGCGTGCATAAGATCGTCCGTTACCGTCTCTTCCAGCGTTCGCAAATGTTCAAGACGCGTCGTTTGTCGCGCAAACCATTCCAGAGCGGTTTTGCCCTGATCCGCCGCGGGTTGACGCGTGCAGGCCAGCCGACGCAGCTGCTCCGTCTCTGCGCTGGCCTGACACGTGGTATTGAAAAAGGCCTGCACCTGCGGATGCGTGCGGGATAAAAATACGTCAAAGCAGGCCTGCTGAGCATCAATGCGGTCAACCAGGGTCTGGCGCATCTCGTCGCTAAAATAGCCCTCGGTGAAACCAATCGCCCCCAGCGCGCGCTCCTGCCCGACCAGCTCTTTCCCCTGCATCAGGCTATAAAGCGCCACAAATCGCCCCGCAATTTGCGGATCGTCAATGCTGTCATTCAGTTGTGGGATGATACTGAGCAGATGACGCAGCGTGCGGCTGTACTGCTCCATCGCAAGGCTTGCGGTAATGTTTCGTGAGACGATCGTTTTACGCAGTGCGGGAAGCTGTTCAAGATGCGAGAGTGCGCTGGCGATACGCTCGCAGACCGCACCTCCGGACATCAGCGACTGCTGCGCCAGTGAGCGATGAAACGCCGTGAGAATTTCATCCACCAGCGCCCGGCTGGCTTTGCATTCTGCCTCATAAAGCTGACCTTGCGAACAGAGCCAGACGTTTGACGCCCCACGCTCGCACTGTAGCATGTGTGCCAGACCGCCAATGCAGCTGACCAGCGTACCCAGTTGCGCCAGGTTGCTGAGCTGCTGTTTACGCATTCGTTTTGCGCGCTGAAACCATTCGGTGGCGCCGGGCGGATTGCCAGTCATTATCGTCATGCTTATTCTCCCGGGACAGTGTTATCCCATCAGATAAGCAATTTTCGTGCCCTTTCAGTCACCAGGAGCCAACATGCAAAACATTGTCATCGTCGCCAACGGCGCCGCCTACGGAAGCGAATCCCTTTTCAACAGCCTGCGTCTTGCCATCGCACTGCGCGATCGGGAAAGTGAACTGGATTTGCGATTATTTTTAATGTCTGACGCCGTGACGGCGGGGCTTAAAGGCCAGAAACCTGCCGAGGGATACAACATCCAGCAGATGCTGGAGATCCTCACCGCGCAGAACGTTCCGGTCAAGCTGTGCAAGACTTGCACCGACGGGCGCGGCATCTCCACCCTGCCGCTGATTGACGGCGTTGAGATCGGTACGCTGGTTGAACTGGCGCAGTGGACACTGACTGCCGATAAAGTATTAACTTTCTAATAATAAACCTAAGAAAATATTATTTTCTTATGGAAGCGGTTGCAGCATCAAGTTCCCTGCTGGGTTGCCGATAGGCATCTTAAGTCAACTCAGCAGGTATTTACTCATGTTCAGGTCTATTCGTGCCCGTATTATCGCCGCGACGACGGGTTGTTTGGTCGTCGCTTTACTTCTCAACACCGTCATTAACTTCCAGGTCACACGCCAGGATAACCAGCAGTCTCAGCGCGATATCCTCGCCAGCACCAGCGCCAGCCATAATATGGCGATTGCCGACTGGGTCAGCAGCAAAATGGCCGTCATCGCTTCGGCGCAAAACGTGGCCTTAAGCGACGATCCTGTGCCGGTGTTTAAACAACTGGCTCAGGCTGGCGGTTTCACTAACGTCTACGTGGGCTACGCCAGCAAAACGGCGAAGTTTTCCGACCCGGCAGGCGTTCCCTCTGATTACGATCCGACCCTGCGTCCGTGGTATCAGCAGGTGGTCAGCGCCGATGCGCCCGTGGTTACGGCTCCTTACGTTGACGCAGGTTCCGGGAAACTGGTCGTGACTTTCGCCGTACCGGTAAAACAAAACGGCGCGCTGGCGGCGGTGATGGCGGGGGATGTCGCGATGGATAGTGTGGTCGCCAACATTCGCGGCATCCACCCAACCCCCGCGAGCAGCGGGCTGTTGATTGACAGTGATGGTACCGTTATTGCTGCCAATAACCCTGCCCTGACGCTCAAGCCATTCGCTGAGACGCTAAAAGGCGTCGATCTCGGCGAGCTTAAAAAAGGCGCGTCGATTGACGGCCAGTTTGACGGAGCTGAGAAAACCTTCGTTGCCACGCCTGTTGCAGGAACCCACTGGCTGTTGATCATTGCGCTCGACAAAAACGATGCCACCTCCGGTATGCGCGCGCTGCTTAAAGCGTCGGCGTTATCACTGATTATTCTGGTCCTTCTCAGCGGTGCTATTGTGCATTTCTTCATTGCGCGTCTGCTGAAACGCCTGTCGAATATTCGCGACGCCATGCACGCGATTGCTAACGGCACGAACGACCTGTCACAGCGCTTGCCGGAAGATGGTCAGGATGAAGTGGCGGAAATTGCCCACGCATTTAACGCCTTTAGCGACAAGCTATCGTTGGTGATGGTGCAGTTGCGCGATGCCAGTACGTCGGTGAAACATGCCGCACAGGAAATTGCGGCCGGTAATCAGGACCTTTCGGGCCGTACGGAACAAGCGGCCTCCAGTCTGCGTGAAACCGCAAGCGCGGTAGAACAAATTACGGCTTCGGTGGCGCAGTCCAACGAGTCCGCCGCCGAGGCTAACGATCAGGCGAGTAAGGCATCATCCGCTGCCTCACGTGGGGGCGAAGTGGTGTCTCAGGCCATCAGCACCATGCAATCCATCGAGGTGGCTTCCACCAAAATCGGTGATATCACCAGTGTTATCGATGGCATCGCCTTCCAGACCAATATCCTGGCGCTCAACGCCGCGGTTGAAGCCGCCCGTGCGGGTGAACAAGGCCGTGGGTTTGCCGTCGTTGCCGGTGAGGTCCGCAGCCTGGCCAGTCGCAGCGCGCAGGCCGCAAAAGAGATCAAAACGCTTATCGACTCCACGACCCACAGCGTGGCAACGGGTTCACGCTATGTGCATCTGGCGGGAGAAAGCATGGATGAGATCCGCGCCAGCATCGGTAGCGTGTCAGGTATCATGCGGGAGATTTCCATCGCCACCAGCGAGCAGATGAAAGGGATTCAGGAGATCAACCACGCGGTGACGCATCTCGACCGGATGGTTCAGCAAAACGCCGAGCTGGTGGTGGAATCCGCCGCCGCTGCCGGAGCGTTGCAGAGCCAGGCGGGCGACCTTGCTGAAACAGCAGGCCATTTCCGCATTTAATGTTCTTAAGGCGCGTATTGGCCTGTTCAAATACGCGCCAGCTGAATGCTTTCAGGCATATTGTCATTTTTGTTTAATCGTTATGCTTTTTTTTGATCAAAATCATCATCCCGTCGCTCCCCCTTTGGTGTTATGCCATGAGTGAATTGTGAACAACATCACGCTCAGGATTGATCGCAAGGAGAGCGTTGTTTCCGAACTACGGGGTATGAAAATGGCACTGGTAAAAACGAGTTTGAAATTGTTTGGCGGGGATACGGTCGTTGTGCGCTGTTCAGAGCGCTGTCACATCCATTTGATGAGCAGCAAAACGCCGAAGACATCGCAGGCTGATATTTTAAGCGTGCAGAATAAAGACAATGCGTGGTTGACGGTGCCATATACCGGCACCTGGGATGTACTGATCGACAGCCACAGCCAGTCGCTAGAACACTCTGTCAGCTACGTTGCAACCTGACAGATAACGTTAACGCCCGGCGAGCATTGCGCTTCCGGGCGATTTTATCAGGCGAATCCCTGACGCAACTGACCTTGAGGAGAGTCACCTTCAATCAACGCCTTCACTTTGCCCACCAGCTCGTTCAGACACTCATCTTTCATCCCTAAACGCGTTAGCTCTTGATCCAGCGAGAAGAGATACTGAGCATTGGTTCCAAGCGGTCCACTTGCGGCAGCAATCAGCGGCGCAATAACCTGCGTGCGGGTGTCGGCCTCATACAGCGGGTGACGCGGGTCCATAATAAAGACCAGCGCGTTGACGGTACGTCCGTCGTCGAGTTCCAGCTTGCACCAGCTCGGCATATAGCAGCCGGTGATCATCTCGCGCTTCCACAGTAGCGCCAGTTCGTCTTCCAGCGTTTCATCCGGCAAGCGATAAGCGACGCCCGTGGTGCGCCCGCCCTCTTTCAGTGCAAGCATCCGTCCCGGCTGACAGGCGCTGCCGCGTCCCGCCGTCAGGCGCAGGCAAAAGGCACGATGCCATCCCGGGAGCGTCCCGGTTGCGGATTCCCTGTATTCCAGAGCAGGGTTCCACATCAGCGAACCATAACCAAATATCCATACCGGGCCTTCATCTGGACGACAGGCAATCGTTGCCGCGAGCGACGCTGCACGTTGTTCGGCCGACCAGAGAAGCGATTCCTCAATAGCACCAAATGCTGTCTTACAATCTGCCTTCATTAAGAAATCACGCGTTAACACTATACACCTCCGCCACTGCTTGCTTCCGTGCGACATCTGTTAGGGCCTTCCCGGCATTTTATTGACTGCTCATTTTGACAGCAGTCAATAAACGATAAGCAATTCACGGGCCAGTTGCAATACAACGAAAGTTCAACCGCCTGAAAAGTCAAAATTCAGGCTGCTAACAATTTGGCTGCTATTGCTTTATCTTTATACCCATCACATGCGCGACTGATGGCGGCTTTATTGAGATACTGAGCATCGGCGGGCAAATCGCTTTTCGCGTTATATGGCATCACTAACCCGTATTTTTGCTTAAAGACAAATGTGGTATACCGCTTTGATCGCTGAAACACGACTCTCGTTAGTGATAAACAGGAATATTCAATTCTATGTTATTTAAACGATATTTAGATTAAAGACACGATTACAGGAACTTTAGTGAGAATTATCCCAGTGACGTAAAATTAAGTAAAAAATTGCTAGTCATTAACCGTTTTCTGTTAGTTTAATGGCCTTTCATTTCTATCTATAATTACAATCATCTGCATTGACGGAGAATCGCATGACAACAACGCAAGAGGCGGTAAAAACCCGCCACAAGGAGACGTCGCTCATCTTCCCGGTAGTGGCACTGGCTGTGCTGTCCTTTTGGGGAAACAGTCAGTCATTGCCAGTGGTCGTTGGGATTAACATTCTTGCCTTAATTGGTATTTTATATAGCGCATTTAGCGTCGTACGCCATGCTGACGTACTGGCTCACCGCCTCGGTGAACCCTATGGCTCACTCATTTTAAGTCTTTCCGTCGTTATCCTTGAAGTCAGCTTAATTTCCGCATTGATGGCTACCGGCGACGCTGCGCCTACGCTGATGCGTGATACCCTCTATTCGATCATTATGATCGTTACCGGCGGTTTAGTTGGTTTCTCACTCTTGCTGGGCGGGCAAAAATTCGCGACCCAGTATATGAATCTGTTTGGTATCAAACAGTATTTGATTGCCCTCTTCCCGCTGGCCATCATCGTGCTGGTCTTCCCAATGGCGCTGCCGGGTGCGAATTTCACCACCGGACAAGCGCTTTTAGTGGCGTTAATTTCCGCGGCGATGTACGGCGTGTTTCTCCTCATTCAAACCAAAACGCACCAGAGCCTGTTCGTCTACGAGCATGAGGACGATGGCGATGACCCGCATCACGGCAAGCCGTCAGCCCATAGCAGCCTGTGGCATACCATTTGGCTGATCGTGCATCTGGTTGCGGTCATTGCTGTTACGAAGATGAACGCGAATCCACTCGAAACCTTACTGACTGAGCTTAATGCGCCGGTCGCCTTTACCGGTTTCCTGGTCGCGTTATTAATTCTGTCACCAGAAGGCTTAGGCGCACTGCGGGCGGTCCTGAATAATCAGGTGCAACGCGCAATGAATTTGTTCTTCGGCTCTGTTCTGGCCACTATCTCACTGACGGTGCCAGTGGTGACGCTGATTGCCTTTATCACCGGCAATGAACTGCACTTTGCGCTGGGCGCGCCAGAGATGATTGTGATGGTCGCTTCTTTGCTGCTGTGTCAGATTTCGTTCTCGACGGGGCGTACCAACGTGCTTAACGGCGCGGCGCATATGGCATTGTTTTTGGCGTATTTGATGACTATATTTGCCTGAGGCGATGGCCCGGCATTGTGACAATAAAAAAACCGCTAATGCGCTGAAGGGCCCCTCAGCGCATTAGCAGGCATAATTATTTTTCATATTTAAGATAAAAATATAAATCATCTGGATAGTGGTTAATCTTGTTTCATAATTAATTACAAAAGCCACCACATTATTGGCGTAATGTTTCTTATTAATTGCATTGCACAA
Organism: Enterobacter sp. SCRI0065; assembly: GCF_059766475.1. Taxonomy (NCBI): domain Bacteria; kingdom Pseudomonadati; phylum Pseudomonadota; class Gammaproteobacteria; order Enterobacterales; family Enterobacteriaceae; genus Enterobacter; species Enterobacter sp. SCRI0065. Next base: position 866,671 of record NZ_JCBAJB010000002.1, on the reverse strand, counting down.
CGAATAAGGAAGCACTATGTCATGGAATAAATCTGAAGCCGTTTCTTATGCAAGAATTCATGCACATCATAAAAGTGGCGGTTACTGCGCACGCGCCGTTGCGGCAGCCATCCGTGCGGGTGGTGTAAAAATTGAAGGGGCTAACGGCAGGGACTTCTGGCAATCACTTGAGCGTGCGGGATTTAGTAAAGTTTACGGCACGCCAATTGAGGGTGACGTCGCTGTTATAGATGCGCTACCCATGCCGAATCAATACGGACATGCATGCATCTATGATGGGGCTGGTGTCTGGAACTCCGACTTCAAACAAAACAGTCTCTACCCTGGACCAATTTATCGAAAAATGCAGCCAAAAATCACAATTTACAGGCACTATTAATATGAGAAACGCCTTTTGGATTTTATTCTTGTGTTCCTGCTCAGCCCTTGCCGCGCAGAGAGACCCTGTTGAACGGGCCGTGGAGTTCAATAAATGGTACGTGAATCAGATTAACAATAATGTCTTTCCAATTACCGATAGCAAGGACATTGATAAATACGTCACTGCCTCAACAATGAAGAAACTGAGGCATACTCAGGATGACAATTATGGAGACAAAGGTGAACCGTTTTACGCTGCCGATTTATTTTTAAAAGCGCAAGATATCGGTGACGACTGGCCAAATAACGTCATAGCCATTGCGGGTGATACCGATCCGGTATGCGTCAACATTTATATCGCGTTCGGCAAGAATCGGGATCACACTGTAATTGACTGTATGGTTAAGGAGGATGGCGTATGGAAAGTCCAATCCGTGGCCGGAATGAATATTTCATTTAAGCTGGCGAAAGATCATTAGTGCCAATAAAAAAACCCGCCGAAGCGGGTTTTTTTATTAGTTGCTGGTATCCAGCTCTTCAAAACTCTTAACCAAATCGTCAATCGCTTTGATTTGCTTCAGGAACGGTTCCAGCTTATCCAGCGGCAGTGCCGACGGACCGTCACATTTGGCGTGAGCAGGATCCGGGTGTGCTTCGATAAACAGACCCGCGATACCGGTCGCCATGCCAGCGCGTGCCAGCTCAGTGACCTGCGCACGACGACCGCTTGATGCTGAGCCAAACGGGTCGCGGCACTGCAGGGCGTGAGTCACGTCGAAGATGACAGGTGAATTATTGGAGACTTTCTTCATCACGCCAAAGCCCAGCATGTCGACCACCAGGTTGTCGTAGCCGAAGTTAGCCCCACGGTCACACAGAATAATCTTGTCGTTGCCACCTTCAATAAACTTATCGACGATGTTACCCATCTGGCCAGGGCTGACGAATTGTGGTTTTTTCACGTTGATAACCGCACCGGTTTTCGCCATTGCTTCGACCAGATCGGTCTGACGCGCCAGGAAGGCCGGAAGCTGGATAACGTCTACCACGTCGGCCACAGGCTGAGCCTGAGAGGCTTCGTGTACGTCGGTGATGATTTTCACGCCAAACGTCTGCTTCAGCTCCTGGAAAATCTTCATCCCTTCTTCCAGGCCTGGGCCACGGTAAGAGTTGATAGACGAACGGTTGGCTTTATCAAAAGAGGCTTTAAACACGTACGGGATACCCAGCTTCTGGGTTACGGTCACGTAGTGCTCACAAATGCGCATTGCGAGGTCACGGGATTCCAGAACGTTCATGCCGCCAAACAGCACGAACGGCAGGTCGTTTGCTACCTTGATATCACCAATGCTAACCACTTTTTGTTTCATAGAATCGCCTTATTCAGGTATGAATCGGAATTAAGATTAATGCAGTGTAATCTGTTTATGCGCGATCGAATTGATCTGCGCGCGAATCATTTCGCTAATCGGATCTTCCGGACACTGCTCCACGAAATAGTTCAAATCGTGCAGCGCAACGTGATCGCAATCGAGCTGAGCATAGATAAGGCCACGGTCGCGAATTTCATACGGATCTTCAGGATTGAACTGCAACAGTACTTCGCTGGCGCGTAACGCCAGTTCCATCTGACGCTCTTCCATTAGCGCAGACTTCAGCGTATCCAGCAGTTTGCGGATAACTTCTGCATTATCGGCTTCATCAAGATCTTCGTTGAATAGCTCGGCTACCGGGCCGATATTTCCCTTAAGCCAGACATCAAGCGTATGTTCGTCGAGCGTGTCGCCGTTAAATGGGTTAATCAACCACATCTCACCGTCGAGCCACTCCGCGCGCAAAATCATCTGCGTCGGGAAAATGACCGGAACCAGTGGAATATCCAGACGGTTCGCGACCCACAACAGCACGGCCCCCAAAGCAACAGCGCTGCCCTGACGGTTTTTTAACACCTGATCAAGCCAGAGTGCATCGGAAAGACGGTAGACACCTCGCTTGTCGCAAAAGCCCCATTCGCCGTAAAACAGCTCGATCAGTTTCTCTAACTGCCAGTCCTGCGGACGCGCCTGATTTATCTCTTCGCGCGCCAGACTCACCAGTTTTTCCAGTTCATCGTGGACCCACTGTGACGTAAAATCGTCACGGATCATCTCCGATATCAGGACCATCCCATCACACAGTGGGACTTTATTAAATTCGAAATCGGCTAAGGACCTCATGACTTACCCCAGTAACGGTATTCTAGTGGTGGCGAGTTTAATGATGATGTACAGCACCACCAGACCCAGCAGAAAGGCAATAAACCCCACCTGCTGGCTGCGCGGACGACGTCGTCCAAGCGCGATAAAACCCAAAACGATGTAGATGATAACGCCAAACAGCTTCTCAGTCAGCCATGTGCCTTTATCAGTAAATGGCAGATAGCCGGTTACCCACATCAGACCTGCGCCAGAAAGGAACAACAGGGTATCAATACAGTGCGGAACGACGCGCACCCAGCGGGCGTCTATTAGCGGATTGTGGCTGTAACGCCACCAGTAACGCGCGACGAAGAAGCTGATGGTGAGCGCCACGGCGGCAATGTGTAGCGTGATTAAAACGCTAAACAAATTCATGCCAGCCTTCCCAGCGTCAGGCGATCGTTACCGCCATAGTCCCGACAGGTTTCGACGCCGAGGTAACCCGCGTCGGTAAACCGGGCGCGCACCGCCTCCCCTTGCGTCCAGCCATGTTCAAGCAGTAACCAGCCACCGGAAACCAGATGCTGGCGCGCGGCGGTAATAATATGCTCAATGTCTGCCAGCCCTTCGTTCGCCGCGACCAGCGCCGTGAGCGGCTCAAAACGCACATCGCCCTGCGAAAGATGCGGATCGTGTTCATCGATATACGGCGGATTGCTGACAATCATGTCAAACGGTTGATGGTTCACCGCGCTGAACCAGCTGCTTTGTCGCACCTGGACATTGTTCAGATTAAGGCGTTCCACGTTACGCTTCGCCAGCGCAACCGCATCGGGCATGACGTCTACCGCTATAATCTGGCAATCAGGTCGCTCGCTGGCGAGCGCGAGCGCGATAGCACCCGTACCGGTCCCTAAATCAAGGATTCGGCATGGACCGGCGGGTAAACGCTCCAGCGCCTGTTCAACCAGGCATTCGGTGTCCGGGCGCGGAATTAACGTTGCTGCCGATACGTACAATGGCAGTGACCAGAATTCACGCTCACCGGTGAGGTGCGCCACTGGCTCACCCATTTTCCGACGTGCGAGCAGCGCAGCAAGTTGTTCTTCCTGCGCCGCGCTCAGCGTCGTTTCACCAAAAGCCAAAATGTAGGTGCGCGCTTTTCCCGTGACCAGTTCAAGCAAGATCTCGGCGTCGCGACGCGGGCTTTCACTTTCGGCCAGCTCGCCAATCGCAAAACGCAGCCAGTGCTGAAAATCCATTAGTCCTGATCTGCCAGCGCCGCCAGCTGATCGGCCTGGAATTCCTGGACAATCGGCTCAATCAGAGAATCGAGCTTGCCTTCCATCGTCTCATCCAGACGGTAAACCGTCAGGTTGATGCGGTGATCGGTCACGCGGCCCTGCGGGAAGTTATAGGTACGGTTACGATCGCTGCGATCGCCGCTGCCCAGCAGGTTACGACGCGTTGACGCTTCAGCCTGTTGACGCTTGGCAATTTCAGCCGCGCGGATACGGGAACCCAACACAGACAAGGCTTTCGCTTTGTTTTTATGCTGAGAACGTTCGTCCTGACATTCCACTACGATACCGGTTGGCAAGTGAGTAATACGAATCGCAGAGTCGGTGGTGTTAACGTGCTGACCACCCGCTCCTGACGAACGGAAGGTATCAATGCGCAGTTCAGAAGGGTTGATGTCCGGCAGTTCCGCTTCTGGCAGTTCTGGCATGACCGCTACGGTACAGGCAGAAGTGTGGATACGCCCCTGTGATTCGGTCGCCGGAACGCGCTGTACGCGATGACCACCGGATTCAAACTTCAGTCGGCCATATACACCATCACCGCTTATTTTGGCGATGACCTCTTTATAGCCGCCGTGCTCACCTTCGTTAGCACTGAGGATCTCAACGCGCCAGCGGCGGGATTCAGCATAACGGCTGTACATACGGAACAGATCGCCCGCAAACAGCGCCGCTTCGTCGCCACCTGTACCGGCGCGAACTTCGACAAAGGCGTTTCGCTCGTCATCCGGATCTTTTGGCAGCAGCAGAACCTGGAGCTCTTGCTCCATCGCTTCGGCGCGAGCTTTCGCATCCTGCAACTCTTCCTGCGCCATCTCGCGCATTTCAGGGTCATCAAGCATCATCTGGGCAGTTTCAATATCTTCCTGAACCTGCTGCCAGTTGGTGAAGCAACGTGAAACATCGCTCAGCTGCGCATACTCGCGCGACAGCGCGCGAAAACGATCCTGGTCTGCAATAGTCGCGGCATCGCCGAGCAGGGCCTGAACTTCTTCATGGCGCTCGTGCAGAGCTTCCAGTTTGGCGACGATAGAAGGCTTCATAGGCGTAAAGTGCACCTTGTCATAGAAAATGGGTATGGGGCGCTATTCCAGCCCGAGGCTGTTGCGCAGAATAGTCAGGCGTTCATCATCCCCGTTACGGGCGGCCTGCTGAAGAGATTTGGTTGGTGCATGGATCAGGCGGTTGGTCAGTTTCCATGCCAGATCCTGCATAATGACCTGCGGATCGCCACCCTGAGCCAGGGCCGCCATCGCTTTAGCAGTCAGGTCATCACGCACCTGTTCTGCCTGGCCACGGTATTCACGAATCGTCTCGCTGGCGCTTTGCGCACGCAGCCAGGCCATAAATTCGCTGGATTCCTGCTCAACAATCGTTTCTGCCTGAACCGCCGCCGCTTTGCGCTGCGCGAGGTTGTGCGAAATGATACTTTGCAGATCGTCCACGCTGTAAAGATAGGCGTTTGCCAGTTTGCCGACTTCCGGCTCGACATCGCGCGGTACGGCGATATCCACCAGCAGCATCGGCTGATTGCGACGCGATTTAAGCGCACGCTCCACCATCCCTTTACCAATAATCGGTAGCGGACTGGCGGTAGAACTAATAATGATGTCCGCGTCTTTTAAACGCGCATCGATGTCGCTCAGCGCAATGACTTCTGCACCCACTTCATCGGCCAGTACCTGCGCGCGTTCGCGGGTACGGTTAGCAATAATCATCTGCTTGACTTTGTGTTCACGCAGATGACGGGCCACTAACTCTATGGTTTCGCCCGCGCCGACCAGCAACACGGTCACCGTCGACAGCGATTCAAAGATTTGACGCGCAAGAGTACAGGCTGCGAAAGCAACAGAAACCGCACTGGCACCAATGTCGGTTTCGGTTCGCACACGCTTAGCCACGGAGAAGGATTTCTGGAACATACGCTCCAGTTCGCTGACTTTAAGATGCCCTTTCTGGGAGTCAGCAAAGGCTTTTTTGACTTGACCAAGAATTTGCGGCTCGCCGAGCACCAGTGAATCCAGGCCGCTGGCTACGCGCATCAAATGGCTGACCGCATCGTTATCGTGATGCCAGTACAGGCTACTGCGCAGCTCGTCTTCGTTCAGACCATGGTATTCGCATAACCAGTGAATAAGCGTTTCGTGCAGGTTATCTTTTTCTTCAACGCTCAGATACAGCTCGGTACGGTTGCAGGTTGAGAGCACCACTCCACCTTGCACCATCGGTTGTGCAAGTAAGCTGTCCAACGCCTGGTCGAGCGTATCCGGCGAAAACGTAACGCGTTCTCGCAGCGAAACCGGGGCTGTTTTGTGGTTAATACCGAGTGCTAAAAGGGTCATGTGAGCGGGAGTAGTACCAGCGTTAATAAGGTTAGCAGGTCGCATCATACAGGATGCGTGAGATCAATAAAAGAGACTGCCCCCTTTCGGAGTAATAGGCCTTCCACGCTAATTTCATGATTTAAGACAATATGAACGTAGACGCTCCTCCGCGCTGGCGCTAGCATTAAGGGTTATAACTGCAACGTATCTCAAGGATTTGTCATCATTATGACCCGAATGATTCGCCTGCTGCCGCTGGCTGCTCTGGTGCTTACCGCTTGTTCTATCACGCCCCCAAAAGGTCCAGGGAAAAGCCCTGACTCCCCGCAGTGGCGTCAACATCAACAGGACGTGCGCAGTTTAAGCCAATATCAAACGCGTGGTGCCTTTGCTTATTTATCCGATCAGCAAAAAGTTTACGCTCGCTTTTTCTGGCAGCAAACCGGCCAGGATCGCTACCGTCTGTTGCTGCTGAACCCGCTGGGCAGCACCGAGCTTGAACTGAAAGCGCAACCGGGTGAAGCGCAGATTACCGATAATAAAGGCCAAACTTATACGGGGACCGACGCGGAAGAGATGATTGGCAAATTGACCGGAATGCCGATTCCGATTAACAGCCTGCGTCAATGGATACTGGGGCTACCAGGTGAGGCAACCGACTATACGCTCGACGATAAGTATCGCCTGAGCGAAATACACTACACTCAAAACGGTAAAACGTGGAAAGTGGTGTACGGGGGTTATGACAGTAACAGTCAACCCGCCTTGCCATCTAATATGGAACTCACCGAAGGCAGCCAGCGTATTAAGCTGAAAATGGATAACTGGATCGTCAAATGATGAGCCAATGGCCCTCTCCGGCGAAGTTAAACCTGTTTTTATATATTACCGGGCAACGCGCTGACGGTTATCACACGCTGCAAACCTTATTTCAGTTTGTGGATTATGGTGACACGATTTTTATTGAGCCACGCGGTGACGGGCAAATTCATCTGCTGACGCCCGTTGAAGGCGTGGCAAGTGAAGACAACCTGATCGTGCGTGCCGCGCGATTGCTCATGAAGGCTGCGGCTGAATCTGGCCGTTTACCTGAAGGCAGCGGTGCTGATATTCGCATTGAGAAACGTTTGCCAATGGGCGGCGGTCTGGGGGGCGGGTCATCAAACGCAGCCACGATGCTTGTCGCGCTTAACCATCTTTGGGGCTGTGGGTTATCAACGGATGAACTGGCCCATCTCGGCCTTGCGCTGGGAGCGGATGTTCCCGTGTTCGTCCGGGGTCATGCCGCCTTTGCCGAAGGCGTCGGTGAAATTCTCACGCCAGCAGAACCGGAAGAAAAATGGTATTTGGTGGCTCATCCCGGCGTAAGTATCCCTACCCCATTGATTTTTAAGGATCCGGAGCTGCCGCGCAATACACCAGTACGGTCAATAGAAACGTTATTAAAGTGTGAATTCAGCAACGATTGCGAGGTTATCGCAAGAAAACGTTTTCGTAAGGTTGATGCGGCGCTTTCCTGGCTGTTAGAATACGCGCCGTCGCGCCTGACTGGCACAGGTGCTTGTGTCTTTGCTGAATTTGACACTGAGCCCGCCGCACGTCAGGTGCTAGAGCAAGCCCCGGAATGGCTGCATGGTTTTGTAGCACGTGGGATGAACACTTCCCCACTACAGCAAGCCATTCTGGCGCAGACTGAGTTTCGGTGACAACGTCACCCTGTTCCAGACGTTGCATCGCGCTCTTTAATACACCGCCTGGATAGCATTTCGCTTAGGCCCCGCAGTTTGCGGCGAATGCTATCCACCATTGGACGCATGCCTGAGGTTCTTCTCGTGCCTGATATGAAGCTTTTTGCTGGTAACGCCACCCCGGAACTAGCACAACGTATTGCCAACCGCCTGTACACTTCCCTCGGCGACGCCGCTGTAGGTCGCTTTAGCGACGGCGAAGTCAGCGTACAAATTAACGAAAATGTACGCGGTGGTGATATTTTCATCATCCAGTCCACCTGTGCTCCAACTAACGACAACCTCATGGAATTGGTTGTTATGGTCGACGCCCTGCGCCGTGCTTCCGCAGGCCGTATCACGGCAGTTATTCCTTACTTTGGTTATGCCCGTCAGGACCGTCGCGTCCGTTCCGCGCGTGTGCCTATCACCGCTAAAGTGGTTGCTGATTTCCTGTCAAGCGTAGGCGTAGACCGCGTTCTGACCGTTGACCTGCACGCTGAACAGATCCAGGGCTTCTTCGACGTTCCCGTTGATAACGTATTCGGCAGCCCAATCCTGCTCGAAGACATGCTGCAACTGAATCTGGACAACCCGATTGTGGTTTCTCCAGATATTGGCGGTGTGGTTCGTGCTCGTGCGATTGCTAAACTGCTCAACGATACCGACATGGCTATCATCGATAAACGCCGTCCGCGCGCTAACGTCTCTCAGGTGATGCACATCATCGGTGACGTCGCTGGCCGTGACTGTGTGCTGGTTGATGACATGATCGATACTGGCGGTACACTGTGTAAAGCCGCTGAAGCGCTGAAAGAACGTGGCGCTAAGCGCGTATTTGCCTACGCGACACACCCAATCTTCTCGGGTAATGCGGTTAATAATCTGCGCAACTCCGTCATTGATGAAGTGGTGGTTTGCGATACCATTCCGTTAAGCGAAGAGATCAAAGCGCTGCCAAACGTGCGTACTTTGACCCTGTCCGGAATGTTGGCCGAAGCGATTCGTCGTATCAGCAACGAAGAATCAATCTCTGCAATGTTCGAACACTAATCGAACACGGCCCAAAAACCCGCTGCGGCGGGTTTTTTTGTCTCTGACTTTTATTTGTATGATTAATGCCAACTTCACCTGCCATTCATATGACAGATGATGCGCTCACGGATGAAGATAATTGTGAAAAACCTAGCAAACTCACATGTTCTGCCCTTTCGCGCCCTCATCGACGCCTGCTGGAAAGAGAAATACACCTCATCACGTTTCCTCCGTGATGTCATTGCCGGGATAACCGTTGGGATCATTGCGATTCCGCTGGCGATGGCGCTGGCCATCGGAAGTGGCGTTCCACCACAATACGGGCTTTATACCTCGGCAGTCGCGGGTATTGTCATTGCTCTGACGGGCGGTTCACGCTTTAGCGTTTCGGGGCCGACGGCCGCCTTTGTGGTCATTCTCTATCCGGTTTCACAGCAGTTTGGGCTGGCGGGGCTATTGGTCGCGACGTTGATGTCGGGCGTCTTTTTGATCTTATTCGGTCTGGCGCGTTTCGGCAGGCTTATCGAATACATCCCCCTTTCCGTGACGCTCGGATTTACGTCCGGGATTGGTATTACCATCGGGACGATGCAAATCAAGGATTTCCTTGGCCTGCACCTCACCCATGTCCCCGAACATTATCTGCAAAAGGTTGGCGCTCTGTTTATGGCCTTGCCGAGCGCAAATATGGGTGATGCGGCAATCGGCATCGTGACGCTGGGGACGTTGATCCTTTGGCCGCGACTGGGCATTCGCCTGCCGGGCCATTTACCGGCGTTGCTATTGGGCTGCGCGGTGATGGGCGTAGTAAATCTGCTGGGCGGACAGGTGGCAACCATTGGCTCGCAGTTCCACTACATTCTGGCGGATGGCTCTCAGGGCAACGGTATCCCACAGCTTTTACCGCAGCTGGTGCTGCCATGGGATATGCCAGGCTCCAACTTCACGCTGAGCTGGGATTCCCTGCGCGCACTGTTGCCTGCGGCCTTCTCGATGGCGATGCTCGGTGCCATCGAATCGTTGCTCTGCGCGGTCGTGCTCGACGGAATGACCGGCACTAAGCATAAAGCCAACGGTGAACTGGTCGGTCAGGGGTTGGGGAATATTATCGCGCCATTCTTTGGCGGTATTACCGCGACCGCTGCGATTGCCCGTTCAGCGGCCAACGTCCGCGCGGGGGCGACGTCTCCTGTATCGGCGGTGATCCACTCTCTGCTGGTTATCCTGGCGTTACTGGCGCTCGCTCCGCTGCTCTCCTGGCTGCCCCTCTCCGCAATGGCCGCCCTGCTGCTGATGGTTGCCTGGAACATGAGCGAGGCGCATAAGGTCGTGCATCTGCTGCGACGTGCGCCAAAAGACGACATCATCGTGATGTTAATCTGCATGTCACTGACGGTGTTGTTCGATATGGTCATTGCGATTAGCGTTGGGATCGTCCTCGCGTCGCTGCTGTTTATGCGCCGGATTGCCCAGATGACCCGCCTCGCCCCGGTTAACGTTGAGGTACCTGACGACGTGCTGGTGTTGCGCGTGATTGGCCCGCTGTTTTTTGCTGCCGCCGAAGGATTGTTTAGCGATCTTGAGTCTCGTATTGGCGGGAAGCGGATTGTGGTACTGAAATGGGATGCCGTTCCGGTGCTCGATGCGGGTGGTCTGGATGCTTTCCAGCGCTTTGTTCAACGCCTGCCGGAAGGCTGTGAACTGAGAGTAAGTAATCTGGAGTTCCAGCCACTGCGCACCATGGCCCGCGCGGGCGTGCAACCTATTCCAGGTCGTCTTGCATTCTATCCAAACCGCGAGGCCGCACTGGCCGATCTGTGATGACCAGAGCAACATAAAAAAACGACTCCGAAAGGAGTCGTTCATTGCGTTTATCGTTGCGCGACACTAGCTGGGTTTATGCTGATCGCGGCGACAGCGTTTATCATAGTGGCGCACCCACCAGTATCTGTCGCTAACTTGTTCATGGCCGCTGATACGCGCACCGGCCAGCCACAATACCGCGCCTAAAAAAATGCTTAAAATTGCGCCATGCGCAAAATATTGCGGCAAATCGAGCTGCGGCAGCTGGTTTAGAATTGAATAACCCACGCCTGCTACCATGACGAACAGGCCTAATCCCATTAGCACGTTACCGAGTCTTGAAGCGTTTTTGCGTTTCATGTGTCACCTCCGGAACCTGGGTTTAAGGGAAAAATGTCCCTAATCCTTGTGTGTAAAGTATAGACAACGCCCCTTTTATGAGTTGCGTGAATGATCACATTAATGACCACCGTCACGACAAAAGTTTACAAATAAGCACCTGAACAACATGAAATTCTAATGATTCAGATAAGTAATTATTCATATCTCTCCATTCCTCACGCAGAATTTTGTCAAGCGGCGCAGCAACCAGTAAACTACGCGCCAGTTCTGGAACTCTTTAGGAAATGAAACGTGACGATTAAACTGATTGTCGGCCTCGCCAACCCAGGTGCGGAATATGCGGCAACTCGCCATAACGCGGGTGCCTGGTTTGTCGATCTGCTGTCCGAGCGGTTACGAGCCCCCCTGCGTGAAGAACCGAAATTCTTTGGTTATACCTCGCGTATTAACCTGGCCGGTGCCGACGTTCGCCTGCTTGTACCGACGACGTTTATGAATTTAAGCGGTAAAGCCGTTGCCGCGATGGCCACGTTTTATCGCATCAACCCTGATGAAATTTTGGTCGCGCACGATGAGCTGGATTTACCGCCCGGCGTGGCAAAATTTAAACTGGGTGGCGGTCACGGCGGGCATAATGGCCTGAAGGACATCATCAGCAAACTCGGCAATAACCCGAACTTTCACCGTTTACGCGTCGGAATTGGTCATCCGGGCGATAAAAACAAGGTTGTTGGATTTGTATTGGGTAAACCGCCCGCTTCCGAACAGAAGCTCATTGACGAAGCGGTAGATGAATCGGTGCGCTGTACTGAGATCTGGCTGCAAGATGGATTAACCAAAGCCACTAACCGTTTACATGCTTTTAAAGCGCAGTAACGGGGCAATAAGGCATTTTTACCGCGCGTGATGCAGGTTACGTGTATAATAGGCAAAGTTATTTACTTTTCTTCAATCGGTTAATGCTAACGGGTTGAATATCAAGATATTAAGGTGATCTAGAGATGGGATTTAAATGCGGTATCGTTGGTCTGCCAAACGTTGGCAAATCCACCCTGTTTAACGCGCTGACTAAAGCGGGCATCGAAGCAGCTAACTTCCCGTTCTGTACCATCGAGCCAAACACCGGTGTCGTACCGATGCCTGACCCTCGTCTGGATCAGCTGGCGGAAATCGTCAAACCGCAGCGTATCCTGCCAACCACCATGGAATTCGTGGATATCGCAGGCCTGGTCAAAGGCGCATCAAAAGGTGAAGGTTTGGGTAACCAGTTCCTGACCAACATCCGTGAGACCGAAGCAATTGGCCACGTTGTGCGTTGCTTTGAAAACGACAACATCATCCACGTGAACAACAAAGTGGATCCGGCTGACGATATCGACGTCATCAATACCGAGCTGGCACTGTCCGATCTTGAGACCTGTGAACGTGCCCTGCACCGCGTGCAGAAGCGTGCCAAAGGCGGCGACAAAGACGCGAAAGCAGAACAAGCCGCGCTGGAAAAATGTCTGCCTCAACTCGAAAACGCGGGCATGCTGCGCTCGCTGACAAACCTGACGGAAGAAGACAAGGCTGCCATCAAATACCTGAGCTTCCTGACGCTAAAACCAACCATGTACATCGCAAACGTCAATGAAGACGGTTTCGAGAACAACCCTTACCTGGACAAAGTGCGTGAAATCGCCGCCGGAGAAGGTTCTGTCGTGGTTGCTGTCTGTGCTGCCGTTGAATCTGATATCGCCGAACTGGACGATGCCGACCGCGAAGAATTCATGGCTGAACTGGGCATCGAAGAACCCGGCCTGAACCGTGTCATCCGCGCAGGCTACGAACTTCTGAATCTGCAAACTTACTTCACCGCTGGCGTAAAAGAAGTCCGCGCATGGACCATCCCGGTTGGCGCAACCGCACCACAGGCTGCCGGTAAAATCCACACCGACTTCGAAAAAGGCTTTATCCGCGCGCAGACTATCGCGTTTGAAGACTTCATCACCTACAAAGGTGAGCAAGGCGCAAAAGAAGCCGGCAAGATGCGTGCAGAAGGCAAAGACTATATCGTCAAAGATGGCGACGTGATGAACTTCTTGTTCAACGTCTAAGCGCTCCCCGCAAATAAAAAATCCACGCCTTAGCGTGGATTTTTTTTAGTCTATTTTCCTGCCCTTCACCACAACGTGGTGCGTTGCGGCAGCCCGAGGGTGGATAAAGAAATGCCCCTCCGGTGCCGACGCTTTGGTTAGCGGCTCAAGCGTCAAACCAGCTACAGCATTGCGTTTGTCATGAGTAGCATAAATGATAAACGGAATTGCCAGCACAATCAGGAAGCTCACCACCAGTACCCCGGTGTAGATATCGTTAGCATCGCCACCCGGCAGCCCGGTCGGCGGGAAGAACGAGACCACGAACGCCACTATCGAAGAGATCAAACCAATCAACGCTACGGTGACTTTCACCCTGTTACCACCGGGAATATTAAAGCTGCGCTTATTTTGCGGCTGCTTGCGGATGAGCTGAATATAGCCCATGAAAAGCATGATATAGCTACACAGATAAATCACTACGGTCAGCGCCAGCGCAATCAGGAACGACATATTATTACCCCCGCCGGTATTGGTCAGCACAACCAGCGCAATAGAGGTAATCACCAGTTGCGAAATAACCAGGGCAACCGGCACGCCGTTTTTGTTCATTCTGGCAAATCGTGCGGGCAGAATACCTTTCTGCGCTGTCACCAGCATTCCGCGAGAAGGCCCGACGATCCATGCTGAGATTTCTGCCAGTACGCCCAACAGCAGTAGCGCCGCGATACCACGAATCGCCCATTCAAATCCCAGACCAAAATGATTAATCAGTACGGTAAAGGTCTGCATGACGCCTGCGGAAAGATTAATCTCGGCGCGAGGAATCACCGCAGCGATGGCCAAACCGCCAATCGAGCTTAGCGCAATAGCCGCAACCATCAGCAGCAGCATCGCCAGCGGGTAGTCCCGACCGGGGTTTTTCATCTCGTTAACGTGGGTAGCCGAGGCTTCGACGCCCATATAGCTCAGGATAAATGCCACAAAGACGACGAGCGTTCCTACCTGGGTAACGTTCGGGAAGAACGTGGCCTCATCCATTTTAATCGCAATGGGCGCACCGGAATGCAGGTAAGAAACAGACAGAACAACCAGTATCGCCGCAGGCAATAAGATCCCGGCAAAGAAACCGATCTTCGCAATTCGCGCGGTATTTTTGGTGCCACCGAACTGGGTAAATGCCAGGCCCCACAGGATAATTAACCCCACAATGCTTTTCACTACCGGATCCTGGTTAAGCTCGGGCCATTTCAAAATATACGAGAGTGCGCCCAGCACGAAGTAAAGCATCGGAATAAACCCGATAGCAATCTGGAGATAGCCAAACGATATCGCCGCGAATCCCCATTTTTCACCCAGCGTTTTAGACACCCAGGTAAACACCCCGCCCTCCTGCCAACCGTCAACGGTTGCCATCTCTGCGGCGCACAGGCCAACGGGAATAAACCACAGAAGCCCGCCCAACAGCAGAAAGAAAATCAGGGAAAAACCGGACGTTGCGAACGTAGGGTATTCATAAACGGCCATCACCATCGACGCGGTAATAGCAAAAAAACCAAAAAGCGTAAGCTGCTTTGGCGCGGCTTGAGTTTGTATACTCGCCATAGCGTTCTCCTGAGAATAAATTTGACGCAGTAAGCCGTCCGGGCAACGGTATCCGCCGCCCGATAACGATATAAATGAGGTGCGCGTTAAGCGTGATTAAAGCCGCCGACCCGCGGTTGCGGCAGTGACGGGGTCAGCGGATGCTCGGCAAAATACGCCAGCGCGCGCTGCATATCTTTCAAAAGCAGACAGGCCAGGTCAAAGCTCACCCCATGGCGCACCAGAATGCGCTGGATAACCAGGTCTTCGCGATCGGCTGGCATGGAATAGGCTGGCACCTGCCAGCCGCTGGAGCGCAGCCTGTCCGCCAGGTCATATAAGGAATAATTGCCTATATTGGCACCTTCTTTCAGCTTCCACGCCAGCGCCGGGATCCCGCTCTGGCTGTCGCCGTCGAAGATCATCTCAAAGGGCCCCATGCTGCCAATCTCTTTCGCCAGATGCTGCGCGGTGGCATAGCAGGCATTGTGGATCTTGGCATAGCCTTCGCGGCCCAGGCGCAGGAAGTTATAGTACTGCGCGACGATCTGCCCACCCGGACGAGAAAAGTTAAGTGCGAACGTCGGCATATTCCCGCCAAGATAGTTCACCTTAAAGATCAGCTCTTCAGGCAGATCGGCCGCTTCGCGCCAGATAACCCAGCCCGCACCTAACGGCGCCAGGCCAAACTTGTGTCCTGAGGCATTGATAGACTTCACGCGCGGCAGGCGGAAATCCCACTCCAGCTCCGGCGCACAGAACGGTGCCAGGAAACCGCCGCTCGCGCCGTCAATGTGCATGGGAATATCCAGCCCGGTATCCTGCTGGAGCTTGTCGAGGGCATCGCTCACCGCTTTTACCGGCTCGTACTGGCAGGTAAAGGTCACGCCGAGCGTTGGCACTACGCCGATGGTATTTTCATCAACGCGCTTAAGCACCTCTTCCGGGCTCATGATCAGGCGATCTTTTTCAAGCGGGATTTCACGCAGCTCAACGTCAAAGTAGCGGGCAAATTTGTGCCAGCACACCTGCACCGGGCCGCAGATAAGATTAGGTTTATCGGTAGAAAGCCCCTGTGTGGCGCGTCTCTTTCGCCATTGCCATTTCAGCGCCAGCCCGCCGAGCATCGCGGCCTCGGAAGAACCAATCGTTGAACATCCGAGCGTTGTTTCCGGCGTGGGTGAATTCCACAGGTCGGCCAGCATTCTCACGCAGCGAGCTTCAATTTCAGCGGTTTGTGGATATTCATCCTTGTCGATCATATTTTTATCGATCGATAAATCCATCAGTTCATGAATTTCGTCGTCAACCCAGGTCTGGCAAAATGTCGCAAGATTCTGACGAGAATTGCCGTCCAGCATTAACTCATCACGAATCGCATTAAATACGTTTCGGGCATTGCGTTCCTGTAGAGGAAATTCGGTGGTGGGAAGCGCTGTTGCTAAATCAGCAGACGCGTAAATATCATCATTTTCATGATAAGACGATGCGGGCTTAAAATTCATAATACTGACCTTTATTCATTTAAAGTTGAGAGAATGCTTTAATCGCGATGCGACAACATGGGGATATTTTACGCAGAGTTGCAGGTCAGAATATATGAGAGGAATAAGTAAGAAATGTCAGTTATGGACTACGGCTGTAGTCCTGGGTCGCTGAGACCCAGGACTGCGTATTAATCGTGGATTACTTGCAAAAAAGCGATGGTGGCTTGGTTCAAGCCGCTTATCTGCTCCTCCAGACTGCGGATATCGCTCAGGATATCGACCGATCGCGGGTCAACGTCTAGCGCGCTTTCAATCTGCTCCGCCAGGCTGTGTATCGCCACCGCACCAAGGATTTGCGCCGTACCGTTGATACGATGAACATGGCGCTGTGCGACATCCCACTCCTCGCGATTAATGGCAGAACGCAGGGCTAAAATATCGCGCTTATTTTCGTTAAGCGACTGCTCCAGCATTTTTCGCATTAGCGATTTATCATTTAGCGCCAACGAGCGTAGCGTTTCCAGATTAATAAATTTTTCGAGCGGATCATGCCCGGCAGGCTTATCTATTTCGCGCAACGCCGCTTTTAATTTTGGCAGGTCAATTGGCTTAATGAGGCACACATTCATACCGCTTGCCAGACAACGTTCCTGGGTTTCAAAAAACGCGTTAGCGGTTAACCCCCAAATGTTGATCTCTTTATTCATGGCGCGCACGCGTCGTGTCAATTCCATCCCGTCCATGTTGGGCATATTAAGATCGGTTATCAGTAGATCGTAAGCCTGTTCATTAATCATACCAAGCGCCTCAACGCCGTCTTTCGCTTCATCAACGCGATAGCCCAGGGTATCTAACTGCCGACGCAGCAGCAGTCGATTAGTGGGATGATCGTCGGCAATCAAAATCCTCAGCGCCTTGAGCGGCTCTTCGCGCTTGTCGGTCACCACTGGCGCATGATCGTCCAGCCTGGTGTATTCCGTCGGTATCGTCACGCTTACACGCGTGCCAACGCCCGGCTGGCTCGTCATACACAGCTGCCCTCCCATACGTTCAGCCAGCTCGCGACAAATCATGAGTCCCAGACCAGAACCGACCTGCTGTTGACCACTTTGCGCCTGTCCAAACGGGGTAAACAGTTTTTTCTGTTCCTCTGCCGAAATACCTACCCCGCTATCCTGCACGTCTATCGTCAGCACGGTAAGATTCTCTGGGCGCGCGTCGAGCCGTACCGACACCTGGACACCGCCCACGTGGGTAAACTTCACCGCATTGCTGATGAGATTCGCAAGAATTTGCTTAACGGCCTGCGGATCGAGCCAGAGCGCCGTATCCTCCTCAATCTGGTCATCCATCGAAAGCTTGATCTTCTTCTGGTCGGCAAGACCTTCAAAATGGCTGATGGTCTGCTCTATTAACGCCCGAGAATCGACCCATTGAGGCGAGAATTCAAACTTGCCCGACTCTATTTTCTCCATATCCAGCACGTCACCGATAAGGCCGATCAGTGACTGCGCGGTAACATAGGCTAGATGGATAGATTCCTTGTTTTCTTCCGGCGTTTGCCTGCGCGTCGTCATCAGTTCCAGGAACCCCATTATCGCGCTGACCGGCGTGCGAATTTCATGACTCATGCTGGCCAGGAAGTTACTTTTGGCGCGACTGGCCTCAATGGCTTTATCTTTCTCGACCTGCAACGCATTCATCAGCCGTCTGGACTCAGTAATATCCTCCCAGCCGCAGATGATTGTCGGAGGCATCTTCGCAGGCATGCGGCAAAGCGTAACCCAGTGCAGAATAAGCCGATCTTCCGTACCGTTGTTCAACATCAGTTGATGTGGAACCACGACGTCCGGCGTTAGCCCTTGCTCAATCGTCTGATGAACCTCAGCAAAGATATTTGCCAATGGATGACGGCGATCGAACATGGAATACCGCAGGGCGGAATGCCGTTCGTCGCTGAAAAATGCGTTAAAGGCGTGGTTGTAACTTTCCAGTCCGCCCTCCGGCGTCATTACGTAGACAGGCACGGGGATGGCGTTAAACAGCGTCTGCCTGAAGCTAAGCTGATATTGCAACGCCGCCTCAGAGGCTTTACGCCTGCGTACGGCGCGCAGCAGGTACGCGCCCCACATCAGGCTACTGAGCACTAGCAGCGTGGCAAGGCCAATGACCCAATAGAACGGACGGCTGTAAAGATTCCACGTCTCAATTTTGACGTTGGTCATTTTTGTCCACTTTCCTGCCATCTCCAGCATCTCTTTCGGCGGGATATCGTCCAGCGCCTTGTTCAGTATGCTCAGCAGTTCAGGGGATTCCCGGGGTACTGCAAAGGTTATTTGCGCAGGAGGTTCGCCGGGAATGCGGCTGTAAATCAGCCGTTCAGGATAGTAGTGGTCAATAATAAAGCGCGATGCGAGCTGGGTGGAAATAACCGCGTCCACCTCTCCCTGGGCAAGACGGCTTAAAGCGCTGCTGGTGTTTCGCGATGTGACCCACTCTACGCCCGGATAGCGCCTTTTTAATTTGCCAGAAAGCGTGTGGTAGACGGGAATAGCCACCTTCATGCCCGCCGATAATTCGGCCACACCGGTTGGAGTCATGCGCGTCACGATGACAAACGGCGTCGCAATAAAGGGGTGGGTAAAGCTGACCAGCTCTTCCCGCTCGGCGCTATAGGTCGCCGTTGGCAGAATATCCCACTCACCCTTGCGCATAATACGAGCCATTTCATCGTTAGAATTGGCAATAATCGGGCTGAAGTCTAAGCCAGTTTGCAGGTTGATAAGGTTCAGTATATCGCCGACCAGCCCCCGAATGTCCTGATGATCGTCCACCATGCTAAAGGGCGCATAGTAAGGATTGACCAGAACCCGCAGCGTGGAATGTTTTCGCAACCAGCGCATCTCTTTGCCGGTTAAATCCAGCGGCCGATTTAGAAATGAAAGATTACCCAGTTGTATCCACGACTGTACAAGCTGATTGTGCATCGGTTCCGTAAGCGACTGTATAAATGCATCTACCATCGCAATCAAATTGTGCTGACTTTTATCCGCCACCAGCGCATTACTGATGAGCGGTGAGCGCCAGTATTTGACCATATTTAGCGTTTGATAAAAGTCGCGGGTAATTATAAAGCTGGTGGTGAGATTATTGCCGAAATAATAATCACTCTGTCCGTTGGCAACCGACGCTAAGGCCTGGTAATCATCTGAATAAGAGACAATACGCGCACGCGGCCATGAGGCTTTAATAAACGCCTCTGAAGGATAATGTTGAGTAATCGCAACGGTGACGTCATGACGGACATCGCTCAGCGGGCTCATCACCTGCCTTTGCCGACTCACAAGCGCAGGATACCCCTTCACCAGCGGCAGTGACGTGACAACGTCGGGATCAAGGGGGCCAACATCGACCGAAGACGTCAATACGAGATCCACCCGCCCGCTTTTAAGCGCATCGTACGCCTGCTGTCGGCCAGCATAACTTTGCACCACAATGGAGATACGCAGCGCTTTTTGAAGTAGAAAAAGATAGTCCGCGTTCATTCCACGATAGCGCCCGGTTGCGCTATTCATGCTCAACGGCGGGGATTCTGGCCCGTAAATGGCGACCGTTAGCGTTCGCTTTTTAGCCAGCCACAGCACATCATGGTTGCTTAGCGGGACCGGAGGCGTAATAACATCGTGGCTGCTGTAAAGGGTTAAGACCGTCGGCTCCTCGTCCGCGGCAAATGCCGGAACGGTAAAGCACAGCACAATGCCCAAAAAAATTGCAGCCAGCCTAATCATATTCTTAACCAATTTTATTTCGATTCGCGAATGAGAAAAGTTCCATTAATGATTTGCAGCCCAGTTTTTCCATCAGGCGGCTTTTATAGGTACTGACCGTTTTATTACTGATAAACATTTCGCCAGCAATTTGCTTATTATCAGCACCAGCCAGAATGGCGCGCATCACCTTTATTTCCTGGCTGGACAGCGACTGGAGCATCTGCTGCTCGCTGGATAATGAACCAACGAACGTATTGAGCGAAAAGGGAAAATAGCTGTAGCCATTCTTCGCCGCGCGGATAGCACACAGAATATTCGTCATCCCTTCTTTTTTGCTAATAAATGCATTAGCCCCGGCGTCTGCGCTACGTTTGCCATAGAAATGGTCGTTTTTTGCAGAAACGACAATAATAATTTGATTGAACTGCTGCTTACGAAGCTTTTCCACCACTTCAATCCCGCTCATCACCGGGATATCGACATCCACGATAACCACATCAGGCTGGAACTTCGCCACGGCGATCAGCGCTTCAGCGCCATCCCCGGCTTCACCAAGAACGCTCATGCCTTCATGTTCCAGCAGGTTGCGGATAGCCATCCTGGCCAAAGGGTGATCGTCAATGATAACTGCACTCATATTCATTTTTTCACTCATTATGGGTTCCTTGCCACCACAAAAAATTACCGCTTATTCATTTTATCACGCTGGACTACAGACGTAGGAAACGGCTTGCAGGTATTTCTGATATCTCTGCTGTGCCGGGACAACCCTATTGTATACAATTTTTCGCGCTGGCACTCCCCAAATGGAAAACAACTTTTATTGCGGTTTCAATTTATTGATGCCGCAATATTTGCGTAACGACCTCTTATCATCTCGCGATGTCTATTTTTTTACGCGGACGGGTCTTCTTCGCACAACCGTTACTGTTTTAAATAATAGAATAGCAGGTTTTGAAATTATGACAGATCGCTTTAATGACGTTAAAAACGTTAAAAACAACATTCAAAAACGTAAAATTATGCTACTTGCCTTGCTGATAGTAATGATTATTGCGGCTGGCCTGGCATCCTGGTGGTATTACAGCCTTCGTGGCACCCAGAATACTGACGATGCTTATGTGATGGGAAATCAAATCACTGTCTCTTCACAGATTGCTGGCAGCGTGGTCACCGTTCATTACACCGATACCGATTTAGTTCATCAAGGCGAAGTGCTGGTCACGCTGGATGATTCCGACGAAAAACTTAGCTATTCAAAAGCAGCCGGTTATCTTGCCAATGTGGTCAGAACGGTTAAGCAGGTTTACATCGCGGATGAAGAGTACAGCGCCAACATCCAACAGGCCAACATTGCCCTGCAGCAAGCGCATGCTGACTATCAGCGCCGCGTACAGCTACGTGGCTCGGCAGCTATTTCAAAGGAAGATTTGCAACATGCAAAGGATGCTGTGAGCAGCAGCAAAGCCGCGCTGGATGTTGCAACCCAAAAATACCGTGGCAACAGAGCACTCATTCAAGGGGATTCGCTCGAAAAGCAACCCGAAATCCTTCAGGCCTCCGAAGCGCTCCGCGAAGCCTGGATCGCACTCCAGCGGACAAAAATACGCAGCCCCGCAACCGGTTATATTGCCCAGCGCAATGTGCAGGTAGGTGAAACTCTGAGCGCGGGCCAGCCGCTGCTGTCTATTGTTCCGACCAGTCAAATCTGGATCGATGCCAATTTCAAAGAAACCCAGCTGAGCGGGGTCAGAATCGGCCAGAAGGTGCAGGTGGTAACCGACCTTTATGGGAACGATGTCATTTTTGATGGAAAAGTTGACGGTATCAGTATGGGTACCGGCGGCGCATTCTCGCTGCTGCCCGCCCAGAACGCCACCGGGAACTGGATCAAAGTTGTGCAACGACTCCCGGTGCGCATCACGCTTGATGCCGGGCAAGTTGCCGAACATCCCCTGCGCATTGGTCTTTCAGCCAACGTTACGCTGAAAGAAGGCGATGAAAGCGGCCAGTCGCTGGCGTCCACTCAGCGCATTAAGCCCGCTTACCATAGCAGCGCCCTGGTCATCGACATGTCGCCTGTTAACAGTGAAATCACCCGTATCATCCACGCTAACGCGAAGTGATTAATGATGACTAACGCTTCCCAACCGCTAAAAGGGTTTGCATTAATCCTGGTGACAATTTCCCTGTCGCTGGCAACCTTTATGCAGATGCTGGACTCCACGATTTCAAACGTGGCGATCCCGACGATCTCCGGTTTTCTTGGTGCCTCAACGGATGAAGGGACGTGGGTGATTACCTCATTCGGCGTCGCCAACGCGATTTCTATCCCCATTACCGGCCGTCTGGCACAGCGTTTTGGCGAGCGTCGGTCATTTTTATCCTCCGTTTCGCTATTCGCCCTCGCCTCGCTATGCTGTGGGATGTCGGATAGCCTGGGTACGCTCATCTTCTGCCGTGTGATTCAGGGGTTGGTTGCGGGTCCATTAATCCCACTGTCGCAAAGCCTGTTGATGCGTAATTATCCTCCAGAAAAACGTAACCTTGCGCTGGCGCTGTGGTCGATGACGGTGATTATTGCCCCCATTTTTGGCCCAATTATCGGCGGCTATATTTGTGATAATTACCACTGGAGCTGGATTTTTTTAATCAACGTTCCTATTGGGATTCTGGTCGTCTTCCTCACCACCTTTATGTTAAAAGGCCGAGAGACCCCGACCGAACCGGTCAAAATTAACTATATCGCCCTCAGTCTGCTAGTGATTGGCGTGGGTAGCCTACAAATCATGTTGGATAAAGGGAAAGACCTGGACTGGTTTAATTCCACCACGATTATTGTGCTGGCCGCCATCGCGGTAATAGGGATTATTACCCTAATTATCTGGGAAGCAACCAACGATAACCCGATCATCGATCTTAGCCTGTTTCGTTCCCGAAACTTTAGTATCGGGGTGCTTTGCATCGCCTGCTCATATTTAATTTATGCCGGTGCCATTGTGTTAATGCCGCAGCTGCTGCAAACGGTCTACGAATACACATCGGTTTCCGCCGGGCTTGCCTATGCGCCCGTTGGCATCATGCCGCTGCTGATCGCCCCGCTCATCGGACGCTACGGCAATAATATTGATATGCGCATCCTGGTGACGTTCAGCTTTATTATGTACGCCGTCTGTTTTTACTGGCGCGCAATCACCTTTAATCTGGGGCTGGATTTCACCTGGATGGTGATACCGCAGTTTTTGCAGGGTTTTGCCGTCGCTTGCTTTTTTTTACCGCTCACCACCATTTCTCTCTCGGGATTAGCTCCGGAGAAATTTGCCGCCGCCACCAGCTTAAGCAACTTTTTCCGGACGCTGTCGGGATCGATAGGCACGACGATAACCATGACGCTCTGGAGTCGTCGTGAGTCATTTCATCACGCACAGCTAACAGAGTCGATAACGCCCTTTAATCCCCAGTCGGTTGGGCTATTTAGTAAATTACAGGGAATGGGATTTAGCCAGCAGCAAATTGCTGCCTATATCAACGATCAAATCACGCAGCAAAGTCTGCTGATGTCTGCCAACGACATATTTTATATGTCAGCGCATATCTTCCTGGTGTTGACGCTATTGGTATGGTTTGCAAAGCCACCCTTTAAAAGCGCATCAGTGGGATGACCAGAAATCTACACCTACTTTTTAAACCCACAACTATTGTAAATGGAAATATGATGAAAAAAACAGTTCACGTAATGTTATTCACGGCCACTGTATTAGCCTTGACGTGTGCAGCGCAGGCAAAAACAGTGAATGCAAATGCGAGCAATGATCCGAATGCGATGACCTGCCAGGAATATATTGATATGAACCCAAAGGCGATGACGCCGGTGGCATTCTGGGTAGTCAATAAAGATACACATTATAAAGATGGTGACTATGTCGATTTAGAAGATGTTGAAACCGTTTCTGCTCCCCTCCTGCTTAACATTTGCCATGCAAAACCGGAAAGCAAGCTGACTCAATGGATCGACAAGATTAAGTAAACGCTTCATCAACGTGTTCGTTATTGGCAGTATATTATGGCGGGCATTATATTGCTCGCCTTTCAGATCTTTCTATTTTTTCCTTCCCTTTATCTTAATTTAGCGGAATTTTTCATTCCCGGAACCGCTAACCTTCTATTTTATATATAAAAATATTGTTTTAATCTCATCACTGCGCAAAAAGGCGGACATTTGACGCCCTTGAATACCCGTGGATATACTCGTTATCGTTAATGATATTAATAAGGTTACCTGAGCAGCGCCCTATTTGCGCACGCTTTGGATGGGACGTTTTTTACCAGGAGGTCAGTATTCTGATGATTTTGATGAATACAAATTATTGCTGTGCATTAAGTCAGGTTGCTTTTCAATCTATTATGGACTCTATCCGGGAAGATACTGAACTGATAAAAGGCTATATTGCCATTGTCGACGGTGATGCTCATGGCATTCACAATGTCCTGAAATCAGTATATGAGATGCGAAGGAAGGGAAAAGTGGTCTATATGGTCACTCTTATCTCGCAGGATAGGAAATGCTCCCCCATCATCTGGCATCTTTCTGATTATGTCATTGAAAAGAAAATAACCTACTGTGAGCTGAAGGAACTGATCGGTTCGATGCTCAGATCGAAACCTAAGCACCTGTCGGATAACGTATTCGGCGATATCCTGGGTGAAATATTTAAGGTTTCACATAAAGAAAACGGAGTGCTGGAACTGCTGCTTGCGGGTCGGTCGCAGTCTGAAATCTCCCAGCTATTAAATATCTCTGTTAAAACCGTCAGTGCTTATAAAATTAGATCCATTCGAAGGCATGGCGTCAGAAATTTCAACGAGCTATATATGCTCAAGCAAAACAATAGTCATTATTGAGCCTTCAATAAAATAGTCAGATGCAAATGTAGCGAACTTCATGCCGCGAAGCGAATTGCGTAAGCATTTAAATCTGATTGATGAGCCTAGGGTTTATAATTTAGCATTAAAACCTATAATTAATGCACAATGCACTATAAGTTACCAGGGAATGGCTTTGTGAGTAGATTATTGCATCAATCGAAACGAAGCCACGCTCAGTGTATTGCTGACTGTCCGGTGCCGTTTTTATCCGATTATTAGTCAGGAAGTTTTTATGCAATTACTTGATACCCCCTACTCATGTTTTTTGAGTCGGCTTGCCTTTAGCTGTCTTATTCAAACTTTGGTTGAGGAACAAAATACCGCCTTCAGCCGCTGCGAAGGTTACATTGTTTTTATCGATGGTGATTCGAAAGATACTTATGGCCTGATAAAATATTTGCACCAGCGCCGTAAAGAAAAAAACGATCTCTACATCATTACGCTGTCATCCAATATCGAAGTGCTCTCTTCCGCTATCAGACACTTATCGGACGGTGTCGTGGATAAAAAAATCTCATATGAAAGTTTGAAGGCTCTGATAGGTAATGTGGGAACGCTTAGGCCGAAGGCGCTTGAGGACGTTATCTTTGGCGATATTGTTGGCGAAATGCTGAGATCGACTCACAACGAACAGCGTGTTCTGGAGCTGCTTGTTGCAGGTTACTCGCAGGTGGATATTGCCCGCATACTAAATCTATCGGCCAAAACCATCAGCGGATACAAGATGAAGGCGGTAAGAAAAAGAGGGGCCAGAAACTTTAATGAGTTGTATATCAGAAAGTTTGGCCAGCCCCCCGAATCAACACGGCGTTAATCAGCCTGGATGCACATAAGCGCGGGCGAAAATGCGTTCCAGATAATATAGCCATTGTCGAGCGAGGTGAGCCTCAGACGTCTTACCTCGCCTGAAAAATCGAATATTGAGGTGTTGAAGCGTTCGTTCGGCATCGTGTCGCTCACCTTTTTACTCACCGCCAGGTGCTGCATAGCCAGATAACCTTCACCTTCGTAGCGGTAGTCAAAGTCGATATCGCGCAGCAGCTTATACTGTTTAGCCCCTGCCGCATCCTTAGCCGTTGCGGAGACATTAATTCTTCCATGCCCTTCGCCGTCAAGGTGCAGCGTGAGCACGCCTTCGGTTTTGATATCCGTCCACGAAGAAAAATAAGAGGTGCAGTCCACTTTTGGC
Organism: Enterobacter sp. SCRI0065; assembly: GCF_059766475.1. Classification (NCBI taxonomy): domain Bacteria; kingdom Pseudomonadati; phylum Pseudomonadota; class Gammaproteobacteria; order Enterobacterales; family Enterobacteriaceae; genus Enterobacter; species Enterobacter sp. SCRI0065. The sequence continues at coordinate 840,571 of NZ_JCBAJB010000002.1, read as the reverse complement.
CCTCTTTCCTTTTCATAAAAATGGCGCAGAACAACATTAAGCAGCAAGGCAATAACAATTGGCGCGAGGGCAATCAGCCACAGAGTACGGGGCTTCTTTTCATTCAGAAAAATCATAAATGGCCTTGCAGTCAGAAAAGTGTGTTTCCGTATCGTCATTTTTTATGCAGCGTGTCATAAAGACGCGACCGGTATTTTGATAAAGATCCTGCTCGCTCGATTGAAAGATAAACACAGCGTTGGGAACGCACGCCAGCCTCGACGAGGCTAATCCCAGCGCGAGCTGTTCCTTACGTTTTGAAACTTCCGCAGGACTTTTATTAAGGCTATACAGCGGACAGGCTCCAATTGAGCCAATGCCAAAAAGTTTTGAGTGTGGGAAATCATAATCCAGCGGGCTTAATGCCTGACTAAAAGGCTGGACGATAAAAAACGCTGAAATCATGAGACTGATTGCCACCACTATCCTGCGAAGCCCGCGGCTTGTCTTCCCCGTTTTTTGGGCAGCAGATAAAGGAACAGACGGGTTTTTAACGTCCTCACGCTTTGCTTCATCACAAAAAACTTTATCTCCGGATATATAAAAACCTACTCTGGGAAGGGTTTGAAGGATGTCGCCTTCACACCCAAGTTCGGCCAGCGATTTACGAATCAACGACACGTACTGATTCACGGAATTGTTCGAAGGTTCAAGCCCGTACTTTTCCCAAATGTTGTTAAGCAGTTCTTCTCGGCTAATAATTTTATCTGCGTTATCCAAAAGATAGGTAAAAAGCCGCGCGGGGATAGTCGTCAACGCCACCCTTTTATCGGGTTGTGCAATACTCCACAGCGTCCCGTCTTCACTTCTGAATATAACCGTTTGGGCAATCGTAAAGGTCATAGCGCCCCGTTCTCCGTGGGTTTTAACATGTTTAAAATGCCTTACACATCATAATAGCTCGCGGCTCTACGCCATTCATTAATTTTTTCAATATGCTCTGAGTCATTCTTAAATCACAGGCATGAAGGCCGCGTAGCATGCTTGATCCGATAAAAGGATTCAACTTATAAGTTTTTTTAACTTTTTTTTAAATTTAATTCAAGAAAAGGCCACTCTGCGATCGCTCCCGGAAAATTAAAAATACCACCATAATACATATGGTTATGCATCAATCAATAATGCTTTTGATATTTTTATCAGACAACGGGAAATAAACAAAAGGAATGTCCTATTTTAAAAATATTTAAAATTACTAATATGTCGGCAAATTGCAGCACAGCAATAATGTAGAGAGTAACTCTGAGTATAGCCAAATTATTCCTAAAGGATGATTTAATTTTTTTAAATAAGGTAATGAACATGCGTAAATTTATTTTCACTCTGACTCCTGTCGCTTTAGTGTTGCTGGCAACTTCCGGCGTATCCATGGCGGCGTCCAACGCCCAAATGACGATTACGGCGAACGTTGTCGCCGCGACCTGTGACGTTTCGGTTTCGAACAGCAGCCTGGACCTGGGTAACTTTTCTAAATCCAGCTTCACCGGCGTTGCCACGCCGGTCGCCAGCAGCGTGAAAAATTTCACCGTCGGCCTGAGCAACTGTGAAGCACCGAAAGCGGCAGGCGACACGGCGAAAGTGGTGATTTCCGGACAAACGCTGGGCGGCAACCCAAATATGTTTAACAGCACCGGCACCAACACCGGCGTAATGATTAGCCCGGTATCTGCGCCAAACCAGTACATCAACGCCGGTGACAACCTGCTGATCGCCACCGCAGCCGACCCAGCGGCAGCGGGCGACTTCAACGGAAAAGCACTGAGCCTGCAGGCTGGCCTGGCATCGACTTCTACCACGCCAGATATCGGCATGGTTAGCGCGCCGGTTGTCTTCAGCTTTGTCTACAACTAATGACCTTTCGGCGGGCCTGTGGCCCGCCTTTTCAGGAACGATGTATGATGCGTTTTTTTCTCTTGCCCGCGTTGATGATCGTCGCGCCTGGCATCACCACTCCAGTTTGGGCAGATGGCTTTGGCATTAACGCCACCCGACTCATTTATCCTGAGAAAGCCGCCAGTATCAGCGTAGCCGTGCGCAATACCCAGTCCAGTACCCCTTATCTGGTTCAGGCTGCCGTCAGCGGTACGCAGGACACCCGCACACCCGCTCCGTTCACCGTGACGCCCCCGCTGTTCCGGCTTGAGCCCCAGAGCATCAACCAACTGCGTATTGCCAGGAACCCCGCGTCGCTGCCGACCGACCGTGAGTCCATCTTTTATCTGCATGCCACTGCCATCCCGGCAAGCACAACGTCCACGGCATCGCAAAACGAAGGGGGGATTCAAGGAAGCACCCGTTTTGGGGTGGGTAACATCATCAAGCTGTTTTACCGCCCGGCAGACCTGAAAGGTTCTTCCGTGGACGCTCAGCGCGGCCTTCGCTTCGCGCGCGTACAGGGTGGCCTGATGGTGACCAACCCGTCACCTTACTTTGTCAGCCTGACCTCGCTGAAAGCGAATGGCGTCAAGCTGGCGCTGGATACACCCAACGCGCTGATGATCGCCCCTCGCGGCAGCAATACCTGGCCTTTAAAAACACCGCTCACGGCCAACACCAGGGTGGAATGGCAGACGATTAACGACACCGGAGGCACCGATGCGTTTAGCACCAGCGTTCCTTAACGTGCCGATAGCAGCCGCGCTTAGCCTGTGCTGCTTATTCCCCCAAACCGTTTCCGCCGTGACGCTTAACTTTTCCGCCATGCTGTACAACGGAACCTGCACCCTTAACCTGGACAAAAGTGCGCTGAGGCTGCCCGACGTTTCGCTGTCGAGCCTGGCGCCGCAGCGGCTCTATTCTGCACAGCCTTTTCAGCTTTCGGTGACCGAGTGTACGGGCGGGGGAGCAAGCAACCTCACCCCCATGGTCGCGGTGACCGGCCCGGGCGTAAGCCAGGACAATAAGTGGCTTTTTCGGCAGGCAAACTCCGCACCGGGTATGGGCATCATGGTTTTCCAGACCGACGCTGAGCCAGGCTACGGCTTGGCGGAGCTTCGTAGCGGAGCAACCTTACCGCTGGCAGATGTGGGTAAAAAACCCGTCGATCAGACGCTGGGCTTTTACGCCGCCGCAAGCTGCATCAGTTCACAAAGCTGCGCGGACGTTGGAACCGGTGTTGTCACCGCCAGCCTGATGTTCATTTTTGCCTATCAGTGAGGATGCGATGAGATTGGCTTCTCTCTGCGGCGCGCTGGGCGCGGCGCTGATGCTTAACCTGTCCTGTGCTCATGCGGATCAGGGTGGCATACGCCTGAATCAGACTCGGGTGATTTTTTCTGCCGGCGACAGCGCGCAAAACCTCACCGTTGAGAACTCCGGCAGTCGAACCTGGCTGATTCAAACCCAGATCGCCTCGACTGATGACACCTCAAAGGGCGCGCCTGTGCCCTTTATCGTGACGCCGCCGCTTTTCTCCCTGAAAGGTGACAGCCGACAGCTGCTGCGCATTTTGCCGCAGGATCATTCCCTGCCCGCCGATCGGGAATCGCTGTTTTACCTCTCCGTTTCGGCCATTCCCTCGCAGGACGAGCCCCTGATCGACCGGGGTCGGCTGTCGGTCGGCATGCGCTTTGTGCTGAAGCTTTTTTATCGACCGCGTGGAATGAGCGCCCCGCACGACGATACGGCCTGTCGGTTAGCCATTCGCCGCGACGATAAGGGCGTGAGCGTGACTAATCCTACGCCCTACTTTCAGACGCTGGGCGAACTGTCGCTGGACGGTAAGGCAGTCGATTTGACGCAGCAGCCAGCCATGGTGGCACCGCACAGCAACCTGTCTCTGACATCACCAGGCCGGGCAACGCGGGCGAGCTGGCAAACCATTACCGACTACGGCGGCCTGTCCGGCAGCTGTCAACAAACACTCTGAGAACTCCGGATAACGAATCATGACGCGTCTTCTTAAAATAATATCGGCCCTCCTGTTAATGGGCATGGGCCCAAGCGTGCTCGCGGCGCCGGAAAGCGCCCCGCAGGGCATCTCCTTTTACACCCTGCGGGTGATTTATTCCGCCCATGATAAGCAGGGCGTTTCCCTGACCGCCCATAACAACAGCCCTTCGCCTTACCTGGTGCAGTCCTGGCTTCGCCCGGTGGATAGCGCAACGGGCGACGTGGATCTGCACTGGCAGGGCGAGCCCGGGATACCTTTCGTCGTCACGCCGCCCCTTTCACGCATTGAAGCCAACGGCGAATTGGCCCTGCGCATTCGCCGCAACGACGTTCCGCTGCCTCAGGATCGGGAATCGGTATTTTTTATCTCGATGAAGGCGATGCCGGTACAGCCGCAGAAGTCGGAGCAGGGAAAAATGGTGATGACCGTCGTGAGCAACCTCAAGTTGTTCTATCGCCCCGACGGCCTCAAGCGCCGCGCCGTTGAGGAGATGGCGCCCAAGCTGAAGTTTCACAGGGAAGGTCATGACCTGGTTGCCACCAACCCCACGCCATACTGGCTGACGTTTTCGCATCTTGCTTCGGGTGCGTCCGAACTGGGCAAAGCGGGCCTGCGCCTTATGGTGCCGCCGTTCGGCCAACGGTCCTACCCCATTGACACATCCTCTGGTGCCAGCGTGACGTGGCGACTGATCGATGAAGACGGATGGGATACGCCGGACTTCAACCAGCCTCTGTGAACCGACCGATCCGCGTCGGCTGATTAATTCATTTATCGAAAAGCTTAAAAATAATGAAAATACATCCTCTTGCCGCCGCGCTCCTTGCGCTGCTGGCCGATAGCCTGCTTGATTCCGCCGTCCCGAAGGTCTGGGCTCGCGACTACTTCGATCCCGCGCTACTTTCTCTGGGCGGCCAGACCGTAATTACCGATCTCAGCGCCTTTGAAACGGCCGGGCACACGCCGGCGGGTACCTATCTGGTTACCGTATTCGTTAACCAAAAAGAGTACAGCCAGCGCAGTATGGTCTTTTCTGCCGGGCCAGGCGGAAAGGTGATGCCTGAGCTAACCCCTGCCCTGCTGTCTGAAATGGGCGTGAATACCGTGGCGCTGCCTGCCTTTAGCGGCTTGCCCGAAGACCAGCCCGTGGACGACCTGACGACGCTCATTCCCCAGGCTCGCGTGAATTTCGACTTCCCGCAGCAGCGCCTGGAACTGAGCATTCCTCAGATTGCCATGAAGCCCGACGCCAGAGGATCGGTCGATCCGGCCCTGTGGGACGACGGCATTCCTGCCTTTTTGCTGAATTATTCCCTGAACGCGGGCCATAGCCGACAGGACGGGCAGCTGGGGCAAAGCGACAGCGACCAGACCAACCTTTTCGCCAGCTTCCGCAGCGGGCTGAACTGGCAGGCGTGGCGCCTGCGCAGCGATGTCACTTACACCCGCAATGAAAGCCAGAACGGTAACGATGATTCCCAGCGCTACCAGAAAACGCAGTTTTCGAATACCTATCTGCAACGGGATATTCGCGCCTGGCGTTCAGATATTCTCGCGGGGGAAAGCTATACCAGCAACGATGTCTTCGACAGCATCCCGTTTCGCGGCGTCAAGCTAAGCTCCAGCGAAGATATGCTGCCCATGAGCCTGCGAGGCTTTGCGCCGGTCGTCACCGGTATTGCGCAGAGCAACGCCCGCGTCAGCATTAGCCAGAACGGCAACGTGGTTTATCAGAGCTACGTGGCCCCCGGCGCGTTCCGGATTGACGATTTGTACCAGACCGGCCAGGGCGGCGATTTAACCGTCACCGTGACCGAAGCGGACGGCAGCGTGCGCACCTGGACGCAAACCTACTCCGCATTGCCGGTCATGCTGCGCCCCGGCGGTCTCCGATATGAGATTACCGCCGGACGCTATCACGGCGGCGTCACCGTCGGTTCCCGCGAGGCCGACTTTGTTCTGAGCACCCTGATGTATGGCTTGCCGCAAAACGTGACGCTGTACGGCGGCGGGCTGATGGCCAGGGACTACGCCTCCGTGGTCGTCGGAAGCGGCATATCGCTGGGTTCGCTGGGCGCGCTTTCTGCTGACGTAACCACGTCATCAGCCACGCTGAGCGCCGGGCAGCGCCAAAGCGGGCAGTCGTACCGCGCGCGCTATGCGAAAAGCCTGCTCAGCACCGGCACGTCGGTCGATCTGACAGCCTACCGATACTCCACGCAAAATTACCTCAGCTTTGCTGACTTCAACAATACGGGCTATCGGCTCAATGAAGATCAGGTTCCGTGGGCGCTGGCACGCCAGCGTTCGGTATTTGAAGTGCGAGTGAGCCAGCAGTTAGGCAACTATGGATCGCTGTATCTGTCAGGATCGCGGCAGGATTACTGGGGACAGGAAGAGAGCAACACCGCCCTGTCCGCAGGCTATAACACCACCCTGCGCGGCATCAGCTATGGTCTGGCCTACAGCATCGATCGGGTAAAATCCAGCGACACCTGGCCGCAAAACCGCCAGCTTTCCCTGAACGTTCAGGTGCCTTTCAGCCTGTTTAGCCCGGCGCAGGCTGTGAATCGCAGCTATGCCAACTACCAGGCGACGCACAACAGCCGGGGCGGCGTGACACAGCAGGCCGGGGTAAGCGGCACGGGGCTGGACGACCATCTGTCGTACAGCGTGATGGAAGGCTGGAGCAATGGCCACGATGACGCCGCGACCAGCACGCTTAACCTCGGCTGGCAGGGCACCAAAGGGATGGTAAGCGGCGGCTACAGCCGCAGCCGGACCAACAGCGCGGCTAACGTTAGCGGAAACGGCGGCCTCTTAATCCACGCTGGCGGCGTAACGCTGGGCCAACAGATGGGCACTTCGGTGGCCCTGGTCAGCGCGCCCGACGCGAACGATATGGAGGTGATGGCCGGAAACGTGCGTACCGACAGCCGCGGCTACGCGGTGGTGCCTTATCTTTCCGCCTATCAGCAAAACGCCATCACGCTCAACCCGGCGACGCTCCCGGACAACGTTGACATGACGCACAACAGCGTCAACGTCTATCCAACCAAAGGAGCCGTCGTGAAGGCTGGATTCAATACCCGCGTCGGCTATCAGGCGCTTATCACCCTCACCCGCGCCGGTCGGCCCGTTCCCTTTGGCACGCTGGTGACGCTTGAGGGCGACGACGGTCAGGATCGCAACGGCATCATGGGTGACGCCGGTCAGGTCTGGTTGAGCGGTCTTCCCGAGCAGGGCCGCCTGCGCGCAGTATGGGGCGCGAGCGTGGATCAGCAGTGCCGGGCAGACTTCAACCTGGCCCGCGCAAAGGTGTCAGAAAATAACCCGGTGCGTTCCCTTAAAGTCGATTGTGAGTCATAAAATGAAAAATAATATCCTTAAATTGAGCCTGCTGGCGCTGGCAGCATCGCTGGCGCCCTCCGTATCAGCCGAAGTGATCACTATCGGTAAAGGCAGCGGCGTGGTCTGGGAGGGCATGCCCTTTAATAAGACGCAAAGCGGCCCGTTACAAAACAGTGAGCTGAGGACACGATTTGGACTCCTGTCCGTGTCTAATTCAAGAGGCGCGTGTATGGGTCAAAGTGACCTGAAACAAATTGGCGGCTATATGGCCCTGCCTTTGGGCACCTCCGGTGCGGGACTTGTTCCCCGTGCGACCGGCACAGCAACCTATTATCGCTATAACGGAACCTATGAAACCCTCACAGGGACTGTCGGCCTTCCGCAGACGAAAGGCTCTACGTCGGCGGGGGCAAGCACAACGTCGCCGACTGGTTACGAGTGGTGCTTACCTCCCTCCATGACCGACAATAGCGTTTTTTACAGTGGCTCAAGAAACAGGACGGCGACGCTGGCGGGAACCTGGGCTATCGTCGCTGATGGGAACCAAAAAAATGCAGAGGTCACCGTGCCTGCGATGTATTTCGGAAGCTATTCAAGAATAACGGAGGGCGATCTCACCGTTTCGATTCTGCCTTCAAACATTACCCTGCGCATCTCCACGCTGGAATGCACGGTGAATACGCCGACGGCCATTAACTTTCAGAGCGTGATGCGCGACGTGAAGACAGGTGCTGAACTGTCCTCACTCTCCTACCCGTTGGTGGCCACCTGCGGCCAGGCATCGGACAGAATCAATGCCAACATCAACCTGCAATTCCGCGCGCTGTCCGGACTGGAATCAGGTAACGCTGCCAGGTTAGCCCTGAACCAGGGCGGAGGCTATATCACGGGCGAAATCGATAACGGCGTCACGGGCAGCGGCATATGCACCGCCTCAACCGGCCTGCCCTTTAATAACACGACGGTCAAGATCGGCGCGATAACCAGCGCCGAATCCAGCAAAACCTTCACCAACCAGGTGACATGGCGGCTGTGCTCCGCAGGCAACGCCCTGCCTACCGGCGCGGTGGATGCCGCAGCGGAGATGCTGGTCACCTTTAACTAATATTGATGCAATTTTGTTGTTATTTCGTTAACTCTTGCGGTGTAGACTCTACAAAAACGCCACGGGAGTGCCAATGAACAATAAGAACAACCCAAAACGTGCCGTCCCCGGGATCCGCCATTATGACGGCCCTGCGGGCGGCTGGGGTGCATTAAAAGCGACGGCAATTGCGGTGCGTACTCAGATGGATACGCTGGACGCCCCTGCCACGCTACTGCGTACCAACCAGCCTGATGGCTTCGACTGTCCGGGCTGCGCGTGGCCCGATAAAGAACATAAATCCACCTTCCAGTTTTGTGAAAACGGCGCAAAGGCGGTGACGTGGGAAGCCACCAATAAACGCGTGACGCCAGAATTTTTTGCCAACAACACCGTCACTGCACTGCTGGCCAAAAGCGACTTTGAGCTTGAAGGATATGGCCGCCTGACTCATCCCCTCGAATACCATCCGCAAAGCGACACGTTCCGGCCGGTGGAATGGGAACGGGCTTTTGCACGCATTGGTGAGATCCTGCGTGAGCTGCCTCCCGATACCGTCGAGTTTTATACTTCTGGCCGGACCTCCAATGAAGCGGCTTATCTGTATCAGCTGTATGCCCGTGAGCTTGGCACCAACAATTTCCCTGACTGTTCCAATATGTGCCACGAGGCGACGAGCGTCGGACTCCCGCGTTCCATCGGCATTGGTAAAGGCACCGTTTCCCTGGATGATTTCGACCATACCGAGCTGGTGATTTCAATGGGCCATAATCCCGGGACCAACCATCCGCGCATGATGGGCACGCTGCATGAGCTGGCCCGTCGCGGGGTGCCGATTATTGTCTTCAACCCGATGCGGGAAAGAGCGCTGGAACGCTTCGCCGACCCGCAAAGCGTGGTGGAAATGGCAACCTATGGCTCGACCAATATCGCCTCGACCTATTTTCAGGTGAAAGCCGGGGGTGATGCCGCGGCGCTGAAAGGGATCGCGAAGCATCTGCTCCAGATGGAAGCGGAGCGCGGTGGCGTGCTCGACGACGATTTTATTGCCACGCACACTCAGGGATTTGACGAATTTTCAGCCGATATTCGCGCCACATCGTGGGACGCTATTGAACGCGAGTCGGGCTTATCCCGGCATGATTTACACTCCGTGGCCGAAGCCTACGCCACATCCCGGGCCACTATTATCACCTACGGCATGGGTATCACTCAGCACAACAAGGGAACGTCAAACGTGCGCCTGATCGCCGACCTGCTGCTGATGCGCGGTAATATCGGCAAACCCGGCGCGGGAATCTGTCCGCTCCGGGGGCACTCTAACGTACAAGGCAACCGTACGGTCGGCATTACGGAAAAACCGTCTGCGGCGTTCCTGGCCCGGCTGGAAGAAGTATTTGGTTTTGTTCCACCCTCGCACCATGGGCACGACGCGGTACAAACCACGCAGGCAATGATCGGCGGAGAGGCGAAAGCACTGATTTGCCTCGGCGGTAACTTTGCGGTCGCCATGCCCGAGCACGAGCGGGTATTTCCGGCAATGAGAACGCTGGATCTCTGCGTTCATGTCGGTACGAAACTGAACCGCTCGCATCTGCTGACCGGTAAAGAAACGTTTATCTTCCCCTGTCTGGGCCGGACAGAACTGGATATTCAGCGCACCGGCAAGCAGTCCATCACCGTTGAGGATTCCATGTCGATGGTTCACGCCTCCGCCGGTAATCTCAACCCCGCCTCGCCGCACCTGCTCTCAGAACCGGCGATCGTAGCGGGAATGGCAAAGGCGACGCTGACAAACAGCCAGGTCGACTGGGCGGGTCTGGTGGCTGATTACGATCTTATCCGCGACCTCATTGAAAAAACTCTGCCCGGCTTCGAGCGTTACAACGAACGCATCCGGATCCCCGGTGGGTTCCGGATGCCGCTGCCGCCAACCGAACGACTCTGGCCGACCGCGACCGGTAAAGCCATGTTTTCCGTTTTTGCCGGGGTCGAAGAGAATCAAAAAGGTACAGGCGAAGACATCTTGCGGCTGGTGACGCTGCGAAGCCACGATCAGTACAACACCACGATTTACGCGCTGGACGATCGCTACCGCGGGGTGTTTGGTCGCCGGGATGTGCTGTTTATGAACGAAGCAGACATGGCGCAGCGGGGCCTGGAACACGGCGACTGCGTAGATATTACCACCGCCCTGCCGGGCCGCGATTTGCGTCTGGAGGCAATGACAGTGGTGGCGTATAGCATCGCATCCGGCACCGTCGGGGCATATTATCCCGAGGCAAACGTGCTGGTGCCGCTGGATTATCTTGATAAGGAGAGCGGCACGCCGTCGTATAAGTCGGTCCCCGTGCGAGTGGTGTTGCGCTCAAAAGAGATTGTCGCGTTGTAAGCCCGTTACGCCGACGCCGCGGCAAACACGCCCGGCGTCGTGCCAAAATGCGCGCGAAAGTGTTTAATTAAATGGCTTTGATCGAAGAACCCCACGTCCGTTGCCACCTGCGCCGCATTGACGCCCTTTGCCAGCAGCCCTTTCGCACGAACCAGCCGCAACTGGGTTAAATACTGGTGCACGGACAGCCCGGTGATGGCCTGAAAGGTACGCATAAAATAGAACTCACTGAGCCCTGCCACGCTGGCGACGTCTTTGACCGTGACCGACTGCTGATAGCGGCACTGAAGGTAGTCCAGCGCCCGGCTAATATCCGCGCGCAACATCGCCTGCCGGCCGCTGTGCACGGTGCGTTCGCCATAGCGCCCCACCAGCTGGTTCATCACCCGGTACATCACGCACTCTTTTTCCAGTGGATCCTTGCTCTCGCTTAATACTGCGGAGGCCTGTAATAAGCGGCGGGCCATCTGTGGATCGTGCCGCATTCCTTCTGAGCCAAAATTGACCGCCCCTCGGCCACGAAGCACCGTTTCGCCCACCTCATTCACCAGTGCTTGTGAAGGATAAAACGCGCAATAATCCCAGCCTTCATCACGCTGTACGGCTTCGCCGGTATGCACCTCGCCTGGCGCAATCACCATCACCGTACCGGGCGCGGCAATGCCTTTTTCCCGACAAATACGCGTGCGCTGTGCGCCCCGGGCAAACGCGGCAATCACAAACTCATCGTGAAAATGGGCAGGATAGCTGTGCTCGTAGCAGGAGGCGCGAAGGATCTCCATCCCGCCATGCAGCGCGCCGTCTCGCCAGAGTTTGATATCGTCCCGCGTCTTTTTCGCCACCGTTATGCCTTAAGCCTCTGTTGATCAATAATTTTGCCAATGAGCAGGATTTTACTATATCGATTTTTGCTAATTATTAAGATTATCATTCAGTGAATGAATTTGATGGGACAATTTGATGTTGATGAAAATAAGGGCCGCGCAACGCGACGAGGCCCGCGCTGAATTCCGCGCGGGAGTGACGGCATGTCTACCGACGATCCCCGGCTACTGGAGCATTGGCTTTGCCGCAGGTGCCATCGGCACGCTTTCTGGGTTTACGACGCTGCAAACCGCGCTGCTGGCGAGCGCCCTTTACGCCGGTTCAGCCCAGTTTTTATTTTACTCCCTGTGGGCAACCGGCGCTGAAGTGGCCTCTGTGGTGCTGAGCGTGTTCCTGGTCAACCTTCGCTATCTGCTGATGAGCTCCGCGATGAGCGTGTTTTTTCGCGACTACAGCACCGGCCAGAAGATCGTCAGCGGCCTGCTGCTGACCGATGAAACCTTCGGCGTGGCGGTTCAGCACGGTAGCCAGCAAAGCAAGGTGCCGTTTGCCTGGATGCTCGGCCTCAACATCGCGGCCTGGCTTAACTGGATCCTTGCCTGCATCGTGGGCGCAGGGCTGGCCTCCGCCCTTCCGCCATCATTAATGGAGGGATTGAGCTTTAGCCTGGTGTCGATGTTTATTGGTCTGGTCTTGATGATCTGGTTTGCCAGCCGTCGTAAGGCGCTGGAATCGTTCAGTATTGCTGCCGCCGTTGTCATCACCCTGCTCACCGCAAGCCACACGGATATCAGCGTGGTGGTGATTGTGGCAGCATCGGTTTCTGCCACGCTGGCGACCCTGGGCCTGCGCCTCTTTTTCAAGGGAGTGAAATAAAATGGAAAGGAACATCCTGCTGGCCATTTTTGCTGCGGCACTGGTCACCGCGCTGATGCGAACGGTGCCGATTTTGCTGCTGTCACGTTTTCGGCTGGCCCCAGTCGTGCAGCAGTGGCTGAGCTTTATTCCCTCTGCCATTATGGCAGCGATTATCACTGCGGAACTTGTCGGTAAACCCGCGCTGACCAGTTCGGGCGTGAGCATTTCCTTATTGGCCGCGATTGCCGCGACCGTTGCCGGTATCGTCACCCGCAGCCTGTTTGCTACGGTCATCGTCGGGATGGTGGCGTTCGCCGGGCTGAGCTACGCATTAGCGTAGCGGTAAACCCGCTTGACTTATTTTGTAATGAAGATACTTTTCAGGACATGAAGAAAATCCTGATTATCGTTCCCGACGGCGGTATGTTGTTTGAGGCCGCCGGTATCGCCGACATTCTGATGCAGGCCAACCGTCTGCACCCGGAAGGCCCGAGGCATGCCCGCTACCGCACTATGATTGCCACCCCTCAGCCCCATCAGGTGATCCACGGCCAGTCCGGGTTAAACCTGCTGGCCGACTATCGCCTGCCTGAGCTCGATCCCCGGGAGCCGCTTGATACCATAATCATTACCGGGCGTGGCATGAATGACCTCGAAAGCACCGCCGTGGTGGACTGGTTGCACTTGGCCGCACCACATGCCCGTCGCGTGGCCTCCATATGCGGCGGTGCGATGTTGCTGGCTCAAACGGGTCTGCTGGACGGTCGCCGGGCGACCACCCACTGGCGGCTGCTGGAAACCCTGCAAGTGATGTATCCGAAGGTGAAAGTCGAAGGGGGTCCGCTGTATATTCAGGACGGCTCCGTCTGGACATCCGGCGGGGTCAGTTCTGGCTTCGATTTAACCCTGGCGTTGGTGGAAGAGGACTACGGCTTCACCCTTGCTCGGGACGTTGCACAAGATATGGTGATGTATCTGCGCCGCCCCGGTGGTCAGCTACAATTCAGCCGTTATAACCTGCAACAGTCTGGCGCTTCAGGTCCCCTTAGCGCGTTACAAACCTGGATCCTGCAAAATCTGACCGCCGATTTGTGCGTCGAGAATCTGGCAGAAAAGGCGGCCATGAGCCCCCGTAATTTTACCCGCGTATTTACCCGTGATACAGGTGCATCCCCGGCACGCTATGTTACCGAAGCGCGCCTGGCCGCAGCCCGGCAGTTGCTGGAGCAAAGCACCGATTCGCTGGAGCTGATTGCCGAAAAAAGCGGCTTTGGCAGCAGCATTAACCTGCGCCGAGTCTTTGAAAAACAGCTCCATCTGACCCCAGGCGAGTATCGCCAGCGCTTCCACTGTCGCAAGATGGCGTAATGTGATCCTTTTTTGTCATTTACGCCACTTCAGATGACGCCTACTGTGAACACAGAAATCACAGATAAGGAGTGGATCATGGTTAAGGTCGGTATTAACGGTTTTGGTCGAATTGGGCGCAACGTTTTACGCGCCGCCCTCGGCAATCCAGATCTTCAGATTGTGGCAATTAACGATCTGACAGACAGCAAAACGCTCGCTCACCTGTTGAAGTACGATTCCCTTCTCGGCACCCTACCGGGAACCGTCGAGGCCGCTGACGGCGCGTTGCAGGTAAATGGTCAACGGATCACCGTGTTTAGCGAACGTGACCCGGCGAACATCCCGTGGCGCGACGTTGACGTCGATATTGTCATCGAGGCCACCGGGTTCTTTACCGAACGCGAGAAAGCCGCGGTACACATCGAGCACGGTGGTGCGAAGCGCGTCATCATTTCCGCGCCGGGTAAAAACGACGATCTGACGATTGTGCTGGGGGTGAACGACACGCTCTACGATCCGGCAAAACATTACGTGGTCAGCAACGGGAGCTGTACCACAAATGGGCTGGCTCCGGCGGCGCAGGTGCTGCATCAGCATTTCGGGATTGAACACGGTTTGATGAACACCACTCACGCCTACACCAATAGCCAGGTGCTACACGATCAGCCGGAGAAAGACCTGCGTGGTGCTCGCGCCGCCGCACTGTCGATTGTGCCTTACTCCAGCGGTGCCGCTAAGGCACTGGGGAGAGTCATCCCCGAACTGGACGGTCGCCTGACGGGATATTCGCTGCGTGTGCCGGTTCCGGTGGTGTCGATTGTCGACCTGACGGTTACGCTCGGTCGGGACGTGACGGTTGAAGAGGTGAATAACGCCTTCCGTGAAGCCGCCGCTTCCGGGCCGTTGCAGGGTATTTTGGGTTACAGCGATGAGCCGCTGGTATCGAGCGATTATCAGGGCGATCCACGTTCGTCCATTATCGATGGGCTGTCGACGCTGGTGATTGGCGGCAATATGGTCAAGATCCTGGCGTGGTATGACAACGAATGGGGATTCTCAAACCGTCTGGTCGATCTGGCGGTGCTGATGGATAAGAAAGGGTTGTAACTTACCTTTGCCACACCCGTCCTCGGGTGTGGCATTCTCATTTATTCCGCTTTAACCCTCACGCCCATCAATACAATCACCATCGCCGAGACCAGCAGCAGGCCGCTACCCGCGAACACGCCGCTGGCTCCGTTGAGATCAAATATCGCCCCGCCGCCCGCCGCACCTGCACCGATAGCAAACTGAATGGATGCCACCAGCAATCCGCCCGCGCTTTCGGCTTCATCAGGAACGGTTGTCGCAAGCCAGGTTGACCAGCCTACCGGCACCAGACCAAAGGCAAAGCCCCACAGCGCGACCAGTAAACCGTCCAGCAGCGCCAGATGGCCATAGACCGCCATGGTCAGCGCCAGTATCCCCATCACAAACGGTACCAGCGCCAGCGTCAGGCGTAAATTATGCGCCAGTAAATAACCAGCAATTGAGGTGCCGACAAAATTGGCGAGTCCAAAACCGAGCAAAATCAGGGAAATAGTCTCAACACTTGCCTGCCCAACGGTTTCCAGGAACGGACGCAGGTAGGTAAAGAAAGCGAAATGTCCGCTGAAGATAAGCACCGTCGCCAGCAGACCACCGATCATTCCCGGACGACGCAACACCCGTAACAATGTTCCCAGGCTACCGCTGCTTTCTGGCTTCATTGATGGCAATACCCAGAGCTGCCACAGCAGCGCCACAATGCTCGGCACAATGCAGAGAATAAAGACGTTTCGCCAGCCAATCAGGCTTCCCAGATAGCTGCCGAGCGGTGCGGCGACCACGGTGGCAATCGACACGCTGGAGAAGATCACCGCCAGCGCTTTCGGCACTTTGTCGGCAGGTACCAGCCGCATTGCCGTAGCGGTAGACATGGCCCAGAATCCACCGATGGCTACGCCAAGCAGCAAGCGTCCAAACAGCAATACGTTTAGCGTCGGCGCAAAGGCCACCAGCAGGCTGGAGATGATTTGCAGGATCGAGAAAAACATCAGTACCCAGCGGCGGTCGATGCTTTTGGTCGCGGAGGTAATCAATAATCCCGTCACCAGCGCCACCAGCGCCGTCGCGGTTACCGCCTGGCCTGCCATCCCCTCCGTTACGCCTAAACTGGCCGCCATCGGCGTTAATAAACTGGCCGGTAAAAACTCTGCCGTAATCAGGCCGAATACCCCCAATCCCAGTGAATAGACGGCTCGCCAGGCGGGTTTTGTGGGCGCGATAGCCTCACTCGCCGCGATACATGAATTCATCTGTTACTCTCCCGTTAGAAAATGTGACAACCGTCACGAAGCATAGAGCGTTCCCTGTGGACGATCTATGACATATAATCTTCACTTATTGATTATTCGTCCGGAGTTATGCCAATGACCGTTCAGTCACCCGATTTGATCAGCGAGCTTCTGCGTGGGATGCGGCTTTCCGGGGTGAAATATCGCCGTATCGAAGCCCACGCGCCTTTTGGCGTGGCGTTCAACTACGTACCAGGCAAGGCGCAATTTCATTTTGTTAGCCAGGGAACGGCACTGCTGCGTATGGAGAGCGGCGCGACCTTTGCCCTGAACAATGGCGATGCGCTGTTTATTCCCAACGGGAATTCGCACGCGTTGCTCTCAGATGAACAGGCCGCTATTACGCCGGTGTCCGCGTTTCCCAGCGAATCGATTTGCAACTCGGTTTCTGCCATCCGGTGCGAGTCATGTCCCGACAGCGATAAGACGGTGATATTCAGCGGGTGTATGGATTTCGAGCTGGGCGGGATGCAGCCGCTGATTAAAGCGATGCCCGAAGTGATGATGGTGAGCCGTCTGATGTCGACCTGGCCGGAAATCCATCCGCTGCTGGCGGCTATGGAGCGCGAGTCGATGACCCGCCAGGTCGGATTTGCGGGAATACTGGCGCGTCTTGCTGATGTGGTCGCCGCGCTTATCGTCCGCGGGTGGGTTGAAGCAGGCTGCGGAAAGGCCACCGGCTGGGTGCAGGTGCTGCGCGATCCGCGTCTGAGCCGGGCGATTTACGCGATGCATCAGCAGCCCGGTGTGAACTGGAGCGTGGCGGAGCTTGCCAAAGAAGCGGGTACGTCCCGTTCGGTGTTTGCCGAACGTTTCCTGTCCGCCACCGGGACCACGCCCGCAAAGTATTTGAGCGAGTTACGCATGCGGTTGGCGGTGCAGTATATTCGGCACGAGCATCAGGCGATTGAAACGGTGGCATTGCGGCTGGGCTATGGGTCGCTGGCGGCATTTAGCCGGGCGTTTAAACGCATCGTTGGACAGGCGCCAGGCACGCTGCGGGAGATCCGTCAGACTTCCGAAGAAGTCTGACGAGTAGCCAGCTTAGAAGTAGTATTTGAAACGCACGCGGCCGCCGTAGCGATCGTCGTTATTTGACTCGCCCTCGTTCGGATGCGCTTCCACCCAGGAGGCGTAGGCACCGAGATAAATATTGAAGTTTTTCATCTTCATCACGTTCGGGAACAGGTACGACGCGTGAAGGGTATGGATGTCGTAATCGCCAGGATCGGTGACCCAACAGTCGTTATCGCAGTCGGCGTCAAAATTCGCCGTATTGAATTCATCAATCTGGTTGTGTGCGTAGATATAACCGAGCTCAAAGTTACGCCACAGCCCGTTGACGCCTGCGGTAAAATCGGTTTCATCGGTGGCATCCATATAGGCGGTGCTGGCGTTCAGCACCAGACCGTTATCCGGATCGTTTTTCTGCCCATTCCACGTCATCGTCAACCCGTAACCCGTACGGTCAGACTGATCGACCCATTTACCCGAGTTATCGTAGTAACCGTAGGCGTTGGTCACGAGGTTTTTCTCCATCGCTACCGCCGCCGAGAAGGCCTCATCCTGCCAGGAGATGACCGGACGCACATAAGCGACGTTCTTTTCATTTTCTAAATCGATGCCATGGTACTGCTGGTCAACGTAAAGCTGGCTGCCATCTTCCAGCAACGTATTCACTTCGAAATACCAGTTATCGATTGTTTTACTCATCATGAAGTTGCCGCCGTGGTCGCTACGCCCGCGCCCTTCTTTCATCATGTAAATATAACCGTAGCCATCGCTATAAAGATCGTTCGCGGTATTGCCAGAATATTCAACAAACGTATCCTGATTTAACGGGAACATATCGTAAGCTTCAAAGCGTCCGACTTTAATTTGCCAGTTATTCTCATTACCAAAGAAGAAGGCAGCATCATCGAGGAACATACTGCCGGTGAGATCCGCCAATGGCTGAACGGAGAAACCTGCAAAATTACCGTCATCCATGCGACGGTAGCCGTCAAAGCCTAATAATATACGGCCATTGATATCCCAGCGTTCATTATTCCCGGAGGCCCAGTTTTCATTGGCACTGGTTTTTATTGAGGTCAACGCCCCTGTTTTACTGGCCGCATCCATATTAAATTCGACATCGCCATAAAATTTAATATCACCGAAACCAGAAAGCGTGAGCTTAGGTATCGCTGAGGATGAAACCGGCTCAGCTGACTCGACGGCGACGGTCGGCACGCTGTTAATCGGGGTAGTTTGCTGTTGTTGCAATGCCTGTATTTGCGCTTCAGCGTTCGTTGCACGGCTCTCTGCACTTTCCAGACGCGCTTCAAGCTGGGCCAGTTTATCTTCCAGGCTGACGTTATTTTTTGCCGCCATGACGCCGGTTGAGCAAAGCGCACTCACAATCAGAGCAAGATATTTTACTCTCATAGATTCCTTCCTGATAAATAATGGTTGATAGCCAAAAGTAACCCGCTGTATTTCGCCCAATCATCGCCAAGGTATCTATTATGTTTTTTCTTTAAAGAGTTATGATTTTTACTTAATGTGATCGCGAAAGGACATTGTTCAAAATAAAGACGTGAATTACCTCTCGACGATCACACTGTGTATTACATGAACCTGCAATGTGTCTTTTATTTTATTATTATCTTTTATATATAATATTATTAATATTTATAATTTAGCGATCGACAATAATTACCACAAATGGAAATAGCGTCGATAACCGTCTTCTCAACGCAACGGTAAATTGTCTGGTTCTGCGCAAAATGGGATATCTGACACGCGAAGCCGCCGATATTCGTCTAAGGTTTTCAGGTGATTGACGACAGCGGCCACGCTGCTCAGTGAATAAAGGAGAACACCCGATGATAAGACCTCAACTGCGCCCTACGCTTCTACATCTTGCGCTGGGAGGCGCTCTGTTTGGCGTTGCCGCACTCAGCTACGCTGAAAATCAGCCGGTCAGCCAACAACCTTCCCCAGATATTTTGCTCGGTCCACTCTTTAACGATGTACAGAGCGCAAAGCTGTTTCCCGATCAGAAAACCTTTGCCGACGCGGTGCCTAAAAGCGATCCCCTGACGATCCTGGCCGATTACCGTATGCAGCATAATCAGTCCGGCTTTGACCTGCGCCACTTCGTTGAAATGAACTTCAGCTTACCGACCGAAGGCGAGAAATATGTTCCCCCTTCCGGACAAAGCCTGCGCGAGCATATCGATGGCCTCTGGCCCGTCCTGACGCGAACCACCGATACCGCCGAAAAATGGTCCTCACTGCTGCCGCTACCTAAGCCTTATGTGGTGCCGGGTGGGCGTTTCCGCGAAGTCTATTACTGGGACAGTTACTTCACGATGCTGGGGCTGGCGGAAAGCGACCACTTGGACAAAATCAGCGATATGGTGGCGAACTTTGCCTACGAGATTGACATCTGGGGTCATATCCCTAACGGCAACCGGACCTACTATCTGAGCCGCTCGCAGCCGCCTTTCTTCTCCCTGATGGTGGAACTGCTGGCAACCCATGACGGCGATGCGCTGAAAAAATATCGTCCGCAGATGGAAAAAGAGTATGCCTACTGGATGGAAGGCGTCGATACGTTGCAGCCGGGTCAGGCTAATCAGCGGGTGGTGAAACTGGACGACGGTTCGATCCTCAACCGCTACTGGGATGACAAAGACACCCCGCGCCCGGAATCGTGGCTTGATGACGTCACGACCGCCAAAAGTAACCCGAACCGCCCGGCGACAGAAATCTATCGCGATCTGCGTTCGGCAGCTGCCTCCGGCTGGGATTTCAGTTCGCGCTGGATGGACGATCCGCAGAAGCTTGGCACGATCCGCACCACCAGCATCGTTCCTGTTGACCTGAATGCACTGATGTTCAAGATGGAAAAACTGCTGGCAAAATCGAGCCAGGAAGCGGGAGATGCCGACGGTGCAAGCAAATATGAAGCACTGGCGAATGCGCGACAAAAAGCGATGGAGAGCCACCTGTGGAATGACAAAGAGGGCTGGTACGCCGATTACGATCTGAAGAGTAAAAAGGTGCGTAATCAGCTGACCGCAGCCGCACTTTTCCCGCTGTACGTGAATGCGGCCTCGAACGATCGTGCCGCCAAAGTGGCAAGCGCAGCAGCGTCACGGTTGTTAAAACCGGGCGGTATTTCAACCACCACCATTAATAGCGGTCAGCAATGGGATGCCCCCAATGGCTGGGCACCGCTGCAATGGGTCGCGGCTGAAGGCTTACAAAACTATGGCCATAAGAAAGTGGCAATGGACGTGACCTGGCGCTTCCTGACCAACGTGCAGCATACCTACGACCGTGAACAGAAACTGGTGGAAAAGTATGACGTGTCGACGACAGGAACCGGCGGAGGTGGCGGGGAGTATCCGTTGCAGGATGGATTCGGCTGGACCAACGGCGTGACGTTGAAAATGCTGGATTGGGTCTGTCCGAAGGAGAAACCATGCGACAGTTTGCCAACCACGCAACCCGCAGCAAACGATGAAACTGCGCCGCAGCAACGTGCGGCACAGTAGAGTGTGAGCATGCCCTCTGTCCTCAGGATAGAGGGCGTACTCTTATTGATTGCCCAGCCTCAGCTTATCCTTTTGCCCGGCTGGCAATGATAGCTTCAGCGACATTGCGTGGCGCTTCCGCGTAATGGTGGAACTCCATGCTGTAGGTGGCTCGCCCTTGTGACATTGACCGCAGCGTAGTGGCGTAACCAAACATCTCCGCCAGCGGGACATCCGCGCGAATAATCTGGCTTCCAAACCGTTCATCCATGCCCTGCACCATTCCGCGACGGGAAGAGAGATCGCCCATGATGTTCCCGGCGTACTCTTCTGGTGTTTCTACTTCCACATGCATCATCGGCTCAAGAATCGCCGGATCCGCCCTGCGCGCGCCCTCTTTAAAGCCAAAGATTGCCGCCATGCGGAAAGCCATCTCCGAGGAGTCGACATCATGATACGAACCAAAGGTCAGGGTCGCTTTGACATCGACAACCGGATAACCCGCCAGCACGCCGCTGTTGATGGCTTCGCGCAGCCCTTTTTCCACAGAAGGAATGTACTCGCGCGGCACCACGCCGCCTTTAGTGGCATCTTCAAATTTGAAGCCCTCGCCCGGTGGCAGTGGTTCAAGACTCAGCACTACGTGACCGTACTGCCCTTTCCCGCCTGACTGGCGCACGAATTTGCCCTCAATATCCTTCACGGCTTTACGCAATGTCTCGCGATACGTCACCTGAGGTCGCCCGATATTGGCCTCTACGCCAAACTCACGCTTCATACGATCGACGATGATTTCCAGATGGAGCTCACCCATTCCCGAGATAATGGTCTGCCCTGACTCTTCGTCAGTATGCAGTCGGAACGAAGGATCTTCCGCCGCCAGACGTTGCAGCGCAATGCCCATTCTTTCCTGATCTGCCTTGGTTTTTGGCTCAATCGCCAGCGAAATCACCGGCTCCGGAAACTCCATTCGCTCAAGGGTGATCACGTTATCCAGATCGCTCAGGGTATCGCCGGTAGTCACATCTTTTAGACCTACACACGCGGCGATGTCGCCCGCCCGCAGCTCATCCACTTCATGACGGTCGTTGGCATGCATTTGCACAATACGACCAATACGCTCTTTCTTCCCTTTCACTGGGTTATAGACCGCATCGCCTTTTTTCAACACGCCGGAATAGACGCGGATAAAGGTCAACTGGCCGACGTAGGGGTCCGTCATCAGTTTAAACGCCAGCGCCGAGAACGGTTCGTCATCGCTGGGATGGCGTTCGGCGTGCTGTCCTTTTTCATCCACACCGTCGATGGCGGGAATATCCAGCGGCGACGGCATCAGTTCGATTACCGCGTCGAGCATGCGCTGCACGCCTTTGTTTTTAAACGCGCTCCCGCACAGCATGGGCTGGATTTCCCCGGCAATGGTGCGTGCGCGTAGTCCGCTGACGATCTCTGCTTCGTCCAGATCGCCCGTTTCCAGATATTTGTCCATCAGCGTGTCGCTGGCTTCAGCGGCGGCTGAGACCATATTTTCCCGCCATTCCTGCGCAGTGCTCAGCAGCGCATCCGGAACCGGCGCATAGCTAAAGGTCATGCCCTGGGTCGCGTCATCCCACAGAATGGCGCGCATTTTGATGAGGTCCACCACCCCGGTGAAGTGTTCTTCTGCACCAATGGGGATCACAATCGGAACCGGGTTCGCTTTCAGGCGATCGCGCATCATCTGCACGACGCGGAAGAAATCAGCGCCCTGTCGGTCCATTTTATTCACAAAGGCCAGTCGCGGTACGTGGTATTTGTTGGCCTGCCGCCAGACGGTTTCTGACTGCGGCTGTACGCCACCGACGGAGTCGTACACCATTACCGCGCCATCGAGCACGCGCATGGATCGTTCCACTTCTATGGTGAAATCCACGTGGCCGGGAGTGTCGATAATGTTGATCCGGTGCGGTTCAAATCCACCGTCCATACCAGGCCAGAAGCAGCTAACGGCAGCGGAGGTGATGGTAATTCCGCGCTCTTGCTCCTGCGCCATCCAGTCTGTTGTTGCCGCGCCATCGTGGACTTCACCCAGTTTATGGCTCATTCCGGTGTAAAACAGGATGCGCTCGGTGGTGGTCGTTTTACCGGCATCGATATGCGCGGAGATACCGATGTTGCGATAACGTTCGAGGGGGATGGGTCGGGGCATGATAGATCCTTAGTCAATGTGACTTGATAGTGACGACCGGGATGGTCGCCTTAGTGTTCGTTTGTTATAATAGTCCTATTGTACGAGTATATTCGAACTATTTTTTCAGGAGTGGGCTATCATTGGTATAGCTCAACCTGATGTGTTATCCAGGAAGCCTATGATTGCCAACCATCCCGAACCTGAACAAATACTGCTGGAAAATGTGCTTTTCGCCCTCGGTAACCCGCTGCGGCTGGCGATTGTTCGCCAGATTGCCGATGGCAGCGAATCAAGCTGCAATGCGCTGCGCCCGCAGGATGTGGCGAAATCCACCATGACTCACCACTGGCGCGTACTGCGTGACAGCGGCGTCATCTGGCAACGCCCACAGGGGCGGGAGAATATTATTTCACTGCGAAGAGAGGATTTAGACGCGCGTTTTCCGGGTCTAATGACCACGTTGTTACAGGTGATGCGATAGGAAAAATAACGCCCCTCTCATGATGAAAGGGGCAATGTGACGATCAGAACGCGTAGCTGGCCCCAAGCTGCCAGGTACGATCGCGACCAATCCAGCAGTTGGTGGCATCGTAACAGGTGAACGTTTCTTTATTGGTGATGTTCTGCGCGCTAACTTTCAGGGTTAATCCGTCAAGCGTTGGCAGGATTTCCCCCATCTGATAAGACGCCGCCAGATCGTACTGCGTGATACCGCCCAGTTTGCCCTGGTTGTTCGCAGGCGCTATCTCCATCGGCCCGGTATAGCGTGCCCCGGCCCCCAGATTCAGGCCTCTGAGCAACGCGCTATCAAAGGTGTAATCCCCCCACAGGTTAAACGCATTTTCTGGCACCTGCGTCGGGCGTTTGCCCTGATATTTGTCATCTTCGGTATTGATCGCGTGGGTGTAGGCGTAGTTCGCAATCAGCGTCAGGTTATCCGTCGGACGGCTGACAACCGACAGTTCTGCCCCTTTTGATTCCACCTCACCCGTTTGGCGATAGTTCAGGAAGCCCGGATCCGTGGTGACGACATTTTTCTGGCGAATGTTAAACACCGACGCGGTAAAAGTGGTGGCGTAGTCCGCCAGCAGGTATTTCACCCCACCTTCAACCTGCTTGCTGGTGGTCGGCTTGACGTCTTTTGCCATTAACGTGCCTTGCGGCGATACCGGGGAGAATCCTTCTGAGTAGCTGATAAACGGCGAGATGCCATTTTCAAACGCGTACAACGCCCCCAGGCGTTTGGTCACCCGATCCTGCGATACCCAGGCCTTGTTATCGTTTTGCAGATAGTTGGTGGTCACCGAACGGTAATCGTCGTAGCGCAGGCTCCCCAGCAGGTTTAAACCGCCGAATTCCACCTGATCTTGAAGGTAGTAACCGTTTTGCTGGTAGCTCAGACGGTTTTTCTGCGCGGTATATAAGCCAAGCTCGCTGTCGTGGATTTGGCCATAATCCGGGTCACGCATATCGATACCCGGCGTTGTCGAGGCATAACGATAATGAAAATGCGAATTCAACTTCTGGTAGTCAAATCCCGCCAGCAGATGGTGTTTCCACTCGCCCCATTCAACGGTTTTAGTGACCTGGTTGTCCATATTGAAGCTTTGCAGATCTTCGTCTGTGGTATAGGCAAAGCGGTTCAACTGATAGTTCTCGCTCCCGGGGCCCGTCGAATAAACGCTGCGCTGATGGGTATCAACATCGAAATAGCGCGCTTTCTGATTAAAACCCCAGCCGTTATCAAACTGATGTTCAAAGCTGTAGCCCAGCATCCACTGACGCTGCTTAAAGCCGCTCCACTCATCACCTGCATAGTCACGGCGATCGGCGTATTGGGAACGGAGATATGACAGCGGCAGAGGATTGGACGGCGTCAGGCTGGGGGAATTTTGCGCCAGCGCATCGAGAGTCAGCCGCGTTTGGCTGTCGGGCTGCCAGGTTACGGACGGTGCGACAAGATAGTTTTCTGTACGGGTGGTGTGCGGTTGATCGTCGCCTTCAAGGGCTTTACCGAGCAGGCGGTAGTTCCAGTCGCTATCGGCAATTTGCCCCGTTGAATCCAGATAACCTTCTTTCAGATTGCGCGTGCCGGTATTGAACCCTATTTCGGTATGAGGATCTTTTTGCGGCTTTTTCCCCTGGATATTAACCAGCCCGCCTGGTGAGCCGCCGCCATAGAGCACTGACGCCGGGCCTTTGAGGATATCTACGCTGTCAATCAGCAGCGGATCGATGCGTGCTTTCGTATTACCGGTCACGTTATAAGGCAGTTGCAGGCCGTTGTAATACTCCTGTTCCACGGTAAAACCGCGAATTTTGTACTCGCTCATGTACGAGGTATTGCCGCGCACTTCGGTAGACACTCCCGGCGCATAGCGCAGAATTTCGTTGACCGAATTAGCGTGTCGCTGTGCAATCTCTTTGGCTGAAATCGTGTTGATGACCTGTGGGGTTTTACTTTCCGCAACGGCTGATTTGGTGGCGCTGTTCGTCCACTCCGGCAGCACGCTGCTTTGCTCCGATCCGGTGACCACTATTGTTGATTCTTCTGCAAACGCAGAGGTCTGCAACGCGAGCGTTACCGCCCCTGCCAACGCACAAATCGCAAAACGTGAGGTGTTCATATTGTCGTCTTATTATTAGATGATACAAGAAACGACAATTATTATCATTTCGATTAGCAAATCAATATGCGCGCAAAAAAAACGGCCCTCAATGAGAGCCGTCCTTACTATCTGTGTGCTTCTGAGTTTAGGTACGTCTGAGCAATCTGAATACCCCGAGGACGACGATCGCGCCCACTACGGCCACCAGGAAACTATGCAGATTAAAGCCACTGACGCTGCCTCCCACGCCAAACATGGTCGCCAGCCAGCCACCGACCACGGCACCTATAACCCCGAGTACGCAGGTCAGAATAAAACCACCGCCATCACGCCCAGGCATGATGAACTTTGCAATCACGCCAGCGATAAGACCAAAAACAATCCACGCGATGATACCCATACCGATGCCCTCTTGCAGATTAAACGCCTGCGCAGAAAATCTTCCACGCGATTCGCTTAAGTATAGGCGAACAGTTGAAAACCGTTTTCGGTCACAGACTTAATTGCTCAACAATTTCAAAAAATATTCACCGGTTTGTATTAAGTTCCGCCGCAGGCTGCCGATAATTCAACGACAGTCTGTCAGACAACCGAGGAGCCATTCGGCGTGAGTAATTACAGTGAGCAGTTCCTGAAGCAAAATCCGCTGGCTGTATTAGGGGTATTACGCGACCTGTTTAAGGGCGAAGTTCCTTTGCGCATCAGTTGGGGTAGTAATCAATTTATCAGCAAGATCCTTGAGGCAACGCCGGATCGTCTGGTCATTGACCTGGGTAGCCAGGAGCACGAAAACCGGGCGGCACTGCGTGCGCAAAATCTTGCCGTGATGGCCGAAACCAAAGGGGCAAAGGTGGAATTCGTCTTGCCCCGACTTGAACAGGGTGATTATCAAAACCTGCCCGCTTTTATTGCGCCACTCCCTGACAGCCTGTGGTTTGTGCAGCGCCGAGAATATTTTCGTATCAGCGCCCCGCTTCATCCCGCCTATTTTTGTAAGGCCAAAATGCCTGACAAAAAAGAGATTCGCTTCCGACTCTTCGACCTTTCGCTAGGCGGTATGGGCGCACTGATGGATGTCGCAAAACCCGACGGTCTGGTGGAAGGGATGCGTTTTTCACAAATCGAACTGGATATGGGCGGCTGGGGGCGATTTTACTTCGATGCGCAGCTGATCTCTGTCAGCGAACGCAAAGTCGTCGATAGCAAAAACGAAACGATTACCACGCCGCGTCTGAGCTTCCGTTTTCTCAACGTTGGACCCGGTGCCGAGCGCGAACTTCAGCGGATTATTTTTTCACTGGAGCGTGAAGCGCGGGAACGCGCGAATAAGGTACTGTGATGTGCGCCGGACAGCTTGGGCTGCCCGGCTGGGGAATTACATGGCGTCCATCGCTTTCTGTACTTTCCAGATATAGCGTGGCGCCTGCGGCGACGGATGGTTTTTCACGACATGTTCGAAGAACTCGTCTTTATCCATATCGTTGATCTCTTCAATGGCCTCTTTACGATCTGACGAGAAGGTCCGCAGTAGTGCTCCTGCCCCGTTCACGTAAGACACCACCAGCGCGTACTGCATGACTTCAGGATCGTCGATACCTTTAAGAATGCCATGCTCAAGAATGCTCAAGTACGCTGTACCCATCGAGATATTACGTTCTGGGTTTTTCAGCTCGCTGGTGGAAGGCTGTCCTTTCCATCCCATGTAGCGATAGACTTCTCGTCCTGCCGTAGAAGCTTTGAGCTGCATTAGCCCAACCGCATTCGATTTGCTCACAAGCGCTGGATTGCCGCCAGATTCTACTGCAATAATCGCGGTGACCAGCCGTGGACTCACGCCCCAGGCTTTACCGGCTTTTTCGCTGATTGGCATCCATTGCATTGCCCGTTTAACCGGAACGTCGGGATTCCACGGCGGGTTTTGATAATCTTGTTTCGAACTACAGCCTGCAAGCAATACAATCAAAAAAGCAAACCATCTCAATTTCACGTCATCTATCCTTATTGCCGGTCATCGCGGTTACTCTGGCCTCCCTCTTGAAGGAGACAGCGCATAGGCGGCATGATATAGACATTTAGTTTCTCATTCAGCAAGGAATTGCCATGGCTCAGTTTCACCTTATCGCCCCCTCTGGCTATTGCATTAACCAGGATGCCGCACTGCACGGTGTTGAGCGTTTACTCGAAGCGGGCCACGCGGTAACAAATCAGACAATTATCCCTCGCCGCCAGCAGCGTTTTGCCGGAACCGAGCCGCAAAGACTGGCTGATATCAACGATCTGGTCAGCGTTGAGGGGGCAAATAACATCGTCATGGCGGTGCGCGGTGGATATGGTGCCAGCCGTTTGCTGGAGAGCATTCACTGGGCCGGGCTGGCGAAACGTCAACAGCACGATCCCTTATTGATTTGTGGGCACAGTGATTTCACTGTGATTCAGCTCGGTTTACTGGCCTTGCATAACGTCATCACCTTCAGTGGGCCAATGCTGGCGGGCAATTTCGGTGCCCCGGAACTGGACGCCTTTACGCAGGAACATTTCTGGCGCGCGATGCGAAACCCAACATTTAGCGTGGAATGGCACGGCGAAGGCCCACAGTGTGAGAGTGAAGGTCAGCTGTGGGGCGGCAATCTGGCGATGCTGGTCTCGCTGATTGGTACACCCTGGCTGCCCAATATTGAGAACGGTATTCTGGTGCTGGAGGATATCAATGAACATCCTTTCCGCGTCGAGCGAATGCTGCTTCAGCTTTACCACGCCGGGATCCTCTCGCGTCAATCAGCCATCGTGCTGGGCAGCTTTAGCGGCGCGTTGCCCAATGAATATGACGCGGGTTACTCTCTTGAAACGATGGTGGACTTTATCCGTTCGCGGCTTGATGTTCCGGTGATTACCGGGCTGGCATTTGGTCATGAACAGCAAACCGTTACCTTGCCTCTCGGCGCGCAGGCCAGCTTGATCCACGCTGATTCTGACAGCCGATTAACCATCAGCGGCCATCCTTACATAAAGGCATAAAAAAGCTGTTAAACCACCTCAATAAAACGCTGTTTCTGTCGTTAATATGGTAGGGTTTTAGTATTAACAACAACATTGAGGTGGGAGTAAGACAACATTGGATGCCGCAGCGATAATCAGTCTTTTCATTCTGGGTTCAGTATTAGTAACCTGTAGTATTTTATTAAGTTCATTTTCATCGCGTCTCGGCATACCCATCCTCGTCATATTCCTTGCCATCGGCATGCTTGCAGGCATCGATGGCATCGGCGGTATCCCTTTCGATAACTATCCTTTTGCCTACATGGTGAGTAACCTCGCGCTGGCGGTGATCCTGCTCGACGGCGGGATGCGCACCCAGGCCAGCTCGTTTCGCGTGGCGTTAGGTCCGGCGCTGTCGTTAGCAACCGTTGGCGTACTTATCACCTCCGGGCTGACCGGCATGATGGCGGCGTGGCTGTTTCATCTGAACATAATGGAAGGACTGCTGATTGGTGCCATCGTCGGTTCAACCGATGCCGCAGCGGTGTTTTCCTTGCTCGGGGGTAAAGGGCTCAACGAGCGTGTCGGCTCAACGCTGGAAATTGAATCTGGCAGTAACGACCCGATGGCCGTGTTCCTTACCATCACCCTGATTGAGATGATCCAGCAGCATGAAACCGGCCTTAGCTGGATGTTCGCGTGGCATATTCTGCAGCAGTTTGGCCTGGGGATTATCATCGGCCTGGGGGGTGGCTACCTCTTGCAACAGATGATCAACCGCATTTCTCTGCCTGCGGGGCTTTATCCTCTGCTGGCGCTGAGCGGTGGGATCCTGATTTTTGCCGTGACCACCGCGCTGGACGGCAGCGGCATTCTGGCCGTGTATTTGTGCGGCTTCTTGCTGGGTAATCGCCCTATTCGTAACCGTCATGCCATTTTGCAGAACTTCGACGGTCTGGCGTGGCTGGCACAAATCGGCATGTTCCTGGTGCTGGGACTGCTGGTGACACCGTCCGATTTACTGCCGATTGCCATTCCGGCGCTGCTGTTGTCTGCGTGGATGATTTTCGTTGCTCGTCCCTTGTCGGTGTTTGCCGGACTGCTGCCGTTTCGCGGATTCAACCTGCGCGAGCGCATTTTCATCAGTTGGGTGGGCCTGCGCGGCGCGGTGCCGATTATCCTTGCCGTCTTCCCGATGATGGCCGGGCTGGATAATTCGCGATTATTCTTTAACGTTGCGTTCTTTGTGGTGCTGATCTCGCTGCTGTTCCAGGGCACCTCTTTAGGATGGGCGGCGAAAAAGGCCAAAGTGGTGGTGCCACCCGTCGGCTTACCGGTCTCTCGCGTCGGTCTGGATATTCATCCTGAAAATCCGTGGGAGCAGTTTGTCTACCAGTTAAGTGCAGACAAATGGTGCGTGGGCGCATCGCTTCGCGATTTGCATATGCCTACCGAAACCCGCATTGCGGCGATGTTTCGCGATAATGTCCTGCTCCATCCCACCGGCAGCACGCGCCTGCGTGAGGGCGACATTCTTTGCGTCATCGGTCGGGAAAGCGATCTCCCGGCTCTTGGCAAGTTGTTCAGTCAGTCGCCGCCCGTTGCGCTCGACCAGCGCTTCTTCGGCGACTTTATTCTGGAAGCCAGCGCCAAATTCGCCGATGTGGCGCTGATTTATGGCCTGGAAGAAGGCACGGAGTATCGCGACAAACAGCAAACGTTAGGCGAGATCGTACAACAGCTGCTGGGTGCAGCGCCGGTCGTCGGCGATCAGGTTGAATTTGCCGGGATGATCTGGACGGTTGCAGAGAAAGAAGATAACGCCGTGCGTAAAGTCGGCGTACGCGTTGCAGAAGAAGACGTGGAGTGATGCTTTTGCCCGGCGACGCTGAGCGCGCCGGGCATAGAAAGTTACACTGTCACAACAGGTACGCGTGGGGCCAGTGCCGTCAATAGCTCATACCCTACTGTCCCCGCAGCGGCGGCAACATCGTCTACCTTCACCTCGTTGCCCCAGAGTTCAACGGGAGTACCAATACCCGCCTGCGGGCAAGGCGTAAGATCGATTGCCATCATATCCATCGAGACGGTACCCACGGTGCCGGTCCGTACGCCATCGACCCATACCGGCGTACCGTCAGGGGCAATGCGCGGGTAACCATCAGCATATCCCCCTGCCACGATGCCTATCCTCTGTTCACCGTTCGCACGATAACGACTGCCATAGCCGACGGTATCACCGGCTTTGAGCGTCTGGACGCCGATGATTTCACTGCGTAAGGTCATCACCGGTTTCAGTCCGCTAGTGGCGATGTCTTGCCACTGACCAGACGGTGAAGCACCGTAAAGAATAATGCCCGGTCGCACCCAGTCATAATGCGCTTCTGGATGCCACAGGGTAGCGGCAGAATTAGACAATGAACGCGCACACGCCAGCCCTTCCGCAGCCTGTTCAACGCGAGCCATCGCATCAGCAATGCCGTCCGGCTTTTCGGCATCGGCAAAGTGCGCCATCAACGTCATCTCGCCGACGTTTTTCAGGGCGCGCAGCAGTTGCCACACGGTATGAACGCGATCCGGCTGGAAGCCCAGGCGGTTCATGCCGCTATTCATTTTAAGGTAAATATCCAGCGGCGCATGCAGCCTGGCATTTTGTAAGGCTTTTATCTGCCAGTTGCTGTGTACGCTGGTCGTCAGGCGATATTTATCCAGCAGAGGTAGCTCATCGGCATGGAAAAAGCCTTCAAGCAGTAGAATCGGGCCTTTCCAGCCGCGTTCACGCAGCAGGATGGCCTCTTCCAGATTAAGCAGAGCGAATCCATCGGTCGCGCTAAGCGCACTCCAGATAGACTCAATTCCGTGGCCATATGCATTGGCTTTCACCACCGACCACACGCGGGAGCCTGGCGCAGCACGGCGGACTATCTGCAGGTTATTTTTTAGCGCCTGCAAATCCAACTGAGCCAGAATAGGACGGGACATGACTGCTCCTTGTTAATTATGCGCGCCATGCAGATGCTGCGGGCGAGACGGCGTAAACCCGGATTGATAGCGCGCGGCGCTCAAGTCATCAAACGGAATCGCCGGAGTACGGCCAGAAATCAAATCGCTCAGCAACTGACCCGAACCGCATGCCATGGTCCAGCCCAGCGTGCCGTGACCGGTGTTGGTCCATAAATTCTTATAAGGCGTGCGACCCACAACCGGTGTGCCGTCCGGCGTCATGGGGCGTAAACCGGTCCAGAAAGTCGCTTGCTCGACAAATCCGCCGCGTGGGAAAAGATCGCGAACGACCATCTCCAGCGTTTCGCGGCGCGGTTTTAGCAATTCCGTGTTAAAGCCTACGATTTCAGCCATCCCCCCTACGCGAATGCGGTTATCAAAGCGGGTAATGGCGATTTTGTAGGTTTCATCAAGGATAGTTGAAACTGGCGCACCGCTGTCTTCTTTCACCGGAATGGTCAGCGAGTAGCCTTTTAACGGATAGACGGGAATATCAAGAATGCCTTTCAGCATGGCGGTGGAATAGGATCCAAACGCCATCACGTAGGCATCGGCTTTAATCACCTCATCACCGCATTTCACGCCATAGATTTTTTCACCTTCTGACAAGAGCTTATCGACAGAGGTGTTGTATCGAAACGTCACGCCAGCCTGTTCGCACATTTTCGCCAGACGCTGGGTAAAGAGCTGGCAGTCACCGGTTTCATCATTTGGCAGGCGTAACCCGCCGGTCAACTTGTGGGCGACCTCTGCAAGCGCCGGTTCAACCTGCGCAAGCTGACTGGACTCCAGCAGTTGATACGGCACGCCGGCATCTTTAAGCACGGCGATGTCGCACGTCGCGTTTTCATACTGTTGTGCGGTCCTGAATAGCTGCAACGTACCGCCCTGGCGGCCTTCGTATTCAATGCCGGTCGTGGTTCGCAACGTTTTCAGGCAGTCGCGGCTGTATTCTGCAAGGCGCACCATGCGGCCTTTGTTTTCCATATAATGGCGGGTGTCGCAGTTGCGTAGCATTTGCCACATCCACTTGAGCTGAGACGACGTGCCATCGAGACTGATCGCCAGCGGTGCATGCCGCTGGAACATCCACTTAATCGCCTTTAGCGGAACACCAGGCGCGGCCCAGGGCGCGGCGTAGCCGGGAGAGATTTGCCCGGCATTGGCCGCACTGGTTTCAAGTGCAGAACCGGCCTCGCGATCGATAACGGTAACCTCATGCCCAGCCTGGCTTAAATACCAGGCGCTGGTTACCCCAACGACACCACTTCCCAGTATGACAACACGCATAGCCACTCCATTATGTGCAAAAGAATAATCATCTAATTACAGATTGATAACCTAGTTGAAAATATTATTCAACATACGACTTTTTTATGGTGACTCATCTCACATCTTGCCCAGCCAGTGGGGATGACGGTAATTTGGGATCTCCTGCTGCGCGCCATTTTTAACCAGTAGAAAATCCTGCCAACAACCCGTTTTTTGCCGCATCAAAAAGGCGAAATCGCAAAGAATAAATTTCTTCGCCAACACGCTTTTGAACGCGTTGTTCTATGCTTGAAAGGAGGCTCTCCAGACAGAGAGAGCACCGACAATGAGGGCGCGCTAATGGCTATAATTGATTCTATGAACAAGGACAGCACACGTTTGAGCGACGGACCCGACTGGACGTTTGAGTTGCTGGATGTCTACCTGGCTGAAATCGACCGGGTGGCGAAACTGTATCGTCTGGATACCTATCCCCATCAAATTGAAGTCATTACCTCCGAGCAAATGATGGATGCCTACTCCAGCGTTGGGATGCCTATCAATTACCCGCACTGGTCATTTGGCAAAAAATTCATTGAGACGGAACGCCTTTATAAGCATGGTCAGCAAGGTCTGGCCTACGAAATCGTCATCAATTCCAACCCGTGTATTGCCTATCTGATGGAAGAAAATACCATCACTATGCAGGCTCTGGTGATGGCGCACGCCTGTTACGGGCATAACTCTTTCTTCAAGAACAATTACCTGTTCCGTAGCTGGACCGATGCCAGTTCAATTGTCGATTATTTGATTTTCGCGCGTAAGTACATCACCGAGTGTGAAGAGCGTTACGGGGTGGATGAGGTCGAGAAATTGCTCGACTCCTGCCATGCGCTGATGAATTACGGTGTGGATCGTTATAAACGTCCACAAAAAATATCGTTGCAGGAAGAGAAAGCGAGACAGAAAAGCCGTGAAGAGTATCTGCAAAGCCAGGTGAATATGCTGTGGCGTACGCTGCCCAAACGCGAAGAAGAGAAAGCCGTTGCCGAAGTGCGCCGTTACCCTTCTGAGCCACAGGAGAACATTCTCTACTTTATGGAGAAAAATGCGCCGTTGCTGGAACCCTGGCAGCGTGAAATCTTGCGTATAGTGCGCAAGGTGAGCCAGTATTTTTACCCACAAAAACAGACCCAGGTAATGAACGAAGGCTGGGCCACCTTCTGGCATTACACCATCCTTAATCATCTGTACGACGAAGGTAAGGTCTCCGAACGGTTTATGCTGGAGTTTCTGCATAGTCATACCAACGTGGTGTTCCAGCCGCCGTATAACAGCCCGTGGTACAGCGGCATTAACCCTTACGCCCTTGGGTTTGCGATGTTCCAGGACATCAAGCGCATTTGCCAGTCACCGACGGAAGAGGACAAATACTGGTTCCCGGATATTGCGGGTTCCGACTGGTTGGAAACGCTGCATTTTGCGATGCGTGATTTCAAAGATGAAAGCTTTATCAGCCAGTTTATGTCGCCAAAAATCATGCGTGATTTCCGCCTCTTTACCGTGCTGGACGACGACCACAATAACTATCTTGAGATTTCGGCGATTCACAATGAAGAGGGTTACCGTGAAATCCGTTCGCGTCTCTCCTCTCAGTACAATCTGAGCAATCTGGAGCCGAACATTCAGGTATGGAACGTGGATTTACGTGGCGATCGCTCACTGACGCTCCGTTATATTCCGCATAATCGTGCGCCGCTGGATAAAGGACGGAAAGAAGTGCTCAAGCACGTTCATCGCCTGTGGGGATTCGATGTGTTGATGGAGCAGCAAAACGAAGACGGTAGCGTGGAGTTACTTGAACGCTGCCCGGCACGACCCGGCGCGCTTTGATCATCTAAAAAAGCCTCTCGAATGAGAGGCTTTTTATTGTCAGTGACTGTGAATCGCTAAATCGCTCGGCAGATTCTTCTGCATGCGGTGCCAGATTTCGCCAGAGTCATGGCCGTATCGGCGCACCGTTTCGTATACCTGATCGTGCAGCCCCTCGGAACAGAGCTCGCTCAGTTTATGATAGAAACTGAGGGCCAGAGCGCGGGCTTCTGGATTGGCGAAATAGTGGCGACCAATGCGAGTATACAGCCCTTTCATGCCATTGATGATCAGCCCGTAAATCGGGTTGCCCGACGCAAAAGCGAGACCGCGGAAGATGTTGTAGTCCAGGCTAGCAAAGGCGTCAGCATGGTCTTCAATGGCGCTTGCTGTCGCCAACACTTCCAGAGCTTTGTCCGGATGCTGACGGAAAGCCGTCCGAATGAAGATGGTCGAGATGTTGGTACGTACCGACAGTAAATTATCAATGAGCTGCGGGACGCTTTCATGATCGAGACGCGCCAGCGTTTCCAGAATATTCAGACCCGACGTTTCCCAGAAGTTATTCACTTTGGTCGGTTTGCCGTGCTGAATCGTCAGCCAACCGTCGCGCGCCAGACGCTGAAGGACTTCGCGTAAGGTGGTACGAGTGACGCCAATAAGTTCAGAGAGTTCGCGTTCAGCGGGAAGAATCGTTCCTGGAGCAAAACGGTTATTCCAGATGCTTTCAATGATGTACTCTTCAGCGAAACCCGCCGGGCTTTGCGCCTTTATGACCATAGTGAGATTTCCATTACACAGCTTTAGCTAATGGACTCATCATACCAGAGCCCAGTAATGACAGGTAGCACAGCGAGACAGGAAAAAAGGGATCGCTGTTTCACTTTTATCAAATACCCGTCCCTGGTCAGAAAACATCATTCCCGTCAATTATGCGTATAATAATGTTTTGCTTAACTTTGGCGGGGAAGGAAGTCTGTCGTGGAAATTTCTTATGGGCGCGCCCTGTGGCGCAATTTTTTAGGCCAGTCCCCTGACTGGTACAAGCTAACGTTAGTCGTTTTTCTTATTATCAACCCGCTGGTGTTTATTATTCATCCGTTTACCGCCGGATGGCTGTTGGTGGCGGAGTTTATCTTCACCCTGGCGATGGCGCTGAAATGCTATCCGTTGCTGCCAGGCGGCCTGCTCGCCATTGAAGCTGTCTTTGTGGGGATGACCAGTGCCGAACAGGTTAAACACGAACTGGCGAATAACCTTGAAGTGCTCCTGCTGCTGATCTTTATGGTCGCGGGGATCTACTTTATGAAGCAGCTGTTACTCTTCATTTTTACCCGCCTGCTGTTGAGCATTCGCTCGAAAACGGTGCTTTCGCTCTCCTTCTGCCTTGCTGCGGCCTTCCTTTCGGCGTTCCTGGATGCGTTGACCGTTGTCGCCGTTGTGATTAGCGTCGCCGTCGGGTTTTACAGTATTTATCATCGGGTCGCTTCCGCGAAACCTGAAGAAGATCTTTACGATGATAGTCAGGTGAACATCCATCAACGCGAAGTGTTGGACCAGTTCCGCTCGTTTTTACGCAGCCTGATGATGCACGCTGGGGTCGGCACCGCACTTGGCGGCGTGATGACGATGGTCGGTGAACCCCAAAACCTGATCATTGCCAAAGCCGCTGGCTGGAACTTTACCGAGTTTTTCCTTCGCGTAGCGCCGGTCAGCGTTCCGGTGTTTATCTGCGGTTTAGTGACCTGTTTTCTGCTGGAGAAAACGAAAACCTTTGGTTACGGTGCTCAATTGCCGGGTCCGGTACGCGACGTCCTCCACGAATTTGATCTGAACAGCCGCCGTCAACGTAGCCGTCAGGAGACGCTAGGCCTGATCGCGCAAGGTCTGATTGGCGTCTGGCTGATCATTGCCCTCGCCTTCCATCTGGCGGAAGTTGGCTTGATTGGCCTGTCGGTGATTATTCTGGCAACCTCATTTACCGGCGTGACCGATGAACATGCGATTGGGAAGGCCTTCAGCGAAGCCTTGCCCTTTACGGCCCTGCTGGCCGTATTTTTTGCCATCGTGGCGGTCATCATCGATCAGCAGTTGTTCTCGCCAATTATCCACTTTGTTTTACAGGCGGCACCCGATTCCCAACTGTCGCTTTTTTATCTGTTCAATGGCCTGCTGTCGTCGATATCCGATAACGTGTTTGTCGGCTCGGTGTATATTAATGAGGCGAAAGCAGCACTGGATCAGGGTGCCATTAATATCGGTCAATTTGAACTGCTGGCGGTTGCGATTAATACGGGAACCAATCTGCCTTCAGTCGCGACGCCAAACGGCCAGGCGGCATTCTTATTCCTGCTGACATCAGCGCTTGCACCACTCATTCGACTTTCATATGGAAGGATGGTGTGGATGGCGCTGCCTTATACGCTGGTTTTAACGCTCGTCGGCTTGCTGTGCGTCAAATTTACCCTCATTCCCTATACGCAATGGTTGATGCAAATAGGTATACTGGCCGCGCATTAAGCACCTGTCACCGGGCAGTTCGCTGCCCGGTTTGACTTTCTGCATTATAAATATCCAATTACGCTTTATTTTGCTAAGACCGGGTGGCGCGTGAAACGAATTCGTTTACACTGCGCTTTCTAAGCATGTTCCAGGGAAATGATTATGTTGCGATTTTTGAACCAATGCTCTCGCGGTCGCGGAGCGTGGTTATTGATGGCCCTGACCGCCTTTGCGCTAGAAATGGTAGCGCTCTGGTTCCAGCACGGGATGGGGCTGAAACCCTGCGTGCTGTGTATTTACGAACGTTGTGCACTTTTCGGCATTATGGCTGCGGGTCTGGTCGGTGCTATCGCGCCTAAAACCCCGCTGCGCTATGCCGGGATTGCGATTTGGCTTTACAGCGCATGGAAAGGCATCCAACTTGCGTGGGAACACACCATGATGCAACTGCATCCTTCACCGTTTATGACCTGTGATTTTGCCGCACGTTTCCCAAGCTGGCTGCCGCTGGATAAATGGTTACCGCAGGTGTTTGTCGCTTCCGGCGATTGCTCCGTGCGTCAGTGGGAATTTCTGACGCTGGAAATGCCACAGTGGCTGGTCGGCATTTTTGTTGCTTACTTTGTCGTGGGGCTACTGGTGCTCATTTCCCAGCCGCTGAAACCAAAAAGACGCGATTTGTTCGGTCGCTAAGAACAAGCTGTACGCATTAAAAAACCCGCTTCGGCGGGTTTTTTATTTATGCTCGTTTTGGGTGGTTCAGAATATGGTCTTCCCAGTCCTGTACCTCTGACTCTTTCACCGCGATATGGCGCACTGAAATGCGCTCACCATGCATAGCGACTTTAGAGCCGGTGAGCAGCGGATGCCAGTCCGGTAGCCCTTTTCCTTCTGCCAGCAGACGATATGCGCAGGTGTGCGGCAGCCATTCAAACGTAGGCAGGTTATCGCGAGTCAGCTTGATGCAGTCGGCTTCATATTCGAAACGACGTTCGTAGTTACGACACTGGCAGGTCTTGATGTTCAGCTGCTTACAGGCGACGTTAGTAAAGTAGATCTCGTCCGTGTCTTCATCCATTAACTTATGCAAGCAGCATTGCCCGCAGCCGTCACACAGCGACTCCCACTCTACGTCGGTCATTTCGTCGAGAGTTTTGTTTTGCCAGAAAGGGGTTTCGCTCATAAGGATGTCCACACGTCAAAAGAAAGCGCACCTTATAACCAGTCTGGCACGGGGATGCAAGTTTTGCCGCCGATAAAAAGCGGTAAACATGTTTTACAGCACGCGAGTCTTAACCGATTGCCCGTTAAAGCCTATCTCGAGTTCATCACCGCTTACCAGTGGGCCGACCCCTTCTGGCGTTCCCGTAAGGATCACATCACCGGGTTTGAGGGTAAAATAGCGGCTCATATAGGCAATCAGCGGCAGAATTTTATGAATCATATCCGACGTATTACCCTGCTGGCGTACATCACCGTTTACTTTCAGACTTAACGCCGTGCTTTGCGGATCGCCGCTGAATTCCGACGCGGGGATAAACCCGGAAATGGGGCAAGAATTATCAAATCCTTTCGCCTTTTCCCACGGCTGACCGGCCTTTTTCATTTTGCCCTGCACGTCACGCAGCGTCAGATCCAACGCAATACCGTAGCCAGCAATCGCTTTTTGCACATGCTCTTCTGAGGCCTGACGAAGCGTTGCGCCAATCAGCACCGCCAGTTCGACTTCGTGGTGAACAGAACCCAGACCTTGCGGTAATGCCAGCGGCTGACGGATATCGCAAAGCGCGGTCTCTGGCTTGATAAACAACACGGGCTCTTCTGGCACAGCACTGCCCATTTCCTGAATATGCTTCGCATAGTTGCTGCCAACGCAGACAACTTTGCTGACGGGATAATCCAGTAATGCGCCTTGCCAGTTGTGATGTTGATACATGCTCGTCCCCTAAACGGTTGATATGTCACCCACGGAATAGACCGGAGTTATTTTTTGCCGTCACGCTCGAGATGCTGTTTTAATAAATTCTCAGGAGGTGGCGGAAGCTGTAAATAATAGCCCTGTTCTTTCAATGCCGTTTTCACTTTATCCAAATCGGCATTGACCAATTTTTTACGACCATCCAAAGGCAGCAGCATCGCCAGCTGCGGCGCGCCAAAACCTTTCATCAATTCCTCAGGCACGCGGGAAAAATCGTCTCTCTTTTCGACATAAAGATAGGTCTGGTCGCGTTTGGTACTTCGATAGATCACACAAAACATGTTTTTACTCTGAATTAACGGGTGGTTGCTTGCCTCAATATACCAGTGACTATAACATGCCTGATACTCTTCGGAATATCGTATCGAATGCGCTGCGATTAATAGCAAATTGAGTAAGGCCAGGATGTCAAACACGCCCATCGAGCTTAAAGGCAGTAGCTTCACCTTATCAGTGGTTCATTTGCATGATGCAAAACCCGAGGTTATTCGTCAGGCGTTAGAAGACAAAATCGCTCAGGCGCCCGCTTTTCTGAAGCACGCCCCCGTGGTGGTGAACGTCAGTGGCCTGGCCGCGCCGGTTAACTGGCAGCATCTCCAGCAGGCCGTTTCCTCTACCGGACTGCGCATCGTGGGTATCAGCGGCTGTAAAGATGCCCGTCTAAAAGATGAAATCGACCGCGCTGGTCTGCCTCTTCTGACTGAAGGGAAAGAAAAAGCAGCGCGTTCGGTGCCGAAAGATGTTCCTGTCTCCCCACCACCTGCGCAAAACGTAACGCCAGTCACAAAAACGCGAATGATTGATGTGCCGATTCGTTCCGGCCAACGCATTTATGCGCCAAACTGTGATCTGATTGTTACAAGCCACGTTAGCGCGGGTGCAGAGTTGATTGCTGATGGCAATATCCATGTCTACGGTATGATGCGAGGACGCGCGCTGGCAGGTGCCAGTGGCGACAGAGACGCACAAATTTTTTGTACCCATCTGACGGCGGAACTGGTTTCCATCGCAGGGGAATATTGGCTGAGCGATAACATCCCAGCCGAATTTTATGGCAAAGCGGCACGTCTGCGACTGGCAGATGACGCTTTGACTGTTCAACCGTTGAATTGATCCCTTTTAACAAGGAATTTCTATGGCACGCATTATTGTTGTGACTTCTGGTAAAGGAGGCGTTGGCAAGACCACCTCCAGCGCGGCCATCGCTACTGGTTTGGCCCAGAAGGGAAAGAAAACCGTCGTTATCGATTTCGATATCGGCCTGCGTAATCTGGATTTGATTATGGGCTGTGAGCGTCGCGTTGTTTATGACTTCGTTAACGTCATTCAGGGCGATGCCACCTTAAACCAGGCGCTGATTAAAGATAAGCGCACGGAGAATCTGTTTATTCTCCCGGCTTCTCAAACTCGTGATAAAGACGCCCTGACCCGCGAAGGCGTGGAAAAGGTCCTCGACGAGCTGAAGAAGATGGAGTTCGACTTTGTAGTTTGCGATTCCCCTGCCGGTATCGAAACGGGCGCGTTGATGGCGCTATACTTTGCTGATGAAGCGATCATCACCACGAACCCTGAAGTGTCGTCTGTGCGTGACTCTGACCGTATATTGGGTATTCTTGCCTCTAAATCCCGCCGCGCGGAAAATGGCCAGGATCCGATTAAAGAGCACCTGCTGCTGACCCGTTACAACCCAGGTCGCGTCAACAAAGGTGACATGCTGAGCATGGAAGACGTGCTGGAAATCCTGCGCATTAAACTGCTTGGGGTTATTCCTGAAGATCAGTCGGTCCTGCGCGCGTCTAACCAGGGCGAGCCAGTGATCCTCGATATTACAGCAGATGCCGGTAAAGCGTATGCCGACACCGTTGACCGTCTGCTGGGAGAAGAACGTCCTTTCCGCTTCATTGAAGAAGAAAAGAAAGGTTTCCTCAAACGCCTGTTCGGAGGATAAGTTATGGCATTACTGGACTTTTTTCTCTCGCGGAAAAAAAGCACCGCAAACATCGCGAAAGAGCGACTGCAAATTATCGTCGCGGAACGTCGCCGCAGCGATGCTGAACCGCATTATTTGCCACAGCTGCGCAAAGACATTCTGGAAGTGATTTGTCGATACGTGCAGATCGACCCGGAGATGGTCACCGTGCAACTGGAGCAAAAGGACGGGGATATTTCGATTCTGGAGCTGAACGTCACGCTTCCGGAAACGGAAGAATCACGTTAAAAATTTTTGATTTTGTGGATTTTGCAGGCGGAACAAACAGTACGCCGCCTGGCAAATCCCCCGGTGGCGGTATGCTCACCGGGGTGACAAAATCATTAACGCGGATACCCTTCCAGCAGTACTTTGAGGCGATCGGCCATCAAATCCCCACGCCAGCCGGAAATCAGTTCTGGCTGGCCTGCTTGCGTTTTCAGCTTCCAGTGCCAGTTTAGCAACTGGTTAATCTGACGACGTGACGCCAGAAGTTCAGGGCTCACTTTGTTTTCTGTTCCCACTTCCAGCACCAGCGCTTTGATATCTTTGAATGCTTTGCGATAGCCGGGCATATCCATCAGATTCAACAGCGGCTCAGGCAGTTCATCTTCTGGCAGTTGCTGCGCTTTAGCGACTAATGCCAGCAGCGTTTTACCGTGGAAGCGAATCTCACTACCTGACAGACCGATACTGTCCAGTTCACCCATGCTGCCAGGCATATAGCGCGCCACAGCCCAAAGATGCTCTTCTCGGACGACAAAATTCACCGCCAGATCGCGCTCACGTGCTTTACGCAACCGCCAGTCGGCCAGCAGTTGCAGGCAGGCCAGTTGACGAGTGCGCAACTGCCAGGCATTGGTGATGTCACGCCACGCATCCTTTGGATCGACAACTTCCTGACGACGCTGCTGGGTCATGCGACATTCATTCAGCGCGGCGTCCAGCCAACCGGCAGCTTCTGCCTCTTTCATCAGCTGTCCGGCGATAGGCAACAGATAGAACACGTCCGCGGCGGCATAGTCGAGCTGACGTTCGGTGAGCGGGCGAGCCAGCCAGTCGGTACGGGATTCACTCTTATCAAGCACCAGCCCCGTGTACTCTTCGACCATGGCAGCAAAACCCCAGGAGAGTGGTCGTCCTGAAAACGCCGCCAGAATTTGCGTATCAATCAACGGCTCCGGCATCACGCCAAAGGTGTTGAGGAACACTTCCAGATCTTCGCTGCCCGCATGCAGATATTTGGTGACAGCGGTATCAAGCAGCAGCTCACGCATGGGTGACCAGTCGGTGATACCAAGCGGGTCAATCAGCGAAACCTTCTTGCCATCGTACATCTGGATCAACCCCAGTTGCGGATAGTAGGTCCGGGTACGGACAAATTCGGTATCCAGGGCGATAGCAGGAAAGTCACGAGTGACGTCGCAAAGCGATGCCAGTTCGTCGTTGGTAGTGATCATCTGGTAATTCAAAACGATTTCTCTTTGGTTTGCGCCCATAAAAAACGCCGGCTAAACCGGCGTCTTTGAGTGACTAACACGAAGCTTAAGCTTTATTGTCCACTTTGGAACGCGCTTCGTCACGTAATTCTCGTCGTAATATCTTCCCGACGTTCGATTTAGGTAATTCATCACGGAACTCGACCAGTTTTGGCACTTTGTATCCGGTTAGCTGGCGACGACAGAAGGCAATAAGCGCTTCTTCCGTAAGCGAGGCCTCTTTTTTGACCACAAAGATCTTAACGGTCTCACCGCTACTGCCGGAAGGCACGCCGACGGCGGCAACTTCCAGCACACCATTATGCTGCATGACCACGTCTTCAATTTCATTTGGGTAAACGTTGAAACCTGAAACGAGGATCATATCTTTTTTGCGATCGACGATGCGTAAGAATCCTTCATCATCCATTACGGCAATATCGCCGGTGTGTAACCAGCCATCTTTCACAATTTCATCGGTGGCATCGGGACGCTGCCAGTAGCCCAGCATCACCTGCGGGCCTTTCACACACAGCTCGCCCGGTTCACCGTGCGCCACTTCGTTATCGTCGTCGTCCACCAGTTTGGCTTCCGTCGAAGGTACCGGCAGACCAATGCTACCGCTGTGATAATCAATATCGTGCGGATTTACACTCACCAGTGGTGCGCACTCGGTCAGCCCGTAGCCTTCCAGTAAATACTGACCGGTCAACTTCACCCAACGATCGGCAACGGCTTGCTGAACGGGCATCCCGCCACCCGCAGAGAGGTGCAACGAGGAGAAATCGAGCTGCTGGAATTCGTTGTTATTTAACAGCGCATTAAAGAGCGTGTTAACGCCCGTCATCGCGGTGAAGGGATATTTAGCCAGCTCTTTGACTAACCCAGGAATATCGCGAGGGTTGGTAATCAGCAGATTTTGCCCGCCCAGTTCGATAAACAGCAGGCAGTTCATGGTCAGGGCGAAAATGTGGTACAGCGGCAGCGCCGTTACCACCAGCTCTTTACCACGGTGTAACAGCGGCCCGTAGGTTGCATTCACCTGTTCGAGATTCGCGAGCATGTTGCGGTGGGTTAACATCGCCCCTTTCGCCACGCCCGTCGTTCCGCCAGTGTATTGCAGGAAAGCCAAATCGTCTGACGATACTTCAGGCTTCACGTACTGCATTCGATAGCCGTTGTGCAGCGCGCGACGGAAAGAGATCGCATCCGGCAAATGGTATTTCGGTACCAGGCGCTTCACATATTTGACGACAAAGTTGACCAACGTCCCTTTCGCCGTCGAAAGCTGGTCACCCATTCGGGTAAGAATGACGTGGCGGACCTGGGTTTTATCGACGACTTTTTCCAGCGTGTGGGCAAAGTTGGAAACAATCACAATCGCCGCCGCCCCGCTGTCGTTTAACTGATGTTCCAGCTCACGAGGGGTATAGAGCGGGTTCACGTTTACCACGATCATTCCCGCACGCAGGATGCCAAAGAGCGCCACGGGATACTGAAGCAGATTTGGCATCATCAGGGCAACGCGATCGCCTTTCTTCAGCCCTAATCCTTCTTGCAGATAGGCCGCAAATGCCC
Organism: Enterobacter sp. SCRI0065; assembly: GCF_059766475.1. Lineage (NCBI taxonomy): Bacteria > Pseudomonadati > Pseudomonadota > Gammaproteobacteria > Enterobacterales > Enterobacteriaceae > Enterobacter > Enterobacter sp. SCRI0065. The sequence goes on along the minus strand of NZ_JCBAJB010000002.1, from coordinate 796,493 downwards.
GACTACGCTCTTCCAGCTTGCGGAAAGTCATCACTTCGCCCATGTTCACAAACGCAGGCTGATCCGCGTAGCGTGTGACGGCGTTTTCAAATAGTTCAACCAGGGATTGATAGCGGTCAGGATTGATCTCCGCAGGAACATCTGCGGGATAACGGTTTAGCCAAACCTTTTTCACTGCATCACCTCTGAAGAGCACATTCGTCGTCATCACAACCCCGATAATAAACAGTTCGTTAACATTATATTAACTCAGCGTACCAGTTTATTAATTGTTCAGATTTAAGGTTGCGAAGCGCGTCACTCTTTTTTTTGTTTTATCCGTAAAAAAACAGAGACAGCGGCTGAGCCGCTGTCTCTAATCTAGTAATAACAATAAGTTACTCTGTGACTATCGTCTGAATCTGCGCAGGGCCTGGGTTATACCAGCCCCATCCGCCATAGCCATAGCGGTAAGGATGTGGACCCCACATCCACGGATCGATAGGCTGCGGAGGCATCATAATTTGCTGCGTGACGCGCCATCGTTTGTAGCCATTTGCCTGCATGGTCATAAACTTATATGGCGTATTGCCGATTTTACCCTGCACCGTGCCCGTGATGGGTCCTACGACCGTCACCAGCTGTCCGCGAAAATCCACCGGATCGAGGAAACCATTCACATCAGCGTAAATACGCCCACGGGAAGCTTCGCCAAGCTCTGGCCGCGCACCGCTGTCTAAGGTCACGGTCGCGATTTCGAGACGCGTCTTACCCTGCTGGTTAAGCACTTCAATGACTTTGCCGCCGAAACGTGCTTCCTGACCTACGAATAGCTCAGGGGCATTCATCACGCGCACCAAATCTTGCTGCGGTGCCGGACTGGTGCCCTTGATCGCGTCAGGAACCGTGACACAACCACTTAATGCGACGGCGATGGCTCCCGCCAGGATAAGACGTACTGCTTTACTTTGAACCGCCATGATGCGACTCCCTTTTCTCAGTTCTTATTACTGAGATTCACGCTCTGCCTGGAAGTTTCTTCCATGCCACTTCATTTCGCAAATAAACTGGCTCAGCCTGTTCAACTGCAACGGTTTTTCCTGCGGCTAATAGCTGGCACGCAATAGGTAACATGTCTTCTGCAGCGGGTAATAGCATGTTGCCATCGACGAGCGTCAGGCCACTTTCCGTTGCCATGTCTGGCCACGCCTTCCACCCGGTCCCCACAGTCGCCCATTCGCCAGAAAGGTGTTTCAACCTTTCACTCACTGCGTCGGGTTTAAGCACGGATTCGGTCTCTTCGCCATGCCATACGCCCTGCTCGTCTCGGGTATATTCCGCCCAGTAGACTTCGCCCATGCGGGCATCGATAGCAGCCAGCACGCGAGTCGCTCCAATGTTACGCCATGCGCCTTGCGCCATGGTCGCGAGCGTGGAGACGCCAATCATAGGGAGTGATGCGCCCAGCGCCAGGCCCTGAGCGATACCAATGCCAATTCGTACGCCGGTAAAGCTGCCCGGCCCACGGCCAAACGCCAGCGCGTCGAGTTGAGTTAAGGAGGTTTTGCCCCTCTCCAACATCAGTTTTACCTGGGGCAGAATACGTTGGGTATGTTCCCGGGGGCACTCTTCAAAATGGGCAAAGAGGGTACCGTTATCCCACAGGGCGGCAGAACACGCCTCTGTAGCGGTATCAATAGCCAGAATTCGCATGGGCTTCGCGCTCTCGCAATAGTCAGTCACAAAATGGCGCGCATTTTAGCACACCCGAAAATAAATTACTCCGCCGTTGGATTTGCCAGGAAACGAACCGCACGGCTGATATCCCGTGTGCGTGGCGCAGGCGGCAAGCTGGCAACAAATGTTGCGCCATACGGACGCATGACCAGGCGGTTATCGCAGATGACCAATACGCCACGGTCATCCGTATCACGAATTAAACGCCCCACGCCCTGCTTGAGGGTGATCACCGCATCAGGCAACTGTACGTCTTCGAAAGGATCGCCGCCCCGCAAGCGACAATCTTCCATACGCGCCTTGAGCAACGGGTCTTCTGGCGAGGTAAACGGCAGTTTATCGATGATAACTAAAGAGAGCGCATCACCCCGCACGTCAACCCCTTCCCAGAAGCTGCTGGTCGCCACCAGCAGGGCGTTACCCGCCGTGACGAACTGCTGTAATAGTTGTCCCTTGCTGGTCTCTCCCTGTAACAAAACGGGCAACGTCATGGTGGCACGGAACTGTTCAGCCAAATCGCGCATCATGGCGTGCGACGTACACAGCATAAAGCAGCGACCGTTGTTTGCCTCGATCATCGGCTTGAGCATGGCGGCCAGCTGTTTCGCCGCGCCCGGTTGATTCGGCAACGGTAAATTACGCGGAACGCAAAGCAAGGCCTGCGTTTCATAGTCGAATGGGCTCGGGAGCAGCAGTGATTCCGTTTGCTCAATACCCAGACGTTCGGTGAAGTGGTGCAAATCGTCATTCACGGAAAGCGTGGCGGAGGTAAAGATCCAACTACCCGGTTTTTGCGCCATCACTTCTTTGAATTTATCCGCCACGGTCAGCGGCGTGAGCGCCAGAGTAAACTGACGTGAGGTGCATTCGTACCAGTAACTAAAGCCGGGCTGGCTGGTGTCTTTCAGACGTTTCAGCCGCGTACGATAAAGCGTGGCCCGTTCAAAAGCGGCATCAAGCAGTGCGCTTCGTCCAAGCGAGAGTTTTGCCACGTCGTAACACAGCTCCAGCGCGTCATCGAGCAGCAGTAATGCACGTTGAATATTGCTGTCGGCCAGCAGTTCACGTAGGTTGCCGCGAAAGCCCGGCTCGCCCAGTTGCAGGCGGAAATCCTGCGCGCTTTGCGCCAGTCTATCGGCACACTTCTGCAACTGCTGGGTGTCTCTTAATTCAGTGCGATAGGCGATGGTGAAATCTTTGGCGAGATCCTGCAACTGGCGGCTTGAAAGTGACTGGCCAAAATACTGGCTGGCAATGTCGGGTAGTTGATGGGCTTCATCGAAGATCATCACTTCTGCCTCGGGAATTAATTCGCCAAAACCGCTGTCTTTGACCACCATATCCGCCAGGAAAAGATGGTGGTTGACGACCACTACGTCGGCATCCATCGCGGTTTTACGGGCTTTAACCACAAAACAGTCTTTATACAGCGGGCAGTCGCTTCCAAGACAGTTATCGTTGGTACTGGTGACCAGGGGCCACGCCTGAGAATCTTCAGCAACGCTTGCGCACGTACTGATATCACCATCGGTGGTCTGGTTCGCCCAGGCGCGCAAGATGATGACATCACTGAGCGTTTGCACCGGCAGATCGCCGCCTGCCAGCGCTTGTGCCTCCAGACGCTCCAGGCACAAATAGTTTGAACGCCCTTTCAGAAGCGCCAGACGACCTTTGTAATTGAGCGCTTTAGCGACCGTTGGCAGGTCTCGACTATACAGCTGATCCTGCAACGCTTTCGAGCCAGTAGAGATGATCACTTTCTTTTTTGAGCGCAATGCGGGAGCCAGATAGGCATAGGTTTTACCCGTACCCGTACCCGCCTCGACCACCAGCGGCTGGGTAGTATTAATGGCGCGCGTTACTGCTTCCGCCATATGCCGCTGCGGTTCGCGCGGTTTGAAGCCGGGAATCGCCTGCGCGAGTTGACCCTCTACTGAAAAATCGTCTGCCACGTTTCTCTCTCACTGTATTTTTGCACAGGGATTATGTCAGCCCACCCTCTGCTGTGCCAGTCGAAATAGTGACGCCGAAGGAACAATATGGCAGTCTTGCCGCATTAAGCCATTTACGAGGAAGGATTTATGACCATTAAGCGCATTGATGCCGAAGCCCGCTGGTCTGACGTTGTTATTCATAATCAGACGCTTTACTACACGGGCGTGCCGGAAAATCTGGAGGCAGACGCCTTCGAGCAAACCGCCAATACCCTGGCGCAGATTGACGCGGTGCTGGAAAAGCAAGGTAGCGATAAGTCACGCATTCTGGATGCCACGATCTTCCTTGCTAATAAAGAGGATTTCGCAGCAATGAATAAAGCCTGGGATGCCTGGGTTGTGGCGGGTCACGCGCCTGTACGCTGTACCGTACAGGCCACGTTGATGAAACCGCAGTATAAGGTTGAGATCAAAATAATCGCGGCCGTTTAAGCCAGATTACTCTTCGTCTTCATCATCTTCAAAAAGCGCCACAATCCGTTCGCCGGTATGCGTGGCGCGAATCTCCTGGGCCACGAAAGTAATCGCCTCTCCGCTGCTCATACCCTGGGTCATGAGTTCCTGAATTCGCTCTACCGCTTTCTGCTGCTGTTCATGGCTAAGAGAAGGTAAACCTGCAAACATTGTCAACTCCTGCTAAATTATCAGCGCTAATTATTTCACGCTGCCCGGTAGTATGCCACACATGAAGACGTTATCCCCCACTGTCATTACATTACCGTGGCGCCACGACGCCGCAGAATTCTGGTTTGCTCGTTTAAGCCATCTTCCCTGGGCGATGCTGCTCCACTCAGGTCATGCGGATCATCCTCACAGCCGTTTCGATATTCTGGTTGCCGACCCTGTGGGTACCCTTGTCACGCAGGGCCAAAACACTCACGTTTCGCTTACTGACACCCGCACGAGTACCGACGATCCGCTTGCGCTGCTGGAGCAGGCGCTTGCGTCGTTGTCGCTACCTACGACGTCAAACCCGGACCTGCCCTTTCAGGGCGGCGCACTGGGGCTTTTCGGCTATGATTTAGGCCGCCGTTTCGAAACCTTGCCCGACACGGCGAAAAACGATATTGCCCTACCGGATATGGCCGTGGGGTTATACGACTGGGCGATGATTATCGATAACCATAAGCAGGTGGTTTCACTGCTCAGCCATACTGATGTCAATGCGCGACTCGCCTGGCTTGAGGAACAACGTTCCCCTGTCCGTGACGATTTCAGACTGACGACAGAATGGCGCTCTAATATGAGCCCGCAGGAATATGCCGACAAATTCGCACGTGTTCAGGCCTACCTGCACAGCGGCGATTGCTATCAGGTGAACCTCGCCCAGCGTTTTCAGGCCTCGTATCATGGTGATGAATGGCAGGCTTTTACGCGCCTGAATGCTCATAATCGAGCCCCGTTCAGCGCATTTATACGTCTGGAGGACGGTGCCATTCTTAGCCTGTCGCCTGAGCGTTTTATCCTTCTGGCGGACGGCACTATCCAGACTCGACCGATTAAAGGCACATTACCCCGACTCGCCGATCCCGCAGCCGACCAGCTACAGGCTGAGAAACTGGCCGCCTCGCCGAAAGATCGCGCCGAAAACCTGATGATTGTCGATCTTATGCGTAACGATATTGGACGGGTTGCGGTGCCCGGCAGCGTCCGCGTGCCTGAGCTGTTTGTCGTTGAACCCTTCCCGGCGGTGCATCATCTGGTTAGCACTATCACGGCTCGGCTGCCTGCGTCGCGGTCTGCCTGCGATCTGCTGCGTGCCGCCTTTCCGGGTGGCTCCATCACCGGTGCGCCAAAAGTGCGGGCGATGGAAATCATCGACGAACTCGAACCGCATCGACGTAATGCCTGGTGCGGGAGCATCGGCTATCTGAGCCTTTGCGGCACGATGGATACCAGCATCACCATCCGTACGCTGACAGCCTACGAAGGCCAACTGTATTGTTCCGCTGGCGGCGGAGTGGTGGCCGATAGCCAGCCGCAGGCGGAATATCAGGAAACGTTTGATAAAGTGAACCGCATCCTGCAACTACTGGAGAGCTAAACGATGGATACCCACGACCTGACTTTGGATCATTTTCTGTCTCGTTTTCAGCTTTTGCGGCCACAGGTTAACAACGCCACACTGAACAGCCGTCAGGCGGCGGTGTTAATCCCGGTGGTACGTCGAGAACAGCCCGGCCTGCTGCTGACGAAGCGTTCCGCTCGAATGCGTAAACACCCAGGCCAGGTCGCCTTCCCCGGCGGTGCCGTCGATGCAACGGACGCCTCACTGATTGCCGCCGCGCTACGCGAAGCGCATGAGGAGGTTGCCATACCGCCGGAATGCGTTGAAGTGATTGGTGTGCTGCCCCCGGTGGACAGCGTGACCGGTTTCCAGGTCACGCCGGTCGTCGGTATTATTCCTCCAAATCTGCGCTATCACGCCAACGCCGGTGAAGTGGATGCCGTGTTCGAAATGCCGCTTGCTGAAGCGCTGCGTTTAGGGCGTTACCATCCTTTGGATATTCAACGTCGTGGACACGATCACCGGGTCTGGCTGTCGTGGTATCAGCATTATTTTGTTTGGGGCATGACGGCGGGGATAATTCGTGAGTTGGCCCTGCAAATCGGCCTGAAACCTTGACTATACTTTACATTCCGCTTGTTTCTGCAAGTTTGCGAGGCATGTCGCGACATTAGTAAAACACGGGTTAACCATTAGTTTAATTCATGTGAATACTTCGGACGATATTGAGCTTCCCTCTTACACTATGCGCAGTTATAACATCGTTACTGGAACCTCCAGTAACCCTGTCAGGAGTGAGAAAGTGATTAGTCTATTCGACATGTTCAAAGTGGGGATTGGTCCATCCTCTTCCCACACTGTAGGGCCGATGAAGGCCGGTAAACAGTTCGTCGATGACCTGGTCGAAAAAGGATTACTGGAAAGCGTTACCCGCGTTGCTGTAGATGTTTACGGTTCGCTGTCTTTGACGGGTAAAGGCCACCACACCGATATCGCCATCATTATGGGTCTGGCCGGAAATATGCCGGACACCGTAGATATTGACGCCATTCCGGCGTTTATTCGTGACGTAGAAAACCGGGGTCGTCTGCTGCTGGCAAACGGCCAGCATGAAGTCGATTTCCCGCAGGATGACGGTATGCGTTTTCGCAGCGATAACCTGTCCCTGCATGAAAACGGTATGCAGATCCACGCCTTCAACGGCGACAAGGTTCTCTACAGCAAAACCTACTACTCCATTGGCGGCGGTTTTATCGTTGATGAAGAACATTTCGGTAAAGACGCTTCAGGCGACGTCAACGTTCCTTATCCCTTCAAATCCGCGCAAGAAATGCTGGGTTACTGTCATGAGACCGGGTTATCCCTGTCCGGCATGGTGATGAAGAACGAACTGGCGTTGCACAGCAAGCAAGAGATTGAAGCGTATTTTGGCAACGTGTGGCAAACCATGCAGGCCTGTATCGATCGCGGTATCAATACCGAAGGCGTGTTACCTGGTCCTCTGCGCGTTCCGCGCCGTGCTTCTGCGTTGCGTCGTATGTTGGTCACCACCGATAAATTCTCCAACGATCCGATGAACGTTATCGATTGGGTGAACATGTTCGCGCTGGCGGTCAACGAAGAAAATGCGGCGGGTGGTCGTGTAGTGACCGCTCCGACCAACGGCGCATGCGGTATCGTCCCGGCAGTTCTGGCCTACTACGATCACTTTATCGAGCCGGTCACGTCTGACATTTACATTCGCTACTTCCTTGCAGCGGGTGCGGTCGGTGCTCTGTACAAAATGAACGCCTCTATTTCGGGTGCAGAAGTGGGCTGTCAGGGCGAAGTTGGCGTTGCCTGTTCAATGGCAGCAGCGGGACTGGCGGAACTGCTGGGTGCAAGCCCTGAGCAGGTGTGCGTCGCGGCTGAAATTGGCATGGAGCATAACCTGGGTCTTACCTGCGATCCGGTCGCGGGTCAGGTACAGGTTCCGTGCATTGAGCGTAACGCAATTGCGTCCGTCAAAGCGATTAACGCCACGCGCATGGCGATGCGCCGTACCAGCGAACCTCGCGTTTCGTTGGATAAGGTTATCGAAACCATGTACGAAACGGGCAAAGATATGAATGCCAAATATCGTGAGACTTCACGCGGTGGTCTGGCTATCAAGGTGCAGTGCGACTAAGCTTTCCCTTCGCCCATCCCCCCTGGATGGGCGAAATTTCCTTCTCTTCTCGTCGACTTAACATTTCCCCACTACACTTCCTGTGTAGCCCCTGGCATTTGGTGCTGGTGGCGTTTCAGGCGCCCTTTCATGCAAACTGCACAAAGGATCATAAAAAAATATCGCCGAAAACGCGTTATCGTCTGTGTGACGGTGGCACTTCTTACGCTCATCCTGACGTTGGGTATTCGTTTTATTTCGCAGCGTAATTTAAATCAGGAACGTATTCTCGCTTTCGCCACTCACTCGGTTAACGCACTCGATAAAGTCCTCCTCCCCCTTCAGGCTGGACGCGCTGCACTTCAGGCACTCGTCGGCTTGCCCTGCACCGATGCCCATTTAATGCTGCGAAAGCAGGCTGCAACATTACAAACGGTGCGATCCATTGCGTTGGTCAAAGGCGGCATTGTGTATTGCTCCAGCATCTTCGGTGACAGGGATGTGCCGTTACGTTTGATCCAGCCTGCACTTCCCTCCAGTGAATCTCAGCTCGTGCTGTCAACCGACCAGTCTCTGCTAAAAGGCAGCCCTGTTCTTATCCAGTGGTACCCCGTCTCTGATACTGGTGAAGATGGCGTCATGCAGATTGTGAATATCGATCTTATTACGCGAATGATGCTGGAACCGCAGCGCCCGTTGATAACCGATGTCATCCTGGGCGTGGGGACTAAATTCCTTCGCGATGGTCAGAAAGTTACCGCTTCGCTGACCTTTGACGACAACGATGCGGTTGTGCGGAAATCATCCGAACACTTCCCTTTTACCATCATCGTGAGCGGCCCTGGTGCGAGCGGGCTGGCACTACAAAATTTGCCTTCACAGCTCCCGCTGGCGCTCCTGATAAGCCTGCTGCTGGGCTATATCGCCTGGCTTGCTACCGCCAGCAGGATGAGCTTCACCTGGGAAATTAACCTCGGTTTAGCTGCACGTGAGTTCGAATTATTTTGTCAGCCACTGCTGAATGCCGGCACACAGAAATGCGTTGGGGTGGAGATTCTGTTGCGCTGGAATAATCCCCGTCAGGGATGGATCTCACCTGACGTTTTTATTCCGCTGGCAGAAGAACACAACCTGATTGTTCCTTTGACGCGCTTCGTCATGACCGAAACTGTACGCCAGATTGGCTATTTTCCGGCTCATTCAGGCTTTCATATTGGGATTAATGTTGCAGCCAGCCATTTTCGCAACGGGACCTTACTTCAGGATCTCAACCGCTACTGGTTTAGCGCCAAACCTAAGCAACAATTGATCGTTGAGCTTACCGAACGCGATGCGCTTCACGAGGCTGACTATCGGATGGTGCGGGAATTAAACCGTAAGGGCGTTAAGCTGGCGATTGATGATTTTGGCACCGGAAATAGCTCCCTCTCATGGCTTGAGAAATTGCGCCCGGACGTGCTGAAGATTGATAAATCCTTTACCACGGCGCTCGGCACTGACGCCGTGAACTCAACGGTAACGGATATTATTATTGCTCTGGGGCAACGATTGCATATCGAACTGGTTGCAGAAGGCGTGGAGACTCAGGAGCAGGCGCGCTATTTACGCCATCACGGAGTCCAGATATTGCAGGGATTTTTATATGCGCGGCCAATGCCGCTAAGAGATTTTCCGAAGTGGCTGGCGGAGAGTACGCCTCCGCCAGCGCAGCGTAACGGGCAAATATTACCGCTTTTGCCGTTACGTTAAGCCAGATTACTCTTCTTCATCGTGCTCGGACTGCTCTTTAACAATACGCACCATATCAACGCGATAATCATTTGCCGCGACAATGGCTATCTTCAGCGGCGGCAGTTCAAGGATATCGCCCGCACGTGGGATCTGACCGTTGATAGCGATAACCAGTCCGGCAACAGTGGCAATATCTTCTTCATCGTTGATGATATTGTCCAGACCCAGCGTATGCTGAAGCGCATGCAGGTCAGTCGTGCCTTTGACCAGCCAGCCGTCACCATCAGCGGTAATTTCTGGCGTTTCATCGGCGTCAGGGAACTCACCGGCAATGGCTTCCAGCACGTCCAGCGGCGTGACTAATCCCTGGACCACGCCAAACTCGTTGGTCACGATAACGAAACTGCCGCGAGCACGACGCAGAACGGTCAGCAGGTTGATTGGGTCCAACGTTTCTGGCACCACGATCGCCGGAGTGGCAGCCGCGATAGCATCAACTTTTGCACCCTCTTCCAACGCGACCAGCATCTCTTTGGCACGGACTACGCCGATTATTTCATCCAGCTCGCCGCGACACACCGGGAACAAGCTGTGCGGTGAAGAGAGCAACTGCTGGCGGATTTCGTCTACGCTCAGATTGGCATCAACCCAGCTGATTTCGCCACGTGGCGTCATGATGCCACGCAAAGAACGTGATGCCAGGGAGAGCACGCCATTAATCATGTAACGCTCTTGCTCGACGAACGCACCTTCCGGTACAGGCACTGGCGCACCGCTCGTCGTTTCTGGCTGAACGGTCTGTCGACGGCCACCCATCAGGCGCAGAATCGCGTCTGCGGTACGGGCACGCAGCGGCTGTATAGATTGCTGCTTGATAAAGTTACGGCGCGCAATCTGGTTGAACAATTCGATAAGAATCGAGAAACCAATCGCCGCGTACAAATAGCCTTTAGGAATATGGAAGCCAAAGCCTTCTGCTACCAGGCTTAGACCAATCATCAGCAGGAAGCTAAGACACAGCACCACCACCGTTGGATGTTCGTTCACAAAACGCGTCAGCGGCTTAGAAGCCAAAAGCATCACTGCCATCGCAATCACAACGGCTGCCATCATCACCGGGAGATGGTTGACCATCCCGACTGCGGTAATCACCGCGTCCAGTGAGAAGACGGCGTCGAGCACCACGATTTGCATCACCACGACCCAGAAACTCGCATAACCTTTACCGTGGCCGTCATCATGTTGATGGTTTTCAAGCCGTTCATGCAGTTCGGTTGTGGCCTTGAACAACAGGAAGAGTCCCCCCACCAGCATGATCAAATCACGCCCGGAGAAGGTGAAGTCCCAAACGGTAAAGAGCGGTTTGGTGAGGGTCACCATCCACGAAATCACGGAAAGCAGCGCAAGACGCATAATCAGCGCCAGCGACAGGCCGATTAAACGGGCTTTATCACGTTGTTTCGGCGGCAGCTTATCCGCAAGGATGGCAATAAACACCAGGTTGTCGATACCGAGAACGATTTCAAGCACAACCAGCGTGAGTAATCCCACCCAGATTGACGGGTCCATTAAGAATTCCATGACAAGCTCCTGCTAAAGGAATGACAAAACGGCGCCCCGAAAGCGTTAGGCGAAATGGCGGTAAATTGGGCAAATAAGTGGCGAGGATCGCCGATAAGCAAGGCGCTAAAAGGCCTGGTAGATGACTGACGTCGGTGACGGTCCATACAGTGGGCTACAGCCCTATACTCCTGAACAATTAAACGGAGGCTAAACATATCAGAGACAAGCCGTTTTTAGCAAAGATTTACTTTCCTTTGCAAACATCTGTTACACACTCGATTTTCATTACAGATTTTTCTGCAAGGCGAAGCTAAATTACGGATCTTCATCACATAAATTATTTTTTCACTATCTAAAATAAATCGCGGAAGTCTTCGTTAATTTAACTCTAACCCTTTATCTGAATCGATTCGGTTCCCCGAGGACGATTCCCAATACGGACTGCCTGGCAGACGTATCAATGATAATAAAAGGAGGTAGCAAGTGACCATTGCTATTGTAATAGGCACACATGGTTGGGCTGCAGAGCAGTTACTCAAAACGGCAGAAATGCTGTTGGGTGAGCAGGAAAACGTCGGCTGGATCGATTTCGTTCCCGGCGAAAACGCCGAAACGCTGATTGAGAAGTACACGGCTCAACTGGAGAAGCTGGATACCAGCAAAGGCGTGCTGTTTCTCGTTGATACATGGGGAGGCAGTCCGTTCAACGCTGCCAGCCGCATTGTCGTCGATAAAGAGCATTATGAAGTCATCGCAGGCGTAAACATCCCGATGCTGGTGGAAACACTCATGGCGCGTGATGACAACCCAAGTTTTGACGAACTGGTCGCTCTGGCTGTCGAAACGGGTCGTGAAGGCGTGAAAGCATTGAAAGCGCAGCCGGTTGTGAAAGCAGCCCCTGCGCCAGCAGCTCCAGTTGTGAAATCCAACGCACCCGCAAAACCGATGGGACCGAACGATTACATGGTGATCGGCCTGGCGCGTATCGATGACCGTTTGATTCATGGTCAGGTAGCAACGCGTTGGACTAAAGAAACCAACGTAAAACGCATTATCGTCGTGAGTGATGAAGTGGCCGCCGATACCGTACGCAGAACGCTTCTTACTCAAGTGGCTCCACCGGGTGTGACCGCGCACGTCGTCGATGTCGCGAAGATGATTCGCGTCTACAACAACCCGAAATATGCGGGTGAGCGCGTAATGCTGCTGTTTACCAATCCAACAGATGTCGAACGTGTTGTAGAAGGCGGCGTCAAGATTACCTCCGTTAACATTGGTGGTATCGCGTTCCGTCAGGGTAAAACCCAGGTCAACAACGCGATTTCAGTCGATGAGAAAGATATCGAAGCATTCAAGAAGTTGAATGCCCGCGGTATTGAGCTGGAAGCCCGTAAGGTGTCCACCGATCAGAAACTGAAAATGATGGATTTGATCGGCAAAGTTGGGAAATAACCCTGCGCTGATTTTTCACATAAAGCTTATGTCATAGGAGAAGTACAATGGAGATTACCACTCTTCAGATTGTGCTGGTGTTCGTCGTTGCGTGTATTGCCGGTATGGAATCCGTACTTGATGAATTTCAGTTTCACCGCCCACTGGTGGCCTGTACGTTGATTGGCCTCGTTCTTGGCGATATGAAAACCGGTATTATCATCGGTGGTACGCTGGAAATGATCGCCCTGGGTTGGATGAACATCGGTGCGGCTGTTGCGCCTGACGCCGCGCTGGCATCCATTATTTCGACCGTTCTGGTTATCGCGGGCCATCAAAATATCGGTGCTGGTATCGCGTTGGCGATTCCGCTGGCAGCAGCCGGTCAGGTATTGACCATTATCGTTCGTACTATCACCGTTGCTTTCCAGCATGCGGCAGATAAGGCGGCCGAGAGCGGGAACCTGAGTGCACTATCCTGGATCCACGTCTCTTCACTCTTCCTGCAAGCAATGCGTATCGCTATCCCGGCGGTTATCGTCGCGATTTCTGTCGGTACCAGCGAAGTACAGGGTCTGTTGAACGCCATTCCTGAAGTGGTCACCAGCGGTCTGAACATTGCCGGCGGCATGATTGTGGTCGTTGGTTATGCGATGGTCATCAACATGATGCGCGCAGGCTACCTGATGCCATTCTTCTACCTCGGCTTTGTTACCGCTGCGTTTACTAACTTCAACCTGGTTGCTTTGGGTGTGATTGGTGCAGTGATGGCAATCCTCTACATCCAGCTGAGCCCGAAATATAACCGCGTCGCGGGTGCACCAGCGCAGGCTGCTGGCAGCAACGATCTCGATAACGAACTGGACTAGCAGGTGAACGAAATGGTTGATATGACTAAAACTACCACCGAGAAAAAACTCACTCCGGGTGATATTCGTGGCGTGTTCCTTCGTTCTAACCTGTTCCAGGGTTCATGGAACTTCGAACGTATGCAGGCACTGGGCTTCTGTTTCTCCATGGTACCGGCGATTAAACGCCTGTATCCGGAAAATAACGAAGCGCGTCGTCAGGCGATTAAGCGTCACCTTGAGTTTTTCAACACCCATCCCTATGTAGCCGCTCCTGTTCTGGGCGTTACGCTGGCAATGGAAGAGCAACGTGCCAACGGCGCAGAGATTGATGATGGTGCCATCAACGGTATCAAAGTTGGTCTGATGGGGCCGCTGGCAGGCGTAGGTGACCCGATTTTCTGGGGTACCGTCCGTCCGGTATTTGCCGCCCTTGGCGCAGGTATTGCGATGAGTGGCAGCCTGCTGGGTCCGCTGCTGTTCTTCATTCTGTTCAACGCCGTCCGTCTGCTGACCCGTTATTACGGTGTGGCGTACGGATATAAGAAAGGTGTTGATATCGTTCAGGATATGGGCGGCGGCTTCCTGCAGAAATTGACCGAGGGGGCGTCAATTCTCGGCCTGTTTGTCATGGGGGCGTTGGTAAACAAGTGGACGCACGTTAACATCCCGCTGGTGGTCTCGCGTATTACCGACCAGACCGGGAAAGAAAACGTCACCACAGTGCAGACCATCCTTGACCAGTTGATGCCAGGCCTGGTGCCGTTGCTGCTTACCTTCGCCTGTATGTGGCTGTTGCGTAAGAAAGTTAACGCACTGTGGATTATCGTGGGCTTCTTCGTTATCGGTATCGTAGGCTATGCAATCGGCCTGCTAGGTCTGTAAATTTAGGTTTTATACACCGGGGGCTTGCCCCCGGTTTTTTTATCTGGAGGATGAATGACGGTTACGGATATCGTACTGGTTGTGTTTATTGTGGCCCTTCTGGCTTATGCCATCTATGACGAATTCATCATGCCCCGTCGACACGGCGCAACGCTGCTCACAGTCCCTCTCCTGCGACGTGGACGGATAGACGCGTTTATCTTCGCTGGATTATTGGTCATCTTGATCTACAACAACGTGATGAGCCAGGGTGAATTATTAACCACATGGTTATTATGTACGCTGGCATTAATGGCGATGTACCTGTTTTGGATCCGCGCACCAAAACTCATCTTTAAAAGCCACGGGTTTTTCTTCGCCAACGTGTGGATAGAATATAACCGCATTAAAGAGATGAATTTATCCGAGGATGGTGTACTGGTCATGCAATTAGAGCAACGCCGTTTACTGATCCGGGTGAAAGATATTGATGACCTTGAAAAGATTTATAAGATTATGGTTAAAACTCAATAAGTTAAATTTATAGCATCGGCTATATACTGCCGATAAAATGCGCAGACAATATATAGCCATAGCTATATCTCTCGATGTAATTAACTTATATTTATTAACGTTATTTTCACTGATAAATCTAAATGAAAATCGTTATCAACTAGTTAATGAAATAACACATCCGTGTTGTTGTTTTATATTCTCAAAATATGTTAAGGTTGCGCCCGTCGTTGGGGAGTAGCCGATTTCCTGTCTACAGGAAATGTACGTGTCAACATACTCGTTGAAAAACGTGGTGCGTACGGATGTATTACAGCACAAATACTGTGCGTAAAAATCAGGCGAGACCATAGACGCATCAACTGCTGTTTACTGGGGGCAGTGATGTGTCATATGGATATCCCCGGTCTGGACGCTGTTATGAATATCTCCGCCACGATCCTTCTCGCCTTTGGTATGTCCATGGATGCTTTCGCTGCTTCCATCGGTAAAGGCGCGACGCTGCATAAACCTAAATTCTCCGAAGCCCTGCGCACCGGCCTTATTTTTGGCGCGATTGAGACGCTCACTCCACTTATCGGTTGGGGGCTCGGTATGCTTGCCAGTCAGTTTGTCCTCGAATGGAACCAGTGGATTGCGTTTATTTTATTGGTGTTCCTGGGTGGGCGAATGGTTATCGAAGGTTTTCGCGCAAACACAGATGAGGATCAAGCCCCGCTTCATCGCCATGGCTTCTGGCTGCTGGTCACCACCGCTATCGCAACCAGCCTTGACGCGATGGCCGTCGGCGTGGGACTCGCCTTCCTTCAGGTCAATATTATTGCCACCGCATTGGCGATCGGTTGTGCCACATTAATCATGTCTACGCTTGGAATAATGGTTGGTCGATTTATCGGCCCGCTGCTTGGCAAACGAGCCGAGATCCTCGGTGGCGTGGTATTAATTGGAATTGGTACGCAAATTCTCTGGTCGCATTACGCTGGTTAGTTAGACGTCGCGCTGCCAGCAGTGGATACTGAAATCCGTCTGGCAGCGAAATTCTGTTTGTTTTGCCAACGCTTCCCACACTTCTGGCTTTGCCCGCCAGGCAAAAGGCGTCATCTGCAACAGAGCAACCGCCTCAGTGCCCGTCAGCTGCATTTCATAGCCTAAAGACTGCTCATGTTTAAGCGTGAAACCCTCCAGTTGCTCGGAATGTGGCGCATGTAAACGCACTTCGTCGTAAATCAGCCCTTTCATCTCCATCAAATGCCGTGGCCCTGGCGTGACGGTGACAACCCATCCGTTCGGTTTAACGACTCTCGCCAGTTCCTGAGCTTTACAGGGAGCATAGATACGAATAACAGCATCCTGAGTTGCCTCTTCGAAAGGCAATCGGTGGCTGGATGCGACGCAAAATGTCACCTGCGGATAGCGCTTTGCGGCGGCGCGGATAGCTGATTTAGACACATCCAGACCCACGGTGGTAGCGCCAAATCGTGCCGCCACGTCGGCGAACATCGCCGTGTAATAACCCTCACCACAACCAATATCCAGGATCGAGGTTGCATGTTCAGTCAGCATTTTGGTCAGCCACTGTGCAACAGCTTCACGAAGAGGCTCGTAATGCGCGGCGTCCAGGAAGGCACGACGCGCCTGCATCATCTCCGCGCTGTCACCAGGATCGCGGGAACGTTTGTGCTGAACGGGTAACAAATTAACGTACCCTTCTTTCGCCATATCAAATCGATGCCCCTGCGGACAGGTCAAACTATTATCTGCGAGCGTTAGCCGCGCGTGGCATAAGGGACAACTGAAAGACATGGTCACTCCGGTGCTGTATCAAAGGGCGAAAGTGTAACGCTAATCGCCCCGGTATAAAACGCCTGGGTTAGCGCATCACGATAAGATGACTGGAATCCGCCGCTAATCCATCGGGCTCAACGTTTTCAATACGTAATACGTCCCCCATAATCTGGCTGAAGACCGGTGCGGAAACCGCGCCACCGTAATAGCGACCATTCTCAGGATCGTTTATCACCACCGCCAGCGCAAACTTTGGATGGCTGGCAGGCGCTACACCCGCCGTATAGGCGATATATTTGTCGATGTATTTCCCGTCATCACCGATTTTTTTAGCCGTCCCCGTTTTGACTGCGACGCGATAGTCGCGGACTGCCGCTTTGATTCCGCCGCCGCCAGGGAGTGCGACGCTTTCCATCATATGTTCGACCTGATGGACGATATCTTCAGGCATCACCTGATGCCCCATAACCGGCGGATCGATTCGCGTAATCGACAATGGGCGCTCAAGACCATAGCTGCCCACCGTAGCGTAAACATGTGCCAGTTGCAGAGGCGTCACCATCAAACCATAGCCAAAAGCGAACGTTGCGCGATCGAGTTGGCTCCAGAACTTGCGTTGCGGAAGCAGCCCGCTGCTTTCGCCGGTTAACCCGAGTCCGGTGGTGGTGCCGAACCCAAAACCTTTATAGGTATCCAGCAGATGCTGAATTGGCATTGCCAGCGACAGGCGGGAAACGCCTGTATCGCTGGATTTTTGCAGAATACCCGTCAGCGTCAGCTCCGGATAATAGCCCACGTCACGAATACGATGGCCATCGAGGGTATACGGATGTGTATCAATAACGCTGTCTGGCTGGACCAGCCCCTGCTGGAGCGCCGTCATCAAAACCAGCGGCTTAACCGTTGAGCCAGGTTCAAAGGTGTCGCTGATGGCCCGATTGCGAAAGTCATCCAGCGTCGCGCCATCACGGTTGTTGGGGTTAAAGTCCGGGAAACTCGCCATTGAGAGAATTTCGCCAGTTTGCACGTTGATCAATACCGCGGCTCCGGATTCAGCCTTGTTCCACGCCACTGCGTTATCTAACGCGTCTTCCGTGATGGTCTGCAGGCGCTCATCAATGCTCAGAGCGATATTGTGCGCGGGAACGGCGGGGACTTCAGTCAGGTTTTCAACAACGTGCCCGTAACGGTCTTCGCGTACACGACGGACTCCCGCTTTCCCGGTGAGTTGAGTGTTAAAGCTTTTCTCCACTCCTTCAATACCTTGCCCATCAATATTGGTGAAACCAATAAGATTCGCCGCCACATGCCCGGCTGGATAAAAACGTCGAGATTCATCGCGCAGGTTGATACCGGGCAGATTGAGCCTGTCAATCCACTGCGCCTGAGTGGGGTCGACCTGCCGGGCAAGGTAAATAAAGCGCCCTTTGGGGTTGCTGTTAATACGCGCCGCGAGCGTGCTCAGTGAGATGTGTAATGCCGTCGCCAGCGCCCGCCAGCGATCATCAAAGCCAACCCCACCTTTTGCCAGTACCGTTTTGGGATCGGCCCAAACGGCTCTTACCGGCACGCTCACCGCAAGCGGCCTACCCTCTCTGTCGGTAATCATGCCTCGCGGGGCATCAATGGCAACCTCACGAAGCGAGCGCATATCTTCTTGTTTAACCAGATTGTCAGGTTTAATGATTTGTAGCCAGGCAACACGCCCAAGAAGAAACGCGAGGCTAAGGAAAATAGCGAGGCAAAGTAATGCAAAACGAGCCGGCGTAAAGTTACCGGCAGAGCTCAAGACGTTCTTTTTCACCTGTGCTCCAGGTCTGATTAAACAACGCCCTGATTTAACGAGAAAAAGAGAAGTTATTGACGGGAAACAATGCTTCAGACATCGCAGTTTTGCAACAAACTGCTAACAGGAACAGCATCGGTAACATTTTGAAAAAAAACGTATTAAAAAGCCCCGCATTTGCGAGGCTTTATGTCTGAGGATGAAACGCCAGAGCGTCTCTAAATCAGCATTGATTCGATCAGATCGCGTTTACGTTAACAGCAGCCGGACCTTTCTGGCCATCCTGAATTTCGAACTCAACGTTCTGGCCTTCAGCCAGAGTTTTGAAGCCGTTACCCTGGATTGCAGAGAAGTGTACGAACACATCTTTGCTGCCGTCAGCAGGAGTAATGAAACCAAAACCTTTAGATTCGTTGAACCACTTAACTTGACCTTTAATCTTTGCCATTTGCAAAATTCCTTAGAGTGTTTTCTTCGCCCGCAGGCATTAACTTAGATAAAACTGAGACATTACTGCTTGAGGCACTAATATAAGGTTCGGCAGAGAAGCGGTATTCAACGACAACGTGTTTACTCAGGACTTCTTTACTGAAAATGCCACACATAAACAGAACTGTACCTCGTTTGACCCAAAACGTGTTATCACATACAACGATAATTATGGCAAGCCATTTTTAAACGTGTCTCGATCCGCTGCACAAATTACGATGCCAGGCTGTTAAATTCTGCACAATTATGCACCTGAGATCTTGAATAATTGCTGGCATAGACTACCCAAGCGGGAACCATAGAGTCGCTGTAATCTAAGGCTTTTTTAGCATAAGCCTCCTACTCTCCTTCCTCGCGTAAGCGCAAAAACCGAGTCGAATGCAATAAGTAAGTTAGAACAATTTGCGAAAAGTTATGCTGAAATCATCGTATCGATTGATATTGTCACAATGAAATAACATTGTTTATTCCACGCTGCCTTGAGCTATCCCGTTATGAGGATGATTATTGTGCCTATGCACCAAAATAATGAAACTTTTATGAATCTGCATCAAAACAAAGCAAGAGAAACGTTTCGATAAAAATAAAACTATTCTGAATCGAGGCAATACAGAATATATGGAAACAAATCGTCTAAGACTTAAAGGGATAAATATTGACCAATTTTCAGAACCCTAAAGTTTTCATTAACTGATACTACATTATTAAGCGCCTTATATAGCTCGGCAACAGGTTCATCAAGGGATTCATCCGCCAGTTCAAAAACGCCCCAGTGAATTGGAAACGCCACTGGCATCCCTATCTGTTGCCAGAGCTTAACCGCTAACTGCGGATCCATGTGATGACCAGACATGAACCATCGTGGTGCATAGGCCCCAACGGGTAACGCCGCTGCATCAATCTTACCCAACCGTTCAGGAATAGCTAACAGCTCGGGCGTATATCCCGTGTCGCCACTAAACCAGAAGCGGTGTTGACGACCTTCAAATACCCAGCCACACCACAGCGATCGATTGCGGTCCTGTAAGGTTCGCATGCTCCAGTGCTGTGCCGGAACAGCGGTCAACGTCATCCCCTGGAAAATCACGCACTGCCACCAGTCGAGTTCAACAATATTTTGTGCACCGCGACGACGAAACCACGCTGCCAGCCCCAGCGGAACAAAAACAGTGAGATCAGGGAATCGTTGCAGTAGCCGACGTACCGTTGCCGAGTCGAGATGATCGTAATGATTATGAGAAATGACTAAGGCATCAAGAAGCGGGAGTTGTTCAATGGTGATGGCGAGGGGTGTCTTACGTTCTGGCCCGGCGAAAGCCACTGGTGAAGCACGACGAGAGAAAACAGGGTCGGTCAGAAGAAAGCGTTCATTGAGTCGAAGCAGTACGCTGGCGTGACCCAACCACCACACCCCATCTTCAGGTAATTCGTTGAGTTGTGCGGGTTGCCACCATTGTTGTATGAAATCGCTGTAGCCTAACGCGGGCGGCTTAGGCAAACCTGCCGCCTTTCGCTCATTGCGCCATCGTTCCAGGTCACCTGGTTGATGGTCCGTTAAACCAGGGTTGCGAAAGCCGTTAGGTGTATGGTGCGTAAGGGAGGGATCGTACCAGGGATTTTTCCAGACCACAGCCACCTCCCCTGTTGTGCTATTTAGCGTTCCGCGACCAGACGAATGAAATCATCTTCATCCTCTTTAGCCTCTTCTACAGGGGCATTCGGCGCTGGTTTTTCTTCAGGTTCATTCGCTTCACAGAGACGACGCAATAACGCATTCTGGCGCTTCTGCTGATCGAGCAATGCTTCAAGCAGTTCTATCTGCTCGTCAGTGCGCGAGCTTGCGCGATTAATGAAGAACCACAACACTAATCCGACGATCATCACAACTAACGATATCGCCAGCGAAGCTACGTTAAGCAGCCCCGAACTCGTTAACTCACCCATTTCACCACCTCAAATAAAACGCCTATTTTAGCACTGACGCAGAGGAAGGAAATCATCTTCACAAAAAATGCGTGTTACCACGGGATAAATTGATTGATTGCACAAACGCCGCTAAAAAACTGTACGTCCTGATCGCACATTACATTGATCATCTGCGTCCACAGGATGACGCATGCAATCAAAGCAACGATCAGAATTACCCAGCGTATTTTTTTCACTCCGAACTCCGTCTTATGACCTGATATTGCCAGGTTATCACGGTTATCTTAAACAGAGACTAACTGTACCTGCATCAACTTGTTTTCGGAATCATGCACTTGTTTCATAGAGTAAACCGGTTACGCTTGATCCATCATGAGTAAAAAAATAAGAGGCAATGATGCACGTAATGATTCGAACGATTATTGCACTAGCGATTGTGTGGACTGGATTGTTATTGACTGGCTACGGTGTGCTTGTGGGAAGCACTGAAAACGCAGCAGGACTGGGTATCCAGTGCAAATATCTCACGGCACGAGGAACCAGCACGGCGCAGTATCTGCACTCCAGTAGCGGGTTCATCGGGTTATCTAGCTGCCCGGTATTACGAAAAAGTGAAATGGTTGTCGATAACGGTTAATCAAGGTCAGATCTCACATCAACAAAAACGCCGCAGAAAATGCGGCGTTTTTCATTTATCTGATTCAGAAAGGATAGTCGTTATAGCCCATTTGTTCTGAAATCTTACGTGCAGCGGTATGCAGCATCTCAACGTACTCGTGCAGGCGTTCTTCAGAGAAACGCAGGGTGGGGAATGAGATACTCAGTCCGGCAATGACGACGCCGAAGCGGTCGAAAACAGGCACACCGATACAACGTAATCCCTCTTCCTGCTCTTCGTTGTCTTCGCCATAACCTTGTTGACGAACCGTGTCGAGTACCGTTAACAGCTCATCGGTGCTGGTAATAGTACGTTCAGTACTGCGCTTGTATTCGACATCTTCGAGGATTTCTTTTACTTCTTCGCGGTCACGCCACGCCAGCAGTACTTTACCGATCGCGGTGCTGTAAAGCGGGTTACGACGCCCGATTCGCGAGTACATGCGCAGGTTGTACATGGAGTCGATTTTATGGATATAAACAATGCTGTCTTCATCCAAAGCGCCCAGGTGAACCGTCTCTTTCGTCAAACGCGAGAGTTCACGCATCTGAATATCTGCGCTACGAATAAGATCCACGTTTTGCAGCGCACGTGCGCCCAACTCAAACAGTTTCAGCGTCAGAGAATACTTCTCGGATTCGCCTTCCTGCGCTACGTATCCCAGTGACTTCATGGTTTGCAAAAAGCGATAAACGGTGCTTTTCGACATCATCACACGCTGCGACAACTCTGTAATACCAATTTCACGCTCTTCACCGAGCGCCTGCAAGATGCCAAACACCTTCAGCACGGAAGAAACAGAATCTGGCTGCTTGTCCAAATCTGCAATTGCCATTTATCACCTCATTGCGAGTGTTTTATAAAAATCAGAACCGGTTTTTATTATAAATTCGCGGCTCGCTCGCTGCAATCGTTCTGCGTTTGGTTCGTTACAAATCTGCGACATAAAACCGAAATATCAGTGCTAAAATAGTGACACTAAGAATAATTTCACGCTGAGCCTTTCATTACCAATGGAAAAAAATCTCTCTGATGGCGTTCCGCTACCGCAGCGGTACGGTGCTATAGCCACGATTATCATCGGTATTTCTATGGCCGTTCTCGATGGTGCAATCGCGAACGTGGCATTACCCACTATCGCTCACGACCTTAATGCCTCGCCTGCCAGTTCAATTTGGGTCGTTAACGCCTACCAGATTGCGATTGTGGTGTCTTTGCTCTCGTTCTCTTTCCTGGGCGATATGTTCGGATATCGCCGCGTTTATCAGTGCGGCCTGGTTGTCTTCACCATCACTTCGCTTTTTTGCGCGCTCTCAGACTCGCTGTATACCTTGACCTTCGCACGTATCGCGCAAGGATTCGGTGGCGCCGCGCTAATGAGCGTGAATACCGCATTGATACGCTTGATCTATCCTCAGAGCCAGCTCGGGCGGGGAATGGGGATTAACTCCTTCATCGTCGCGGTGTCATCGGCCGCAGGGCCAACGATCGCCGCTGCGATACTTTCTGTAGCCTCCTGGCAATGGCTGTTTTTAATCAACGTACCGCTGGGCATTGTTGCCCTCCTTTTTGCAATGCGCTTTCTTCCGGCAAACGGGGCAAAAAACACCATGCCCCGCTTCGATTTGCCAAGCGCCATCATGAATGCTCTGACCTTTGGTCTGCTGATCACGGCGCTAAGTGGGTTCGCCCAGGGCCAGTCGCTGACGTTAATCGGTGCTGAGATTGTCGCTATGCTGGTAATTGGATTCTTTTTTGTACGTCGTCAACTGGCGCTACCTGTGCCTTTGCTGCCTGTAGACCTCCTGCGTATCCCGTTGTTTTCACTGTCGATTGGTACTTCAATCTGTTCATTCTGCGCACAAATGCTTGCTTTAGTGTCACTGCCCTTCTTTTTACAAAGCGTTGTAGGACGTACAGAAGTGGAAACGGGGCTACTGCTGACACCGTGGCCACTGGCAACCATGGTGATGGCTCCGCTGGCGGGCTATCTTATCGAACGAGTACACGCAGGGCTGCTGGGAGCATTGGGCTTAGCGGTCATGGCAACCGGTCTTTTTGCACTTGCGATGCTGCCTGCGACGCCAACGGATATGGACATTATCTGGAGAATGGTACTGTGCGGTGCCGGTTTTGGTCTGTTCCAGTCACCAAACAACCACACTATTATGTCTGCGGCCCCTCGCCATCGCAGCGGTGGCGCTAGCGGAATGTTGGGCACAGCAAGACTGCTAGGACAAAGCTCAGGGGCGGCGCTGGTCGCGTTGATGTTTAATCTGTCAGGCACTAATGGCACCCACATTGCCCTGTTAACCGCCGGTATCCTTGCCACTCTGGCCGCCGTCATCAGTGGGCTACGCGTGACACAACCACGTTCGCAAGCATAAAAAAAGGCCGGGAGGCGATAACACCTTTCCCGGCCAGTTTTCAGTGGAGCGGTACTTACTTGATATATGCCCCGGTACGCAGCGCTTCGATACGCTTGTCGAGCGGTGGGTGGGTCATAAACATCTCACTCAACGACTTCGATTTACCGTTGATGCAAAATGCCATCATGCTGGTGGCTTCCTGCGGCTCATAGCTGGTTTTCAGACGCTGCAGTGCAGCAATCATCTTCTCACGACCCACCAGCTTTGCAGAACCGGCATCGGCATGGAATTCGCGATGACGTGAGAACCACATGGTGATAATACTCGCCAGAATCCCGAAGACCAGTTCAAGCACCATAGCAACCACAAAGTAAATCATTGGGTTACCGTTGCTACTTTCACCTTCATCACGGTTACCGCCCATAAAGCCAGCGGCAATTTGCGCCAGGATGCGTGAGATAAAGATAACGAAGGTGTTCACCACGCCCTGAATCAGCGTCATGGTTACCATATCACCGTTAGCAATATGGCTGATTTCATGCGCGATAACCGCTTCAGCTTCATCACGGCTCATGTTTTGCAGCAAACCCGTACTGACCGCTACCAGCGACGCATCTCGACGAGCACCTGTTGCAAAGGCGTTGATATCCGGCGCGTGATAAATCGCAACCTGCGGCATAGCAATGCCCGCCTGGCGCGACTGCTGCGCGACCGTATTCATCAACCACTTTTCCATATCGTTACGCGGCTGCTCGATAACTTCACCGCCTACGGATTTCAGCGCCATCCACTTCGACATCAACAACGAGATGAAGGAACCACCAAAACCAAACAGCAGCGCCATAATCAGCAGGCCTTGAACGCTACTTGATTGAATTCCCGTCAGGCTTAGCACAAGCCCGAAAACCACCATAACCGCCAGGTTGGTGAGCAGGAAGAGCGCGATTCGCATCATAATTTTCTTTTAACCTCTGTTGAACAAAACGCACTATGCGATTACCCACATCGTATGGGTATTGTGGCCATTTTCAAGGATTCGACATGCGTAAGTCACCAGAAAGACACAACTTTACATTGTTTAATGTCTTACTTACGGGAGGATGCAGAACTAAAAAAAACAGGCACAATTTCTTGTGCCTGTTCAGGTCTATTTTGCCGGAGCCGGCTGCGTTGCAGGTTTGTCTTTTTCCTGCTTAGCCAGGTCGAGAGCGATGTGTACCGTCTCGTCCAGATAAGGATCTGGCTCCTGGTAATCTTTCGGCAGATCGTCCAGTTTCTTCAGCAACGGCTTACCTTCGCGTTTGAAGCGGTCGTTGATGCGCGCCAGTCGGGTTGCGTCATCTTCCGCGTTCTCTTTCTCACGCTGATTGAAGTTAAGCGAAACGATATTCCTTTTCTCTTTCAGGGCATTGAACCGCGCAATGTCCTTCATGATGTACTGGAATTCAGGATCTTTCGCGATACGTTCGTTATGAAGTTTCAGCAGTGAAGGACCAAACTGAGTCATATCGCCAGACTTCACGAAGGTGGCAGCGTTGATGCTATCCCACGGCAACGCGTTGTCTTCGAATTTCTCGCCAGTTTCCGTCTCTTCAGTGCCGGTTGGCATCATAATATCCGGGGTCACGCCTTTACGTTGGGTACTGCCGCCATTCACACGATAAAACTTCTGAATGGTGTATTGCACAGAACCCAGAGCGGGCCATTCAGGGCGCAGCATTTGGTCGTAAATGCGGTTCAGCGATCGATACTGCTGAACGGTACCTTTACCGAACGTTGGCTCGCCAACAATCAGCGCGCGGCCATAATCCTGCATCGCAGCGGCAAAGATTTCAGAAGCCGAGGCACTGAAACGGTCAACCAATACGACCAACGGGCCTTTGTAGTAAACCACGCCATCGGTATCGGCATCTTCACGCACTTTACCGTTGTTATCACGCACCTGAACAACTGGACCTGATGGGATAAACAGCCCGGAAAGCGATACCGCTTCCGTCAATGCACCACCACCGTTGGTACGCAGATCGATAATCACGCTGCTAACGTTTTGCTTTTCAAGCTTCTGCAGTTGTACTTTGACATCGTCCGTCAAACCAACGTAGAAACCTGGGATATCAAGAACGCCGACTTTCTCTTTGCCGACCGTTTTCACGGTCATCTTCACGGCGCGGTCTTCTAGACGAATACGCTCGCGGGTCAGGGTCACGATACGGGTTTTAGTACCTTTACCCGCCGGCAGTATCTCAAGGCGAACCTTGCTGCCCTTTGGACCTTTGATCAACGCAACGACATCGTCAAGACGCCAGCCGATCACATCGACCATACTCTGGCCCGTCTGACCAACGCCAACAATACGGTCACCGACGCTAATCGCTTTGCTTTTCGAGGCCGGGCCGCCTGCTACCATGGAGTTGATGACCGTGTAGTCTTCGTCCATTTGTAACACCGCGCCAATACCTTCCAGAGACAGGCTCATTTCAGTATTAAACTGTTCGGTATTACGAGGGGAAAGGTAGTTGGTGTGCGGATCGATTTCGTGAGCAAATGCGGTCATGGCCAGCGAGAAAACATCTTCACTGTTGGTCTGAGCCAGGCGGCGGATCGCCGATTTGTAACGACGAGTTAGGGTTTCGCGGATCTCTTGCTCATTTTTTCCGGTGAGCTTTAGGCTGAGCTCATCGAATTTAACTTTGCTGTCCCACAGTGCGTTAAGCTCGGCTTCATCTTTCGGCCAGGGCGCTTTGCTGCGATCCAGATTAAAGTTGTCAGTGCCGGTGAAGTCCATTGGACGTTCCAGCACTTTCAGCGCGTATTGATAACGTTCAAAACGGCGCTTCTGCGATTCATTATATAAGTCGTAGAACAGATCCAGCTTACCGCTGCGCAGCTCGTCACCGACTTCGGTTTTACGTTTTGCAAACTGTTCAATATCGCTCGCTAACAGCACGTTGTGACTGTAATCAAGCAAATTCAGGTAGCGATCGAAGATTTTGGCCGAAAAGGCCTGATCGAGATCGAACTGACGATAGTGGGAACGCGTGAAGCGCGATGTTACGCGCTCACTGACCGTCGCGTGCTGAGTCTCTTCCTTTAACACCGGAATTTGATCGGCACGCGTAATATCGTCCACAGCGAAAGCGTGGCCTGTTATGGCAAACAGGCCAGCCAGCGCGGTGATCTTAAAAAGAGTGTTCATGCCAGACTTGGCCTCCGTTTCAGAACACCAAGTGTTCTGCGCGTACAATCATTGACATACCAGAAGTCAGCTGCACACGAACGCCATCTTTGGTGATTTCGAGTACGGTGGCGTCCATCGCATTGTTACCCGCTTTCACCTTCAGAGCCTGACCCACGCTTAACGCGTTAATGTCAGAAACCGGAGTGTGGCGTTGTTCTTCGCGAGGCGCACGCTGTGCTTTAGCGGCTGGTTTATCAGCACGTGGTTTACGCTCGCTATTCTCCGCGCGACGTGGCGCAGGACGAGGTTTACGTTCACGGCGAGGCGTTTCTTCCTGACCGTTTGCTGCCGCCGCTTCGCGTTTTTTCGCTTGCTGCTCGGCACGCTGCGCCTGAACGCGCGCTTTGGCTTCTTCAAGCTGCTTACGAGCATGCTCAACGTGCTGCTCGTCTAGCTCACCGCAAGGGTTGCCGTCGAGATCGACACGCGATGCGCCAGCTTTGATACCGTAAAGGTAACGCCAGCTTGAAGTATAAAGACGTAAGGCGGAACGGAGCTGAGTTTTGCTGAGATTCATCTCACCTTCAACACGCGCCACCAAATCCTGAAAAATACCGACTTTCAGGGGACGAGCTTCGCCTTCAGCACTAAAGCACTGTGGGAAACGCTCGGCCAGAAATGCGATGACTTCTTTACTGCTATTCAACTTAGGTTGATTTTCCATGAAATTTCCTGATTACAACGGACGTTGCCAACTAGCCGCAGGCATGAACAGGCGACATTATAATGACGCTATCAGTAAATGCTACGTTATCCGTTGATTATCCTGCGACGCTCGCAAAGAATTTTTGATAATCGGTTGCGATTAATACGTTTTCCAGATGAGCGACCAGCTCACGAAGCCCCTGCTCATCTTCATCGCTAAAGCGACCAAACACGGTGCTGTCGATATCCAGAACGCCAATAATCTGATTTTTAACCACCAGCGGTAGAACAATTTCAGAATTACTTGCCGAGTCACACGCAATGTGGCCATCAAAAGCGTGAACATCTTCAACGCGTTGAACCTGGTTTTGAGCCACTGCAGTACCACATACGCCACGGCCTACGGGAATTCTCACACAGGCAAGCTTGCCCTGGAACGGTCCGAGCACCAGCGTTTCACCTTCCAGCAGGTAGAAACCAGCCCAGTTCACATCAGACAGGCGTTCAAACAGCAGCGCGCTGGTATTGGCCAGCGTGGCTAAAAAGCTGGTTTCCCCTGTCATTAATGCCTGGAAATCGCGGTTCAAATCCGCGTAGAATTCTGTTTTGTTCATTATTCAATCACTTGGTTGTCTTACAAAAAAATAGAGCATAGCCTATTAAAATAAACATTAAATGCGCTCATTCTCAAGATGAATCCTGATATGAGTTAATATAACGTTAATTAATCCTTTTATGCGCGACTGATGGCACTCAAAAATCCCAAAATCACACCGGCTAAAAAGATCACTGTCCATTCGGTCAGCGATGCGCTACCTCGTGCACATTATCAGCGTTGCCCACAGTGCGATACGCTTTTTATGTTGCCGAAGATGAAATCGCACCAGAGCGCGTACTGCCCTCGTTGCGACGCAAAAATTCGCGACGGACGAGACTGGTCCTTAACCCGTTTGGCGGCCATGGCCGTGACCATGATACTCCTCATGCCTTTCGCGTGGAGCGAGCCGTTGCTTAAGCTCTATCTGCTGGGGGTGCGTATTGATGCCAACCTTTTGCAGGGCATCTGGCAAATGACCCAACAGGGCGATCCATTGACCGGAGCAATGGTGCTCTTCTGTACGGTAGGTGCTCCTGTCGTGCTGGTCGCGGCTATCGCCTATCTGTGGTTTGGTAACATTCTGGGCATGAATTTGCGACCTGTGTTACTGATGCTGGAGAAGCTTAAAGAGTGGGTGATGCTGGATATCTATCTTGTGGGTATCGGGGTGGCGTCGATAAAAGTACAGGACTATGCCTTTTTGCAGCCGGGCGTCGGTCTGTTCGCGTTTATCGCGCTGGTATTACTTAGCATCCTGACGCTGATTCATCTTAACGTTGAGCAGCTGTGGGAGCGTTTTTATCCGCAGCGCCCGGCCACGCGTCCCGACCCAAATTTGCGTGCCTGCCTGGGATGTCATTTCACCGGACTGCCCGATGAGCGTGGCCGCTGCCCGCGCTGCCATATCCCTTTGCGCTTGAGGCGCAATAATAGTCTGCAAAAATGTTGGGCCGCGCTGATTGCGTCGATGGTGCTGCTCTTCCCCGCTAATTTACTGCCGATTTCGGTTATTTATGTCAACGGGGCGAGGCAGGAAGATACGATTATGTCCGGTATTGTTTCCCTGGCGCACAGTAATTTCGCCGTTGCCGGAGTGGTTTTTGTTGCCAGTATTTTGGTGCCTTTTACGAAAGTCATCGTGATGTTTACCTTGCTGATTAGCATTCAGTTTAAATGTGAGCAAGGTTTACGCGCACGCATCCTGTTGCTGCGCTTTGTGACCTGGATTGGCCGCTGGTCAATGTTGGATTTGTTTGTTATTTCGTTGATGATGTCGCTGATAAATCGCGACCAGTTACTCGCTTTTACAATGGGACCCGCGGCTTTTTATTTCGGCTCTGCGGTGATATTGACTATTCTTGCAGTGGAATGGCTGGATAGCCGCTTACTTTGGGATGCACATGAGTCAGGAAACGCCCGCTTCGCCGACTGAAGCGAGAATCAAAACTAAACGTCGTATTTCGCCATTCTGGTTGCTGCCCGTCATTGCGCTAATGATTGCAGGCTGGCTAATCTGGACCAGTTATGAAGATCGCGGCAACACTATCACGATTGATTTCCAGACAGCGGACGGCATTGTTGCCGGGCGCACGCCTGTTCGTTTTCAGGGCGTCGAGGTGGGAACGGTCCAGGATATCCGACTCGGTAAGGACCTGAATAAAATCCAGGTGAGTGCCAGCATTAAGTCCGATATGCAGGATGCGTTACGCAGCGAAACGCAGTTCTGGCTGGTCACGCCAAAAGCGTCTCTGGCGGGCGTGTCCGGTCTGGACGCTCTCGTTGGCGGGAACTATATCGGCATGATGCCCGGAAAAGGTGAGCCTCAGGAACATTTCACCGCCCTGGATACGCAGCCGAAATACCGGCTCAACAACGGCGATCTGATGATTCATCTGCATTCACCCGATTTGGGGTCGCTCAACAGCGGCTCGCTGGTCTATTTCCGCAAGATTCCCGTCGGGCGCGTTTATGACTATGCGATCAATCCCAATAAACAGGGCGTAACCATTGACGTTCTGATCGAGCGCCGTTTCACTACGCTTGTGAAAAAAGGCAGCCGTTTCTGGAACGTTTCGGGCGTCGATGCCGACGTAAGCTTAAGCGGAGCCAAAGTGAAGCTCGAAAGCCTCGCCGCGTTGGTTAACGGCGCGATTGCTTTCGACTCCCCTGAAGGTTCTAAATCAGCCGCCGCTGATGACGAGTTTGGTCTGTATGCTGATTTGGCACACAGCCAGCGTGGTGTGATCGTTAAGCTGGTGCTCCCTGATGCGAAAGGCCTGAAGGCGGGCTCAACGCCGCTGATGTATCAGGGTCTGGAGGTGGGACAGTTAACCAAAATGACCCTCAACCCTGGCGGCTCAGTTACCGGTGAAATGACGGTCGATCCGAGCGTGGTCGATCTGTTACGCGAAAAGACCCGCATTGAGATGCGCAGTCCTAAGCTGTCGCTGAGCGACGCCAGCATCAGCAGCCTGCTGACGGGCACCACGTTTGAGCTGATTCCCGGTGAAGGCCAACCCAACAACAATTTTGTGATTGCCCCTGCCGATAAAGCCCTGCTGCAAAAGCCAGGCGTAATGACTCTGACGCTTTATGCTCCGGAGAGTTACGGTATTGAAGCCGGTCAGCCGTTAATTTTACACGGCGTTCAGGTCGGTCAGGTGCTGGAGCGCAAACTGACGGAAAAAGGCGTTACGTTTTCCGTCGCAGTTGATCCAGTTTATCGAGACCTGGTGCGCGGCGACAGTAAGTTTGTGGTGAACAGCCGCGTGGATATCAAAGTCGGCCTTGATGGCGTTGAGTTCCTCGGTGCCAGCGCCAGCGAATGGGTGAATGGCGGCATTCGCATCTTGCCAGGCCAAAAGGGAGACATGCGCGAGAACTATCCGCTGTATGCCAATCTTGATAAAGCTATTGAAAACAGCATGAGCGATTTACCGACCACCACGCTAACGCTCAGCGCAGATACCCTGCCCGACGTTCAGGCTGGCTCTGTCGTGTTATATCGCAAGTTCCAGGTTGGGGAAGTGATTACCGTGCGCCCGCGTGCCGACGCGTTTGATATTGAATTGCATGTCAAACCGGAATATCGCAAATTGCTAACGGCTAACAGCGTGTTCTGGGCCGAGGGAGGGGCAAAAGTTCAGCTTAACGGTAGCGGCTTAACCGTGCAGGCCGCTCCTCTTTCCCGCGCGCTACGTGGTGCGATTAGCTTCGACAACCTGAGCGGTGCGGGGGCAAATCAGCGTAAAGGTGATAAGCGAATCCTCTATCCGTCCGAAACCGCGGCACGTGCGGTGGGTGGACAGATAACCCTGCACGCCTTTGATGCAGGCAAGCTGGCCGAAGGAATGCCGATCCGCTATCTGGGGATCGATATTGGGCAGATTCAGAAACTGACGTTGATTACCGCGCGCAACGAAGTTCAGGCCACCGCCGTACTTTATCCGGAATATGTGCAGAATTTTGCCCGTACCGGAACGCGATTCTCCGTGGTGACGCCGCAGATTTCTGCCGCCGGGGTTGAACATCTCGACACCATTTTGCAGCCCTATAT
Organism: Enterobacter sp. SCRI0065; assembly: GCF_059766475.1. Taxonomy (NCBI): domain Bacteria; kingdom Pseudomonadati; phylum Pseudomonadota; class Gammaproteobacteria; order Enterobacterales; family Enterobacteriaceae; genus Enterobacter; species Enterobacter sp. SCRI0065. The sequence goes on along the minus strand of NZ_JCBAJB010000002.1, from coordinate 764,629 downwards.
CAACGTTGAACCAGGGCGTGGCAATGCCCGCCGCGACTTTGAGCTTCAGGAAGCCACCATCACCGACTCGCGCTATCTTGACGGGTTGAGTATCGTGGTTGAAGTGCCTGAAGCCGGTTCAATGAGTATCGGTACGCCAGTATTGTTCCGGGGTCTTGAAGTGGGCACCGTCACCGGCCTGACGTTAGGCACGTTGTCGGATCGCGTGATGGTTGGCCTGAGGATCAGTGAACGCTTCCAGCATCTGGTGCGTAATAACTCCGTCTTCTGGCTGGCATCGGGTTACTCACTCGACTTCGGCCTGACGGGCGGCGTGGTGAAAACCGGCACCTTTAACCAGTTCATTCGCGGCGGTATTGCGTTTGCTACGCCACCGGGTACGCCGTTGGCACCGAAAGCGCAGCCTGGCAAACACTTCCTGCTGCTTGAAAGCGAACCTAAAGAGTGGCGTGAGTGGGGAACTGCGCTGCCACGTTAATCGGTGGGCTCCGGTGCCAATGCACCGGAGCCTTTGTGGTACACTGCGCCCCTGAATGATTCCCTGTGGTGTGCTCGTGGCTCAAAACTCCGTATTTCTTCCTGATGAATTCCTGGCGCAAATGCGCGAGGCTCTTCCTGCTCATCTCTCCTTCGATGCATTTATTGATGCCTGTCAGCGCCCTTTGCGCCGCAGCATTCGTATCAATACGTTAAAAATTAGCGTTGAGGATTTTCTGCAACTGGTATCGCCTTACCGTTGGCAACTGACGCCAGTGCCGTGGTGCAAAGAAGGTTTTTGGATCGAGCGTGAAGATGAAGAAGCGTTACCTCTGGGAAGCACGGCTGAGCATTTAAGCGGCTTATTTTACATTCAGGAAGCCAGCTCAATGCTGCCTGTCGCTGCGCTGTTTGCCGATAACAATCAACCTTTACGCGTTATGGATGTGGCCGCGGCGCCAGGTTCCAAAACGACGCAAATTGCTGCCCGAATGCAAAATCGCGGTGCAATACTGGCGAACGAGTATTCCGCCAGTCGTGTGAAGGTGCTGCACGCTAATATCAGCCGATGCGGGATTGATAACGTCGCGCTGACGCATTTTGATGGCCGGGTGTTTGGCGCAGCGCTGCCTGAATCCTTTGATGCTATTTTGCTGGACGCCCCCTGCTCCGGCGAAGGCGTAGTTCGTAAAGATCCTGACGCCTTAAAAAACTGGTCCGTGGCAAGCAATCTTGATATTGCCGCCACCCAGCGGGAACTGATTAACAGCGCCTTTCACGCGCTACGTCCCGGCGGCACGCTGGTGTATTCCACCTGCACTCTTAATCGTGACGAAAACGAGGCGGTCTGCCTGTGGCTTAAAGAGCAATATCCGGACGCTGTTGAAATCTTGCCCTTAGGCTCACTTTTTGAATCGGCAAAAGAGGCGCTAACGCCTGAAGGCTTCCTGCACGTGTTCCCGCAGATTTTCGATTGTGAAGGATTTTTTGTCGCGCACCTGCGTAAAACCACCGCGATCACGCCACTGCCTGCACCCAATTTCAAAGTAGGTAATTTTCCATTCACCCCAATGAAAACGCGCGAAAGCGCACAAATTGCCGCCGCCGCGCAACAGGTTGGCCTGCGCTGGGATGAGCATCAGCGCCTCTGGCAGCGAGACAAAGAGGTGTGGCTTTTCCCGACAGAAATCGAGCCGCTGATTGGTAAAGTACGATTTTCACGTATCGGCATTCGTCTTGCTGAAGTGCATAACAAAGGTTATCGCTGGCAGCACGAAGCCGTTATTGCGCTGGCAAAGGGTGAAAATACCTTTGCCCTAACGCACAAAGAAGCCGAAGAATGGTATCGCGGACGCGATATTTATCCGGACAGGTCGCCTGAGCGTGACGAAGTCATTGTGACCTATCAGGGCTTTGCGCTGGGGCTGGCAAAAAAGGTCGGTTCAAGACTAAAAAACAGTTACCCGCGTGAGCTGGTTCGCGATGGGCGATTATTCACCGGTAGCGAAAGCGACGAACACTAAATCGCACGTTTTAACTGGCGCTTTTGCTCTCCTGAACTACGCTGAAAAATGGGTGATCATACTGGTCGTACCAGATTTTAAGCCATTTTCCGGAGAGCATTATGACGAAAACCAGCGTGCGTATTGGCGCTTTTGAGATCGACGATGCTGAATTGCGCGGCGATACTCAAGGCGATCGAACGTTAACCATCCCCTGTAAATCCGACCCGGATTTATGTATGCAGCTAGACGCCTGGGATGCTGACACCAGTATTCCAGCCATTCTTGATGGTGAACATTCCGTACTATACCGTGAGCATTACGATCAGAAGTCCGATGCCTGGGTCATGCGTCTTGCCTGACTCAAAAAGAACCCGCCCAAAGGCGGGTTATTTATCCCCGCAAATTTCCCCTGTGTTAAATCATCCCCTACACTATCAATACGGAAGCCAGATCAGAGGATGAGATGTTCGCACTGGTACTTTTTGTATGTTATCTGGACGGCGGGTGTGATGACATCGTTATAGATGTCTACAACACCGAGCAGCAGTGCATGACGTCGAGAAAGGAGCAGCGAATCCGCCATGGCGGCTGTTATCCGGTCGAGGAGTTTATCGATAGCTTTTGGTCGCCCGCGCGGGAATACGGAGACTTCTGATTATTACCATTTTGCCAGCGTCCGGGCCGTAATTGATAACATCGGCGCAGTTTATGTTGCCAACTTAAATCGTCAGTAAACAAAGGCGTAATAAAGGTTTAGCCGCTCTTAAATACCATCAAGCAGGCCCTTAGAATATATCCATAATTCTAAAGAGGTCTCCATCGTGTCAAATACCAGCCTGCAAATTGATGTGTCGGAAGCACAGCCCGTCAATATTATCTCCGCGCTGACCAACGGGCAGCTTGTCCCTGGCCCGATCTGGACGAAGCGCGAATACCGTCTAAAGTTCTTCCTGCGCTCGTTGCTATTCTGGTCCTCGACAAATCGTATGCTGGGCGCACTTTCTCGCCGCGCTGACTTCGATAAGCTGCTGGCTGCGCAAATCACCTTGCCGAGTAAAACACATCGACAGTACCTGGCTCGTGGGATGGGTGCTAACCAGCGTGCCGATGCCATTATCCATCACTACGAATGGCTCGATGCTTTACCTGATACAGGACTTAAAAACGCGCTAACGAACCCAGTCGCGCAGCCGGTTGTCCACTTTCACGCAAAAGATGAAGCTGGTTATACCGTTTATGCCTCCTCCGCCACCAAAGCCGAGCGTGAAGGCGAAAGTACGCTTTGGCTTTGTGATGAAGAAGATACGCTGCTGGCGAGCCTGACGTTCAGCGTCGTTCCAGCAGGCGATCGTTCTGCACTGGTGATTGGTGGTTTACAGGGACCGCGCCGTGGTGTCACGCGTGAAACCATCAAAAATGCCACCCGAGCCTGTCACGGCCTGTTTCCAAAACGCGTGCTGATGGAGGTTATTTTTAACCTGACGGCGCAAAGCGGCATCAGCGCCATTTATGGGGTTAGCGATGAAGGCCATGTATTTCGCGCCCTGCGCTATCGTTTGAGCAAAGGCCGCCATTTCCACGCCAGCTATGACGAGTTCTGGGCATCCATTGATGGCAAAAAGCTCTCGTCCTTCCGCTGGCAGTTGCCGCTTCAGATGGAGCGTAAAACCCTGGAAAGCATCGCCAGTAAAAAACGCGCCGAATATCGCCGCCGTTTTGGACTGCTGGATGAAATTGCGATTGCGATAAAATCCCGGTTTTAACCCCTGGCGGCTTACGCGAATATCATCCGAAAATTTAACAAAACAGCCAAAAAGCGCTGGACTTTCGCCTGCCGTGTTGTGGTATGGTTAAAACAGAAGCACAGGGCGGCTTCCGCTGCGATGAACGGTAAATCGGGAAATAGTTTTACTTTCATGCAGATAAAAAGAGACCGAATACGATTCCTGTATTCGGTCCAGGGAAATGGCTCTTGGGAGAGAGCCGTGCGCTAAAAGTTGGCATTAATGCAGGCTAAGTACGCCTGACACCTTAAGAATAGATGACGACGCCAGGTTTTCCAGTCCGCAGCAAAAGTGGCCTGAAAAAAAGCGTTTAAACATCTCAAAAAAGAAAAAACCGCAATGCTTCCTGAGAGAAGCCTGCGGTTTTTTTATTGGAAAGACCGAGCTAGCAGAGCTTATCCGCGCGCTCAATAAACGGTTGCAGACTCTTCTTCTGGCTTGGGTTTGCCGGGTCATCAATCTGAATAATGCTTATCGGCTGGCCTTTGCTGCTGCCGCTGGCAACCTGCTGCTCAGCGATGTCATTCAGCGGGTACTGCACCAGCGTACTGGGGTTGATTGCGTACAGGGCATGCCCGGGACGACAGGTCAGCATCACCTCTTCGCGGTTAAATGCCCAGTTATCTTTACCCACTTCAAAACGGCTAACGGTTATCACCTGTGGCGCCGCAAATGCTGTGCTGGTACAGGCCAGCAATAAAATAGAAAGTACTGTTTTTTTCATACGTTGTTTAACCTTGTCAGAAGGGTTCCCAGGTGGCAAACAGGCTGACCGCTGCCAAAACCAGAGCCCCTAGTGCAACCTCTGCCTGTGTCATCCAGATAAAATATTGTTGCGCCCGCCCGGTGTCGGTACGCAGTCGCGGAACCAAAAGATACCGATTCAACAGCGCAATAACCACCATCATCGCCACCAACGCACATTTGAACAAAAGAAGCTGCCCATAGTCCGTCTGCCACGGCAGCTTAGCGCCCAGGATCAACAGACCGTTGATAATGCCAGTGAAGATAACGCCGGCAACAGCGTAATGCCCCACGCGCGAAAAACGCATCATGGTGTAGATAGCCTGAACGCGCCAGCGCCCGTTGGCCAGACGCAGGCAAATTAGCAGCGGTAGCAGACCGCCCACCCACGTTGCGGCGCACAGGAGATGGACGGCGTGATTCACGCGCTGTAGTACGCCGGGAAGCCCATCACGCATCGCCGCGTGTCCAACACCCGCGAGCAGGATAAACTGCCCTAACGTTAATAAGAGCAACAGCCTGGCATTCTTTTTAGGGGCAATCCAGGCCGCACACGCGGTGAGTAACGCGAGTATCATCTGCCACAGCCAGACGCTGCCAAACTGAGTGGTGATGACGGCGCGCCAGATATCCGGGCGCATCACATCCCCCCAGCCGTCGCCCATTAATCCACCCTGAACGGCCATCATCAACACTGCCGTAGCCAGGCTCACCAGTACCGCCGCTTTTTGCTGCCACAGTAAACGATTGGCCATCAGGCGCTGTAGCGAGAAAGGGGCAAGCCAGGCGCTGTAAAGCGCATTGCCAAAAATCAGCATCAAGGCAGTAAAATGCACAAACCGCAGGGCGACGAAGCTTAACGCCAGCATGTTATTTCACGCTAAAACGATAGTTGCCCTTGGTTTTGTGACCATCGACGGACACCACATGCCATTCCACTTCATAGGCACCAGGGGTTAACGATTGTTCAAGAGGCACGATAAGTTGGGTTTTGTCGTTTTCAGCACGTTTGACCGCCCCAACGCTAACCACCTGCTGTTTGTCGCCAGCGATCGTAACGCCGCTAAATTTAGGCTCAATCCCCTCAGAAAAATTAAGCGTCAACGCTTGCGGAGCAGCGTCCACCACCGCGTCAGCCGCCGGGTATTGATGCTTCAGATGAGCATGAGCTAGAGCTGCAGGCGCTGCCGCCAGAGAGAGGACAACGACCAGTGCGCGAACCGCGCGGGATGGGTTGAAAACCATATCAATCATTCCTTTTTGTTATGCCTATATGACAGAGGATAACCCTGTATAATATCTGAGTCGAGAACCATCCGGAGATGGCTTGTCAACGCAGGGCAACCGCGGTAACGTTGGCGCCGAAAATTCAGGAGAAGAGAATGAAGACCAATCTGGCAGCCCTTCCTCAGGAAGAGATGGATAAGATCAATGTCGATCTTGCCGCCGCAGGCGTGGCATTCAAGGAACGGTATAATATGCCCATCATTGCCGAAGTCGTCGAGCGCGACCAGCCTGCACATTTGCGGGACTGGTTTAGAGAGCGATTAATCGCTCATCGCCTGAAGTCCGTCACGCTATCGCGTTTACCGTACGAACCAAAGGTTAAGTAAGCTTAACGAACTGCGCATTTTATTTTTACGGCCAGGAGCAAGCCATGCTGCGTGTTATTGATACCGAAACCTGCGACCTTCAGGGTGGGATTGTCGAGGTGGCGTCCGTTGATGTCGTCGACGGAAAGATTGTCAATCCCATGAGTCATCTGGTGCGCCCCGACCGCCCTATTAGCCCACAGGCGATGGCCATTCACCGCATCACAGAATCAATGGTAGTGGATAAGCCGTGGATTGAAGAGGTTATCCCAAACTACTACGGGAGCACGTGGTACGTCGCGCATAACGCCAGCTTCGATCGTCGCGTCCTGCCAGAAATGCCCGGCGAATGGATTTGTACCATGAAACTGGCGCGTCGCTTATGGCCAGGCATTAAGTACAGCAATATGGCGCTATACAAATCACGCAAGCTCAATGTGAAGACGCCAGAAGGGCTGCATCATCACCGCGCACTGTATGATTGCTATATCACGGCAGCGTTGCTGATCGATATAATGAATAACTCAGGATGGACGCCGGATGATATGGCGACCATCACTGGCCGCCCTGCGTTGATGACGACCTTTACCTTCGGCAAGTATCGCGGTAAAGCGGTTTCTGAAGTGGCAGAACGCGACCCTGGTTATTTACGCTGGTTATACAACAACCTCGATAAAATGAGCCCGGAACTGCGTTTAACGCTCCGCCATTACCTGAATGAAGCTTAACGAGCCGTCTGGCCTGGCAACGAGTCTTGCGCCAGGCCAATCAAAAATGCGTATTCCAGCGAGACGCCTTCATAAGATTTAAATCGTCCTGACTTCCCGCCATGTCCCGAGTCCATATCGGTGCAGAGCAGCAGCAAATTATCATCTGTTTTCAGCTCGCGTAGCTTCGCCACCCACTTTGCCGGTTCCCAGTATTGTACCTGGGAGTCATGCAGCCCCGTCGTCACCAGCATGTGCGGATAGGCTTTTGCCTCGACGTTATCGTAAGGGCTGTACTCCTTCATATAGCGATAATAGGTTTCATCCTGCGGATTCCCCCATTCTTCAAACTCACCTGTCGTCAGGGGGATAGATTCATCCAGCATCGTGGTGACGACATCAACGAAGGGCACCTGCGCAACAATGCCTTTAAATAGCTCCGGTCGATGGTTGATGACGGTGCCCATTAGCATCCCGCCCGCACTGCCGCCCATCCCAAAACATCGCTCAGGATCGCCGTATCCTTGTGCAATTAGTGCGTCGCAGACGTCGAGATAATCGTTAAAGGTATTTTTCTTGTTCAGGAATTTACCGTCTTCATACCAGTGCTGACCAAGTTCTCCCCCGCCACGGATATGGGCAATGGCAAAGACAAATCCTCTGTCGAGCAAGCTCAGTCGACTGCCGCTGAAATCCGCATCCATGCTCGATCCATACGAACCGTAGCCGTACACCAGCAGCGGATTTTTACCTTTGCGGAAATGATCTTTGTGATAAACCAGCGAAACGGGGACTTCAACGCCATCACGTGCAATCACCCAAAGGTGTTCGCTACGGTACAGGCTGGCGTCAAAACCCGTCACCTCAGCCTGTTTAATGACGCGCCGTTGCCCGGTGTCCATATCAAGTTCAAACAGCGTATCGGGCGTGGTCATTGACGAATAGCCATATCGCAGACGCGAAGATTCTGGTTCGGGATTATAGCCAATCCAGGTGACGTAGGCCGGATCGTCAAAAGCAATCCCGATTGATTCGCGGCTTTTACGATTGATTTGTCTGATGCTGGTCAACCCACGCTGACGCTCTTCGACAACCAGCCAGTCGGTGAAGAGCGTGAAACCTTCAAGCATCACATGCTCGCGCGCCGGAATTAACACTTCCCACTTACGCTCGTCGCGGACTTTTGTTTTATAGAGACCAAAGTTTTTGCCTTCGCGATTGGAGCGCAGGTAAAAGGCGTGCTGGAAATGATCGAGACTGTATTCATGATCTTTACGCCGCGGCAAAAAACAGAGCGGTTGCGCATCGGGTAATTCGGCATCGAGCAGCAGTACTTCCGTCGTGGTGGCGCTGGCAAGTGAAATGATCACGTAGTGTCGCGACGTGGTTTTGTGCAAGCTGACGTAAAACATTTCATCTTTTTCTTCGTAGACCAGCTCATCATCACATGAGGCGGTGCCAACCGTATGCCGCCATACCTGGTAGGGCAAAAGCGTAGACGCATGTTTTTTAACGTAGTAAACGGTTTCAGAATCGTTCGCCCAGACAAAACCGGACGCGACGTTATCCAGCATTTCCGGATACCAGTTTCCCGTCTCAAGATTGCGGAATCGCAACCCATACTGGCGTCGGGAAAGATAATCTTCGGCCAGCGCCATAATGGTATTGTCTGGGGATACCGACATCCCGCCAAGGGTATAAAACTCACTGTGCGAGGCGCGTTGATTGGCATCCAGCAGGATCTCCCAGTCGTCCCACTCGGCGTTAAGCACCGACTGTCGCTGGTAAATGGCGTATTCATTGCCCGGTTCGTAGATGTGCCGGTAGCGGTAGCCGTTCCGGGTCCACGGCGCAGAGATATCATGCTGGGGAACGCGCGCGACCATCTCAGCGAGCAGGCTGTCCTGTAGCACCTGCTGAGAGGACATAACCTTTCGGCCATAGTCATTCTCCTGATGCAGATAGTCGAGGACCTCTGGCTGCGAACGCGAGTCGTCCCGCAGCCAGTAATAATTATCGATGCGCGTATCACCATGGGTGGTGATCGCTTTGGGAACAGATCGGGCTTTTGGCAGCATGTCAGTTTTTCTTTTGCGTTTTACACCCTATAAGGGTGGCAAATCGCACGCATGATGCAAGCGAAACGTGACAAGCGAAGGCGAGAATTATCCCGGTAATGCCTGTTTCTGTTGCTTAATATCCTGCTCAATCCCTTCACGGACATCCTTAGGAATATTCAGTGCATCTCCCAGCGCATTAAGGTAACTGCGCTCCATAAAATGATCGACATCGATGGCCGCACAGCTCAGGAAGTAAAGCTCCAGCGCTTCCTCTTCATTTTTAACACTTTGCGCCAGACGAATCGGATCCAAAGGCTGCTCAATGGCCTGCGCTACCAGCACTCTCCCCTGCTCCTCGACGCCCGCCTCTCGCATCTGCTGTTCGATGGCAGAGCGTTCCTGAGCATCAATATGTCCGTCACTTTTTGCGGCAAACACCAGCGCAAGAATGAGTCGCTCGGTACGCACATCTATCGGTGAGGTATGCTGCCCATACTCCGGTTCCGCCTGATGCGCCGTTCGCACCCGTTCCTTGTACTTATTCCACAGCACCGTTCCGGCCACCGCACCGCCACCTGCCAGCAGCGCACCCGTGCCGTATTTTGCCAGCAGTTTACGCGATGATTTATTGGCAACCAGTAAGCCCGCCAACCCCCCGAGTGCGCCGGGTACGAGCAGCTTGCTCAGCCCTTGCTGACCGGACGACGATACCTTTTGACCCAACATTGATTGCAATTGATTTAACCAGCCTGACATGATTTTCCCCATTTAACGGTTGGTAATCTTCACAGCGTAAGCGAGTTGATGTCAGGAAATGTCTGCCTGCACTAAAGATGCGAAAATGTCGCAGCCACGCAGCCGCGCTTAATCCTCGTCGAGGCAAGACAGACGCAAACGTTTTCGTTTATACTGCGCGCAACTTTTTCAGGGGGATATTTATGACTCGTTTAGGAACCGCACTGCGTCCAGCCGCGACGCGCGTAATGCTGTTAGGCTCAGGAGAGCTGGGAAAAGAAGTCGCCATTGAGTGCCAGCGCCTGGGTGTTGAGGTCATCGCCGTCGATCGTTATGCCGATGCACCCGCCATGCACGTTGCACACCGCGCATACGTCATTAATATGCTGGATGGCGATGCCTTACGCGCGCTTATTGAAAAAGAAAAACCTGACTTTGTCGTACCTGAAATCGAAGCGATTGCTACCGAAACGTTGATAGCACTGGAAGCAGACGGCCAGCGCGTCGTGCCTTGCGCCCAGGCGGCCAAACTCACCATGAATCGCGAGGGCATTCGTCGCCTGGCAGCAGAAACGTTAGCGATCCCAACCTCAAGCTACCGTTTTGCTGGCGTTAAGACCGAGTTCGTCCAGGCCGTAAATGAGATTGGCTACCCGTGCATCATTAAGCCGGTCATGAGCTCCTCCGGTAAAGGGCAAAGCTTTATCCGTAGCGAAGAGACGCTGGATAAAGCGTGGGATTACGCCCAGCAAGGCGGACGAGCGGGCGCTGGACGCGTGATTGTCGAAGGCGTGGTGAAATTTGATTTTGAGATAACCCTGCTCACTGTCAATGCCGTCGACGGCGTGCATTTCTGCGACCCCATTGGTCATCGCCAGGAAGATGGCGATTACCGCGAATCATGGCAACCTCAACGGATGAGCGCCCTGGCACTTGAGCGCGCGCAGGACATCGCCCGTCACGTCGTCGTCGCGCTGGGCGGATATGGTTTGTTCGGCGTTGAGCTGTTTGTCTGCGGTGACGACGTGATCTTCAGTGAAGTCTCTCCTCGCCCACACGATACCGGTATGGTGACGTTGATTTCACAAGATCTCTCAGAGTTTGCCCTGCACGTTCGTGCTTTCCTTGGTCTGCCAATTGGCGGAATTCGTCAGTATGGCCCTGCCGCATCCGCTGTGATCCTGCCGCAGCTGACCAGCCAGAACGTGACGTTTGATAACATTGATGCCGCCGTGGGTGCCGGCCTGCAGGTGCGATTGTTTGGTAAACCGGAGATTGACGGAACGCGCCGTTTGGGTGTGGCGTTAGCCGTGGCGGATGATGTAGAAGAGGCCGTTGCGCGGGCGAAAAAGGCTGCCGCAAGTGTGAAGGTCGAGGGATAAAAAAACGGGCCGTTTGGCCCGTTTATCTGTGCTTTACTGCTTAGCGCCTTCGACTGCTTCACGCGCCAGCTGAGTGATGCGATCCCAGTCGCCCGTTTCCAGCGCATCCGCCGGAACCAGCCAGGAGCCGCCGATACAGAGAACGCTTTTCAGCGCCAGGTAATCACGGTAGTTCGCCGGAGAGATGCCGCCAGTCGGGCAGAAACGCACCTGAGAGAACGGGCCTGCAATTGCCTGCAGCGCTTTGGTGCCGCCGTTAGCTTCAGCCGGGAAGAATTTAAACTCTTTCAATCCGTAATCCATGCCCAGCATCAGTTCAGACACGGTGCTGATACCAGGGATTAACGGAATGGTACCTTCGGTTGCCGCTTTCAACAGTGGCTCAGTCAAGCCTGGGCTAATCGCAAACTGCGCGCCCGCTTCGGTGACTTCTGCCAGCTGCTGTGGATTCAGCACGGTACCCGCACCGATAATGGCCTCAGGGACTTCTTTTGCAATCGCGCGGATAGCATCCATTGCACACGCGGTACGCAGCGTGACTTCCAGAACACGAACACCACCTGCAACCAGCGCTTTCGCCATCGGGACAGCGTGCTCCAGTTTATTCACCACGATAACCGGTACTACAGGACCAGTTGTCAGGATTGCTTCTGCACTTGTTTTCCAGTTTTTCATCAGAGTTTTTCTCTCGCCAGATCGATAAATCTTGTCGTCTTAAAACGTTATACAGGTTGCGCCCTGCTCAGCACCGGAGAGTTTCTCACGCAGCGCGCTGAACATTTCGCGTCCTGTTCCCACACGCGACGCGCTGAGGTCAGGAATATGCGGCTTACGGGCTTCAAGTACGGCGTCATCCACCAGCAGGGTCAGTTCACCTGTCTGGCCATTAACACGAATGATGTCGCCATCGCGTACTTTTGCCAGCAACCCACCATCGTAGGCTTCGGGAGTGACGTGAATCGCTGAAGGCACTTTACCTGATGCACCAGAGAGACGTCCATCGGTGACCAACGCAATTTTGAAACAGCGGTCCAATAATACACCAAGTGGTGGCATAAGTTTATGTAATTCTGGCATACCGTTCGCTTTTGGCCCTTGATGACGCACCACAATCACGCAATCTTTATTCAGAAGTCCGGCTTCAAAAGCAGGTAAGACGTCATGCTGGCTCTCAAAGATAATCGCGGGCGCTTCAACGACCTGATTCTCAACCGGTACGGCAGAGGTTTTCATGACCGCGCGACCCAGGTTACCGCTCAGCACTTTGGTGCCACCGTGACGAGAAAACGGTTTTTCAAACGTCGCGACGACCTGTTCATCCAGAGGCGCCTGCGCGCCTTCACGCCAGTCGAGTTCGCCATTGTTCAGCCACGGTTCCATGGTGTAACGCTGTAAGCCAAAGCCTGCAACGGTGTTAACGTCTTCGTGCAGCAGGCCGCCTTTCAGCAGCTCACGAATGAGGACCGGTACGCCGCCCGCCGCCTGGAAGTGGTTGATATCTGCCGGGCCGTTCGGATAGAGGCGAGCCATCAGCGGTACCACGTCAGACAGGTCAGAGAAGTCATCCCAGTTAATCAGGATGCCGGCCGCGCGAGCCATTGCCACCAGATGCATGGTGTGGTTGGTTGAACCGCCGGTTGCCAGCAACGCGACAATACCATTCACGATGACTTTTTCATCAACCATTTTGCCCAGCGGCATCCACTCGTTCCCGTTGCCGGTAAGACGTGTCACCTGACGCGCTGCGGCTTCGGTCAGTGCCTGACGCAGTGGAGCATCCGGCTGAATGAAGGATGAGCCCGGCAACTGCATGCCCATAAATTCAACCACCATCTGATTGGTGTTGGCGGTGCCGTAAAATGTACAGGTGCCCGGCGCATGATAAGAAGCCGCTTCGGCCTCAAGTAAGGCAATACGATCGGCTTTTCCTTCGGCATAAAGTTGGCGAATACGCACTTTTTCTTTATTTGGTAACCCGCTCGCCATCGGGCCTGACGGCACAAAAATAGCAGGTAAGTGGCCAAAGGACAGCGCCGCCATCGCCAGGCCCGGGACAATCTTGTCGCAGACGCCCAGATATAGCGCGCCATCAAACATATTATGAGACAGGCCAACTGCGGCAGACATGGCGATCACTTCGCGACTGAGCAAAGACAGCTCCATGCCGTCCTGTCCCTGCGTCACACCATCACACATCGCCGGAACGCCGCCCGCAACCTGCCCGACTGCATTGGCGCTGTGCAGGGCTTTACGGATGATTTCTGGATAGTGTTCATAAGGCTGGTGCGCGGAGAGCATGTCGTTATAGGAGGTGATGATCGCAATATTGTTACGCAACATGCTTTTCAACGAAGCTTTATCGTCCGGCTGACAGGCCGCAAAGCCATGAGCAAGATTACCGCAGGCCAGCTGGGAACGATGTACCGTGTCGGTTTTGGCCTGTTGGATACGGGCGAGGTATGCAGAACGTGTCTTTTCCGAGCGTTCGATAATGCGCTGCGTTACCCGTAACATTACTGAATTCATAAAAGCTCCTCAAATTTATCTGTCCGTGCTCGGGGGTTTACAAGGTGATGCGCATGTATTAACAAGGCTGAAACGCTTGCAGTCCGGAGCTCAGGGGCAAAATCACTGAGGCCAGTGTAATAAAAAAAGCTCCGTGGGTGAATCCACACGGAGCTTAAATGATTAAAAATTATGCCACAATCTGTGTTAGATCATGTTACCGGTAAAATAACCCCTTAGGATTAACCGGATTTATTACTCGAACTCGTTCCAGGAGCGGCCATCACGGGTGATCATCGCTACGGATGCCACGGGTCCCCAGGTCCCTGCCTGATACGGTTTTGGCGCATCCTGATCGGCAGCCCAGGCTTCGGTGATGGAGTCGACCCATTTCCATGCCTCTTCTACTTCATCACGACGAACGAAGAGCGCCTGAATTCCGCGCATTGTTTCGAGTAGCAGACGCTCGTAAGCATCGGCAAGGTGCGTTTCGTTGAAGGTTTCTGAGTAGCTCAGATCCAGCTTCGTGGTCTGCAAGTTGTGCTTATGATCGAGACCAGGCACTTTGTTCAGAACCTGAATATCCACACCTTCATCAGGCTGCAAACGAATGGTCAGTTTGTTCTGCGGAAGTTCCTGCCAGGACTCTTTAAACAGGTTCAGCTCTGGGTTTTTGAAGTAAACCACCACTTCTGAACACTTGGTCGGCAAACGCTTACCGGTGCGCAGATAGAATGGAACACCCGCCCAACGCCAGTTGTCGATATCCACGCGAATAGCGACGAAGGTCTCAGTGTTGCTGGACTTGTTCGCGCCCTCTTCTTCCAGATAGCCAGGAACTTTTTTACCCTGAGCGAAACCGGCAGTGTACTGCCCACGCACGGTCTTCTCACGCACGTTCGAGCGATCGATACGGCGCAGCGACTTCAATACTTTCACTTTCTCATCGCGGATGTTATCAGCAGAGAGATCGGACGGTGGAGACATGGCGATCATGCAAAGGATTTGCAACAGGTGGTTCTGGATCATGTCGCGCATCTGCCCGGCCTGATCGAAGTAACCCCAGCGCCCTTCAATGCCTACTTCCTCGGCCACGGTAATTTCCACGTGATCGATAGTGCGGTTGTCCCAGTTGTTTGCGAACAGCGAGTTGGCAAAACGCAGGGCCAGCAGGTTCAGTACCGTTTCTTTACCCAGATAATGGTCGATACGGTAAACCTGGCACTCTTCAAAATACTCACCCACCTGGTCGTTGATTTCACGGGAGGTGGCAAGAGAGGTACCCAGCGGCTTTTCCATAACGACGCGTGCCGGTTTAGCGTTTAACTTCGCTTCACCCAGACCTTTGCAAATGGCACCAAAGGTGCTTGGCGGCATGGCGAAATAGTTAATTGTGACGCGTTCTTTCTGGTCCAGCATTTCACCCAGGCGATTGAAGGCGCTAACGTCGTTCACGTCCAGGTTGCAGAAATCAAGACGTCCACTTAGCGCATCCCACAGGCTTTCATCGATTTTCTCTTTCATGAAAGTCTCGATCGCTTCGCGTACGACTTTGGTGTAAGCGTCTTTATCCCAGTCAGCGCGGCCTACGCCCAGGATACGCGTATCCGGATGAAGCTGGCCTGCTTTTTCCAGTTGGTACAGGGAAGGCAGCAATTTTCGGCGTGCAAGATCGCCTTTCGCGCCGAAAATGACCAGGTCACATGCCTGGGCTGTTTGCGTTACCGCCATGTCATTCTCCTCAGTTGGATGTCCTGGTGCTTATGCCCGGATATCGTTGTAATTTTATTACAATGCACTGTACTGCTTTTACGTCATTCCCGAAACCATTAGCGCTTAGCCTCGCGTGCGATACCGCGATTTTTCGCTTATTACACGCTTCTGTAACGGCTATCACGATGAAACCGTTGAAACTTTGCTCTGCCCGGCCGTTGTCAAAACCCGACAGCGATCAAGTAATGAAAAAAAACAACAACATTTCGTGCCGTTGATTACCCTTTAGGGAAGTCGCAGGGGTATATTCTTGCTAATTCGAATCACGATTTCATCAATTTGTGAAATCGCTTCCACCCATGAGCGCCTTGTCATCATGAACATGCTGGAAAAAATCCAGTTTCAACTGGAACACCTTAGCAAATCCGAGCGAAAAGTGGCTGAAGTAATTCTCGCTTCCCCTGCTCAGGCTATTCATTCAAGCATCGCGACGCTCGCGCAAGTGTCGGGCGTCAGTGAACCCACCGTTAACCGATTCTGCCGTAGCCTTGAGACCCGGGGATTCCCCGATTTCAAACTTCATCTCGCGCAAAGCCTGGCAAACGGCACGCCCTATGTAAATCGCAATGTTGACGAAGATGACAGCGTAGAAGCCTACACCGGAAAAATCTTTGAATCGGCGATGGCGACCCTCGACCACGTTCGTCAGTCGCTGGACAAAGCCGCGGTGAACCGCGCCGTGGATTTACTCACGCAGGCAAAAAAGATCGCCTTTTTCGGTCTTGGGTCCTCGGCGGCCGTAGCCCATGACGCGATGAATAAATTTTTCCGTTTTAACGTTCCCGTCATCTATTCCGATGACATTGTGTTACAACGCATGAGCTGTATGAATTGTAACGAGGACGATGTGGTTGTGCTTATCTCTCATACGGGACGCACGAAAAGCCTGGTGGAGCTGGCACAGCTGGCGCGTGAGAACGATGCCATGGTTATCGCACTCACCACCGCAGATACGCCGCTGGCACGCGAGGCGACCCTGGCCATCACGCTTGATGTGCCGGAAGATACCGACATGTATATGCCAATGGTGTCGCGAATTGCGCAATTAACGGTCATTGACGTGTTGGCAACCGGCTTTACCCTCCGTCGCGGGGCAAAATTCAGAGATAACTTGAAGCGGGTCAAAGAAGCGCTCAAGGAATCGCGTTTTGATAAAGAACTGCTCTTTAAGGGCGATGCACCCTAATTTTTTATAACAAGGTTGTTACTTTTTTCGGTATTCGGTAAGTTTCTACACAGCACCGAATCAATGTTCACGCAACACCAAAGTTGTATCAGTCAACGGAGTATTACATGTCCAGAAGGCTTCGCAGAACCAAGATCGTTACTACCTTAGGCCCGGCTACAGATCGCGATAATAACCTTGAGAAAATTATCGCAGCAGGTGCCAACGTGGTACGCATGAACTTCTCTCACGGAACCCCAGAAGATCACAAATTACGTGCAGATAAGGTCCGCGAGATCGCGGCAAAATTGGGACGTCACGTCGCCATCCTGGGTGACCTGCAAGGTCCGAAGATCCGCGTATCGACGTTTAAAGAAGGCAAAGTTTTCCTTAACATCGGCGATAAATTCCTCCTCGACGCTAACCTGGGTAAAGGTGAAGGCGATAAAGAGAAAGTGGGTATCGACTATAAAGGTTTGCCTGCTGACGTAGTACCAGGCGACATCCTGCTGCTTGATGATGGTCGCGTACAGCTCAAAGTGCTGGAAGTTCAGGGCATGAAAGTGTTCACCGAAGTGACCGTTGGTGGCCCGCTCTCGAACAACAAAGGCATCAATAAACTGGGTGGTGGTTTATCCGCAGAAGCCCTGACCGAGAAAGACAAAGCCGACATTATTACCGCCGCACAGATTGGCGTCGATTACCTGGCCGTCTCCTTCCCTCGTTGCGGTGAAGATTTGAACTACGCCCGCCGTCTGGCGCGTGATGCTGGCTGCGATGCAAAAATTGTTGCCAAAGTCGAACGTGCAGAAGCGGTTTGTAGCCAGGATGCAATGGATGACGTGATTCTGGCCTCTGACGTGGTGATGGTTGCTCGTGGCGATCTGGGCGTTGAAATCGGCGATCCGGAACTGGTCGGCATCCAAAAAGCGCTGATCCGTCGTGCGCGCCAGCTTAACCGCTCGGTGATCACCGCGACCCAGATGATGGAGTCGATGATTACTAACCCAATGCCAACCCGTGCAGAAGTCATGGACGTGGCAAACGCCGTGCTGGACGGTACCGATGCGGTGATGCTGTCAGCAGAAACCGCAGCAGGTCAGTATCCGGCAGAAACCGTGGCCGCGATGGCGCGTGTCTGTTTGGGTGCTGAAAAAATCCCAAGCATCAACGTGTCTAAGCACCGTCTGGACATTCAGTTCGATAATGTGGAAGAAGCCATTTCCATGTCCGCAATGTATGCGGCGAACCATCTGAAAGGCGTAACGGCGATCATCACCATGACCGAATCCGGGCGTACTGCGCTGATGACCTCACGTATCAGCTCCGGCTTGCCTATCTTCGCCATGTCTCGTCATGAGCGTACGCTGAACCTGACTACGCTGTATCGCGGCGTAACGCCAGTGTACTTCGACAGCACCAACGATGGCGTTGCGGCAGCCAACGATGCCGTTAACCTCCTGCGTGACAAAGGTTATCTGGTCTCGGGTGACATCGTCATTGTGACCCAGGGTGATGTAATGAGCATGATTGGCTCCACTAATACCACCCGCGTGATGACCGTCGAGTAATTTCGGTTATGCATTAAAAAACCCCGTTACCGGGGTTTTTTTATTTCTTCGGGAACAGTTCTTTTCGCTTGTACGGCTCTATCTCACCCGGCTTACGCGTTTTGAGCAGTTTAAGTATCCAGGTATATTGTTCCAGATTCGGCCCAACCAGAATCTCCACTTCTTCGTTCATGCGACGCGCGATGGTGTTGTCATCAGCGGTAAGGAGATCGTCCATCGGTGGACGTACTTCGATGGTCAGACGATGCGTTTTCCCATCATAAATGGGAAATAGCGGCACTACACGTGCGTCACATACTTTCATCAAACGACCAATCGCGGGTAGCGTTGCTTTGTAGGTTGCGAAGAAATCGACGAACTCACTGTGCTCCGCGCCGTGGTCCTGATCGGGCAGATAGTAACCCCAGTAACCCTGACGAATTGATTTAATGAATGGCTTGATGCCGTCGTTGCGCGCGTGCAACCGGCCACCAAAACGACGACGAACGGTATTCCACACGTAATCAAAAATTTTATTGCCCTGATTATGGAACATCGCCGCCATTTTCTGGCCCTGCGACGCCATGAGCATGGCCGGAATATCCACGCCCCAACCATGCGGCACGAGAAAAATCACCTTCTCGTCATTGCGACGCATCTCCTCGATTATCTCCTGCCCTTTCCAGTCGATACGATTGAGGACTTTTTCAGGGCCGCGTAATGCCAGCTCGCCCATCATTGCCATCGCTTGCGGTGCGGTTGTAAACATCGCATCGATAATCGCCTCACGTTCCGCTTCACTTTTTTCAGGGAAGCAGTAAAGGATATTAATTTGCGCCCGGCGACGCGCGCTTTTGCCCAGACGCCCGGCAATAAGACCTATTTTGCCCAGGACAGGATCGCGTACTGATGCGGGAAGTAAAGCAACACCCGCAAAGGCGTAAACACCCATCCATGCTCCCCAGTGGCGCGGATGGCGAAACGATTTCTCAAACTCAGGAAGGTATTCAATATTGTTTTTTTTGGTTTCCATGCGGGTTCCAGGGTCTGGTGATGCACAAAATAATAATGAGTTAGTGTAGCGAGGTAGGCTGCAACGCACAAAAGAAAAAGCCGGCACACTGATGTACCGGCTTTATAAAACGAAGAACTAATCGAAGCGCAGCTGCGGCATCACTTCTTTAACCTGAGCCAGGTAATCACTGCGATCTTTGCCGGTCAGCCCTTCAGTACGCGGCAGTTTCGCCGTTAACGGATTGACGGCCTGCTGGTTGATCCACACTTCATAGTGCAGATGCGGGCCAGTGGAGCGTCCGGTATTGCCGGAAAGCGCAATGCGATCGCCGCGTTTCACTTTCTGACCCGGTTTCACCAGCAGCTTACGCAAGTGCATATAGCGAGTGGTATAGGTGCGACCGTGGCGCACGGCCACATAATAGCCTGCTGCACCGCTGCGTTTTGCCATCACCACTTCACCATCACCAACCGACAGCACTGGCGTACCTTGTGGCATCGCGAAGTCAACTCCACGATGCGGCGCAACACGCCCGGTTACCGGGTTCAGACGACGCGGGTTAAAGTTGGATGAAATACGGAACTGTTTGGCCGTCGGGAATCGCAGGAACCCTTTAGCAAGCCCGGTACCGTTGCGATCGTAGAACTTACCGTCTTCGGCACGGATTGCGTAGTAATCCTTGCCTTCAGAACGCAGGCGGACACCCATTAGCTGACTCTGTTCACGTTTGCCGTCCAGCATTTCCCGGGACATGAGAATGGAGAATTCATCGCCTTTTTTCAGTTTGCGGAAGTCCATCTGCCACTGCATCGCCTTGATAACCGAACTGATTTCACCGCTGGTCAGGCCGACATCACGGGCGCTGGCGACAAAGCTTCCGCCAACTGTGCCTTTCAGCACGTTGTTCACCCAGTCGCCCTGCTGCATTTCGCTGGTCATCTTGAAACCGTTTCCAGCACGATCGTAGGTGCGGGTTTCACGACGAGAAACTTCCCAGGTCAGGCGCTGTAGGTCGCCATCGTTAGTGAGTGTCCAGGAAAGCTGCTGACCAATTTTCAGGTTGCGAAGCTCTTTGTCCGAGGCGGCAAGCTGGGTGATATCACCCATCTCGATACCATACTGATTCAGAACGCTGCTTAGCGTATCGCCGGTAGAAACAACATACTCATGGATACCCGCTTCATTCGCGGTTTTATCGTCCAACTCATCCTGAGGAATCGCTTCGTCTTCCTGCGCCGCCTGATCGATAGGCTCACTGGCTTCAGGCAGTAACGAACGAATTTCATTCTTCTCCAGCTCGATGGTTTTAACGATAGGGGCTGAATGCGGGTGGTACACATAGGGCCGCCAGACGGCGACCGCTAAAGTGAGAACTGTAAGGGACCCCAGCATAACGCGGTGGGGTCGAGGCAGATTATTAAATGCCAGGGCGACAGAGCGGGCTATCTGTTGCACGTGTTCACTTCCTCGTTAATCTCCTTTCAGGCAGCTTGAATACTGGTTCGCCAATTGGCTGAGAAACTGCGAATAGCTCGCCTTGCTCAACTGAATATTGGTTCCAAGCGGGTCCAGGGTTCCCATGCGCACGGAAGTTCCCCTGGCCACGGCTTCAACGACCGCTGGCCTGAACTGTGGCTCAGCAAAAACGCATGTCGCTTTTTGCTCAACCAACTGTGTTCTAATTGCATGTAAACGCTGCGCACCAGGCTGAATTTCAGGGTTAACAGTAAAGTGACCCAGCGGGGTCAGACCGTAGTGTTTTTCATAGTAGCCATAGGCGTCATGAAAAACGAAATACCCTTTTCCTTTCAGTGGCGCGAGCTCGTTACCCACCTGCTTATCGGTTGCGGCTAATTGTGCCTCAAAATCTTTCAGGTTGGCGTCTAGTTTGGCTCGACTTTGCGGCATAAGTTCCACTAATTTGTTATGGATTGCAACCGCTGAGAGCCGCGCTATCTCTGGGGAGAGCCAAAGATGCATGTTGTACTCGCCGTGATGGTGATGGTCGTCACCTTTTTCGCCGTCAGCATGTGCATCACCCTGATCGTGGTCGTCATCCTCGGTGCCTTTCATCAGCAGCGGTTTCACACCGGCGAGTTCTGCAATCGTGACCCGCTTTTTCTCAGGTATCTGTTTTGCCGACTTCTGCATGAAGGCTTCCATCTCGGGGCCAATCCAGACAACTAAGTCCGCGTTTTGTAAGCGTTTTACATCGGATGGACGCAAAGAATAATCATGCTCAGAAGCACCGTCTGGCAGTAAAACCTCGGTTTCCGTCACGCCATCTGCAATTGCTGATGCGATGAAGCCCAGCGGTTTAAGCGAAGCGACAACGGCAGCGTTAACATCTTGTGCTGCCGAGCCCCAAAGGGCAGCGGATAATGCTGCGAAAAGAAGCGTATTTTTATGTAACATAATGCAACTTATTATCGTAATGAATGCGTGGAATGTGATATTATAACATCCGATAACTTCTGCAAGCTTAAATTGACATGACGACTTTGGTTTCTCTTGAAAATATCTCCGTTTCCTTTGGTCAGCGCCGCGTCCTCTCTGATGTGTCGCTAGAACTAAAACCCGGCAAAATTTTAACGTTGCTCGGCCCTAATGGGGCGGGTAAATCAACGCTGGTGCGCGTGGTTCTCGGTCTGGTAGCACCTGATGAAGGTGTTATCAAGCGCGATACTGCGCTACGTATTGGCTATGTACCGCAAAAGCTGCATCTCGACGCGACGCTGCCACTCACCGTGAGCCGCTTTCTCCGACTGCGCCCTCATACGCGCAAAGACGATGTTCTTCCGGCACTGAAACGCGTTCAGGCAGGTCATCTTGTTGATGCGCCGCTGCAAAAACTATCCGGTGGCGAAACCCAGCGCGTATTGCTGGCACGCGCATTACTGAGTCAGCCTCAGCTACTGGTGCTTGATGAGCCGACACAGGGTGTGGATGTTAACGGGCAAGTTGCGCTTTATGACTTAATCGATCAGCTTCGTCGGGAGCTGGATTGCGCCGTGCTGATGGTTTCGCATGATTTACATCTGGTGATGGCGAAGACCGATGAAGTGCTGTGCCTTAATCATCACATCTGCTGTTCCGGTACGCCGGAAGTGGTGTCGATGCACCCGGAATTTATCTCCATGTTTGGCTCTCGCGGGGCTGAACAGCTTGGTATTTATCGCCACAACCATAATCATCGCCATGATTTACAGGGACGGATTGTCCTGCGTCGGGGAAATGGACACTCATGATTGAATTGTTACTGCCTGGTTGGTTTGCCGGGGTCATGCTCGCCTGTGCAGCGGGCCCGCTGGGTTCTTTTGTGGTCTGGCGCAGAATGTCTTACTTCGGTGATACGCTGGCCCACGCTTCTCTGTTAGGGGTGGCGTTTGGCCTGCTGCTGAATGTAAACCCGTTTTATGCCGTTATTGCTGTGACGTTAATGCTCGCCGCCGGGCTGGTGTGGCTCGAAAAACGCCCTCACCTCGCGATTGATACCTTGCTTGGTATCATGGCGCACAGCGCGCTGTCACTGGGGCTGGTCGTCGTGAGTTTAATGTCAAACGTTCGCGTTGACCTGATGGCTTATCTGTTTGGCGACTTGCTGGCCGTTACGCCGGAAGATCTCATCTCCATTGCTATCGGCGTGGTCATCGTACTGGGCATCTTACTGTGGCAATGGCGTAACCTGCTCGCCATGACCGTCAGCGAAGATTTGGCCTTTGTTGATGGCGTTAAGCTACAACGCGTCAAACTGCTCCTGATGCTGGTGACGGCATTAACCATTGGTGTTGCGATGAAATTCGTCGGTGCCTTAATTATTACCTCTTTGCTGATTATTCCGGCAGCGACGGCGCGTCGTTTTGCCCGAACGCCCGAGCAGATGGCAGGTGTTGCGGTGATTATTGGTATGCTTGCGGTAACGGGCGGCTTAACCTTCTCGGCGTTTTACGATACACCGGCTGGTCCGTCAGTCGTGCTGTGCGCGGCGGTGATGTTTATCTTCAGTATGATGAAAAAGCCGGCCAGTTAGGTTGATGACCCTCTCCTGCGGGAGAGGGTTGTGCAGTTTAAGGCATGGCAGGCGGCGTGATACCGAAGTGGTTCCAGGCACGTACTGTTGCCATACGTCCACGGGGGGTGCGCTGCAAAAAGCCCTGCTGAATAAGATACGGCTCCAGCACATCCTCAATGGTTTCGCGCTCTTCACCAATCGCTGCCGCCAGGTTATCTAACCCCACCGGGCCACCAAAGAACTTATCCAGAATCGCGAGCAGCAGTTTGCGGTCCATGTAGTCAAAGCCTTCGGCATCCACATTAAGCATATCCAGCGCCTGCGCCGCTACATCCAGCGAAATCGTGCCATCGTGCTTCACTTCAGCAAAATCTCGCACACGACGCAGCAGACGGTTTGCAATACGCGGCGTACCGCGAGAGCGCTTAGCCACTTCATATGCGCCATCGTCGCTGAGCTCCAGCCCCATAAAACGCGCGCTGCGCCCGACGATATACTGCAGATCGGCCACCTGATAGAACTCAAGACGCTGCACGATACCGAAACGGTCACGGAGCGGCGAGGTCAAGGAGCCGGCACGCGTTGTCGCACCAATTAGGGTAAAGGGCGGGAGGTCGATTTTGATAGAGCGCGCCGCCGGGCCTTCGCCAATCATGATATCCAGTTGATAGTCTTCCATCGCTGGATAGAGCACTTCTTCGACCACAGGCGACAGACGGTGAATCTCATCAATAAACAGGACGTCATGAGGCTCAAGGTTAGTCAGCATTGCCGCCAAATCGCCGGCTTTCTCCAGCACCGGGCCTGAGGTCGTACGCAAGTTGACGCCCATCTCGTTGGCAACGATGTTAGCCAGCGTGGTTTTACCCAGACCTGGCGGGCCAAAAATCAGCAGATGATCGAGCGCTTCTCCGCGAAGTTTCGCCGCCTGGATAAAGATCTCCATTTGCGAACGAACCTGCGGCTGGCCGATGTACTCCTCCAGAAGCTTAGGGCGAATCGCGCGATCCACCACATCTTCCGGCGGGTTGCTGACTGCCGATATCAGGCGGTCTGCTTCAATCATCCTTTACCTCACAATGCAGCGCGTAGCGCTTCACGAATCAGAGTTTCACTGTTAGCGTCTGGCCTGCCGATTTTACTCACCATACGGCTGGCTTCCTGAGGCTTATAGCCCAGTGCCACCAGCGCAGCAACCGCTTCTTGCTCAGCATCATCACTGACCGGGCCACTCGGCGAGGTCAGGACCAGATCGGCTGCTGGCGTAAACAGGTCGCCATGTAAACCTTTAAAGCGGTCTTTCATTTCGACAATCAGACGTTCGGCGGTCTTTTTACCAATACCAGGCAGCTTAATCAGCGCGGCGGGATCTTCACGCTCAACGGCATTCACAAACTGTTGTGCAGACATACCGGATAAAATGGCCAGTGCCAGCTTCGGCCCAACGCCATTAGTTTTAATAAGCTCGCGGAACAGCATACGTTCCTGCTTATTGTTAAACCCGTAGAGCAGCTGCGCATCTTCCCGCACCACAAACTGGGTGAAAACAATCGTCTCTTTGCCCGCATCCGGAAGCTCATAGAAACAGGTCATCGGCATAAGGACTTCATACCCCACGCCTCCGGCTTCAAGCAGGACTAACGGGGGTTGTTTTTCAAGGATGATGCCTCTGAGTCTGCCTATCACATGACGCTCCTGCGTTTAGGGCTAAGTATTTTACCGCCATCATAAAAAAAGGCTGGATAAACATCCAGCCTGATTTGTGATTATCGTAACCGGCCTCTTGCCAGATTGAGCCGCGAATCACTCATTTGCATAGCGTTTTGGCTGATATGACAATGGGTTATCGCTATCGCCAGCGCATCGGCGGCGTCCGCCTGCGGGTTCGCCGGGAGCTTAAGTAAGGTGCGCACCATGTGCTGCACCTGGCTTTTTTCCGCACTGCCAGTACCCACTACGGTTTGCTTCACCTGACGTGCGGCGTATTCAAACACCGGCAGGTCCTGGTTCACCGCGGCAACAATGGCAACTCCGCGCGCCTGGCCCAACTTCAGTGCCGAATCCGCGTTTTTCGCCATAAAGACCTGCTCGATGGCGAAAAAATCCGGCTGAAACTGGGTGATGATTTCCGACACGCCCGCGTAGATTAACTTGAGGCGCGACGGTAAATCGTCCACTTTGGTGCGAATACAGCCGCTGCCAAGATAGGTCAACTGACGGCCTACCTGGCGGATAACGCCATATCCGGTGATGCGTGAGCCGGGGTCAATCCCAAGAATAATCGACATCACGCGCCTCCGGTTTTCATGAGGTTAAACCACGCCATTACAGCGTAGCCGCCACCTCATCAGAGATCTCACCGTTGTGATAAACTTCCTGCACGTCGTCACAGTCTTCAAGCATATCGATCAGACGCAGCAGTTTCGGTGCGGTTTCAGCATCCATATCCGCTTTAGTAGACGGAATCATCGACACTTCAGCGTTATCCGCTTTCAGGCCAGCTGCTTCCAGCGCATCACGCACTGCACCCATCTCTTCCCACGCGGTGTAAACGTCAATCGCGCCGTCGTCGAAGGTCACAACGTCTTCTGCACCGGCTTCCAGCGCCGCTTCCATGATCGCGTCTTCATCACCGGCATCAAAAGAGATAATCCCTTTCTTGCTGAAAAGATACGCAACGGAGCCGTCGGTGCCCAGGTTTCCGCCCGTTTTGGTGAAGGCATGACGCACTTCAGCGACGGTACGGTTACGGTTGTCGGACAGGCATTCCACCATTACTGCGGTGCCGCCAGGGCCGTAACCTTCATAAATAATGGTTTCCATGTTCGCGTCATCATCACCACCTACGCCACGCGCAATTGCACGGTTGAGGGTGTCACGCGTCATGTTGTTCGCCAGCGCTTTGTCGATGGCCGCGCGCAGACGTGGGTTAGAACCCGCATCGCCGCCGCCCAGACGCGCTGCTGTCACCAGCTCACGAATGATTTTGGTGAAAATTTTACCGCGTTTGGCATCCTGTGCCGCTTTACGGTGCTTTGTGTTGGCCCACTTACTATGACCTGCCATAAAAATATCTCCAATAAACCGTCTGTTCAGACAGCATGAATTACGAATTCTTCAATCGCCTGCCGGTTGCTCCACGATTTAGTTAACGCAGCGGCTTCGGCTGCATTAACCCAGCGGTAGGTCAAATGTTCGGTGAACTCGACGTCCCGTTCGTGGGGTAGCGCAAGGCAGAACCATGATTCCGTATTGCGCTCGATTCCCGGTGCATAGCGATGGCGTAAATGGCTAAAAATTTCAAACTCCACCGTGCGCTGGCAGTTCATCAAGGTCAGTTGCTCGTCGGCAACATCAATCAGGACCTCTTCCTTTACTTCACGCGCGGCGGCCTGCGGCGCGGTTTCACCCTCTTCCAGGCTGCCGGTAACCGACTGCCAGAAATCAGGATCATCACGCCGCTGCAACATCAGCACCCGCTTCGTGTCCTGCGCAAAGATAACAACCAGAACAGAAACGGGGCGCTTATAGGCCATGTCAGTTTTTCTCTTCCTTTTTCACCACGTCGATACCCAGCTCAGCTAAAGAAGCCGGGTTCGCAAAGCTTGGCG
The DNA here is from genome assembly GCF_059766475.1 of Enterobacter sp. SCRI0065. Classification (NCBI taxonomy): domain Bacteria; kingdom Pseudomonadati; phylum Pseudomonadota; class Gammaproteobacteria; order Enterobacterales; family Enterobacteriaceae; genus Enterobacter; species Enterobacter sp. SCRI0065. Next base: position 738,012 of record NZ_JCBAJB010000002.1, on the reverse strand, counting down.
CTTCGGTCATCAGACACGCTGCTGCGGTGGTTTTCGGGAAGGCAATAACGTCACGGATGTTATCAGTACCGGTCAACAGCATTGTCAGACGATCCAAACCAAACGCCAGGCCCGCGTGCGGCGGGGTACCGTATTTCAGCGCATCCAGCAGGAAGCCAAACTTCTCGCGCTGTTCTTGCTCATTGATACCCAGAATGCCAAACACGGTTTGCTGCATTTCAGTGCTGTGAATACGTACGGAACCGCCGCCCACTTCGTAGCCGTTGATCACCATATCGTAGGCGTTAGCGACGGCCTCATCTGGTCCCGCTTTCAGCTCTGCCGCATTCATGTCTTTTGGCGCAGTGAACGGGTGGTGCATGGCGGTCAGGCCGCCTTCACCGTTGTCTTCAAACATGGGGAAGTCGACAACCCACAGCGGAGCCCATTTGGCTTCGTCGGTCAGGCTCAGGTCTTTACCCAGCTTGAGGCGCAGTGCGCCCATGGCATCAGCCACCACTTTCTTGTTGTCTGCGCCGAAGAAGATCATGTCGCCGTCCTGCGCACCAGTGCGCTCAAGAATAGCGTCGATGATTTCTGCGTTCAGGAATTTAGCCACTGGGCTGGTGATCCCTTCAATGCCTTTCGCACGCTCAGTCACCTTAATATAAGCCAGACCTTTCGCGCCGTAGATCTTCACAAAATTGCCGTAGTCGTCAATTTGCTTACGGCTCAGGGCAGCGCCACCAGGAACGCGCAGTGCCGCCACGCGACCTTTCGCATCGTTAGCCGGACCAGCGAAGACCGCGAACTCTACCGCTTTCAGCAGGTCAGCAACGTCAACCAGCTCCATCGGGTTACGCAGGTCCGGTTTATCAGAACCGTAACGACGTTCCGCTTCGGCAAAGGTCATGACCGGGAAATCGCCCAGATCCACACCCTTCACGTCCAGCCACAGGCTGCGAACCAGCGCTTCCATGATTTCACGCACCTGTGGCGCGGTCATGAAGGAGGTTTCAACATCGATCTGGGTAAATTCAGGCTGGCGGTCAGCACGCAGGTCTTCGTCGCGGAAGCATTTTACAATTTGATAGTAGCGATCGAAGCCAGACATCATCAGCAACTGCTTGAACAGCTGAGGAGACTGCGGCAGTGCGTAGAATTTGCCTTTATGAACGCGCGAGGGAACCAGGTAATCGCGCGCGCCTTCCGGTGTGGCTTTGGTCAGCATCGGGGTTTCAATATCAAGGAAACCGTTATCGTCCATAAAGCGACGTACGAGACTGGAAATCTTAGCGCGGGTTTTCAGGCGTTGAGCCATTTCCGGGCGACGCAGGTCCAGATAGCGGAACTTAAGACGCGCTTCTTCAGTGTTGACGTGGTTGGAGTCAAGCGGCAGCGATTCTGAACGGTTGATGATGGTCAGATCGGATGCGAGCACTTCGATTTGGCCAGTCGCCATATCTGCGTTAATGTTTTTTTCGTCACGCGCACGCACGGTGCCGGTAACCTGGATGCAGAACTCATTACGCAGTTCGGAAGCCAGCTTCAACGCATCTGCACGATCCGGATCGAAGAACACCTGTACGATGCCTTCACGATCGCGTAGATCGATAAAAATAAGGCTACCAAGATCACGACGACGGTTGACCCAACCACACAGGGTCACCTGCTGTCCGACGTGGGACTGACGCAATTGCCCGCAATATTCTGTACGCATGAGATATCCCTTAATTTAGCCGCCGGCTAAATGTCGCCTGTTTGACAGGCTACTATGTCGCAGCTTTCTGTATGTCACAAATGGGTGAAAAAAGGCGGCTATTATACTGGAAATTCCGCCGTACGATAAGAGAGAAGCGCGCCAGACGCGCGATTGCTGCGCTCTTATTGCGCATTCTCACAAAAATTAACAAAATTATCCGATCTTCAACAGCCTTTATCGTCGTATGGTGTAGCCGAAGCTATTCATTTGACTGGAGTTACCATGTTTACACTTGATGCCACCAAAACCGCGCTTGTCGTGATTGATTTGCAGGAAGGGATTCTGCCCTTCGCCGGAGGTCCCCATACGGCTGATAACGTTGTCAGCCGCAGCGCGCGACTGGCCGAAAAGTGCCGTGAGAACGCTTCGCCTGTCGTCATGGTACGCGTTGGCTGGTCGGCTGATTTTGCCGAAGCCCTAAAGCAGCCGGTCGACGCCCAGTCGCCTGCCTCCGCTCTACCGGACAACTGGTGGACCTATCCTGCTTCACTCGGTAAACAGGATAGCGATATCGAAGTGACCAAACGTCAATGGGGCGCTTTCTATGGCACCGACCTTGAGTTACAGCTTCGCCGTCGCGGAATCGACACCATTATTCTGTGCGGGATCTCTACCAATATCGGCGTGGAATCCACGGCGCGGAACGCCTGGGAGCTTGGGTTTAATGTGGTCATTGCCGAAGATGCCTGTAGTGCGGCCTCCGCTGAGCAACACCAGGGCAGCATGACGAACATCTTCCCGCGCATCGGTCGCGTGCGCACCACTGATGAGATTTTACGCGCGCTATGATGTATCTGGGCCTGCCCCAATGGTCGCACCCGAAATGGGTGCGCCTTGGCATCACCAGCCTTGAAGAATACGCTCGACACTTTAACTGCGTTGAGGGAAATACCACGCTCTATGCCCTGCCGAGGGCGGAAATTGTCGAGCGCTGGCGTGACCAAACCACCGATGACTTTCGCTTTTGTTTTAAATTCCCGGCAACCATTTCCCACAATGCGGCTTTGCGCAACTGTGACGATCTCACTCAGGAATTTTTCGAGCGCCTGTCGCCGCTTGCAAACCGTATCGGCCAGTACTGGCTGCAATTACCTGCCACCTTTGGCCCGCGCGATCTCCCTGCGCTGTGGCACTTCCTTGATGCCCTGCCGCGCGATTTTAGCTACGGCGTTGAAGTGCGACATCAGGAATTTTTTACCAAAGGCGAAGCGGAGAAAACGTTCAATCGGGGCCTGCTCGAACGCGGCGTAAACCGAGTCATCCTTGACAGTCGGCCAGTTCACAGCGCCATTGCGCATAACGAAGCGATTATTGATGCGCAACGCAAAAAGCCTAAAGTGCCTGTGCATGCCATTGTCACGGCGAATCATCCGATGGTGAGGTTTATCGGCAGCGATAATATGCAGCAAAATCGTGATTTATTTGCCGTATGGCTGCAAACGTTGCCGAAATGGGAGCAAACCACCACCCCGTACCTCTTTTTGCATACTCCTGATATCGCTCAGGCACCTGAACTGGTCGATGCTCTTTGGCAAGCCTTGCAGGCTGCGGTTCCGTCACTCGGACCGGCCCCTGCCATCCCACAACAATCTTCTCTTTTCTGAAATCAGCCCCTATCATAGAAGTGCCATCTGCCAAAAACAGGGAGTTTGTATGGTCAGCGCGCTGTATGCCGTCTTAGGTGCATTACTGCTGATTAAGTTTTCGTTCGATGTTGTGCGCCTGAGAATGCAATACCGCGTTTCGTATGGTGACGGTGGGTTTTCTGAGCTGCAAAGCGCGATTCGTGTTCACGGCAATGCGGTGGAATATATTCCCGTTGCCTTGATACTGTTACTGCTGATGGAAATGGACGGTGCCGAAACCTGGATGGTCCACGTTTGCGGACTGCTGTTGATCGCCGGACGTTTAATGCATTACTACGGCTTTCACCACCGCTTATTCCGGTGGCGTCGTTCCGGCATGAGCGCAACGTGGTGCTCGCTGTTGCTAATGGTGCTGGCCAACCTGTGGTATATGCCGTGGGAGTTGGTTTTCTCTTTCCATTAGCGCACAATACGCCACTTTATTTTTCCCGGATTTTTACGTTATGTCTGATCGCGACACGCTTTTTTCCGCGCCTATCGCCAGCCTGGGCGACTGGACCTTTGATGAACGGGTAGCCGAAGTCTTCCCGGATATGATCCAGCGCTCTGTTCCAGGTTATTCCAATATTATCTCCATGATCGGCATGCTGGCTGAGCGTTTCGTTCAGCCCGGCACGCAGGTCTATGACCTGGGCTGTTCGCTGGGAGCGGCAACGCTGTCCGTTCGTCGTAACGTGCACCATGACGGTTGCAAAATCATCGCCGTTGATAATTCTCCGGCCATGGTAGAACGCTGTCGCCGTCATCTTGACGCCTATAAAGCGCCAACCCCGGTAGAGGTGATTGAGGGTGATATTCGCCACATTGAGATCGAAAATGCCTCGATGGTAGTGCTGAATTTTACCTTGCAGTTTCTGGAGCCTGAAGACCGCCAGCTGTTGCTGGATAAAATCTATCAAGGCCTCAACCCCGGCGGCGCGCTGGTGCTATCAGAAAAATTCAGTTTCGAAGATACCAGCATGGGTGAGCTGTTATTCAACATGCATCATGACTTCAAACGCGCCAACGGCTACAGCGAGCTGGAAATCAGCCAGAAACGCAGCATGCTGGAAAACGTGATGCTGACCGACTCGGTTGAAGCACATAAAGCCCGTCTGCATAAGGCAGGTTTTGAACACAGTGAATTGTGGTTCCAGTGCTTTAACTTCGGTTCACTGGTCGCGTTAAAAGGCGGTAAGGCATGATTGAGTTCAGTAATTTTTATCAACTTATCGCCAAAAACCATCTATCCCACTGGCTAGAAACGCTACCGGGTCAGGTTGCCGCCTGGCAACGCGAGCAACTGCACGGTCAGTTTAAGCAGTGGAGCAACGCCGTCGAATTTTTGCCGGAAATGACGCCTTATAAACTCGACCTGCTGCACAGCGTCACCGCCGAAAGCGAAGAGCCGCTCAGCGAAGGTCAGATGATTCGTCTCGATAAGCTGATGCGTAATCTTATGCCGTGGCGCAAAGGGCCGTTTTCGCTGTACGGGCTGAATATCGATACCGAATGGCGTTCCGACTGGAAGTGGGATCGGGTGCTACCGCATCTTTCCGATCTTACCGGTCGTACCATCCTCGACGTCGGTTGCGGCAGTGGGTATCACATGTGGCGCATGATTGGCGCGGGTGCGCATCTGGCCGTCGGTATCGATCCGATGCAGTTGTTCCTGTGCCAGTTCGAAGCGGTTCGTAAATTGCTGGGTAACGACCAGCGCGCACACCTGCTGCCGCTGGGCATCGAACAGTTACCGGCCCTGGCCGCTTTTGACACTGTATTTTCGATGGGTGTTCTCTACCACCGTCGCTCGCCGCTCGAACATCTGTGGCAGTTGAAAGATCAGTTAGTCAGCGGTGGCGAACTGGTTCTGGAAACGCTGGTGATTGAAGGCGATGAAAATGCGGTTCTGGTACCGGGCGATCGCTACGCGCAAATGCGTAACGTCTATTTTATCCCTTCAGCCCCGGCGCTGAAAAACTGGCTGGAGAAGTGTGGCTTTGTTGATGTGCGTATCGCTGATGTGTCCGTAACATCTACTGAAGAACAGCGTCGTACCGACTGGCTAACAACCGAGTCTCTGGCCGAATTCCTCGATCCGAATGACAGCACAAAAACGATTGAAGGGTATCCAGCACCAATGCGTGCGGTATTGATCGCCACCAAGCCTTAATCGACGCGGCGACCAGAAGTGTACAGCTGAAAAAAAGGCCCCTGTTGAAATTGCAGGGGCCTGGTACAAGCAAGCATCATATTGGGCAAGATGATGCGCGGTAAAAATCGCTACGTTGCTACACGTGATGACGCTCTATTATCGATTTCATTACCGCAACCGACTCTCCATCTACACCGTAGCGGGAGTACTCATCCGCTTCGGCATCTGTCGACATTGACAACCCTGTATTGCGATAACGCATGGGTGAAGGCGTCCATTTGCCAGCAGAGCTATGAAGCTCCTCAACCCCTGCGTTGATAAACATTTCCAGATTGCTGGCACGGACACCCGCACCCGCCATAATTATTGGAACACCTGAATGTGCTTTTAGTTCCGTAATTAATTTAATTCCTTTTTCCGCCGACGATTGCTGACCCGATGTCAGGATACGTGCAACCCCTAACTCTGCAAGATTATCAAAAGCTTGCAATGGATTAACGCACATATCAAAGGCCCGATGAAACGTCACCGCCATTCCTTTTGCAGCAGTCATAACGTGGCGCATACGTGCAATATCGATCCTGGCATCTTTGTCCAGCAGGCCAATCACAAGCCCCGGAAAACCAAGGTCGCGCACCAGAGCAACGTCCTCCAGCATGGCGCTGAATTCATCGGAGCTATAGCAAAAATCCCCCCCACGCGGGCGAATAATCGGGTGCACCGGGATCGTCACGGCCTCACGTACCGACTTAAGCACGCCATAGGATGGCGTTAATCCACCCTCTTTCGGCGCGGCGCAGAGTTCAACGCGGTCCGCACCGTACTTTTGTGCGGTAAGCGCGCACTCCTTGCTGTAACAGCAAATCTCCAGAATCGCCAAGTCATCCTCCTTAAAATCCACATCAACACGCCATCATGCCATGCCGTAAAGTTGCCAACTCAGCGTGAGTTCACAAACTGTTGCGGCCTACTCTTCACTGGCAACAATTTGCTCGATAGTCCATGGATGAAACTTAACCGTTACCTTACCGTCCGTGACGGCAAGCGTTGGGTTCGGCAAACGTTCACGCTCCCCTTTGGGAGAACTGGTTTTGACAAAGATGCCCGACTGGCTCAGCCCATCGTCAGACATCAAGGCCAACGCACGCGCATTCAGCGCATCAGGCTCGCCCGGCAGGACAATTTCGATATGTTCCCAGCCTTCATGCGGATAACGCTTTTCACCAGGCCAGGGTAATTCCACCACGCTGAACTGCCAGTGCGCGACACAAACCGGCTCATGCAGTTTAAACAAACAAATGGGGCGACCATTGATCAGGTTTTCTGACAACAGTTCGCCACATTGTTCAAACCCGCGACGCCAGCGCTCCGCCGTCGCATTTTGATGGCAGCGCAAAGAAATGTGATCGGCATCGAGCGGCGTGATATCAAGCCCGAGACGAGTGGCAAGTTCTGTGAACGCCTGAGTGAAACGAGGTAAATCTGCGGAAATATCATGCAGTTCGTCAATGGTTTGCCAGTTCGCCATAGGGGATACTCTTTTCATGTTGTAAAGCCGCTAATTTACTCTGTTGGGCCTTGCCAACCAACCGTAGATTTCGGGATTTTATCACTGCATGTTTATGCACTATTTCTCTGGCTGTTTTCTAAACGCTCCAGAGGTGGTGCAATGCTGACGCCAGTTGGCATTTGCAGTATACTCCCGCCCTAAATTCTCAAACTGGTGCGAGCGGTCTTTTTACTCGCGTCAAAAATGTAAGGTACCCAGGTGAATATTCAGGCTCTTCTCTCCGAAAAAGTCAGTCAGGCAATGATTGCCGCAGGCGCGCCTGCGGATTGCGAACCACAGGTTCGCCAGTCAGCGAAAGTACAGTTTGGCGACTATCAGGCCAATGGCGTGATGGCAGTAGCCAAGAAACTGGGCATGCCGCCGCGACAACTCGCTGAGCTGGTGCTAACTCATCTGGATCTGGGCGGTATCGCCAGCAAAACCGAAATTGCCGGTCCGGGCTTTATCAACATTTTCCTGGAGCCTGCGTTCCTGGCAACCCACGTTGATGCCGCGCTTAAATCCGACCGTCTGGGCGTGACCCAACCGCCAGCACAGACCATTGTGATTGACTATTCCGCGCCAAACGTGGCGAAAGAGATGCACGTTGGCCACCTGCGCTCAACTATCATCGGCGATGCGGCAGTACGCACGCAGGAGTTCCTGGGCCACCGCGTTATTCGCGCCAACCACGTCGGCGACTGGGGCACCCAGTTCGGCATGCTGATTGCTTATTTAGAGAAACAACAGCAGGAAAATGCCGGTGAAATGGCGCTGGCCGACCTTGAAGGTTTCTACCGCGAAGCGAAAAAACATTACGACGAAGACGAAGCCTTCGCCGAGCGCGCGCGCAGCTACGTCGTCAAACTGCAGGGCGGCGACGAGTACTTCCGCGAGATGTGGCGCAAACTGGTCGACATTACTATGTCCCAGAATCAGCTCACCTATAATCGTCTGAACGTGACCCTGACCCGCGATGACGTGATGGGCGAAAGCCTGTACAACCCAATGCTGCCGGGTATCGTTGAAGACCTGAAAGCCAAAGGACTGGCGGTGGAGAGCGAAGGCGCAACGGTCGTATTCCTTGATGAATATAAAAACAAGGAAGGCGAACCGATGGGCGTGATCATCCGTAAGAAGGATGGCGGCTATCTGTACACCACCACCGATATTGCCTGTGCAAAATACCGCTACGAAACACTGCATGCCGATCGCGTCTTGTATTACATCGATTCCCGTCAGCACCAGCACCTGATGCAGGCGTGGACAATCGTGCGTAAAGCGGGCTACGTTCCTGATTCCGTTCCGCTGGAACACCACATGTTCGGCATGATGCTGGGTAAAGACGGCAAACCGTTTAAAACCCGCGCAGGCGGCACGGTCAAACTATCCGATCTGCTGGACGAAGCGCTGGAACGCGCCCGTCGTTTGGTCGCCGAGAAGAACCCAGACATGCCAGCCGACGAGCTGGAAAAACTGGCCAATGCTGTCGGTATCGGTGCGGTGAAATATGCGGATCTGTCAAAGAACCGCACCACCGACTATATCTTCGACTGGGATAACATGCTGGCCTTCGAAGGCAACACTGCACCATACATGCAGTATGCCTACACCCGCGTGCTGTCCGTGTTCCGTAAAGCGAATATGGATGAAAGCCAGTTGGCCAATGCCACGGTTGTGATTAACGAAGATCGTGAAGCTCAGTTAGCGGCACGTCTGTTGCAGTTTGAAGAGACTTTGACGGTTGTCGCGCGTGAAGGGACGCCGCACGTGATGTGTGCTTACCTGTACGACCTTGCTGGTCTGTTCTCAGGATTCTACGAGCACTGCCCTATTCTCACCGCTGAAAGCGAAGAGATTCGCAACAGCCGTCTGAAGCTGGCACAGCTCACGGCAAAAACGCTTAAGCTTGGTCTGGATACCTTAGGGATCGAAACCGTCGAGCGTATGTAATACCGAAAGAATAAAGTTGGGACTGAGAGGACTAAGCCCGGTAAATTACCGGACTTAGTCCTGCTGTCTGACCTGAATCTGTTCCAGCTGATGGGGTTCAGATTATAAAATGGAGAGGGCGTACATTGTGCAAATCGGCAATTTGTAGGGCCTCCTCAGAAATATTTCCGTAAGTATTCTGTAAGACACAAAATTGCCATCGCCTGTCCGTACGGCATCGATGTTAAAGGGATCTGGCGGTAGAACTCCAGATTGCTGCCCATTCCTGTACCAAACGACGTTTGCAGTAACTCGCCTTCCGGCGAGATGTTTTTCACAATCCCACGAATGGCTTTCTCTGCGACTTCAGCATACTCCGTGCCCACATAACGTTTGCGCACCGCTTTCAGGATCCCATATGCAAACCCCGCCGTCGCCGACGCCTCCAGATACGAATCAGGATCGTCAAGCAGCGTATGCCACAGGCCGCTCTCATCCTGGCACTTCGCCAGCGCGGCAATCTGCGCGTTTAGCACCTGGACCAGATAGCGTCGCACGGCGTTGTTTTCCGGCAGATCCACCAGTTCAAGGAAGTCCGGAATAACTATCGTTAGCCAGCTGTTTCCGCGCGCCCAGCGGGCGTTCGCAAAGTTATGCTGCCCGTCGTAGTTCCAGCCGTGGAACCACAGCCCGGTTTCACGATCCATCAGGTTCTGCACGTGAAGCAAGAACTGATAGATCGCTTCTTCAACGTATTCCGGGCGGTTCAGCAGTTTGCCGATTTTCGCCAGCGGCAGGACGGTCATCATCAGCGTGTCATCCCACATCTGCTGAGGGTTCTCTTCTGCCAGGGTAATGTGCTGCATACCACCGTGACTGGTGCGCGGCATGTCGTTCATTGCCCATTCAGCCCAGGTTTCCAGCCACGGTAAATACGTGGGATTGCGCGTCTCTTCGTAGCGATACGCCAGCGTCAGGAACGGTGCCATGGTGTTCACGTTTTTGGTGGTTGCGCCCTCGGCAAAGCGATCGGCAAACCAGCCGTCAATGATGTCACGCATGTCGTCATCGCCGGTCTGGCAATAATACTGCCAGATACCATATAGCCCGACGCCGTGCGTCCATTCCCATCCCGACCAGCCTTTAGTGTCAATCACACGTCCATCGTCGAGACGCAGCAAAAATTCGCCCGTTTTGTCATGGATATTCACCAGGCCGTGCGTCATCTTCTGAATCAGCGATTTCAGTTCATCCCTGGCAATGAAATGCTCGGGCTGACGCAGTAAAGGGCTATGTTTGACAGGCCACACCTTCATAATCTTAACCTCTGTGATAAGTCGAATTCAGTACCGCGCGATCCTTCAGCGAAGGTGCAGCAGGCTTATTGCGATTCAGATAACCAATGTTGTTGTTGCCCCACAGCGATTCGTACGGCATACCCGCCAGCAGTTCCACCGTTTCGCGCGCCTGCGGCGTAGCGGTGTCTGGCATCGCCCGACCTGATTCGCGCATTTTGGCCGTCTCTTCGCGCAGTGTGCTGTGGGTTTGCAAATTGAGTTTAAAGCGCAGCGAAACCAGGAAGCCGCAGAACAGCACCAGAATGGTACCAACGCTCAGGATCATCAGGATGGTGTGACTCACTTCCGCTGGCTGTGTTTTTTGACCGCTCACAAAGCCGGACATCTGCATGACAATCCCCACCAGCATAATGGCACCTGCCTGCGAGGCTTTACGGGTCAAGGTCATGATGCCTGCGAAGATGCCTTCGCGACGCTGCCCGGTGATCACTTCATCCACATCGGCAATATAGGTGTAAACGTTCCACGGAACATAGTTGATACCACCGCGTCCCAGACCTGCAACGGCAGAAACCAGCAGCAGAAGGGAATACACATCACTCAGCCCTGCGTAATAGAGTACAGCGTAGGAGATTGACGCCAGGCCAAACAGCACCACCACCATCCGGTAAGACGGTGCTGGTCCAAAGCGAATACAGAGTGGGATCATTGCGATAACGGCGATGAACTGGAAGATTGCCATTGTTCCCAGCAGGTTAGACGCCATCGAGGCTTCCTGCATCAGTACGAACACCACGTAATAGGTGAACACGGCGTTGAACACGTCCTGGGCGATATAGCCGCCAAGATACATCCCCAGATGCTGGCGGAAAATCTTCACGCGCAGCGTAGAGCTGAGCTCAACGAACAGACGGTTGAGGCTCTGACTCAGGTTCAGTTTTTTCTTCTCTTCTTCAGCACGAAGCGCCGCTTCAGACCACTCTTCTCGTGGACGTTCCCAGGTGAAGAACCAGACGAAGGTCAGCATCACCGCGCACAGTACGGAGAACACCAGGCTCGCATAGAAGAAGGACACCGCGTTGTCTTTACCGAAATGCGTCAGCAGAATGCCCGGCAGGAAGGAGGCCAGAATCGCCGACATTTGCGCCATCGAAATGCGCGCCCCGGAGAATTTGGTTTTCTGTTTGAAATCGTCGGTCATTTCTGGGACCAGCGTTTCGTACGGCACCAGAATCATGGTGTAGACAATGTCAAACACCAGGTAAGTGACCAGATAATACCAAAAGCTCATGTCGCCCACCCACATCAGCGAGTAGCTGAACACGAATGGAATACCCAGCAGAATAAAGAACTTACGACGGCCAAAGCGTTTGCCGAGCCAGGTAGTACCAAAGTTATCGGTTAAGAAGCCCATCAGCGGACTAACAACCGCATCGAGCACCCTGGCCGCCGCAAAGATGAATGTCGCCTCAATAGGCGAAAGTCCGCAGAAGGTGGTATAGAAGTACAAAAGCCAGGCAGCAGTCAGCGCCGTCGTGCCCGCGCCAAGAAAATCGCCTGATCCATAAGCAAGGTAATTTGTGAGTCCAATTTTACGTGTTTTCATTGCCGTCAACCCTATAAGTTTTGGGAGACTCCCTGTATGCAAACCTCGTCCGGGAGTTTTTACACGGCTACAGTAAAAGTATCGCTGTGTTGATACCTTTCTGTTTTTGCCACCACGACCAGGCGAATGGCAAAAATGCAAAGAGAATCAGTACGCGTGTCACCGATTTATAAAACAGCGTTTCTTTACTATCAAAAGGCAGGGTCATTTTTGCGAGCCAGCCGTCAGATTAGACTGAAGGCTGGTGAAAAGGCAGGCAACTAGCGGTAGTTAACGATAACGGAATTACTTTGCACTTTGAGCGCCGGGATCAGACGTCCACCGCCCGGCACTTCCCAGATAAAGCGCAGCGGCTCAATAGCGGGCACATTATTGAAGGCATGGGTGGTGCCGCTTTCGCCGTCAAGCTCGGTACATCGGGTTTGCGAACACAGGCGCACGCGCAGGCCAGCAGGCGTTGGGCCAATCAGCTGATAACGCCAGACCACCAGCGTCATCAGTCCTGAAACCGGTTCAGCCGACGCCAGAGGGCGCGACGAAGCCGCCACGCCACGGTTGCTCAACGTAATGCCGATACTGCTGGCCTGCCACATACCATCACCCGCGGCCTGCGCCGCAAGTGGCAACCATAAAACCCATAGCCATTTGCGCATTATTTACCTCCAATCGTCGCCGTCATTCTAATTTGACGATTATCCGACAGCTCCATATTCGACAGCACCACCAGTTGGGTCAGGCTGCGACGAAGGAAGCGAGAGAGCAGTGGACGCAGTGCGTGATTGACCAGCAACACCGGCGGTGCGCCGAGCATCTCCTGACGTCCTAGCGCCTCTTGCGTTTGCGCCAGCAGTCGATCCGCCAGACCCGGCTCCAGCCCGCCACCGCCCTGTAATGCCTGCAATAGCAAGCGTTCGAGCGGCGTATCAAGCCCAATGACCTGCACTTCTCCCGAGCCCGGGAACCACTGCTGAGTAATCGCGCGGCCCAGTGCGACGCGCACAACGGCGGTCAGCTCATGCGGATCGCTTTGCAGCGGTGCATGCTCCGCCAGCGTTTCCAGAATGGTCCGCATATCGCGAATCGGCACTTTTTCGTCAAGCAGGTTTTGCAGGACCTTATGCAGCGTGGTCAACGTGACGACGCTCGGTACCAGATCTTCCGTCAGCTTTGGCATCTCTTGCGTCACGCGGTCAAGCAGTTGCTGCGCTTCCTGACGTCCAAACAGTTCGGCAGAGAATTGTCCTATCAGGTGGTTGAGATGCGTCGCGACGACGGTACTGGCTTCAACCACGGTATACCCCTGAATTTGCGCCTGCTCTTTTAGCGCGCTCTCAATCCAGATGGCCGCCAGCCCAAAGGCCGGGTCGATAGTTTGTTCGCCAGGCAATGTCCCTGCGGCCGTCCCTGGATTGATCGCCAGCCAGCGTCCAGGGTAGGCATCGCCGCTGCCAATTTCCACACCTTTCATCAGGATGCGGTAACGTGCGGGCGGCAGATCCATATTGTCGCGGATGTGAACCACCGGCGGCAGGAAACCCATGTCCTGCGCGAATTTTTTACGAATGCTGCGAATGCGCCCGAGCAGCTCACCGTCCTGCTGAAAATCAACCATCGGGATCAGACGATAACCCACCTCCATCCCCAGGGAGTCTTCAAGCTGGACGTCATTCCACGTAGCTTCAACGGCCTGGGTGTTTTCCGGCATTTTGACCGGAGCAGGTTCTGCCGCAGGCTTGATATCTTTACCGCGCAGCCACCAGGCCAGGCCGAGTAATGCGGCGGTGAACAGCAGGAAGACGAAGTTTGGCATTCCCGGGACCATCCCCAGCAGGCCCAGAACCGCAGCGGACAACATCAGTACGTTTGGATTACTGAACAGCTGCCCGACCATCTGCTGGCCCACGTCCTGATCGGTACTCACGCGGGTGACGATAACACCCGCCGCGGTGGAGATAACCAAAGCCGGTATCTGCGCCACCAGGCCGTCACCGATGGTCAACAGCGTATAGCTTTCCGCCGCGTGCCCCACGTCCATGCCGTGTTGCAAAACACCGACCAGCAGGCCGCCGACTACGTTTATCACCATGATCAAGATGCCGGCAATAGCATCGCCACGCACGAACTTACTCGCACCATCCATCGAGCCATAAAAATCGGCTTCTTGCGTAACGTCAGAACGGCGTTTTTTAGCCTCATCCTCGCCAATTAACCCAGCGTTCAGATCGGCATCGATCGCCATCTGCTTGCCCGGCATCCCGTCCAGCACAAAACGCGCGCCAACTTCGGCGATACGCCCCGCACCTTTGGTAATGACCATAAAGTTAATGATCACGAGGATGATAAACACCACGATACCGATGGCGAAGTTACCGCCAACAAGGAAGTGACCAAAGGCTTCAACCACTTTACCCGCCGCTGCACCACCCGTATGACCATCCATCAGGATGATACGCGTAGAGGCTACGTTCAGCGCCAGGCGCAGCAACGTGGTAAACAGCAGAATGGTTGGAAATGCGGCAAACTCCAGCGTGCGTTGGGTAAACATCGCCACCAGCAACACCATGATGGAAAGCGCAATGTTAAAAGTAAAAAGCAGGTCAAGGATGAATGCTGGCAACGGCAGCACCATCATCGACAGAATTAGCAGGATGAGAATCGGCCCGGCAAGGATTTGCCATTGCGACGATTTAATGTTGCTCGGCAAGCGCAACATTGCCACCAGATTAGCCATCAGAGTCCTTCTCGTTCATAAAATCCAGTGCATCAGGCACCGGAAGATTTTTCGGTTTAACAGGCTGTTGACCGCCAGCCAGACGCCAGCGCTTCAGTTGCCATACCCATGCCAGAACTTCTGCCACAGCGGCATAAAGCTGGCCTGGAATTTGTTGTCCAATTTCGGCATGTCGGTAGAGCGCACGCGCCAGCGGCGGTGCCTCCAGTACCGGAATGCGATTTTCTGCGCCAATTTCACGAATGCGTAACGCAATCAGCCCTGCCCCTTTAGCCACCACCTTTGGCGCGCTCATTTTGTTTTCGTCGTATTTGAGGGCAACGGAGTAGTGCGTCGGGTTGGTCACGATAACGTCCGCCTTCGGCACATCTTCCATCATGCGTCGACGCGCCGCGGCACGCTGCATTTGGCGGATACGCCCTTTAACGTGCGGGTCACCTTCCATCTGCTTGTATTCGTCGCGAATATCCTGCTGTGACATTCGCAGCTTTTTGATATGGGTAAAGATCTGGAAGAAGACGTCAAAACCCACCATCGGAATAATGCTCAACACTACCAGCAACGCGCAGAATCCCACCAGATCCATGGCGTTACTCATTGCGGTGAGCGGGGACTCGCTGATGAGGCGCATCATTTCGGGCCAGTTGTGCCACAGATAGAAACCTGCCGCACTGCCCATCAGGGTCGATTTGAGTATTGCTTTCAGCAACTCCGCTCCCGTTTGCGCAGAAAACATTTTCGCAATGCCGGGCAGCGGGTTGAGTTTTGAAAATTTAGGTTGCAGCGATTTGCCGCTAAATACCAGGCCACCCAACATCACCGGGGAAATCAGCGCCACCAGCACTACACCTGTGATCAGCGGCAACAGGGCAATCATGGCATCTTTAATTAGCAGGATGATTTGGCTCAGAATGAGATTGGGATCGTTAACCATGCTGTGATCGAAACGCAGCCCGGCAGAGAGCATCCCCGCCAGTTTACGGGCGAGCGTCTCCCCACCCAACCAGATGATGCACACGCCTACGAGCAATATCAGCAGGGAGGTCAATTCTCGGGATCGGGGGACTTGCCCATCCTCACGCGCCTTTTCAAGTCGGTGGGGTGTGGGGGCTTCTGTTTTGTCGTCGCTGTCTTCTGCCACAGTGCGCACTCGTTGCCCATTACGTCACGGGTATCATGCCAGAGCATGCCGTAATCAATGGGCAGAAAAGCCCGTATAACGCCCCCTTTTTACCCTGTTCAACTGAAAAATCGGGTTACATATACTCACAAAAAAAATAGTCCAGCCCTGTACCAAAAATACAAAAATTAACATTGACAATGCTGTGGGATTTAATTCCAAAGAAAATAAAAAATACACTTTAATAATAAATAGTTAACTATCATCGTTTGAACTGATTTGTTTTGAGCAAAAAAAGATCATCTAATAGACATTGGATATATATTTGAATATATGAATAGCGCATAGGAATGTAATTTCAAATTGTTATGCCGCCACTCTTAACGGGTACACTTAACAACATTATTTAATATCTTATAAACCACCTCTTTTTGCTGTTTAATATCCATGTATACTTCTGCTTACTGCTCGCGTACTTTTTAATGCAATATTTTTCCTGGAGGAACTATCGAAAATGAACGTTACGAAAAAAGCGATAGCGAGTGTTATTCTCGCACTTTCATCAACCTCGGTTTTTGCCAGTGAAATGAATGCTGGCACTATTCATTTCACCGGCCAAATTATCGAACCAAGCTGTACGATTGTCGGTGAAAATGGTACCGATAGCACAGTGCCGTTGGGTACCTATCCTAAATCCTTATTTACCGATATTGGCACAGAATCAACGTTAATGCCGTTCTCCGTCACGCTAGCAGATTGTCCGCTCAAAAGTGATGGTCTGCCTTCCGTTCAGTTGACGTTCAACGGGCCAACCACGCAGGCTGCCTCCACGACGTTGTTGGACGTCAGTAAAATCACAACTGACGGTGATACAGCGGCAACAGGCGTTGGCATTGCCATTAGCCCTGACGGCAAAAACACCCAACTCATTGCGATGGATGGCACAGAAGAGCAGGTTTCAATCGAATTACCCACCAAAAAGGAAGACACTATTAAGGCTGATTTTAATGCCCGATATAAGTCTTTTTCTAAAACGGTCACTGCTGGCCCTGCGGATGCAGACTTAACGGTGAATATTCTTTACCGCTAATCATCAGACTCGAAGCATTCATTAAACCCATAATTAATAATTGGGTAGCCATTATTGAATATTGAAAAGTCAGTAGTATTACGGCCCGTTTCTTGCGGGCTATTACCTTTTCTTTTTACATGTTTATTCAACAGGGATTTTTATGCGTACTCTTTCGCAAATAATAATATGCCTTCCTTTGTTTTTTACATCCTTTAGCTATGCGGCAGGCATTCAAATTGGTCGCACGCGCATAGTATATGATGCTAGCAAAAAAGAGATCGCACTCCCGTTGGTCAACAAGGATAAAGAACTCCCCTGGTTAGTACAGTCGTGGACAGATACCGGAGACGGAAAAACGCGAGGGCCATTTATCGTCACGCCACCACTATTTCGCCTCGATCCCGAAAAAGAACAAAGTCTCCGCATTGCCTGGAATGGAACAGCGTTGCCTGGCGACAGCGAGTCGCTCTTTTACCTGAACGTACGCACCATCCCCGCAACAGCAAAAGAAAATGACGATAAAAACGTTCTACGCCTGATCTACAAAACGCGCCTGAAGCTCTTCTGGCGACCAACGGGTCTAAATGGAACACCGGGTGAAGCGTGCAAAAACCTGAAATTTATCCGTCATGCCGAACAGTTGATCGTGGTGAACAACAGCGCTTATCACAGCACCTTTGACAGCCTGTCATTAGGCAAAACGAAGCTTGTAAAAGCAGACATGGTCAGACCTCACGCTCGCGTTCCAATCGCCTTACCCGATACCACATCTGGCACCTCCGTAAGCTGGCGTTGTATTACGGATTACGGTAACGCCTCTGAACAATACACCGCTTCTCTGGCCCAGGAATAGAGTAACAAAATGACTACAGGACCAGCCCCGCGAAGAGGGATACACAAGAGCTCAGTGATGGGCTATCTGGGCGGAGTGTTGCTGATAACGTCAAGCGGATCGGATGCTCGGGAATACCATTTTTCGCCCTCTGCGCTGGAAGGCGACATGCTAACGCAACAAGATGTCGATCTCTCCCTCTTCTCAAAGAGCAATGCCCAATTGCCCGGGATCTATCCTTCTAAGGTGATGATCAATAATTCCCGACAAGATGAGACTGACATTCGCTATCTCAGCAATTCCGACGGTGAGCTTGTGGCGCAAATCACCCCGAATATGCTGCGTAAATGGGGTGTCAGCATTGAGAAATTCGACGCTCTGGCCACGCTTGATACCGCGACGCCGCTGACAGAATCCCTGGGGCATTACATACCGCTTGCCTCGGCAACGCTCGATTTCTCGGTGATGACGTTACATCTAAGCCTGCCTCAAGCAGCGATTGAGAATAACGGCAAAGGCTACATCAGTCCTTCCCGTTGGGACGACGGTGTTCCGGTCGTCTTTGCCGACTATGCTTTTTCTGGATCGCAAAACAAAGATGACGCGCATAACACCACTAAAAATCACTATCTCAATCTGCGCAATGGAGCCAATCTCGGCGGCTGGCGTCTTCGGAACTATTCCACCTGGAGCAAAACGAATGATGAGAATCACTGGGATACCATCAACACCTATTTGCAGCATGATATTGATGCCCTGAAAGCCCAGTTCACTGGCGGCGAGAGCAGTACCCGTGGCGAAGTTTTCGATAGCCTGCAATATCGTGGCATCAATATCGCCTCTGATGAAGAAATGCTGCCTTACAGCCAACGCGGCTTTGCTCCCGTGATACGCGGTATTGCGAGCTCAAATGCGGAAGTGTCTGTTCGCCAGAATGGCTATCTTATCTATCAGCAAAACGTCGCCCCTGGCGCGTTCGAGATCAACGATCTTTACTCAACCACTAATAGCGGCGATTTGGAGGTGACCGTCAAAGAGGCTGACGGGACCGAGCACCATTTCACCCAGCCCTACTCCAGCGTCGCCGTGATGCAGCGTCCTGGACACAAAAAATATGAGTTCACAGCAGCCCGTTACCGGGCCGACAGTGGTAGCGACCAGAATGAGCCCGTCTTTGCCCAGAGCAGCCTCATTTACGGTCTGAACAACACCATGACGCTATTTGGTGGGATGACAGCATCAGAAGATTATCAGGCGGTGAATACCGGCACCGGTATCGCACTCGGAACGCTGGGTTCTATCTCAGCAGACGTCACCGTCGCGAAAACGCACCTCGACAACGATACCGAAAGCACCGGTCAGTCCTACCGACTGCTCTATTCAGGAAAAATCGATACCACCGACACCAACTTCTCGTTAGCGAGCTATCGCTACTCCACCAGCGGTTATTACAGCTTTGCCGATGCGAATCAAAAATATGAGCGGCACGAAGATGACATGCTATTTCGTTACAACAAGCGCAACCGTATCCAGGCCAGCATTAGCCAGAATATCGCGGGGGTCAGCCTGTACCTGAACGGTTACCAGCAGGATTATTGGGGAACAACGCAAAAGGAACGGAGCGTATCGGCCGGATTGAATACCGTCATTCAAAGCGTCAGCTTTCATCTGGCCTATACCTACAGCAAAACCAACGGCGAAGGCAGCGACCAAATGATCGCTTTCGGCCTGAGCATGCCGCTGAGTCAATGGCTTCCTCGCGCCTGGAGCAGCTACAACCTGAGCAATAGTCGACATGGCTACACCCGGCAGAACCTGGGGCTGAACGGCACGCTGCTTGATGACGAGCGGCTAAGCTATTCGCTACAGCAAAGCCACGCCAACCATGATAGCGAAGATACCAGCAGCGTCTACGGAAGCTATCGCTCACAGTATGCCAATCTGAATGCCGGGTATTACTCCTCTTCCGATAGTTCACAGCAGCTGAGCTACGGTGTTAGCGGCGCGATAGTCGCGCATCCACAGGGCGTCACTCTGGCCCAACCGCTGGGTAGCCAGTTTGCGATTGTGAATGCCAACGGAGCCTCCGGCCTGCGATTCCAGAATTACCGTGGCGTACGTACCGACTGGCAAGGCAACGCCATCATTCCCTCACTGAGCCCGTACCAGGAAAATAGCATCCGCGTCGATACCACAAGCCTTCCTGATGATGTTGATACCAGTGAAACGGCGGTGACCGTGATCCCTACTCGCAATGCCGCTGTTATTGCCCGCTTTGACGCTCGTGTAGGGTATCGCGTACTGATTAAACTCACGCGTCCCGACGGCAGGCCGGTGCCTTTTGGTGCCATCGCTACGGCGAGCGCACCCGCCATGAGCGGCATTGTTGACGATACCGGAAACCTCTATTTGACGGGGGTCTCAGATACCCTGCAAGTCAACGTGAAATGGGGTAACGCAGAACAACAACAGTGCCGCGCCAACGTTACGCTTGATGCCCCGCCATCTGCTATCAGCCCCACCGGCATCCGTTCCGTCAGTGCCCTTTGCCAGCAGGAAAAACCTTATGTTAACTGACACACTCAAACCGCTGTTTTCCGCCTGTATTGCCGCGCTATTCTGGGTTGCATTACCCTTCCCTGCGCAGGCCGTCACGGTCCTGCATGGGTGTTTCGATAACCCGCAGAACTACAATATCGTCTACGACCGCGAACTTAATGCGAGTGAAAACGTCGCCCATCGTGACGTTGACGTCCTTGAACATCTGATTGGTGGCGGAGCCGCAATGGAAGCAAATTGTGAATGCCCCGGCAGCATGGTAGCGTCTAATCAGGTGCTCGAACTGACGCTGGCCGGAAGCCCGCTTAATCCCGGAACCAGTGGCTACGGATACCTCACCGAAAAGCTGGATATTAAGGTCAAGGGTTACAGCGATGCCATCAATTCCCCGGAAGCAACGGGATTAATCGGGATCAATATCACTCAGTATCCTTCGGACATTTCTTCGATGTCGAAAACAATTGAAAACATCAAAACCACCGAAGGAACTGCCAGCGTATGTAGCCAGGATACGCGCCCCGAAGGCGCCGCGACGGTTAAACGTCAGTTTAAGTGGGATGTTGTCGGGGTGACTTTTTACATCAAAAAACCCATTTTGGGCAAAGAAACCATTCCCTCCACGATAATCGTACAAAACTACGCCTGTCTTTACTTCGGCTCAGGCAGCTGTGATGTCAACAATGCCCGGCTGGTATCCAATATATGGCTCAGTGGCACTCTTTCCGCCCCGCTAAGCTGTACGATCAATGAAGGCAGTACCATCGAGGTGGACCTTGGCAATAATCTCGTCAGTAAACAGTTCAGATATAAAGGCCAACCTCCCAAGGGATACGCCCTTAAAAATGTTGATATCTCATACCATTGCGATGATAACGCCGTTGGCAATAACGACAGAATTAAGCTCACGTTGACTGCCGACCAGGGGGTTGTCGATAGCGGTGAACCGCTCATTGCTAAGATGCTCAACCGGGATGATCTGGGCATCAGGGTGTACGACGAAAACAGTCAAAACGTGGCGCTTGATGGTACGTTCGAATTTCCGGTCACGATGGATGAACTGGGAAATGGTACGGTGCGAATTAAAGCCGCTCCCGTGGGGACCAGCAACGCCTCGCCGAAACCGGGGGGATTTGAAGGCAACATGACGGTAAAAATGGATTTGCGGTGAAAGGTTCTCAGGTTGCAGGACAACCTGAGAACCAACCGTATGACTAGAAGCCGAGGCTATCCAGCAGATCGTCAACCTGATCCTGGCTGGCAACAACACCGGCCTTGTTGGTATCAAGCTGCGGGCCATTAAGCAGGCTTTCGTTCTCGCGTTTCGGACGAGCCGCTGGCTCCGGCATGTTTTCCAACAGCACCATCAACAGCTGACGTTCGATTTCCTGAATAACGTCCATCATGCGCTTGATAACCTGGCCGGTCAGGTCCTGGAAATCTTGCGCCATCATGATGTCCATCAACTGGGCATTGGTGAAGCTGGTGTGGCCGGGCACTTCGCCAAGATACTGACGGGTGTCGGTCACCAGTTCACGGGCATCGGCCAGTTCGATTGGGTTTTCAAACCATTCGTCCCAACGCTTACTCAGCCCTTTTGCGCCTTTTTCCATCTCATCCTGATGCGGCTGAGACGCTTCGACGCTGTTTAACGCGCGTTCAGCGGCCTGCGCCGTCATCTGGACCACATAATCCAGACGATCGCGGGCGTCAGGAATCGCTTCTGCCGCTTCAGCAATTGCCTGGTCAAGCCCCAGTTCACGCAGGCTGTCACGCAACATACGCGTCAGGCTGCCGATACGAGCAATAATGTCGCTCGGCGAATGTTCTTCAACAGGTTTCATCGTAGAGTGCAACATGACCAGCTCCTCACATGCCTAGTTTCTCGAAGATCTTGCCGAGCTTCTCTTCCAGCGTCGCGGCGGTAAATGGCTTCACCACATAACCGCTCGCGCCTGCCTGTGCTGCCGCAATAATGTTCTCTTTCTTCGCTTCTGCGGTCACCATCAGAACCGGCAGAGAAGACATTTTGCCGTCAGCACGAATGGTTTTCAGCAGTTCCAGGCCATCCATATTCGGCATGTTCCAGTCGGAGATGACAAAACCAAAACTACCCGCTTGTAGCTTGTTTAGCGCATCAACACCATCTTCTGCTTCTTCAACATTATTAAAACCCAGCTCTTTCAGCAGGTTGCGCACAATGCGACGCATGGTGGAAAAGTCATCCACAACCAAAAATCTGAGCTCTTTGTCCGCCATATAACACCACTCCTCATTAAATACGTATTGCCTGTCCGGCACTGATTTTTGCCAACATTTGCTGGCTTACCTGGCTAAGATCGACCACTTCGCTCACGCCACCCATATTGATGGCCTCGCGC
Source organism: Enterobacter sp. SCRI0065 (assembly GCF_059766475.1). NCBI lineage: Bacteria > Pseudomonadati > Pseudomonadota > Gammaproteobacteria > Enterobacterales > Enterobacteriaceae > Enterobacter > Enterobacter sp. SCRI0065. The sequence goes on along the minus strand of NZ_JCBAJB010000002.1, from coordinate 715,414 downwards.
GGCATGCCGAACACCACACAACTTGCTTCATTCTGTGCAATGGTCCAGGCGCCCGCCTGGTGCATTGCCAGCATTCCGGCGGCACCATCGTTGCCCATCCCCGTCAGGATCACCCCAACGGCGTTGCGCCCCGCATGTTTTGCCACCGAATGAAACAGCACATCCACTGATGGACGATGCCGGTTAACCGGCGGCCCATCATGAATTTTGATCTGATAGTTTGCCCCACTGCGCGACAGTTCCATGTGCTTGTCGCCCGGCGCGATATACGCATGCCCTGGCAGCACACGCTCACCGTCTTCTGCCTCTTTCACGCTTATCTGACAGAGCTTATTCAAACGCTCGGCAAACGAACGGGTGAAGCCCGGCGGCATATGCTGAGTAATCAGAATACCCGGGCTTGAGAGCGGCAATGGCTGGAGTACATGGCGAATTGCCTCTGTTCCCCCGGTTGACGCGCCGATCACCAGCAGTTTTTCCGAACTCAGCAACGGCCCGGCTTTGAGCGTGACGGGTGCGCCCATCGGCTTATGTGCCGCCAGTTTCGCCCGCGAAGCGGTACGAATTTTCTCAGCGATCATTTCGCTGTAAGCCAGCATCCCTTCACGAATGCCTAACTGCGGTTTGGTGACAAAATCCACCGCTCCCAGCTCCAGCGCCCGCAGCGTTATCTCTGACCCTTTACCCGTCAGTGAGGAAACCATCACCACCGGCATAGGGCGTAAGCGCATCAACTTCTCAAGGAAATCAATACCGTCCATGCGCGGCATTTCAACGTCCAGCGTCAGCACGTCCGGATTAAACTTTTTGATTAAATCCCTGGCAACGAGCGGATCGGGCGCGGTTGCCACCATCTCCATATCGCTGTGGCTATTGATAATCTCCGTCATGATTTGACGCATCAGCGCTGAATCATCTACAGACAACACCCTGATCTTACTCATGCTTTTTCCTTACTCAGCGCATAAACCGTCTGCCCGCGCAGGCTAAACTCGCGAGCAAGGTTGCTGAAGTTCTCCGAATGCCCGGCAAACAATAATCCGTCAGGCTTAAGCAGCGGGGCAAAACGACGCAGAATCTCCTGCTGCGTCGTTTTATCAAAATAAATCATGACGTTACGACAAAAAATGGCGTCAAATGGCCCCGGCACGTTGTACTGTTTATCCAGCAGGTTAACCGATGCAAACTCAACACAGTTCGCCAGCTCCTGACGGACGCGCACCAGGCCTTCATGCGGTCCCGTACCGCGCATGAAGTAGCGCTGTAGCTGCTGTGGCGACAACGTTTTCAGCTCATCCTGGCGATAAACGCCGTTCCGCGCTTTCTCCAGCACCTCGGTATCAATATCGCTGGCGTACACTTTCCAACGCCCTGGGGCCATTCCCAGCGTGTCGGCAAGCGTGATCGCCAGAGAGTAAGGCTCTTCTCCTGTCGATGCCGCCGCACTCCAGACACGGTATTCACCGCTGCGACGACGCGCATGCTCTGCCAGCACCGGGAAGTGATGGCCTTCGCGGAAAAACGCCGTCAGGTTAGTGGTCAGCGAGTTGATAAACGCCTGCCATTCTGCACTGTTCGGGTTGGCTTCCAGCATGCTCAAATAGCGACCGAAGTCATCCAGTTCAAGCGTGCGTAAGCGCCGCACCAGACGGTTGTAGACCATGTCTCGCTTATGATCGGCGAGCACAATCCCTGCACGCTGGTAGATCAACTGACATATCCGACGAAAATGCACGTCGGATAGCGCGAGACGCTGTGTCATCTGTAACAATAATGACGATTGCCCATTGGGCTGTGATGATGTCATAGCGCCTTCTTAATCACTCTCAGGATACAACTGGCACGGCCTGTGACCGTCCGACTTCTGCTACTGTTTCGACTTGCTCTTTCACGTTAAATACCGCAACCAGACCGGTAAGATGATCGGCCTGATTAGCGAGCTGGTCGGTAGCGGCCGCCGCTTCTTCTACGAGAGAAGCGTTCTGTTGCGTTACCTGATCCATCTGCGACACGGCCTGAGCAACCTGCTCTATTCCGCGACGCTGTTCATCTGAGGCGGAAGCTATCTCACCCATAATGTCGTTGACGCGCGTCACCGATGTCACAATTTCAGTCATGGTATGCGCGGCGGTATCGACCAGTTCAGCGCCCTGCTTAACGCGGGAAACGGACTCTTCAATCAATACTTTGATCTCTTTTGCTGCGTTTGCGCTGCGGCTGGCGAGATTGCGAACTTCACCCGCAACGACGGCAAAACCGCGTCCCTGTTCACCCGCGCGCGCCGCTTCCACCGCGGCGTTCAGTGCCAGGATATTGGTCTGAAAAGCAATACCGTCGATCACGCTGATAATGTCGCCAATTTTCTGCGAGCTGGTGGCAATTTGTTGCATTGTGCTGGCAACGTGTGACGTTTGATCGCCACCTTTTCTCGCCGTTTGCGCGGCACTTTTTGCCAAATCTGACGCCTGACGAGCATTGTCGGCGTTCTGGCCAACCGTCGCCGTTAGCTCTTCCATACTGGCCGCAGTTTGCGCCAGCGAAGCGGCCTGCTGTTCAGTACGAGATGACAGATCGTTGTTACCTGCTGCAATCTCCGAAATACCGGTGTGCATCGCGTAACTGCCGTGACGCACTTCCGTTACCGTTTCACGCAAAGAACCCTGCATCGCTTTCAGGCTGGCAAAAATAGCCGAAATTTCATTCTTACCGAATACCGCGACCGGACGCGCCAGATTACCTTTTGCAATGCTGTCGAAATGGCTGCTGATAATCGCCAGCGGTAACACAATCATCCTGCGCGACCAGAGCAATGCCCCACCAGTGAGCAGCGCGGCCAAAATCACCATCGTGGCAAATATCACTCCCGACATGTGGTAGCTGGTGCGGCTATCCCGACTCGCGTGTTCGACAAACTGGTTCATGTCCACCAGCCAGGCGTTAAAGCTTTTATTGAAAGCAGCCTGAGAATCCTGCACCGGTGCGGTGAGGAAGTCTGACAGCTGATTGTTTTCAAGCCAGGTGGCCTGATGCTCCAAATCGCTGTGCCACTGGGTATAACTTTTCTGCATTTCCGCTTTCAGCGCTTTGCCCTTTTCACTGACCGCGTCCTGTGTGCCAAAGGTTTTAAACTGCACATCGGCCTGCTTCAGACTTTCGCGAGCGGTGACCATCAGTGCTTTGATGTCATCCGGTGGATAGCTTAATGCCGTGAGCGTGCCCGCCTTATTCAGCGCGGTGCTGGCCTGCAATAACACCACTCGCGTTTCTGCGAGCGAGGAGCGTTGCTGGTTACTCGTCTCGACTTCCTGCAAATTCTGATAACCATCGCGAAACGCCCAAAATGACAACCCGTTACTGCCAACCTGCAATACACCGCAAAGAATCAAAATTAAAAACAATGTGGTCGAGATACGAATACGATTTAACATCCACGCTCCCATCATGCGGCAAGCAGCCGCGGTTAAATATCAGTCAAAATGTTTCCCAGTTTTCTTCTTGTCCCTGTCCATGTGTCGTCGCACGGGTGTTTTTCACCCCAGCGACAGACGCCGTCCCGGCAGGTCTTGTCCGTGACGTATCCGTATTGAGTGGTGTAGAGGTAAGGCGAAACGCCGAGACGGCCATCTTCAGACGACTCGCCTGGTCTTCCAGCGCAGCGGCCGCCGCAGCAGACTCCTGCACCAGCGCGGCGTTTTGTTGTGTGACGCGATCCATTTCCTGTACCGCCAGTGCAACCTGGTCGATACCACGACTCTGTTCATCCGACGCAGAGGCGATTTCGCCCATGATGTCGGTCACGCGAGTCACCGCATTGACGATTTCATCCATCGTTTCCCCGGCGCTTTCTACCAGCACCGAACCGGTATTCACACGCGAGACGGAATCTTCAATCAACGCTTTGATTTCTTTCGCTGCATTGGCGCTTCGGCTGGCAAGGTTACGCACTTCGCCAGCAACAACCGCAAAACCGCGCCCCTGCTCTCCGGCACGCGCCGCTTCCACTGCCGCGTTAAGCGCCAGGATATTAGTCTGGAAGGCAATACCGTCGATAACGCTTGTGATGTCGGCGATCTTCTTCGAGCTGCCCGCGATGTCATGCATGGTTTTCACCACACCATCCACCACTTTGCCGCCGCGCTGAGCGGTTTCAGAAGCGCTTTCCGCCAGCTGAGCCGCCTGACGCGCGTTATCGGCGTTTTGCTTCACGGTTGCCGTCAGCTCTTCCATGCTGGCTGCCGTCTCTTCCAGCGCGGAAGCCTGCTGCTCCGTACGTGAGGAGAGATCGTTATTGCCCATCGCAATTTCGCTGGTGCCGGTGTAAATCGCATCCGAACCCTGACGCACGTTGGTGACGGTATCGGTCAGCGAACGCTGCATATGGTCAACGGTAGTTGCCAGTTCGGTCATTTCGTTACGCCCGGAAATGGTGAGCGTTTTAGTCAGATCGCCGCTGGCAATCTCACGAATATGAGCGATGACACGACCCAGCGGATTCAGCAAAACATGTCGGATGCCGTACCATACGCCCACCAGCACAATGACCAGTGCCAACGCTAAAAACGCCATCTGCCACTTGGCAAAACGGTAGTCGTTCTTGCTCTCGGTAAAGGCGGAATGATACTGCTCGCTGCTGGCCTTCGCGTATTCGCTCAACGCGGCACCGAGGGCGTTTTGCATCCCCTGGGTTGGCTGAGCAAAGTAAGCGTCGGTATTGCCGCTCTCGAGGAACTGAATCAGCTCCGTCAGACCGGCAGCATAGCGGGTGTATTTTTCGTCAATGTTCTGGCTCGCCTGCTCCATCGCGGGAAGGGGCGTGATTTTTTTGAAGGCATCGTAATGCTTTGCGGCCTCAGCAAGCGTGGTGCGGGCATTTTTCAGGAGATCGGTTTTTGCACTGCTCTGCTGATTAGCGGGATCCATCATCATGCGCGCTGAAGATCGGCTCAGGTTGATACGCGTTTGCAGCATCAAATCCCAAGTGGACGTCAGTTCACTTTGCTGTAAACGCAGATCGTTCGATACCGCAAAACTTTGCTGGTTTTGTTTTAAAGATGAGAACAACAGCCCACCGGAAAGGAGCTGAAGAAGTGCGAAAATGACCAGCACCATCATCAGCATCGTGACTACGCGGATACGGTTCAACATACAACACCTTCTCTAAGTTTTATTAACGGTGTTATCGGCACGGACGGCGGGAACTTTACATTTGCGAAAGGGAAAAGCGTCGGCTCAGAACGCGACATCAACCACGAGGGTGTCGGTATAGGCTCCGGCGGGGGGTGTGGTTTGGCTGGTCAACACTTTGGCGGTGTAGTTGTAGGTACGCAAAAGCCCATCGGCACTGAGCTGCGATGAGGCCGCGCTGGCCCAGCGTTCGGTCCCGCTACCGCCCCAACGATTGCTGGTGGCTTCTTTATAGATGTCATAACTCATGTAGTTTCCGCTATTCACCATCCGGCGCACGCCGTTAAGTGCGTTTAGCCCATTATTAATGCCGATGGTATAGGTGCTGCCCTTGGTACAGGTCACGGCGACAGCCTGGGAAATCGTCGGGAAATTCTGAACCAACGGCGCGCTATTAAAGCTGACGTTGGGTGTGGTCATGGCACTACAGTCGTTGGTGACGTTCATATTTAGGGTAATGCTGGTCGTTGCCGTACCGGTTTGCGGGGTAAGACACACCGCACCCAACCCGACCGAACAGACGCTGTAGTTAATGCTAAACGTCAGGACAACCTGATACGGGCCTGCCGTCACGTTTTGCCCAGAGACCGTACGGAAGTAGAGCGGGATGTTGTACTGCTTCGCGCCAATCAGGTTTAACAGCGTGTTACCACTCCAGGTATAGGATTTGGCGATTTGAACTTCTGAGCTGCCCGAACAGCCCGTCAGCCCGCACAGGCGCGTGGGGATCACGTCGGTAATCGCCGCGTTATCGGTACGTTTCATGGTCGCCCGGCTATTCGCCGACACGGTAGCGGCGGTGTAGTTGAGCGTCACGGAGTCGTTGGTCAATAAATTGAGCACTGCGTCACAGGTGACCACCAGCGTGCCAGTGGTTTCCACCTCGCCGGTTCCGCTTAACGCAAATGACGTCACACTTCCAAAGGCGGCATTCACGGTGCTGACCGTACAGGCCGCCTTACTGCCGCCCGCAATGACCAGCAGCAGCAGCAACATGAGCAGCACACGTTTCATTTCCCCTCCCGGCAAACCAGCGGGCCATAGGTCTTGAGCTTGTGCTCCGGGTTGGCGTCAATGGTCAGGGTGGCATGGCAGCGTTTACCCTCCGGCGTCGTGACACTGAGCGCATTGATGTCGTTCAGGCTCTCCAGCCAGGCAATACCGTCGTAGCCAACCACCGCCGTATTGCGCGATGGCCGCCTGACCTGGCTTCCCACCGGGATATCTTTCCCGTTGGTATCGTGGAGGATCACGCTTGCCACGCGCTCCTGCTCCATCGGAAAATCAACCAGATAGCCGCTGTGACGGCGGATCGCCACACGGCGCTCGGTCTCTTTTAACCGCGTATCAGCAGGCAAATTCAGCGTGTTGATACTGTAACTTGCAGGGTAATAGGCCGACACGCCGCTGATCAGCAGATAGCCGTTATGATTCGTTTTGCCCACAGGCTGGTTTTCATAATTGACCGGCACGTCCGGATGCCCGTCGGTGCTGATCACCACAAAGGCGTCATTGATTTTATTCGCGGCGAACAGTTCGTTATCCATCAGGACTATCGACCCCATCGCCTCGCCCCACCAGGTCATCATGTCCCGTTCACCGTAGCCGCCGCCCTGCAACTCGATGTTATTGTTACGCCAACCCAGTGTGGCTTGCTGGTAGTGGCTTGATGTCGACTGGTTAGCCAACGCCATATTCCAGCTAAAACCGCCGTCCGATGGCATCGAGTGGTTGTAGTTAACCCGCTGGGTGCTGCCTGAATCAGGCGTGTTTTCGAGGGTAATCGCCGCACTGTCCCGCTCTCCTAGCGGGATTTGCAGCGACATCGCCACCGTCCAGTCACCGCGCTGTTGGTCGCGGCTGGCGGCAAGATAGAGACTGCTGTTGCCCCACAGGTTGCGACTCCAGGAGAGATTGAGCAGCTCTGTTTTTTGACTGTCAAAGCTTTCGACGCCAATCCATGCGGCACCGATATTGCCGAAATCACCCAGATTAAAGGTCAGGGAATACTGGTCGGTGTTGCGACTCAGGCTCGCGATAGGCTGGTTTTGTTCATCGTAGATAGTGGGCTGATCGTAGAGCGCCAGGTTGCCGTAGCCGCGATCGCGTCGGGAATGCTGAGTGGCGAGGCTGAACGCGCTGGTGCTGTACTGATAGCCCCAGTTGATTTGTCCGCCGTCGTCGCCCCGCATCTGGCTGTGGGTATAAGAGGAGTTCACCACGCCGTAGCGACCCAGTTTCACCACCGCCCCTGCTCCGCCCAACGCCAGCTCCTCGGCGGCCTCGGCGTGCCCCTCGAGCGTCAGCCAGTCGGTCGCGCCGTAGCGATAGGATCCGCTCCCTGCCGCCGGGCCGTAGTCAAAATTATCAATGCCGTAACTACGGCGCAGGCTGCCCAGCGTGAACGCCCCGTCGCTCAGGCCTTGTTTTAGCAGATCGCTGGTGACGTAAAATGGCATGGTCGTACTCACCTGACGCCCCAGGGCATCGGTGGTGATTAGCACCGCATCCCCCGCCCCGTTGATGTACGGCAGGTTGGTCAGGGTAAAGGGTCCCGGCTGGAGTTGCGTTGAACCGGAACGGTAGCCGTTAATAAACAGATCGACCGATGTCGGCACGGCGGCCTCGCCGGAAAACTCAGGCAGCGGCCAGGTGACCAGGTCCGGGCGCAACGAAAAATCGCGTCCGTAACTGATGCCGCCCATTCGCACGCTGCTGCTCCAGCTCACCGCATCACTGATCACATCCCCCACGGTCCACGTGGTGGCATCGTCTTCGTTGGTCATCGTCAACGTGGTGTCGTAACGCACGTAGCCTTCCTGCTGGCCGGTATTCCCGTCAAAGCTTTGGCGCGTATAGCCCGTAGAGGAGAGAGAGCCGTTTTCATTAAAGTAGCGGAACTCATGCCATAGCGAGGCCTGACCGCCAATATGTTCGGTGTGGTTGGTGTAGAGATCGTAATTGAGTAAAGCCCCGGTGCCGTAATAGGGTTTGCTCTGAGCAAGCTGTCCACCGAAAGGCGTCACGCGGGCGGATACCCACTCGCGCGGCACGTTTAACAGCAAACGCTGCGCGGTGCTGTCATATTCAACCCGCACCTGCGCCAGTTGCGAGAGATTTACCTCGCCAACGGGCACCTGCTCTGGCGGCAGCCCCGCGCGCAGCAAATCTGCGCTGGAGATGAAAAACATCCCTTCACGCTGCGTGACGGGGACCACCAGCCCGGTGTCGTAGTGGTTAATCACCACCGACAGCTGAAATACTGCTTCGCTATTGACCGCCTGCGCACCTGGCGGTGGCGGTAAATTGTCATCGCCGGACTCGGCCCAGGAGCGTGTCGTGACGCAGAGCAGGATTATCATCGCCGCCTTCAGTTGACAGGCGCCGACTGCCATTGCGGATCCCGGGCATTAATTTGCGCACTCAGCTGACGTGGCTGGCGAAGCCCCGCAGGAAGCGGCCAGCTACGGGTGCTACCCGGCAGAACGTAGCCCAATAGCCCCTCTGCCAGCGTGCGTTTTTGCCCTCCCTGACCGAGCGCAACCTGACTTAACCGCACGTGAACATCCCCTCGATTGCTAACCTGTAACGCAGGTTGCCCTCCGTCCTGAACCACTCGCCAGCTCAGGTTATTGGTTTCCACCAGCGCATGATGCGCCCCTTCTTTGATGGTCTGGATACCCTGACCATAAACAAAAAGCGGAATGGAATAGCGCATCTGGAGTTTGAGGCCCATTTCAGGCTGGGATGTGTCGCTGGGTTGAGGGATTTCATCGACAATAATGCGATAGGCTTGTTCGACCCCCATCGGAACATCGCTTTGTTTGATCAGTCGAATTAACTGCTTGCTGCCCTTAGAAATATTAACGATAGGCGGGCTGGCGACCACATCCTGCTGGGCAGTGTAGCGCTCGTAGCCATTTTCCTGCCGCCAGCGCACGATGCGCACCTGCATGGTGGTCGCGCTATTCCCTTGATTCTGGATCCATAATTCGGTGGCTTTGGTATCAGCGGAAAGCCAGGGATCGATAGGCCAAAGCAAAATGGTTGCCGCCGCGTTTGCTCTCCCCATGGCTGAGGCAAATATCACCCCTAAACCCAGCACGCCATAGCGTAAAAAAGATGCCTTCATTGACCTTCTCCCTGTTTCACCATGACAGGGTCACGGTGAGTTGATCTGTATAGGTTCCTGCGGGGCTAAACCCCGTCAGGAGCGCCACACCAAATAACGGCAGCGCAATATTATTGCTGTTGGTATAGGTCACTGGCACCGCTTGATTAACCCCTATCTCGCTGTTTGCGGCCAGCGAACTGCTGCTGTAAAGCCGGTAACCCACCATGTCGTTACCGCTCGCTCGCGGCATCCGACGCACCGACGAGTAATGCTGCCCGCCATCGATACTCATGCTCAGCGTCACCCCGGGCGTACAGGCGATAGACAGCGCACCGTTAGGCACAAAGCTGGTACTGACCTGGCCCGTTGCTACCCCACTGCGAGCACCAAAATTCAGCGTACCCAGCACTCCCCCCGTTCCCGTCGTCACGGCACAGCCCGGCGTGATAGTGGCGGAGACCTGAAAAGATTGCGTGGTAACCGCCCCCACCGATGTCGCATAAAGCAGACATAACGGCAGGGTAAAAAAAAGATGCAATTTTCCCTCTGCGAGTATTCGCAGATCTGGGATCACAACGGTCATTGCCGGTGTGTAACTAGTAGGTCACGCTAACGTTGATGGTATCGGTGTAGGTGCCAGGCACCACCGTTACGCTGTTTCCGCCGCCGGTAATGCGTCCGTAAAGGGTATAGCTGTCTACCCCCCCTGCGGTTGAGGCCACCGGGATCGGCGCGTTGTTGGCCACGATGTTGTTGAAGCCGCTATCACTAAAGAGGCTGTACGCGACGCCCTGAGCCGTATTCGTCGCATTCACCAAATAACGTGCTGGCGTTCCTGGGGTCCCGACGACGGTGCCAGGTGCGGTGGAGTTGGTGTTGCCGGTTATCGCTACCGAATAACTGGCGGTGGTGCATTGAACGGTAAAGGTATTCCCGCCACTGGCACCGGCAAGTTGGGTCGTGAGCGTTGAGAAGGTGGCTGGATGAGTACCAAAATCCAGGGTCCCGAAGTTAATGCCGTTTTGGGTTGGTGAGCCGTTAATCAGGCAACCGTTTGATAAGGTGAGCGTGGCCCCGATGGTCCCGTTACTGGTCACCGCAACGGCATTGCTCGTCGCCATAGCCAGCATACTGCCCATGCCAATGAGAAGGAGTTTTCTTTTCATGTACAGCCCTCCAGAGAATATTGCCTTTCGCTTTTTGTATTTTATTCATAATGCTCAATCTGTTAGCACCGCTTAACTTTGCTGATAAGCAGTTATTGAGAATTTAGTTTATGGATCTCGCTTCAACCACCAGAGGGGTTTGAGCTGATACTTTTGCCTTATTGACGATAATTATTGTTTAAATACAAAAAGTTAACATTTCAAACATCTCTCGGAGTCGCCATAAACTGAGGATATATTGGTGTTAATGTGATAAGCATCACAATATATCGCACCGGCACCAACAACAAATCTAATAAAAACTAAAAAATAGTTGTATCTACTTTGGCTTTACTTCAATTTATGTGATGAATGTATTGGTGCGCTGCAATTAGAAAATAATATGTCTCAGCGCACGGTTAAAATCATAAGCGCATAGAGGGTATTTTTTCGTGGCAAGTGCAAACAAACTCACGCTCTTCATCGTGATCTTCATGCTGGCGGGCATTCTTTCCGGGGCCGTTATTCATGAGTATGCGTCAACTGACGTCATCACCGCCTGGGCAGACAACATCACACTCCTGACCGACATCTTCCTTCGACTCATTAAAATGGTTATCGCCCCGCTGGTATTTAGCACCCTCACGGTTGGGATAATGAGGCTCGGGGAAACCTCAACCATTGGCCGCGTTGGCGGTAAAGCCATGGTCTGGTTTATCAGCTCTTCTGTGCTGTCTATTCTGGTGGGATTGTTTATCGTCACTCTCGAACAACCGGGCAGCGGTCTTAATCTCAGCATTCCGGTTGAAGCGGTAGATACCGGTCTTGCGGTCGGCGGCATGTCGCTGAAAGGTTTTCTCTCGCATACGATCCCGACCAGTATCGTGGGGGCGATGGCCAATAATGAGATCCTACAGATCGTCGTGTTCTCGATGTTCTTTGGTATTGGCGGCGCGTCGCTGGGCGAGAAATTTAACGCCCCGCTCGTCGCGGCGCTGGACGTGGTTTCTCACATCATGTTGAAAGTCACGGGCTACGTGATGTACGTGGCACCCCTGGCTATCTTCGCCGCCATTTCGTCGGTTATCGCCACGCAGGGTTTGGGCATTCTGTTGAATTACGCCTCGTTTATCGGCGGATACTATGTGGCTATTCTGCTCACCTGTCTGGTGCTGCTGGCGGTGGGATACATGGTGCTGAAGAAAGAGGTCTTCCGCCTGGTCGTCATGCTAAAAGACCCGGTGCTGGTCGCGTTCACCACCAGCAGCTCCGAAGCGGCCTACCCGAAAACGCTGGAACAGCTCACCCGTTTCGGCTGTTCACGCAATATCGTGTCGTTTGTACTGCCGATTGGCTACTCGTTTAATCTGGTGGGCTCGATGGTGTATTGCTCGTTTGCGTCGATGTTTATCGCGCAGGCTTACAATATTCACCTGAGCTTTGCCGAAGTCACCGTGTTAATGCTGACCTTAATGCTGGCATCGAAAGGCATTGCTGGCGTACCGCGCTCTGCACTGGTTGTACTGGCGGCGACTATCCCGAGTTTCCACATTCCGGTTGCCGGGATCCTGCTGCTCATGGGGATAGACCATTTCCTGGATATGGGTCGTTCCGCGATTAACGTTCTGGGGAACGGGATTGCCACGGCGATGCTGGCGCAGAATGAGGGGCTGCTGGAAGAAGAAAGCGATTTGGTAGAGCAAGAAGCCTAAGCTAAAAAAATGCCCGGCAGACGCATTGCGCCGCCGGGCAAGTCGATATTACGCTACGTGGCTTGCCGCGATATCCAGCAGTGCCATCTCATCGCTATTCAGCAGTTTCTCGATGTTCACCAGAATCAGCATACGATCGCCCAGCGCGCCGAGACCCGTCAGGTACTCGGTGGACAAGGTCACCGCAAATTCTGGTGCCGGGCGAATCTGATCGGTGGTCAGCGACAGCACATCAGATACGCCATCAACCACAATACCGACCACGCGCTGTCCCAGATTCAGGACGATTACCACGGTGTTCTCGTTGTACTCGACATCGCTCTGGCTAAACTTCACGCGCAGGTCGACAATCGGCACGATGACGCCGCGCAGGTTAGTCACACCTTTGATAAACGAAGGCGTGTTGGCAATGCGAGTGACCTGATCGTAGCCACGAATCTCCTGCACTTTAAGAATATCGATGCCGTACTCTTCATCGCCTAAAGTGAAAACCAGGAATTCCTGCCCTGATGGCTCGCCCGCCAGTTTCGTTACATTACTCATACCGGTCATGTTTTTACCTTCTTAACTAATCAGGCGGCTGTGTACGCCACACGTTGTTCACGATTTAAACCCTGAAGCGCCGACACATCGACGATCAGTGCGACGCTGCCATCGCCAAGGATAGTGGCAGCTGAAATTCCCGGCACTTTGCGGTAGTTGCTTTCGAGGTTCTTCACCACGACCTGATGCTGACCAATCAATTGATCAACCAGCAGCGCATAGCGGCGGCCTGCACTTTGCAGAATGACGACGATGCCTTGAGTGGCTTCAGTCTTCGCACCGTCAACCTCAAACACTTTCCACAGTTCTACCAGCGGCAGGTATTCACCACGCACTTCAAGCACGCGCTCACCGCCGGCCAGCGGATGTAAATCTTCTTCGCTTGGCTGCAAGGACTCCATGACCGCATTCAGCGGCAGGATAAAGACCTCACCGGCGACTTTCACCGACATACCGTCAAGGATCGCCAGCGTCAGCGGAAGCAGAATTCGGATAGTGGTACCGGTGCCTTGTTTAGATTTGATCTCAACGTGCCCACCCATCTCCTGGATGTTACGTTTCACCACATCCATGCCCACACCACGACCTGAAACGTCCGTAACCTGTTCTGCCGTCGAGAAGCCAGGCGCGAAGATAAGCATCCCCACTTCTTCGTCGGTCATGTTTTCGTTAACGGCCATCCCTTGAGAAAGTGCTTTCGCAAGGATACGTTCGCGATTGAGGCCTGCGCCATCGTCGGTCACTTCGATACAGATGTTTCCGCCCTGGTGTTCAGCGGACAACGTCAGGTTACCGACTGGAGATTTACCCGCCGCAATGCGGCTTTCGGGTGACTCAATGCCGTGATCCAGACTGTTACGCACCAGGTGCGTCAACGGATCGATAATGCGTTCAATCAGGCTCTTATCAAGCTCGGTCGAACTCCCCAGTTGGGTGAGTTCAATTTGCTTGTTCAGCTTGCTGGCCAAATCACGGACCAGACGCGGGAAGCGGCTAAAGACATATTCCATCGGCATCATGCGGATGGACATCACCGACTCCTGCAGGTCACGGGCGTTACGTTGTAACTGACCCATGCTGGTAATCAAATCGCCGTGCGTTACGGGATCAAGTTCATTAGAACGCTGAGCCAGCATCGACTGGGTGATGACCAGTTCGCCGACCAGGTTAATCAGTTGGTCAACCTTCTCAACCGCCACGCGAATGCTGGTTGATTCACTGCTTCGTGCTGCTGGTTTTTCGCGTTCCGCACGATTTGGCGTACCCGCTTCATTCGGCACGGCCTTCAGCGCAGGCGCGTTTGCCGCCACGGCAGGCGCAGCCACTTCTGGCGCAACACCCTTTTCTTCGCTTTCAACAGGCACGGTTTCTGCGACGGCTTCGGTTTCAAAATCGATTTGATCGGCTTCAATCACAAAGCACAGCACCGCCACGATATCATCCTGACCAATACCACCATCCAGCGTCGCGGCAAGACTGTCTTTGCCTTTTACCACGTTACTGAGGGTCGCCAGATTACCGAGCTCTTCTTCGAGTAAATTCACTTCGCCTTCTTTAAGGCGAGAGAGAATCACGCGAAGCTTTGCTTCCTCCACGGGCGCGGTCGCGCCTTCAGCGGCAAGGGCATCAACCACGCTTAATTTTGCCGCATTCACGGCAGGCGCGGCCACTGCACCTTTTGCTTCCAGCGCAAGCTGGCGCAACGCGTTGCAGATGTATTCGAAGCTGGCAGCATCAGGCTCTTGCGAGCTTTTATAGGCGTCGAGCTGTTCCTGCATAATATCTTTGGTTTCCAAAAACAGGTTGATAATGTCGGTATTCAGCTGCATCTCACCGCGTCGAGCTTCATCCAGCAGGTTTTCCATTAAATGGGTTGTCTCCTGCAGGACGGTAAAACCAAAGGTTCCGGCGCCACCTTTTATCGAGTGTGCCGCGCGGAAAATGGCATTAAGCTGTTCTGAATCCGGTGCCTCAGGCACCAAATCCAGCAGATGCTGCTCCATGTCAGCCAACAACTCGTCGGCTTCATCAAAAAATGTCTGGTAAAAATCGCTAATATCCATGCTCACGCTATCACCTCGGATTGGCTGGTGGCGATGTTGGAACGGCAGCCGAAGGCACTGCCCCTGGCTGTTTTAAATCGTCCAGTGACTCATTCTGGCTTTCGGCGTTTTCATGCAGAATGGTCTGCTCCGCCTGCTGATTGAGCACCAAAAGACTGATACGACGGTTAACGGCGTCATCCGGTCCACGGTCGGTCATTCGCATGGTTGCGGCCATGCCAACGACGCGCAGAACTTTGCCTTCATCAAGCCCACCGGTGACCAGCTCGCGACGCGAGGCGTTGGCACGGTCGGCAGAAAGCTCCCAGTTGCTGTATCCCTTCTCGCCGTTGGCATACGGAAAATCATCCGTGTGCCCCGAGAGACTAATACGGTTTGGAATACCGTTCAGGACGGGCGCAATACCGCGCAAAATGTCGCGCATATAAGGCTCGACGTCCGCGCTGCCGGTTTTAAACATTGGGCGATTCTGGCTATCAATAATCTGAATACGTAAACCTTCCTGCACCAAATCAATCTTGAGGTGCGGGCGCAATGCGCGCAGTTTCGGATCGGCCTCAATGAGCTGGTCGAGGTCACCGCGCAGTTTTTTCAGGCGCGCTTGCTCCATGCGTTTTTTCAGCTCATTGATGTTAGGTTCTCTTTTGACTTCACCCTTCTGCTGGGTGAAATCATCACCCCCGCCTGGAATGGCACTGTCGCTTTCAGATATACGCTGCCCACCTGTCACCGCTGTGGCCAGTGGGGTTCTGAAATACTCTGCAATCTGTATCAGCTCTTTCGGGCTGGAGATAGAAATCAGCCACATCACAAGGAAAAACGCCATCATGGCGGTCATAAAGTCCGCATACGCGATCTTCCACGAGCCGTGGGATCCATGCCCATGACTTTTGTGCTTGCGCTTTTTTACGATGACGATGGGATGGGACTGATTTTTCATGCGTCCTCAGTCGTCGTCTGCTGGTTTGGGTTTTTCACCGCGCGCACGTGCTCTTCGAGCTCAATAAACGATGGGCGCTCGCTGGAGTACAGCGTTTTACGTCCGAACTCCACAGCGATTGGCGGTGCATAACCGTTAAGATTCGACAGCAGCGTAATCTTCACACACTGCATCATTTTGGTGGTTTCGGCGCTCTTCTGACGCAGTACGCTTGCCAGTGGAGAGATAAATCCATAAGCGAGGAGAATACCGAGGAAGGTTCCCACCATCGCGTGGGCAATCAATGCGCCGAGTTCCGCCGCCGGGCGATCCGCCGAGGCCAGTGCGTGAACCACGCCCATTACCGCCGCAACGATACCGAATGCCGGTAACGAGTCGCCGACCAGTGCCAGGCTGTTTGCCGGGACTTCGGATTCACTTTCGTGGGTTTCGATTTCCTCGTCCATCAGCGCTTCGATTTCGAAGGTGTTCATGTTGCCGCTGATGATGAGACGCAGATAGTCGACAATAAAATCGAGCATCATCGGATCGGCCAGAATCCGGGGATAGCTGGCGAAGATTTCGCTCTCTTTCGGGTTTTCAATGTCCCGCTCCAGCGAAAACATCCCCTGCTGGCGTGACTTCGCCATCAGGCGATACAGCAGCGCCAGTAAATCCATGTACATGCTTTTGGTGTATTTCGAACGGCGAAACAGCAGCGGAAGCGCTTTCAGCGTTCCCTTAATCGATTTACCGTTGTTGCCAACGATAAACGCACCAATTCCCGCCCCGCCAATGATAATAAACTCAGACGGTTGATAGAGTGCTCCAAGGTGCCCGCCGGTCATCATATAACCGCCGAAAACTGTTACGATTACAACAAGGTAACCTAATAAGATAAGCACGACATCATCCTTCCGCTAGTGACTTTGGCGGGATGTTCAGATCGCATGATTGTCCGAGCTCAGGGCAAAAAAAGCAGCGGTAATAATTTACCGCTGCTGGAATCTTTCCCACACGTTCGGGTTAAACAGCGTGTTCGATCTGTTCATCCAGCAGTTGTGGAATAATATCGGCAGCATTCGAGGAAAGTTTACGTCTTTTTACCGCGCGGGATGGCGGCTGGCATAAACTACAGGCAAAGCTACCCGCGGGTTGATGAGCATGGGTGATAAAGTTGCCATTGCAGCAGTTGCAGCTAGACAATTGTAAGAGACCACTTTCAACGAAACGAACCAGCGTCCATGCGCGAGTCAGCGCCAGCAACGGCCCCTCTTCTGGCTGCGGACACTGTTCAAGATAGAGCTTGTAAGCTTTAATAACGGCATCGACGCCGCTACATAAACCGGTTTTCAAAAGATACTGCCAGGCGTTACAAAACATCGATGCGTGAATGTTTTGTTCCCAGGTCATAAACCAGTCGGTTGAAAATGGCAGCATACCTTTTGGTGGGGGGCTGCCACGTAATTCTTTATATAACTTAATAAGACGACCGCGACTCAACTGAGTCTCGCTTTCCAGCATTTGCAAGCGGGCGCCCAGCGTGATCAGTTCCATTGCCAACTGAATGTCGCGAGCTTCCTGAACAATGCTTTTTACGCTCATCATTAAGCCCTTTTCTTACGGGCCACGTCATCAGACTTACTGACTTCAGAGAGGAGGCGTGTCGAAAGCAATATTCCGGTATGGATCTGTTGCAGATCGTCAACGCGAGAATCCTGAGTCAGACGAGTAATTGTCTGATGGCTGTCAAAGCGGAACTGACAAACCAGTTGATTTGTTTCCGCCAGTTTCACCATCTGAGGGAGGGTCAATCCGCCCAGCGTCGTTGCCATCTCTTCGCTGATACCCAGGCGGAACATTGCGGACGCTTTGTCTTCACTAATCAAACGCTGCGCAAGCAATAAGTATGACAAATTGATGTCATACACGTGTTTCAGCAACTCGGATGTATGCATTTTTCCCATCCAGAATAACCAACTATTATTTTATGCGGTAAGACCGCACCCCGTGATGTCGCCGGGAAAACCCCGGTAAAAAAAAAGAAAAGGCGTAAATGCATAGTTGAATTAAGGGCTCTGTGATTAAAGCGCATGGTGCGGAAAATGATGTCCTTTTGCTTACACGCTTTATCATTTCTTACAAATAACTAAGATTTTTCCTAATTCGAGGCAACTCTACTCGTCAGTTTTCACACATACAATGCAGCCCCTCCCGAAATTTAAAAAAAATGTGACGTGCGTCACATAATTTAACCAAGAATCACGCATAAATCCATCAGCGTGTCTTGTAAATTGGACAAAATATGCTCAGTCGAAGGCGTTATCTATTCCTTGTTGACGAATACTCATTCAGAAGCATTATCGATCCGGGCACGTATCTTGCTCTCGGGGGGCGATTCCAGAGGCTCAGAATGTCATGCGATCTCTTAGTTAGAAACGTTAAGTTAATATTCTTAAAAAACAGGCAGTTATTGAGTAAGCAAAACGCAATGGTTTCGGTGGGTAACCATAATCATTCTGTTGATAACCCGTTAAGACGATTTAACAGTACATTATTTAATTTGTAAGATTTCCGTTAAGTATCTAATTTTAGTTAGCAACCCGACTTATGCCATTATTCTTTTTATAAGAATAATTAATGAATAATTATGAGAAGCGTCACACTAATGTCGTATTGCCCTCTTGCGAAGCGGCGCAAATCGCGCTAATGGTTTCTCATAACCTGTTTTCACTCATCTAAGGAGTGGGCGATGAGTTACTCACATCTACTTGTTTGCGTAGCCGTTTCACCAGAAAGCCACCTTCTTTTATCTCGCGCGGTTTCCATCGCCAGACCCCACAACGCGCGGGTAAGCCTGGTCACTCTTGCCGCTGAGCCGGAAATGTTTAATCAGATGGCAGCCCCGATGTTAGAAGACCTCCGTGGCGTATTGCAGGAAGAGACGCAGCAGTTTTTGCAGGAGCTGGAAGAGAAGGCGCAATATCCAATTGAACGGACGTTTATTGCAACGGGGGAATTAAGCGAACATATTCTCGATATTTGCCGTAAACAGAATATTGATTTGGTTATTTGCGGAAACCATAACCAAAGCTTCTTTTCACGCGCGGCGTGTTCGGCTAAAGCGATTGTTCGCTCAAGCCTGGTGGATGTGCTGTTAGTTCCCCTCGGTGGCGCGTAGGGCCACCGAGGGGCAAACTCAGGCGAGTTTAGGGAAGGCCGCGACCTTTTTTTGCAAATTGCTCTCCACGCTGCGTGCCGTTATCCGCTCAAGATCGCTGATGAAACGCTCCTGCCAGTGATTAATGTCATTTTCGCGAATGACCTTCATCATCTCAGAATAACGAGAGATTCGCTCCGTTAGCGGCATTTTCAGCGCTCTGTCTAGTGCGTTCGCGACATCATCACTATCGTAAGGATTGACGATTAACGCTGAGGTTAACTCGTTCGCAGCACCTGCAAATTGCGATAAAACCAGAACACCAGGATCATTCGGATCCTGTGCTGCGACATACTCTTTTGCGACCAGATTCATCCCATCGCGCAAAGGCGTAACCAACCCCACCTCTGCATAACGGAAGACCTTCATCAGCACTTTGCGATCAAAATGCTGGTTCAGGTAATAAAGCGGGGTCCACCCCAACTGACCGTAGCGACCATTAATCCGCCCTGCTTCGGTTTCCAGTTGATGCCGAATATCCTGATAGGCCTGAACTTCGCCACGTGACGTCGGCGCAATTTGGGTGTAGCGGATTTTGCCATGATGCTGAGGATACTTATCCAGCAGCGTCTCGTAAGCCTGGAAGCGTTCTGGCAGCCCTTTTGAGTAATCCAGTCGTTCTACCGAAAAGATGTTCTTAACGTTCTTGAGCTCGTTTTTAAGCTGCGCCAGTTTAGGCGGCAGCGGCCCGGAAGCATCAGCCGCGATTTCGTCAGGCTCGATACCAATAGGATAGACCGCAGTACAAAACGTTTTGCCCCATGCCGTATGCGATTTGCCGCTGTTGGTCACCAGCCGCGTTTTACTGGAAACGCTGTCCAGGAACGCCACGCGGTCATTCTCAGTCTGGAAGCCAAGCAGATCGTAATCACAAAGCCCCTCTAACAGCTCTTCGTGTGGTGGCAAGGCGTTAAAGATTTCTGGCGTGGGGAACGGAATGTGCAGGAAAAATCCGATGCGATTGTTAACACCACGCTTTCTCAGCTTGCTGGCAAACGGCAGCAGGTGATAATCGTGGATCCAGATAATATCGTCCTCCTTGATGAGCGGCTGCAGTTTGTCTGCCAGCAAGGCGTTGACGCGGGTATAGCCTTCCCATGCATCTCGCTGAAATTTGACGAGGTCCAGGCGATAGTGGAACGCAGGCCACAGCACGGCATTGGAGAACTGCGAGTAATACTCATCGTAGTCCTTCTCACCGAGGTTAAAGGATGCCCAGGTAATATTACCCCGTGTTACCTTTTTTAGCGGCTGGTCCTCGTTGCCGACATCCCCGCTCCAGCCAAACCACAATCCCCCTGCTGCCTTCAAGGCACCTAAGATCCCTACCGCCAGGCCACCTGCACTGGTTTTTTTATCGTCCGGTGGCGCAATACGGTTAGAGACTACGACTAAGCGACCCATCATGTTTTCTCCTGTTGTTATGCGCTATTTTTTCTTGTTGTTGCTGGTTAGCGATTTCTGTTACCCATTGCCAGACGCTGGCCACGGTGGGCAAACGCCATTTGGCCCGTGTTTCGCCCTGTCCGACTTTAATCGACAGGCCTTTAGCCCGATTGACGACGTCAAAACCGTACTCGTCAGTCAGATCATCTCCAATAAAGACCGGCGTTCTCCCCTGGAAGGGGGCTTCTGTCATGAACGACGCGATTGCCTCGCCTTTATTGATACCTTTGGGCTTAATCTCTACGACGCATTTCCCGGGCTGGAGCGCCAGTTGCGGATTGGCTGCAACCATCGCCGCAGCTAATGCCGTTACCGCCAGCTCGTGCTGCGGAGCCTGGCGGTAATGTAACGCAAAGGCCATCCCTTTCGCTTCGAGTTCGGTGCCGGGTAAATGCGCTAGCGCCGCTGTCAGCTGCGCCTGAAGCGTCTGAATCAACGCCTCCGGCAAAGAGACGACATGTGTGTGATCATGGATGTCGCGGCGCTCCGCTCCGTGCACACCGGCAAGCGGAAAGCGATAAGGCCCGGCGAGCGTATCCAGCTCGGCCATTGAGCGCCCTGATATCAATGCCAGTGCCCCATGATTCATCTGCGAAAGCTGGTAAAGCACCTGAAGTACCTCGGTGGGGATTGCCACCTGATCAGGATGCGGTTTTATCTCTGCGAGCGTACCGTCGAGGTCAAAAAAGAATGCAAAATTCCCAGCCAGCACAGGCGGTACGGTTAACGTGTCAGCCACCTTTGTCCTCCTTACAGTTTGCGAGATGTGAAAACTGTTAACATCTCAATCGCCATGTAAGTATAGACAGTGTGACGCTGCTCGCCATTTAGCAAACCGCCCACCAGGGATGCTGGCGGGCGGTTAAGAGGTGCGACTACACTTAAAAGTTGTGTCGCGTTCAGGCAGGAAAAGCGTTATACGGTGCGCTTTGCTTTTTGCTTGTAACGGTCGAAGATCACCGCTGCAAGCAGGATGAGGCCACGTACGACGTATTGAGAGAACGGCGAGATGTTCAGCAGGTTCATGGCGTTCTCCACGGTGCCGAGGATCAGAATACCGGCCACCACATATGAGATTTTTCCGATGCCTCCTTTGAGCGAAACACCGCCTAAAACGCAGGCTGAGATAACAATTAGCTCATAACCAATCGACGTCATCGGCTGTCCGCTGGTCATTCGCGATGCCAAAATAATCCCCGCCGCGGCAGATACCAACCCTGAAAGCACAAAGATGATGATCTTCGTGCGAACGACTGGGACACCGGCCAAACGCGCCGCCTCTTCGTTCCCGCCAATCGCCAGGGTATTACGCCCAAACGTGGTCCGATTGAGCAAGAAGCCGAAGATAATCAGGCAACCCACTGTGAGCCAGATAGGCGCAGGCAGACCCAGCCAGTTAGCGTAGCCCAGCGCGAAGAAACGCTCGTCTTCGATACCCACCGCTTTACCATCAGAAATGATATAGGCCAGGCCGCGCACAATTTGCATGGTCGCGAGGGTGGTAATCAGGGCGTTAATCTTCAAACGCGCGATCACAAAGCCATTGACCAGACCACTGAGCATGCCAAGCAGCAGACCGGCAAATACGCCAATCCACAGGCTTTCTGTCATGTTGATAACCACCGCCGTGGTCACCCCGGCGCACGCAATCACCGACGCAACGGAGAGATCAAAGTCTCCGGAGGCCAGGCAAAAAAGCATGCCGCACGCCACCATGCCGGACATGGAAATCGCCAGCCCCAGCCCTTTCATATTGATAAAACTGGCAAAGTTCGGCACAAAGATCGCACATCCGAGGAACAGGACGGCAAAGACGACCAGCATCCCGTATTGATCCCAGATTCGCCCAAGACTGAAAGCCGATTTCGGCGCCCGGGATGTAGTTACAGAGGACATCATTAACTCCTTACTCAGGCGACAGCCTGGCTGACTTTAGGCATGGCGAGGCTCAACGCCTGTTGTTCATTCGCCTGTTCATGGTGCAATTCACCAGCGATATCGCCTTCACGCATGACGATGATGCGGTCGGCTACGCCTAGCACTTCGGGCAGGTCACTCGAGGCGAATAGCACCGCCACACCGCGTTTTGCCAGCGCATAGATGACGTTATAGATTTCGTGCTTCGCGCCAACGTCGATACCGCGCGTTGGCTCATCAAGCAAAATGACCTTCATATCCTCGGACAGCCAACGACCCAGAATGGCTTTCTGTTGATTGCCGCCAGAAAGGTTCATGATCAGCTGCTCGGCCCCAGGCGTTTTGATATTGAGCGAACGGATATGGTGATCCGCATTAGTCGCTTCCCAACCGTCATTGATCAGACAGCCAGCACGGATAAACTTCCGTCGGGCAGAAATATTGATGTTGTCCCGCACGGAGTGCACAGGAATGATCCCATCCGCTTTACGATCCTCAGGACAAAGCATCATGCCCGCACGGATAGCATGCGCAGGTTTTTGGATATCGACCGGCTGACCGTCGATGTAAACCTGACCCGCGGTGATCCTCGTTCCGCCAAACAGCCCTTTCATTAATTCGCTACGCCCTGCCCCTACCAGGCCAAAGAGCCCGACGATTTCTCCGCTACGCACCGTCAGGCTAATCGGGGTACGCACCCCAGGAGCCTTAACGCTATCCAGTCGCAGACGTTCTTCGCCGTACGGTCGGGATTGCCAGTGATAGATATCCCCTAGTTCACGTCCTACCATCGCTTGCACCAGTTGGTCGTGATTGACCTGCTGCATGTCGGTGAAGGTACGAACGTATCGGCCATCTTTAAATACGGTGATGGCGTCGCTGAGGGCAAAGATCTCTTCCATACGATGCGAAACGTATAAGATGATGCGACCTTCTTTGCGTAACTCGCGGATGACGCGGAACAGATTCTCGATCTCTCGCGCCGACAGCGAGCTTGTCGGTTCATCAAAGGCGATTATCTTGGCGTTACGCGCCAGTGCCTTGGCAATTTCAACCATCTGCCATTGGCCGATAGAAAGGTATTTCAGTGGGGTTTGGGGATCGATATCCAGACCGAGGTGCTTGAGCTGCAATCCTGCTTCGTAATTAAGCAGTGAGCGATTAACAAAACCGCCTTTGTGCGGGAGCTGCCCCAGATAGATGTTTTCTGCCACCGTCATCTCAGGAACAAGGTGAAGTTCCTGATAGATGATTGCGATCCCTGCGTTTAGCGCCGCGTTGGTATCGGCAAACGAGACCTCTTCGCCTCGGATGGCGAGCGAACCCGTGGTGGGGGCGTAATTACCGCTGAGCACTTTCAGCAGTGTGGATTTCCCTGCGCCATTCTCCCCCATCAGGGCGTGAATCTGACCGGGATAGCAGTCGAAACTGATGTCGGTCAGCGCGTTAACACCGGGAAACGTTTTACCGATGCCGCGAAAAGAGAGATACGGGTCAGACTGTTGCATAACGTCTCCGTGATTTCAGTAGTGTACGTCTGGCCCCTCATGACGCCATGAGGGGCGCAATCACAACAAATTACTTACCGCCTAACCCTTTTTTCGCCAGCTCCTCTTTGAAGTTATCGCGGGTTATCAGCACCACATCGGTCACTTCGGTAAATTTAGGTGGCTCTGCGTCTTTGGTAACCCAGTTGTATAGCATTTCGCTCGACTTATAGCCGTGTACATCCGGGCTTGGCAGCAGCGAGCCATAGAAGCCCGTTGCCTGCGCTTTAGACAGCTCACTTACCGCATCCACGCCGTTGATGCCCACACCGATAACGTCTGGCGCTTTAAAGCCCTGACCTTCTGTTGCACGCACACCGCCCAGCACCGTGTTGTCGTTCATCCCCAGCACCAGCCAATGTTTGACTTCCGGGTGCTGCACCAGCATGGAGTTGGCAGCATCAAAAGCGCCCGGAATATCGTTGGATTTTGTCGGGACTTTATAGATCTGTTTTTCCGGGAATCCGGCGGCTTTCAGCGCGTCCATTGATCCCGTTGTACGGCGGCGAGCGGTATCCAGCTCATCCGCGGTGATAGCCATGACGCCAGTTTCTTTCACGTCCCAGCCGCGTTTTTGCATCTCTTTATAGAGCTCCTGGCCCTGGCGCTCACCGATTTTAGTGGCCGCCATCATCACCAGCGGAACGGTGTCCATTGGTTTGCCTTTCGCGTTGACGAACTGATCGTCAACGGCGATGACCTTCATGCCATAGCCACGCGCTTTAGCCACAATGGCGGAACCCAGCTTCGGATCCGGGGTACAAATAACGAAACCTTTTGCTCCGCTGGCGGCCAGGCTATCGATGGCGTTCAACGTTTTCTCACCGTCCGGAACGGCAATTTTAATCACTTCAAAACCCAAATCTTTTCCGGCTTTGTCGGCAAATTTCCATTCCGTCTGGAACCACGGTTCCTCAGGTTGTTTCACCAGAAAACCAAGTTTTAAATTCTCCGCCATAGCGGATTGTGACATAACGGCAGCCAGGCCGATGGCCGCCAGCGTTTTAGTAAATTTGTGCATGGTTAACTCCAGCTTTAGCATTCTTTTATGTAGGGAATAATGGTGTGCTTTACGTTTAATCGGACTTAAAACAAGGCATTAGCGCTCACCCTGTAATAAGCGTTAGTGCTGGAGATAGTTTTAGCGGGAAATTAATCATCCATAAGAGAGCGCCATCACACCGCAGAATTACAGTAATTGCGTACATAGATTCAGCGGAAAATGACATAAAGAAGGAGGCTTTTGTCAGACAAATCAGAAAGGGTTAAGCAAGATAGTCCATAAGGTCAGCTAAGAAATCCCTGTAACCCGGACGCCGTAGCGTCCAGGTGGAAAATTACCAGGCGTAATAGATATGGTCAGCGTGATCGCGAACGGCTTCTTCGTCATTAAGCAAACGCGCAGAAAGCGTCAGGGCAAAATCAAAAGCGTGACCCAAACCTTTGCCGCTCAGCAGATTACCATCTTCAACCACGGGTGCATCAACGTACTTGCCATCCTTCACCGTTTCGAAGAGATCGCCTGAACAGACGTAGCGACGGCCTTTCAGCAGGTCGTTCCCGCCCAGCACGCGCGCGGCGGCCGAGCATATCGGGCAAATCAGTTTACCTGCCGCATCGTGCGCCGAAATAAAACGAATCACGTCTTTGTTGGCCGCAAGATTCACACTGCCCTGCGGACCACCCGGTAACACCACGGCGTCGTAAAGCGTTTCACTGTGCTCGGCCAGCGTGCCGTCCGCCACCATTGGGATCTGATGATAGCTGACCACCGCACGTGATTCGGCGCAGGCAAGCGTGTCGACTTCAATATTCATTCGGCGCAAAATATCAATGGTGATAATTGCTTCTGCTTCTTCAAATCCTGGTGCTAAAAGAACTGCAACTTTAGCCATCATGGCCTCCATAAAAAGTGACTTAAAACATCGTTTCATTTTCACAAAAAGACCAAAGTCAAACTTTCGTCTGGATCACATTTTTCAGTGTTCTATCAAAAATGATCTGTCGCAGGTTTCATTATTAATGACGACACTATTACCGCACGCAAAGCTAATTTAGCTTGCGTAACTGATTTAATGTCGTTATTCAAAACCCCATATATAATCATTAAAAATCATGGCGTTAAAAATAACGTAATATTTTATAGTGATGATGTCGCTATGAGAGTTTTATATAGTGATAGAAGTGGATAGTGGGTCACATAAAGGAAGGGGGGAATAGATCTATTCTGTCATTGATCGTCGCACTCCGTAAATAAGGATATTATTATGACAACTCCAGGCATGATTCAAAAACTCAATACGCAAATGAACCTTGAGTTTAATGCATCGAATCTTTATCTACATTTAAGCGACTGGTGCTCCGAGCATAGTCTTAACGGTACAGCAACCTTCCTGCGTACGCAGGCCCAGGGCAACATTACGCAAATGATGCGTGTTTTTGACTATATGAAAAGCGCGGGTGCAAACCCCATCGTGAAAGCCCGCAATATCACCGATGAACCTTATTCCTCGCTGGAAGAACTGTTTCAGAAAACCCTCGATGAGTACGAGCAACGACTCACTACCCTTAACACCCTTACTCATGAAGCCGAAGCCCTTCAGGACAGTACCACCCTCGATTTCTTACATGATATGGAAAAAGAGCAGCAGCATGATGGGTTACTCCTGAAAACGATCCTGGACGAGGTACGCAATGCAAAACGTGCCGGGTTAGGTATGGCACAAACCGACCAGCACCTGCTGAATGTCGTGAACTATCAACAACATTAATGCTCTCCGGGTCTGTGCATTTTATTTTGCATAGACCCATCATTGTTAAAAAATCGTTATCAAGTCTTTGCTTTTATTGAAATTTAACAAATCCGATCTGGCTCTCAACCCATACCCACACAACATGCAATGATTTAGTGAATTTCGCTAATATGGATGAGAGCTTCATGATTACCATTGAGTTTATTGTCATTATTCTTTGCCTGCTGGTGGGTACGCGGTTCGGTGGCATGGGGCTTGGCCTGATAAGCGGCATCGGCCTGTTTATATTGAGCTTTGTGTTTGGTTTGCAGCCCGGCAAACCACCCGTTGACGTTATGCTCACCATCCTCGCCGTCATCGGCTGCGCGGCCACGCTGCAAACAGCAGGCGGTCTTAACGTCATGATGCAATTTGCTGAACGTCTGCTCAGACGACACCCTCAGCACATCACACTGCTCGCCCCTTTCACCACCTGGATGCTGACCTTCCTGTGCGGTACAGGGCATGTGGTTTACACCATGTTTCCTATCATCGCGGATATCGCTCTAAAAAAAGGGATCCGTCCAGAACGCCCAATGGCGGTCGCCTCCATTGCCTCACAGATGGCGATAACCGCCTCTCCGGTTTCCGTTGCCGTGGTCTCTCTGGTCTCTATTATTGCCGCGCAGCATGGGATTGGTCAGGCATGGGGTATTCTCCAGATTTTAGCCATCTCTGTTCCTGCCTCCCTGTTCGGTGTGGCCATTGCGGCGCTCTGGAGCTTACGTCGTGGCAAGGATTTGGCGGATGACGTTGAGTTTCAGGAAAAGCTCAAAGACCCGAAACAGCGCGAGTTTATTTATGGCAGTACTGAAACCTTAATGAATCAGCGGTTCCCAAAAGAGGCGTACTGGTCGACCTGGATCTTCTTCGCCGGTATCGCAGTTGTGGTCATGCTGGGTGCCTTGCCAGAGCTGCGGCCAGCCTTTGAAATCAAAGGCAAAATGACCGCGCTGTCGATGAATCTGGTCATTCAGATGATGATGCTGATTGCCGGTGCTATTATGCTGGTGGTCTGCAAAGTTAACGCCTCTGCCATTTCTAGCGGGGCCGTTTTCAAAGCAGGAATGGTGGCGATTTTCTCGGTATTTGGCGTGGCATGGATGAGCGATACCTTTTTCCAGGCCCATCTGGACGAGCTGAAAATGGCGCTTGAGGGCGTGGTGAAAAGCCATCCGTGGACCTACGCTATCGTGCTGTTCCTGGTATCGAAGCTGGTGAATAGCCAGGCTGCTGCGTTAACTGCGGTCGCCCCTATGGGATTGATGCTGGGCATCGACCCAAAAATGCTGATCGCCTTCTTCCCGGCCTCTTATGGCTACTTCGTGTTACCCACTTATCCGAGCGATCTGGCCTGTATTGGTTTCGACCGTTCCGGGACAACCCGAATTGGTAAATTTATTATCAACCACAGTTTCATTCTACCGGGGCTGATTGGCGTCAGCTGCGCCTGTGCGGCAAGCTATCTTCTGGTGCAAACGTTCTTCTGACATACCAGCCGGGCGACATTCTCTGTCGCCCGTTCGCGTTTTACTATAAAAACGTTTCAAATTTCAAAACATCGGTTTATTTTAGTGAGACTCACCCTGCGGTGTAAATTTCAGTTCGATGAGCGCGATGGCCTTCTGGACCGCGCGCAGCGTAACGGGATCCGCCGCAGCAGGATGACTGGTGAAATCGATATTTTTCAGCTGAGTGGACATTTTTTCGCGCACTTCAATGGGCGCAATAATGTCTAAGACATCAAGGATTTGTTTAATGACCAGCTGGCACGCGACGACGTCAGATACCAGTTCCTGATCGGCGCTCAGGTTTTGAGACATAGGCTTCTCCTAATTTAAAGGCCGCCATAGTAGCAAACCGTTAGCCCTTTCATCTTCCCTCTCGTCGTTTATGGGCGTAAAAAAACCTGCCGAAGCAGGTTTTTTCATCAGAACATCGCGCCTGGCGGTACGTCTTTAAACGTATTGCAGTAATTTTCCCACATGCTTTTCAGGATTTTGCGCAGTTTCATGGTCATGCTCCGGTAATTTGTTATGCAGATGTTATTGTCTTTGCGCATATAATATGACCAATATCACAAAAATCAACGATTATGTGATGCGAATCACGTTTAAAAAAACAACAAAGCTGCTCACTTGTTAAGAAAAACAACGATAAATCCGAGAGTTAGGATTTTATAAGTTCCAGTAAATTTTTATAATTTTTTTTGATATGGCAGGAAGAGATGGCTGACAACATTACCGGTAAAGAGAGTCGCGGCATGTCCCCTGCGGCACTGCTCGTCGCCGGAGCGTTCTTTATGGAGTTTCTGGACGGTACGGTGATCGCCACTGCGCTGCCGGATATGGCTAAGAGTTTTGGCGTTCAGGCCGTCGATTTGAATATCGGTATTAGCGCCTATCTGATTACGCTGGCAGTACTTATCCCGGCCAGCGGCTGGATTGCCGATCGGTTTGGCGCACGTAAGGTGTTCGCCGTGGCGCTGGCGATATTCACCCTGGCATCGGTGTTTTGCGGGCTTTCAACGACCGTCGATCAATTCGTCGCCATGCGGATACTTCAGGGAATGGGCGGTGCGCTGATGGTCCCGGTAGGACGGCTCGCGGTTTTGAGAACCACGCCGAAACACCAGTTAATTACGGCCATCGCCACATTAACCTGGCCTGCATTGGTCGCCCCGATAATTGGCCCACCGCTGGGGGGATTTATCACCAGCTATGCCGACTGGCGATGGATATTCTTTATCAATGTTCCGCTGGGCATTATTGCCATTATCCTGGCGCTGCGTATTATTCCCGACCTTCATGAAGATACCCGTCGACCTTTTGATACACCGGGGTTTATTGCCACCACCATTGCCATGGTAAGCCTGGTGTACGCGATGGAGTCTATGGGCGCGCAGCAGATGCAGGGGTTGGTCATTTTCGGATTATTGGGCCTCGGTGCGCTGACATTAGTCTACGCGTTACGCCATTTCCAGCGCGCTCAATGGCCGATGATTCGACTCGACGCCATGCAAGTACCCACGTTTCGGGTCACTATGTACGGAGGCTCGCTGTTTCGGGCTTCTATCAGTGCAGTTCCCTTCCTGCTGCCCTTGATGTTTCAGGTCGGCTTTGGGATGGATGCCTTTCATTCTGGCCTGCTGGTGCTGGCGGTGTTTGTTGGCAATCTGACAATTAAGCCTGCGACCACACCCTTAATCCGCCGCCTGGGTTTTAAGAAACTGCTGCTGATTAACGGGGCATTAAACGTGCTGGCTTTATTGGCCTGTGCCTTTATCACCCCAGACACCCCCGTCTGGCTGATAATGCTTATCTTGTATTTAGGCGGCGTTTTCCGCTCCGTTCAGTTTACTGCGGTGAGCACCCTCGCTTTTTCTGATGTCCCGTCGGCGCAGATGAGCTACGCCAATACGCTATTTTCCACCGCCACACAGCTTGCGGTTGGGCTGGGGATTACGCTTGGCGCAATAGGGATCCGGATTGGGGAAAAAGCCAGTGAATTGCTTGGAATTGTAGCCGTACCCGGCATTAGCTTTCGCCTGGCCTTTGTCGCCATCGCGTTGATTTGCCTGGTGGGGATGTTTGACACGCTACGGCTAACGAACGATGCGGGAAGCGCGGTCTCGAACAAAAGGTGAAAAAAAAGCCAGCATCGCTGGCTTTTCATTTGGCCGTTAGATTAACCAACGATACCGCGAACAAAGGCTTCGATCTCTTTATCCTGGCAATTTTCGAAGAAGCACTGCTGGAAGCGTTGACCAGACACGGCTGTTTTCACCAGTTCCGGATCGATGGCACGCAGGGTATCCAGATAGTTTTCTTTCACGACCGCGGCTTTCACCTGGTTCAGGATCCCGGCGTTACGTACCTGAGGCTCTTTGCGCTCTGGTGGATAGCCTTCTCCTTTACGACCGGTGAACGCTTTTTCAAAGATAAAGCGCACGTTCAGTTCAGCGCCCCAGCCGAAGCCTTTAGCGAACGGCAGAGACAAGGCGTTGCCGTTGTTAATCTGAGCAAACAGGAACGCATCTGCCGGATCGATGCAGTAACCGCAGATCACACCCGGATGGATGTTCAGGGACATCAATGCACCCTGACCCGTACCGCAACCGGTCACGACAAAGTCGACCGCTTTAGAATTTAACAGAATGCTGGCCATGATCCCAAGGTGGATGTAGGTCAGGTGGTGATCGTTTTCATCACTCATCCCGACGTTGTAAACCGGGAAACCTTTTTCATCGACAACCGTTTTTAATTCATTAAGGATGGTGGAGTTTTTACTCGCCTGGCTGTTTTCCATCATCAGTGCAATTTTCATTCTTCATCTCCTAATGCGTTGCGGGTTTTCCGCCGTGGATAGCTTTTCGAGTCAACCTTACTACTTAGCAAACGGACTTTCAAATTAACTGAAAAATAGTTTTAAAAAATTAAGAGGCGCTCACAAATTCATGCAAAGAAACTCATTTTTAGTGCTTATGCACAACCTGCCGGCCCCTCCCTCTTTCAACGGTTTCCGCCAACATCATTTGAAATTCAGAATGATATTCGACAGCCTGGCCGACCGATCTTCATCGTTGCAGAAAGTACGGGGCGAATGACGGGCTATTCTTGGCATTGTATGCCGCGTCAGGCGTTACGATAGGTTATTTCCAGTGGCTCAGAGCGAGATATGAAGAAATTAATGGTTGCAGGCATGCTTTTGTTACTCGCGGGTTGTAGCGTGACTCGCCAGGCTGAGGTCAGCACTGCGGATACTACCAGCGGAGTCGTCAAGCTCAACTATGGTCAGGCAATGATGCAAAATGCCCATTATGATGACTACGTCACTAACGGTACCGCTACACGCGAATGCCAGAGTATGGGTTATGCAACGGCCTCGTCTTATGGTCAACCGATAAAAACGTGCACCCTGGTGAGCGGTTCTGTTTGCCTGAATGAGAGCGTCACCATTCAATATAAATGTCTGGGTTATGCCGTCAATCCAGCCGCGGCGCAGACCTACTATTAATGATAGTTCTGCCAGTTATCCGCTGGCAGACAATTTAAATAAGAAACAGAACAATTCTCATTAATATATAAATCATTGCCAATGCGTTTTATTCCCATTCGTATTTTTAATAAATAGATAATTTATTTTACCTTTTGCAAATAAATAAATAACAAATTATAGTGACGCTCTCGCTGACGAATAAATAATTATATGGAGCTGCACCATGCTGAAAACCGAAATGATCGACAAGCTGAATGAGCAAATGAACCTTGAGCTTTTTTCATCCCTGCTCTATCAGCAGATGAGTGCCTGGTGTAGCTTCCACAGCTTTGAAGGCGCTGCGGCATTCCTTCGCCGCCATGCGCAGGAAGAGATGACCCACATGCAGCGTCTGTTTGATTATCTGGCGGATACCGGCAGCCTGCCGCGCATCAATCCGGTCGCTTCACCGTTTGCCGAATACGCCTCCCTGGACGAACTGTTCCGTGCCACTTATGAACATGAACAGCTGATCACCCAGAAAATTAATGAACTGACTCACGCCGCCATGATTGGCCAGGATTATCCAACCTTTAATTTCTTGCAGTGGTATGTTGCTGAACAACACGAAGAAGAGAAGCTGTTTAAATCCGTGCTGGATAAGCTGTCTCTGGCAGGTAAATCAGGTGAAGGCTTGTACTTTATCGATAAAGAGCTTTCAACTCTCGATACGCAGAATTAATTAAAAGGGGAGCCACAACAGGCTCCCTTTTTTAATGGCGACATATTTTGCTTTCGTGGGTAGAAAAACCTGTTTCTACCGGAATGAATTTACCTTTAGCGGCCAAAAACGCCACCAGCGCTGAAGCCGACATCTCAGAAGCAGAACAGGTGTGAAAGCGCGCCGTTTCCCCAAATCGCGAATGGATGGCCAGAACCAAACTTTGTTCGCTGTACTGCTCGCCCGACTCAATCATCATGTTGAGTACTTCATGCCCGTGAATTGACGCCATATAGCCTCCCGTTCAAAAACACAGCCTAAACGTTCATCCCACGTCACGTATTGCGCTGGCACAGCTTTCGACGCATAAGCGCTAACGCCTGTAAAAAATTAATTACACCACTTGTAACGACGATTTGACGAAATAATGATTTTCCCTTACGCTGCGCCGCAGATTAAGTTGCGAAGTGATGGCGCAGTAGAGGAAAGCGTGAAGAATAGAACTCTGGGAAGTATTTTTATCGTCGCAGGCACCACGATTGGCGCAGGAATGCTGGCGATGCCTTTGGCCGCCGCAGGCGTGGGTTTTGGTGTGACGTTGCTGCTGTTAGTCGGACTTTGGGCGCTGATGTGTTATACCGCGTTGCTGCTCCTCGAGGTTTATCAGCATGTTCCCGCCGATACCGGACTGGGTTCTCTGGCGGCAAGGTATCTGGGTCGTTACGGCCAGTGGATCACCGGTTTTAGCATGATGTTTCTGATGTACGCCTTAACCGCAGCCTACATGAGCGGTGCTGGCGAACTGATTGCCTCAAGCGTCAACGACTGGTTTGGCTCGGATATCTCTCCAGCAACCGGCGTTCTCTTCTTTACCCTGATTGGTGGTGGCGTAGTCTGCGTGGGAACATCGCTTGTCGATCTGTTTAACCGCTTCTTGTTTAGCGCCAAGATCGTTTTCCTGGTGGTTATGCTGGCGTTACTCGCCCCGCATGTTCATAAAGTGAACCTGCTAACCTTACCGCTTGAGCAAGGGTTGGCGCTTTCCGCCATCCCGGTTATTTTCACGTCGTTTGGCTTTCACGGCAGCGTGCCAAGCATCGTGAGTTATATGAACGGTGATATTCGTAAACTGCGTCGCGTTTTCATTATCGGCAGTGCGGTTCCGTTAATTGCCTATATCTTCTGGCAGTTGGTTACGCTCGGCAGCATTGGTTCCTCGACCTTTATGGGGTTGATGGCTGACCACTCTGGCCTGAACGGTTTTCTGCAGGCGCTGCGTGAAGTCGTTGCTTCGCCACACGTCGAGCTGGCGGTTCATCTGTTTGCGGATCTTGCCCTGGCGACCTCATTTCTTGGCGTAGCGCTGGGGCTGTTTGATTATCTTGCCGATCTTTTCCAGCGTCGCCGTTCTGTTGCAGGGCGTATCCAAACGGGCATCATTACCTTCTTGCCACCGCTGGCCTTTGCGCTGTTCTATCCGCGTGGATTTGTTATGGCGCTGGGTTACGCCGGCGTGGCGTTATCGGTGCTTGCCCTGCTGCTCCCTTCCCTTCTCGCATGGCGAAGCCGTCAGCAGCATCCTGACGCGGGATATCGGGTTAAAGGGGGAAAACCGTTGCTGGTCATGGTGTTTGCGTGCGGGATAGCGGTGATTCTGGTGCAGTTTTCAATTGCCACCGGGCTACTGCCCGAAGTGGGCTAAAAAAGAGGGGCTCAATATTGAGCCCCTCTTTTTATCAATGCAGACAGCAGCTTTTAAATTTCTTACCGCTTCCGCACGGACACGGATCGTTACGACCTACTTTTACCCCATTCACTATCGGTTGTTGCGCGACAGATTCCTGAGGATTCTCCAGCCAGTAGTTGTATAAGCGCAGCGCCGCTGGCTTAATGCGTTCGATGCTAGCCTCAAACTCTTCTTCCGTTAACCCTTCCAGCTTATCAAAGTTATCTTCGCTACCATGAAGGGCGATGACGTCGAGATCGGCTTTTAACGCTTCGGGCAGTGTGGACCAGTCGGTCAGCGCCATACCGCGCAGATACCCGAAGCACCACTCTTCCACCACCGTGTAGGTTTTGCCGTCCACTTCGTTATAGCCAAAGACGGGTTCGAACTGATCAGGATAGTCGCTCAAGCGTTCGGCGATATCATTCATATGCTTAAAGCAGAGATCGATAAAACGATGCATCTCACGATCGTTTTTCCAGCGCGGAATATGCGCCTTGCCACCCCACACGGCAACCAACCAGGCATCTGGCTCTACCACAACCGGGCCAGATAGCACGGCAGTGAGCATGCCATCGAGTTCAGAAACATCGATTACGGATTCATCGGCATGACCGTGGGACATTAATGTCTCTTCCAGCCACTCCAGTTCGCTTTCATTTAATGGGCCTTCAGTCATTGCAGACACTCCTGATGAAAAAAGAAAAGAATTTTACCACATAACATCAGCCCTAAGGAGAAACGTGCACAACTATCCATTTAGCCAATAGAATACAAATATTCTAATTATGTAATTGATTTTATTGGGCTTGGTTATGGCACATTTTGGTTAACCGCTGCGAGATCAACCTGTTATTTATTTCGATGGAAATATATACACCGATTGATTAACGACAAGACAAATGGGGATTGAAAATGGCAATACCAGCCTATTTATGGTTAAGAGACGATGGTGGCGCAGCGATAAAAGGGTCTGTGGATGTCCATGATCGTGAAAGCAGCATAGAAGTTTTATCTTTTGGGCATGGGCTTTATCTACCAACCGATAATAACACCGGCAAGATCACCAGCACCCGAGTACACGCCCCTTTGGGTTTTCAAAAAGAATTTGATTCATCCAGTCCTTATCTCTACAAAGCGATCGCCAGAGGACAAACGTTAAAGAGCGCAGAATTTAAATGGTACCAAATTAACGACGCGGGTCAGGAAGTTGAATACTTTAATATGTTACTTGAAAATGTAAAAGTGGTCAGCTGTACACCCCACATGCTCGACGTAAAAAACCCCGCTACCGAAAAACATAACCATCTGGAAAATGTTTCACTCCGCTATGAGCGCATTACCTGGAAATACTGCGATGGTAATATTCAGTTTTCAGACGCATGGAATGAGCGATGATACAGTGCACATTCCATTTGAACGGAGGCCAGCTTTCAACATTGAGTTGCCCGGGGATTGGGTTCTTTTCCGCTTACTCTGGCAATACTGGTCCGCACAGAAATAATCCTGATTCTACGGCTGTGAAGGGTAAAGGTCCTCTACCCACGGGAAAGTATTACATTGTATCTCGTCCAAGAGGAGGTCTTAAAAGTCGCTGGGAGGATATGATTCACGGGCTGGAAAGCGGCTCAGATCGTGATTTATGGTTTGCTCTTTACCGAGAAGACGGGGAAATAAATGATATATCCTTTATAGAAAAGGTTGAGCGCGGAAGTTTTCGATTACATCCTGCGGGCAAGTCTGGAATTAGTAACGGATGTATAACCATTCCAAATCATTCTGACTATGCCATTCTTTTTATGGCATTACTGAGTACACCTTACATGATGATTACAGCACAACTTAACGCCTTTGGCACAATTCAGGTATATTAATGAAGCCCATTACTCACGTATTAATATGGCTCATTGAGCTTTTTACACTTTCAATTTTATACAGCATTTTATGCTATCTCGTACCGGGTGAGGAAATTTATGGCTGGTATGAAGAACATTATGGATTCGTCATGGAAAATCAGTGGTACGGTTGGTACACCCTGATCCTGATGATCATCGCGGTTCTCATTAATTGTGGTCTTATTTGGTTCACCGTAAAAATGTACGCGAAAAAAACGCGCAGAGATAAGACAGCCTGTTAGTGATATTTACCGTAACAGCTCCCGCCAGGTCTTTGCAGGAGCTGTTACATAAATCTTCAATATTCTTTAAAGGCCAGTTCCAGTCGCGCGATTAACGGTTTGAACAGATAGCTCAGCATCGTGCGTTCACCGGTTTTTATCGTCACGCTGGCGGGCATGCCCGCTTTAATTTTGTAATCACCGAGTAGATGTACGCCCTCCGCTGAAACCTGCACCTCTGCAAGGTAATAGGGTTGTTGGCTGACTTTATCAATTAACCTGTCGGCTGATATGGTTAATACGCGAGCCGGAACCGACGGCAATAACGCGTGGTTGAGCGCGGGAAACAGAACATCCACCGTCAGTCCTGGGGCCAGTTTGTCGATCGCCTGCACCGGGATTTTGGCGTCAATCTGCAAAGGTTGGCCTGCCGCAACGATATCCATGAGGTGCTCACCCGGTTGAATAACGCCGCCTACGGTGCTGACTTTGACATCCAGCACAATCCCCTCGATAGGAGAGCGGATTTCGGTATTCTCCAGTTCATGTCTGGTGGACACTAATTCATCTTCCAGCATGGCAACATCTTTTTGTTTAAGCGTTAACTCAGACTCGACCTCTTTCATATACTGATGATTAACCTGATACGCTTTTATTTTCAGTTCATTTTGCTGTGACTTGAGTTTAGCAATATTAAGAATGTCCTCAGACACATTGCTGGATATTTCTGCGGCCTCACGCTCGAGGCCCAACAGCTGCGCCTTCGGATAATAATTTTTTTCACTCAACGCCCTGACCGCCCCCAACTCTCTGCTAATCAGGTTGAACTGATGTTCACGAAATCCTTTTATTTTATTCAGATTCTCAGTCTGCCCTGCAAGACCATCCAGCGTCTCATCAATCATCGACAGTTCATCCTGAATGGTTTTACGGCGGGTCTCGAACAGTTTTTCCTGTAGATGTTTAATCTCTTCAAGGCGTTTATTATTGGCAAAATTCAGCGACAGGGTTTCACTAAAGGAAATGATCTCAAGCCCGTCTCTCTCTGCCAGTAAACGGTCTTCGATGGCTTTGGCGGAAATGTACTGCGCGCTCAGCGCGCTGTAGCGCATATCCAGCTGCATTTTATCTAAACGCACCAGTACCTGATTTTTTTTCACCAGATCCCCTTCTTTTATAAAGATATCGGTGACCCGCCCACCGCTTAAATGCTGAATGGTTTTACGATTGCTCGATACGGTGACTGTACCATCCGCCACAACCCCGGCATCAAGAGGGGCTTGCACTGCCCACAGTAAAAAGCCACCTACTCCCAGGATGATAATGAAGATCCCACGTAATAATGGCGGCCAGATATTGGTATCAACACCGCTGGCATTAGGTGTCGGGGGGTTAT
Organism: Enterobacter sp. SCRI0065; assembly: GCF_059766475.1. NCBI lineage: Bacteria > Pseudomonadati > Pseudomonadota > Gammaproteobacteria > Enterobacterales > Enterobacteriaceae > Enterobacter > Enterobacter sp. SCRI0065. Next base: position 677,876 of record NZ_JCBAJB010000002.1, on the reverse strand, counting down.
CGCTTATTTTTTTCATCACAATGCCTCTCGCTGCGGCTCACCATTCAGTCCAGACGCGGTGGATACCGGTTTTAAAATATTCGCCTGACGAAGATTGGCGAAAACCTGGTCGCGGGTGCCAAACTCTTGAACCGCACCGTCGTTAAGCAACAGGATTTTATTCACAACCCCCAACAACGTGGGGCGATGGGAAATAATCACCACGGTTTGTCCCTGCGCGCGCACCGCATTAATGGCCTGGATCAGGGCATATTCCCCGGCGTCATCAAGGTTGGCATTGGGTTCATCAAGAACAATAAAGGCGGGGTTGTTATAGACAGCCCGGGCTAACCCAATACGCTGTCGTTGCCCCCCGGATAATTGATACCCGTTTGCACCGAGCGGCGTGTCGTAACCCTGCGGCAGTCGTAAAATCATGTCATGCACGCCTGCCAGCGTCGCCGCAGCCACGATGGCGTCGCTATCGTTTTGTGTAAAGCGCGCAATGTTTTGCGCGATGCTCCCGTCAAACAGTTCAACTTCTTGCGGCAAATAGCCTATCGACGGGCCAAGTAGGGCTTTGTCCCAATGGCAAATATCCGCACCGTCAATGCGAACCTTACCGGCAAGCGGAGCCCAGACCCCAACAAGTAATTTAGCGAGAGACGTTTTACCGGATGCGGACGGGCCAATAATGCCCAGCACTTCACCTTGATCAAGCTGAAAGGCTATATTTCGAAGCGTTGGCGTCTTTTGTCCGGGAGGCGCGGCAAACAATCCCTCAACGCTAATATTGCCTTTCGGACGCGGTAGCGTCAGCACCGCTTTAGGCTCCGGATACTCTTTCAGCAGCGTTGAGAGTTGCTGCCACGCGTGGCGAAACTGGACAAACTGTTTCCAGCTCGCAATGACTTGCTCAACGGGATTCAGTACCCGCCCAAGAATAATGGATGCTGCAATCATCAGACCCGGGGTAATTTGCCCTCCAATAACCAGCAGCGCACCTGCGCCCAGTGAAACGGATTGCAGCAGTATCCGGACAAACCGACTCAGGCTACTTAGCCCTGAGGTTCTGTCGGCGATATGCGTTTGTATCACCAGGACTTTACTGTGCTGCTCCAGCCAGTGACGCTTCAGGGTTGGAAGCATCCCCATCGCCTCGATGGTATCGGAGTTTTGCAGCTGCTTGTTAAGCTTGCTGCTATTGCTTTGCGTTAATGAATGAGCCTGTTGAATCGGTTTTTTGGTGGTCAGTTCTGTTATCAGCGTCAGGGTAAATAAAAGCAGTATTCCCACGACGGAGATATATCCCAGCAAAGGGTGAACGAGAAAGGCAATTAATAAATAAAAAGGTGTCCAGGGAATATCGAGTAAAGCAAATATACTGTTGCCGGAGAGAAATTGTCGAACCTGAGCCAGATCACCGAGCGCCTGTGCCGGGTTATTATCCCCCGTCACAATGCGTCGCTTAAACGCGGCATTAAACACTAACTGATTTAATTTCACATCCAGCCGATTGCCAAGTCGCGTCATTACGCTGGCGCGCGCAAACTCAATCATCGAAATAACGGTGTAAATACCGATAATCAACAGCGTTAACATGAGTAGTGTGGTGGTGTTTTTACTGACCAGCACGCGATCGTAGACCTGCAACATATAAATTGCTGGTGCCAGCATCAGCATATTGATGGTGCTGCTAAAAAATAGCAGCACCAAAAATGCTGGCCGGGTTCCCTTTAACGCAGTTTGCAATTCTGGTGACGTTGGCTGGCGCGGCATAGTTTTCTCCTTATGCAGTGAATCGCCACGACCCCAGAAAAGGGTCGTGGCTGCCTGAGGTTATAAGATGAAATCCGATACGTTCACGGTGCTGGCCGTGACGCCCGCGAGCGTAATAACGTTGCCGTCAATGTTAACGAGTGCATCGCCCGCACTCGCCGAGATTGCCACGCGTGATGTGAAGTTCGCCGTGGTGATGCCAAGCAGGCTGATATCCATCAGATCCTGCCCACCGCGAGAATCACTGTCGAAACCGGTGATACGATCCCGTCCGAAGCTGGTGCCAAACGCGAAGAAATCGTCGCCGGTTCCCCCGTCGAGGCTGTCATTCCCCGTACCGCCGTTGAGCACATCCACCCCAATGCCACCGCTCAGAACATCGATACCCGCGCCACCGGACAGGTTGTCATTACCGTTTGCACCCTGCAGATTGTCGTCACCCTCGCCGCCATCCAGCATATCATTACCGATGCCTCCTGATAGCTGGTCATTTCCGCCCATCCCTGAAAGACGGTCATTTCCGGAGCCGCCGGTGATGGTGTTGGCAAGTGCATTCCCCGTCGCGGTAAAATTGCCCTGACCGGTAAACACCAGAACCTCGACGTTTTCGGTCATCACGTAGGTATTGAGATCGGTCTGGACAGTATCGTTACCGGCATTAACGCCTTCCGTCACCACATCCCCCACGTTATCCACGATGTAGATATCATCCCCAGCGCCACCCGTCATATTGTCCGCATCCAGCCCGCCGTCGAGGCGATCGTTGCCCGCTTCACCCAGCAGCGTGTCCAGGCCGCGACCACCGTCCAGGCTGTCATTTCCTGCTCCGCCGTTCAGCAGGTCATCTCCAGCCTGGCCCAGCAGCGTGTCATTACCGCCTTCACCAAGCAGCACGTCACTCCACGCCGTACCGACAAGGGTGTTTGCCGAGTTATTGCCGACAACCATATCGCCGATAGGCTGTGTTGCCCCGGAAGTCAGGACGACCGAAGGATTCCCCTCGTCATCCGTGACCGTCACCACAACCTGCAACGTCCGTCCAATCATGTTCTGACCCGGCGTGTAGGTGGCGGCAGTCGCGCCGGCAATGTTGGTAAATGCCCCACCCGTGCTCATTCGCCACTGGTAAGTAAAGTTGCCTCCGGTCAGACCATCACTGTCGGCAATCCCGGAGACAATAGCGGTCAGCGTAACGCTTTCCGTCGGCGTCAGGTCGCTGATAACCGGTGCGCCCGTCGTAGGCTGGTCGCGAACCATTACCGCGCCGGTCTGTGTCGAAACCAGCCTTTCTGCATCCCCCATCATGTCGGTAAAGCTTGCGATAACCCGCAGAGGCGCACCCAAAATGCTACCCGGCACCCGGAATTCCGCGCCAGTCGCCTGATCACGCCACTGGCCTGCAACCAACGCTTGCCATGTCAGCGTAATGGCCGCATTTGCCGCGATACCGTTTCCATCCTGCAGGTTGGCCACATTGACGCGTAAAAGATCGCCGACTTCGGGCGTGCTATCCGAAATGGTCAGATTGCCGGTCGCGCTTTGCGCCGTCACCCACAGTTGCTGACCATTGCCAAACTCCAGCTTTTCGATATTGAGCAGGCGGTCAATACCGTCATTGAAAGCCAGTCCTGCCGCCGGGGTGGCATGATTCACCGTCAGACTGCCATCGGCGTTGCGGTTAAACAGATAGTTGCTGCTGATATCGCGATAGAGCGCAACGTCCGTTTCCGAGCCGTCCCCGTCTCGCACGATCTCGCGCACAATGGAGAGTTGGTTGGGTTTTAAGGTTCCCGCCAGCATGTACGACTTGAGTTCATTCATGCTGTCAGCGCTGGTCACGCTTGCCATTCCCGACACTGCAATGCGCACGTTCAGCCAGGCATCGCCATCAATGATGTCATTCCCCGATTTACCCGTGATACGGTCGCTGCCACCACCGCCGAGTAAAATGTCACCGCCGTTATCCGGATTAAACACCACGGCATGAGGGTCGAGTAGACGCGGGCCGCCCACAATGGTTTGAAGCCCGTTGATCCTGTCTACCCCTTCCTGAGTCAGATTGTTGGATAACGGGACGCCCTGCACTGGCGCAGTACCAATGGGTCGTTCCGTACCGATTAAGACATCATCGAATTTCCAGCCCGACAGCCCCTCGACCAGGTCGAAGCGATCCCGCAGGATAAACTCCTGCTGGTTCACAAAAAGTGGAATACCCAGGTCCGAGTTTGCCGCGTTGGGGTCGCCTTTGTGGATGGCCCAGTCAAAACCCGACATGCCGTTATTACGCTGTATCCCGGCCCCCTGAACCATAATGTCATCGCCGGCTTCGCCATCGTAGTCAGTATCATTACCCTGACCGTTCAGGACATCGTGACCAATAATGGTGCTGTTGAAGAACAGCTCTGAGTTATCACCCGCCAGAGAGTCAAACCCGTCGCCACCTTCCAGCCAGTCGTCGCCTTCGTTGCCCATCAGCGTGTCGCCGCCGGAACCGCCCAGGGCAAAATCGTTGTCACGCCCGGCGAAAATTTCCTGTGCATCTTCGCCCACAACCATAAAATCACTGCCGCTGCCGCCGAAGATGAGATCGTTTCCGTTACCGGAGAAGATAACGTCGTGACCGGCATCGCCATGCAGGAAGTCGGCCCCGCCGATCGGCGTTCCCGTGTCGGTGATAATGTCGTTTCCATCGCCGCCGTGAACCACATCGGCTTCATCGCCTCCGTCGAGACGATCGTTACCCGCATCGCCCCACAGGCTGTCGATGCCTTTACCACCGATTAAGGTGTCGTTACCGGCCGAGCCTCCAAGCACCACATGCCCATCGCCCGAGTATTTAAGATAAGCGCCGTCTGCCGCGCCATCCCCGTCAACATCTGCGCCCGCCGCACGTCGTACCACCAGCGGGAACAGCAGGTCTTTAAGCGCATTTCCCCATTTCGGATCGATATCCGTCTGAACTGCTTTGTTGACTTCCAAAATAAGGTCCGGCGTCTGGAACAGATGAGCAGGCAGGTGAGACGATCCCGCATCGCCCAGGTCGCTATTACGCATCACCAGCGCGGAGAAGGAGTTAGCTTCCAGTTCATTGAGCAAGTTCAGCCCCTGAACGCGGCTCAGGTAGTAGAATCGGTCGCCGTCCTGCAACATCTCCATTTGCGTTTCAAACACAAAATTGAAGGTAGAACCGAGCATCCCGCCAAACTCGTTTTTGCGCTCTGCCAGCCCGCCAATCCAGAAATCAACCGTATTCAGGCCCGATTCTTTTGTCGTCCAGGCTCCCGTGCTCATGAAGAAATCAAGCGCATCGGCACGCGCCGGGTCATCGGGATCGCCAAACAGCAGGAAGTTCACCGCATCGCGCTTCCCTTCAAGGGTAGTGGCGTTTCGAATGAGATCGTGCTGACCGTAGGCGGCCATAAAGTTGATGATGGAAGCGGGATTTTTCAGGAAGGAAGCAAAATCAGCCCAGCTGGTATACGGCCTTAACTCACTGTTGCCGCTCAACTCGTAAAATTGCTCACGCGCCTGATTCAGGGTCGGCATGAGCGTATCGCGTCCACGCGCTAAGTTGAGCGCACCTAAATCCAGCGGCAAGCCGACAAGATTATTACGCAGGGCATCCGTAATAAATTCATCGATTTCGTTGCCAACCTGCCGGGTCATCCCGCGTACAATCGCACCAATGGCCTGCTCATCAGAGATGGTTTCCCCATTTAGCTGATTAAAGGCTAGCGGATTAAGGAACGCCTCAATAAGACCAATATCATCATCCTGCATCTCTGCATCGGTTCGCGCGACGGTTTCCGTCAGCATCGAGTGGCCAAAACGGTAAACCACATGCGCGAATTCTGCGAAAATCGCGGGATTGATGTCGGCACTGTTAGAGAAAACAAACGGATCGACAGCGGGCTGAACGGTGCGGGCAAACTCTTCAAAAACAAGATGCTGATATTCCATTTCGGTGGCGAAGCGCCCCGCCTGGAATAAATATTCACCGTTCCACTGCAAGGTGCTGGTATCGGCCGGTATTTCCGTAATTTGATGATTTGGCATCAGCCATTCGTTGATCAGGCTAATGTCGTGACTGTCGAGAATGGTGGTTTTGTACTGCTCCACCAGCCGGTTGTGCTCGCTATGGAAGACCGAGTGAACGGCGGTAAGACCGATGTTTTCGTTGCCTCGCCCGTCACCGGTAATAAAGTGCCTGTCGAGCAGTTCATCGTCATATGTCCCGGTAGCCGGCGTGCCGCCAATGGCACTGTCGGCATCGGCTACCAGGCCCGCTTTCGGCACGGCGCTATGGGCGATATCATCCAGGAAGGCATGCCCGGTGCGTACTGTATCGGACGGCAAAACATCGCCGTTCGCTTCAACCAGTCCGTGCGCGGTCACGATTTGCACCTTACCGCTATCGCTGAGAATCAGGTTTCCGTAACGGTCGGTTGCCAGCAGAGGAACATTGAAAACATCCTGATTTGTCAGCTTAATGCCGAGCAGCGTTTCCGCCTGATGCTTAACATCAGACCAGGTTGCCAGTCCACCGTTTGCGCCTTCTAATAAATGCCCTGTCGGCTCGGGTTTGCCATCGACCATCACGTATTCACGAATGAAAATCTGGTGTGATGGATGCGAAGTGTAGGTCTGATTCTGATCGATAAACGGAGTCGTCGTATTTTTGGTGTCATGAGCGGCGTTAACTTCAGCACGAGTCAGGAGCATAAAGTTAGTCGGCGATCCTTCAACATATAATGGGTCATCGGGTTGCAGCGGGATAAATACAATTCCGTTTCCCGCCTTTGGAATAAGATCCAGACCATGGTCAAAGAATTGGCCAAAGAACGTCATCCAGCCATTAAACGCCGGGGATAACCCAACGTCAGGGGACAGGTTCGGAATGGACAAACTGCCGTTATCCGAAATAGTTCCTCCGCCTGGGGCATCCAGCAGCGAGTCGTGTGCTTCTTGCGCTGCGGGGTTAGATGCCGTTTGGTCCGAAATTAAATTACTGATGATTCGCGGGTCGGCGTCGACCACCATCTGATTAGGATTTAAATCGAGGTATTTCGCTAATGCCTGCAAATTATTCAGATCAAGTGCAATTAACCGTGGCATGGTTTGATCGGCTGAGCCATACAACTCCTGACCCGGCAACAAATTATTCCATGAACCATCGACAGTGCGTAGCCCGTAGGGTAATAGCGGGCTGGAGACCAGGTCTCGCAGCAGCTCTCCATTAATGGAACCATCCGGGTTTGTTGCGGCTTCAGATATTTTTATCTGTTGCAAAATAAACGCGAGATCGTGCAACGTGACGGTAAAGTCATATTGTGTGGCCATAAATAATTACCTCTTCTCGAATAAGCTATCCCCACTCTTTTTACCGCGAATGATAAATGCTGAAAAAGAATGATCCTCACCAGAAAACGCTGAATGCAATGATAGTAATAAGCTCCTTTTCGTTAATTAAGGACAACGTCTCACCCTGAAACTAAAGTCAGCTGGATAGATCTATAGACGAGTTTATTTACCGCCCAGATTACGCTAAATAAAAGAACACCAATGTTTAGCCAAACTTAACTAGTAATGTATTTTTACCCTTGGTTACGTTTGCACTATGTCATAACTATGCGGCGTGGTTATCTTCCTGACATCATACTTTATAATGAAACACGTTTATTCTGGCCTAGGCTTATCAACACAATAACAACATACTTTAAATGGTCTTTGCTGGTGCAATAAAACGTAAATCGTGACCGTTGCACACATTAGGTGCTTTGTTGTTAACGAGATGTGATCCCCGCTGTAATTTCAGTTCACCGTCCCAGGCGGCTTAAAACGCCGCTCTATACTGAAATATGTCAAAACCCGTACCGTGGGTTAACCACTCTGGCAACCATTTTGCTTAATGTTCCTGCCTGTAAAAGAGAAAAGGAATCCTCGCCGTTATCAGCGGGATAATGTCAGGTTGTTTTTCGTTTAGTGCATTTTGTTCTCGCATTTGCTTTTGGATTGAGTGCGCCGTCAGGCGTTCGGCTTCACACCGTGGTGCAACACACTCTTTACTAAGGAAAATAATAATGTCGCTGAAATTTATCAAAAGTCCTCTTTCTCTGGTGTTAGCGGGTTGCCTGGTGACGGCTTTTTCCGCTCAGGCGGATATCGTCATTGGCGTGGCAGGACCGTTCACCGGGCCGAATGCCACCTATGGCGATCAATACTGGCATGGTGCAACGCAGGCAGCGGAAGATATTAATGCCGCAGGCGGAATTAACGGCGAAAAGATAAAGCTGGTCCAGGGCGATGACGCTTGTGAACCAAAACAAGCCGTCTCCGTCGCAAACCGTTTGGTTGATCAAGATAAAGTCAAAGCCGTGGTCGGGCATTTCTGCTCTTCTTCAACGATGCCAGCCTCTGAGGTTTACAACGACGCGGGCGTGCTTGCCATTACCCCAGGATCAACCAATCCGCTGATTACCGAACGCGGCATGAGCGATATGTTCCGCATGTGCGGACGTGACGACCAGCAGGGGAAAGTCGCCAGTGATTTCATCATTGATAAGCTTAAGGCTAAACGTGTGGCCATCATTCACGATAAGGACACCTACGGTCAGGGACTCGCCGATGCAACCAAAGCAGCACTGGCGAAACGCGGCGTAAACGATGTGCTGTACGAGGGTCTGTCGCGAGGTGAAAAAGACTTTAATGCGCTGGTCACCAAAATTGGCGCGCAAAAACCGGACGTGGTGTTCTTTGGTGGCTGCCATCCTGAAGCCGGACCGCTGGTTCGCCAGATGCGCGAGCAAGGCGTGCAGGCCAAATTCTTCTCCGGCGACTGTATCGTCAATGAAGAGATGGTCACCGCCGCGGGTGGCCCGAAATACACCAACGGGATTTACATGACGTTTGGTAAAGATCCGCGTCTGATTCCCGATGGCAAAGCCGTCATCGAAAAATTCCGCGCCGGTAAATTTGAACCTGAAGGCTACACCCTCTATTCCTACGCCTCTGTGCAGGCAATCGCGGCGGCATTTAAAGCGACCGGCGGGACGGATTCAGCCAAAGCCAGCGCCTGGTTAAAAGCCAATCCGGTGGAAACGGTGATGGGCAAAAAATCCTGGGATGATAAAGGCGACCTGAAAGTCTCGGACTATGTGGTTTATCAGTGGGATGACAAAGGCAAATATCAGGAAGTGCAGTAACGGGACGGCGTTACGCTCAATCTCGACTAACGCGATAAACACCTCAGGCTGCATGTGAATCGACATGCAGCCTGAGGTATGACGGGTACATAACAAGAGCGCGCGAAGATGAGTACATTCTTTCTGCAACAGCTTATCAATGGTTTAACGCTGGGTTCAGTCTACGGGTTGATCGCCATCGGTTACACCATGGTGTATGGCATTATTGGCATGATAAATTTCGCTCATGGCGAAGTGTATATGATCTCTGCTTATCTCAGTGCCATCGGTCTGGCGTTACTTTCTTTCTTCGGTCTGCACTCTTTTCCTTTACTGATCCTCGGCACGCTGGTGTTCACCATTATCGTAACCGGGGTGTACGGTTGGACGATTGAGCGTATCGCCTATAAACCGTTACGAAACTCGACGCGATTAGCCCCGCTTATCTCCGCCATCGGCATGTCGTTAATTTTGCAAAACTACGCGCAAATCAGCCAGGGTCCACGCCAGCAAGGCGTGCCAACGATGCTTGACGGCGTACTTCGTTTTCATATTGGCGAAGGTTTTGTGCAGGTGACCTATACCAAGGTGTTTATTTTGATCGCCTCATTTGCCGGCATGCTGCTGCTGACGTGGATAATCAGCCGCACTCGTCTGGGACGGATGTGTCGCGCGGTACAGCAAGACCGGAAAATGGCGTCAATCCTCGGGATTAACACCGACAGGATTATCTCGCTGGTATTCGTGATTGGCGCAGCTATGGCCGGTCTCGCGGGCGTATTAATTACCATGAACTACGGCACCTTTGATTTCTACGTAGGCTTTGTCATTGGCATTAAAGCCTTCACCGCCGCCGTACTTGGCGGTATTGGCTCACTGCCCGGCGCGATGCTAGGGGGATTAATCCTCGGTATTGCGGAAGCGCAATTTTCAGGGATGGTGAACTCCGATTACAAAGACGTGTTCTCGTTTGGATTACTGGTGGTGATCCTCATTTTCCGTCCTCAGGGACTGCTTGGCCGCCCTGTTGTTGCCAAAGTGTGAGGAGTGAATATGACGACACTTACGGATTCACACGAAGGTTTCTCTTTGAAACGCTGCATTCTGGATGCCCTTTTTGCCGGTATGGTCGCGTTAATTATTTTTGGCCCGATCGTGGGTGTGGTGCTGGATGGTTACAGTTTTAACTTCGACGGGCACCGATTAGCCTGGATAGTGGCGGCCGTTATGATCGGGCGTTTTTTACTGACGGCCTTTCTGACAACCGCCATCGGTACTCGTTTCTTATCGCGCTTCGACGCACAACACGCGGGCGTTTACGTGCGCGCCCCTGAATATAAAAGCCGTATGCGCTGGATTATTCCTCTGGTTCTCACGCTTGCCGTCTGTTTTCCATTTATCGCCACCAAGTACGTCCTCACCGTCGCGATTCTCGGGTTGATATACGTGTTGCTCGGCCTGGGTTTGAATATTGTTGTCGGCCTGGCCGGGTTATTGGATCTGGGATATGTCGCCTTTTACGCCATTGGCGCATACGGTCTGGCGCTGGGTTATCAATATCTGGGGCTGGGATTCTGGACGATGCTGCCGCTGGCGGCGCTGATGGCCGCAGCAGCCGGTGCCTTGCTGGGGTTTCCGGTGCTGCGTATGCACGGCGATTATCTGGCTATTGTGACCCTCGGATTCGGGGAAATTATCCGCCTGATCCTCAATAACTGGCTGACGTTCACCGGTGGACCAAACGGGGTTTCCGCCCCGCCGCCCACCTTTTTTGGCCTTGAATTTGGCAGGCGCGCAAAAGAGGGAGGCATTCCGTTTCATGAGTTTTTCCACCTGACCTACAACCCAAATATGAAGTTTATCTTTATCTATACCGTTCTGGTTCTGGTGGTATTGCTAGTGCTGTATATCAAGCATCGCCTGACGCGAATGCCGATTGGCCGAGCCTGGGAAGCGCTGCGCGAGGACGAAATTGCCTGTCGCTCATTGGGGTTGAATCATGTTCTGGTGAAGCTTTCTGCTTTTACGTTGGGGGCATCTACCGCCGGGATTGCTGGCGTGTTCTTCGCCACCTACCAGGGGTTCGTCAACCCGACGTCGTTTACCTTCTTTGAGTCAGCACTGATCCTGGCCATCGTTGTATTGGGCGGAATGGGCTCAACTCTGGGCGTGGTGCTGGCCGCGTTTGTGCTTACCGTGACGCCAGAGCTGCTGCGTAGTTTCGCGGAATACCGTGTGCTGCTGTTTGGCATGCTGATGGTCGTTATGATGATTTGGCGGCCGCGAGGCTTAATCCGCATCAACCGTAGCGGTTTCGCGGTACGTAAGGGAGTCGCACCATGAACGGTACGATATTAAGCGTTGAGCATCTGATGATGCATTTTGGCGGTATCAAGGCGCTAAATGACGTCAACCTTGAGGTACAGCGGGGTTCGATTACCGCCTTGATCGGGCCTAACGGTGCGGGGAAAACCACCGTATTTAACTGCTTAACCGGCTTCTATAAGGCTTCTGGCGGTAATATCCTTTTCAATACGCGCCAGAAAACAACCAACGTTATCCAGATCCTCGGCCAGAAATTCCAGCCGGGAGATTGGGTAAACCCGCCCCAACTGGCGCAGCGAATCTTTTATAAAATGTTCGGCGGCACTCACCTCGTTAATCGCGCAGGGCTTGCCCGCACGTTTCAAAATATCCGCCTGTTTCGGGAAATGTCAGTGGTGGAAAACCTTCTGATTGCGCAGCACATGCGCGTCAACCGCAATTTGCTTGCCGGCGTGCTGAATACTCCGGCCTGGCGTCGTGCAGAGAGCGACGCGCTGGATCGTGCATTTTACTGGCTGGAGGTGGTGGATTTGGTGGATTGCGCCAATCGTCTGGCAGGCGAGATGTCATATGGCCAGCAGCGCCGACTCGAAATCGCGCGTGCCATGTGTACTGGCCCAGAAATGCTGTGTCTGGACGAACCGGCCGCAGGGTTAAACCCCGTTGAAACCCGTACGCTAAGTAAAATTATTCGTTTTTTACGAGACCATCACGGTATCACCGTTTTGCTGATTGAACACGATATGGGAATGGTGATGGAGATTTCAGACCGCATTATTGTCCTCGACCACGGCGACGTCATTGCCGAGGGCAAACCTGAACAAATCCAACATGATGACAAGGTCATTGCCGCCTATCTGGGCACCGATGAAAACGAGGTCAGCGCATGAGCGACACGATGCTGGAGTTCAGGGAGGTCGACGTTTTTTATGGCGTTATTCAGGCCCTCAGGCAGGTTTCTTTACAGGTGAATAAAGGCGAAACCGTGTCTCTGATCGGTGCCAACGGTGCGGGTAAATCAACCTTACTCATGTCAATATTTGGTCAGCCCCGCATTCGTAGCGGCCAGATACGCTTTCGCGGCGAAGATATTAGTCATAAATCAACACATTACGTAGCCTCGACTGGGATCGCACAAGCCCCAGAAGGTCGGCGTATTTTCCCGGACATGACCGTCGAAGAGAATTTGTTAATGGGCACCATTCCTGTCGGTAACCAGTATGCAGCTGAAGATCTGCAAAGCATGTTCGACCTCTTTCCGCGCCTGAAAGAACGCCGCAAACAGCGCGCCATGACCATGTCCGGTGGGGAACAACAGATGCTGGCCATTGCCCGCGCGTTGATGAGCCGCCCTCAGCTTTTACTTCTGGATGAACCCAGCCTGGGACTCGCCCCGATAGTGGTGAAACAGATATTCCAGACGCTACGCGAACTGGCTCGCAATGGAATGACTATCTTTTTGGTGGAACAAAATGCCCACCACGCGCTTAAGCTTTCCGATCGCGGATACGTGATGGTGAATGGGCAGATCAGGTTAAGCGGCAGCGGCGAAGAACTGTTAGGGAATCAGGAAGTCAGAAAAGCCTATTTAGGTGGGGTATAAAACGCCAAAGACGCTCGAAATCACGGGGTTGCGCCTATTATTTTTATGCTCAGTTACGCAAACCGTGAGCCATTACCCTGTATGAGAATGCAGGACGTGGTTAATAGATAACGTCGCCAGAAATTAGGCTTAGCTAACAGGATGCGGTATGGAAAATTACGCCAACAAAAGCGGTGATTCACAGGTCGTCAGCTTCCACATTGATGCCAATTCGATGAAGGTCCGTTTTAAGAATAACCACGTCTATGCCTACGATATCCGCCACCCGGGGCCGGAGCATCTGGAAAAAATGAAAGAGCTGGCACGCGCCGGATGGGGTCTGAATACCTATATAGAAAGTGAAGTCAAAAACGATTTTTCATCAAAGGTGTTTTAAGCTTCAATTCCTGATCTGGGGCGGCTCGCCAGTCTCCCCACTATCGTCATGCTAATTGCGGTTAAGTTTATCAGGGCACGAATTTCAGGCACAAAAAAACCCGCACAACGGCGGGTAAGGAGAATGAAAATGCCCAGGTTCATGCCAGGGCTAATGATGTTTACGGTTCAAAGGCTGCTTTCTGCTGCAACTTTTGCCTGGGCAATTGCTCCGGCATTGAATATTGGGTGCTCGTAATTGTTCGTTATGTCACGAACGCGGTAGATTTTCCATGCATCATCTTCACGACGAAGAAATACTTCAATGTGTAGACTTCTCCCATCACCCGCCCCCTCAATAACCTGGACGACTTCACCGTTTAAAAATGGCCTTGCGTTTTCCACTCGTAACGCAGGAATCCATTCGCGAGAGTAATCCTGTGTATACGTAAAATAGTCAGACTCTATTAACTCTTGTTCAGAGATTTCCTGAATGGCATCAATACGAGCAATAGTATCTGTAGAAACATATTTACGCAGTTCATCGACAGGGTAAGGTCTGGCTTCATCGCTGCCGAATGCGAAAAGATAGGATTTATAAAATGATTCGGTAGCGTCTTGCGCACTCTGATCTTGATTGGCAGTCGAACTACATCCCCCCAGCAACATAACGACTGATAAATATATCCTTTTCATCAATGTATCCTGTAAATTTTAAAGGATGGTTGCATTTTGCGGTACCCAGGCCCTGGATACAGGCTTTTTTGAACAAAATCAGAAATCCACTGAGTGCCGTCATACATAGTCATGTGACCTATGCCATTTCCACCGTGGTACGGCTGTATCACAGCCACATCGCCAGAAATTAAAGTTGAACCGGGCGGCAACTCACTGAATCCAGCACGTAATAATTCCGCCCCATAATCTTTTGCATATTCTGTGTTCGATACCTTAACACCTCCAGCCAGAATGGCCAGGCGGGTAAACTTTGCACATTCACTATGAGAGTGCCCCAGAGCGTGTGAACGGAGATACGAAACTGCAGCTTCTTTTTTCCAACTCATTCTTAGTTCCTTTAAGTAAGTAAGAATGAAATTATTACGTTAACCGTTGATATATTGTGGGATAAAAAATGCTGATCTTAAAAATACCCCGGCGATATAACAGGGGTAAAGTATCGGGTGCTTGGGCAATCTTGAGCGTAATGCCTGCCAGTAAACCTGATCTCTTGTCGAGCCTCCTGCAGGAGCTTCTTTACGTCGCATCCTTACCTCGTACTACTCCGGAGTCACATTAATCACACGGGTGAAACCAATCTGATCTTCAATACTGCTGGTGTATGAAATTTGGAAGGAACGCTGCAAGAGAAGCAGGAGATATCGGGCCACAAGAACGCGTCTCAAACGGCAAGATATAATAGGAAAATCTCAGTGGTGCCAGTCGTAGGAGGGCAGTGATGCACCCTTCATATGGTGAAGCTGAATGGCGAAACAATGGCGAATGGCGAAATTTAGGCAATAAAAAACCACCCGAGGGTGGCTTATACGACACTGCTTATTGCTTTGTTATTCTACTTTTCCCATGGTACCCGGAACGAGACTTGAACTCGTACAGCCTATGGCCGAGGGATTTTAAATCCCTTGTGTCTACCGATTCCACCATCCGGGCTCGGGAAGAAAGTGGAGGCGCGTTCCGGAGTCGAACCGGACTAGACGGATTTGCAATCCGCTACATAACCGCTTTGCTAACGCGCCTTGATTCTTCAGGTCTTGCGACCAGCATCCGCAACTGCCAATGCTTTTAATTTGGAGCGGGAAACGAGACTCGAACTCGCGACCCCGACCTTGGCAAGGTCGTGCTCTACCAACTGAGCTATTCCCGCAATCATCAAGCTATATGCTAATCACTTGATTTTGTTATCGACTGGCGAAACGTGCCGCCGTTCGATGCGTTGCATTCTACTTATATGACGTTTTGAGTCAACGTTAATTTTGCTTCACCGAATCGTTTGCTGAAAATTACGGCGAAACGATCACTGTTCAAGCAAATCCCCGCGAGAGGCGTTCAGGTATTGCAGCATTGACCACAGGGTCAGCACCGCTGCGACCCACAGCAGACCAATCCCTGCCCATTCTACCCATGCGTTTGGACGCCATAGCATCCACACCAGCGAGGTCATCTGTGCGGTGGTTTTGACTTTCCCAATCCAGGAAACCGCTACACTGCTGCGTTTACCCAGTTCAGCCATCCATTCACGCAGCGCAGAGATAATGATCTCACGCCCAATCATGGTCGCCGCTGGCAATGTCACCCACCAGGTATGATAGTGCTCGGCGACCAGCACCATCGCAATTGCCACCATCACTTTGTCCGCGACCGGGTCGAGGAACGCACCAAACCGCGTGCTCTGGTTCCAGCGACGCGCCAGATAGCCATCAAACCAGTCTGTCACTGCCGCAACGAGGAAAATGAGTGCACAAGCGAAAGAAGCCCACGTGAACGGCAGGTAAAACGCCAGTACAAAGAATGGGATAAGTACGACGCGAAAGAGCGTAAGCAACGTAGGGATATTAAATCGCATAGTGACGGTAACTGTCTGTTGTCAGTAAAATTTAGCTCTATGTTGCTACAGAGCCCTCAATGTTTCAACGAGTAGTAGATCTTTTCTGCCAGCCCTTGCGAAATGCCCGGCACTTTTGCAATTTCTTCAACGCTGGCGTTGAGTAATCCTTGCAATCCACCCATGTACTTTAGCAGCATTTGGCGACGTTTTGGCCCAACACCTTCGATAGTCTCAAGCGTACTGGTATTTTTGACCTTGGCCCTTTTCTTACGATGGCCACTAATAGCGTGATCGTGCGATTCGTCGCGAATATGTTGGATGACATGCAACGCAGGGGAATCCGGTGGAAGATTAAAACCTTCGCCTTCCGGCTCGAAGAACAGCGTTTCCAGGCCGGCCTTTCGATCGGTTCCTTTCGCCACACCCAACAGCAACGGGTGATGCTTGTCCCACTCGACATCCAGTTCGGCAAACACGGTTTTGGCCTGACCTAACTGCCCCTTCCCGCCGTCGATTAAAATTACGTCCGGGATTTTACTCTCTTCAATCGCTTTACCGTAGCGGCGACGCAGCACCTGATTCATTGCCGCATAATCATCGCCTGGCGTGATGCCGGTAATGTTATACCGACGATATTCCGCCCGCACCGGGCCATTAGCGTCAAATACGACGCAGGACGCGACCGTCTGCTCTCCCATGGTATGACTGATATCAAAGCATTCCATGCGCTTTATTTCTGGCAATTTTAACACCGTTGCCAGGGCCAGCAGACGCTGGTGGATGGTCGACTGTTGAGAGAGTTTAGTCGTGAGCGCAATGGCCGCATTGGTGCGCGCCAGCTTCAAATAGCGGGCGCGATCGCCACGCGGTTTTGTCTGCACATTCACGCGTCGCCCCGCCAGCTCGGAAAGGGAATCCGCCAGTAGCGTTTTGTCATTAAGATTGAAATCGAGCAAAATCTCTGAAGGTAGCGTACGCATCTGGCTACCCTGCAAATAAAACTGCCCCACAAAGGTTTCCACGACTTCACCCTGCTCCGTACCGCCCGGAACCTTTGGAAAGTAGCTTCTGCTCCCGAGCACTTTACCCTGTCGGATAAACAGCACGTGAACGCAGGCCATACCCGCATCAAACGAGACGCCGATGACATCCAGATCGTCACCGGTATTGGACACAAACTGTTTCTCCGTCACGCGACGCACGGCCTGGATCTGATCGCGTATCCGCCCCGCTTCTTCAAATGCCAGCGCCTGGCTGGCTTTCTCCATGCGAGCGATGAGCTGGGTTAAAACCTGATCGTCTTTGCCCGCCAGGAACAAGCGTACATAGTCCACCTGTTGTGCATACTCTTCTTCGCTGACTAACCCCGCGACGCAGGGGCCGAGACAACGGCCAATCTGGTATTGCAGGCAAGGACGTGAGCGGTTGCGATAAACACTGTTTTCACACTGGCGCACAGGGAAGATTTTTTGTAGCAGCGCCAGCGTCTCACGCACCGCATAGCCGTTCGGAAACGGACCAAAGTATTCACCTTTGGCATGCTTTGCACCGCGGTGAATCGTCAGGCGTGGATGCGTATCGCTGCTGAGGAAGATAAACGGATAGGATTTATCATCACGTAGCAGAACGTTGTAACGCGGCTGATACAGTTTGATGTAGTTGTGTTCAAGCAGCAGCGCTTCCGTCTCCGTGTGGGTCACGGTCACGTCAATTTGATCTATCAGAGCCACCAGGGCTTCAGTCTTGCGGGAGGCGAGATTACTGCGAAAATAGCTGGAAAGACGTTTTTTAAGATCCTTCGCTTTGCCAACATAAATAACCGTACCGCCAGCGTCGTACATCCTGTAGACGCCCGGCTGGCTGGTTACGGTTTTCAGAAATGATTTTGAATCGAACACATCACTCACTGGCTAGTTAGGGTCTCTGCGTTGCACAAACCATGTCGAATGGCCAGGTGAGTGAGTTCAACATCACCATGAATGTTCAGTTTACTGAACATTCGGTAGCGGTAGCTGTTCACCGTCTTCGGGCTGAGATTCAACTGCTCAGAAATCTCATTCACCTTTTGGCCTTTGGTGATCATCAGCATAATCTGCAATTCACGCTCAGACAAACTGGCAAACGGCGAACCTGTTTTATCAGGTTCAATCTGACTCAATGCCATCTGCTGAGCGATATCCGACGCGATATAGCGCTGTCCGGCAAACACCGAACGGATGGCATTGACCACTTCCTGTGGTGCAGCGCCTTTACTGAGATATCCCGCAGCCCCGGCCTGCATCACTTTAGCCGGTAGCGGATTTTCGGTATGTACGGTCAGCATGATGACTTTAGTATCAACATAAGCACGCGCGATTTTACGCGTTGCTTCTAAACCGCCGATGCCGGGCATGTTCATGTCCATCAGCACGACGTCGGCAGAGTTCGCACGGCACCATTTCACGGCGTCTTCACCGCAACAGGCTTCCCCTGCGACTTTAATACCCTTTATATCTTCAAGTATGCGACGTATCCCTGCGCGCACCAGTTCGTGGTCATCAACAAGAAGGACGTTGATCAATGGAAATGTCTCCAGAATAGGGATAACGCAACTGACTGCTAATTTGGTTTATATTAACGGTTTTCATCTCAACATTAAAACGCTAAAAGCGCGCCATTCGATTTCGTTCTCGTTTTTGGAAATTAGCCTGTACAGCAAGTGGAAAGAGAATGCGTCATTCAAAGGCGATTGCGCCTATTTTTAAGCACCTGTATTCAAAAAGTTACGAAAAACCCAATGCAGACGCTTAAAAAAGAGAAGCTTATTTTTTTGTAACAATAATTAACGATCACGCCACTATCCATAAACAATTAACCGATGCTTAGTCTTTATTGATACTACGCTTAATGCTTGTTTAACCAAATAAACAAAACAGAGAAAAGTACAAAAATTAACCACTGCTTTTTTTGCGCTGGCTTGTGGTATACTCCGCCGCCTTAACTTTCATCGTCGCGCCAGAGCGCAGTTTTGTAATGAGGAAAATAAATGAGCACACCTGAATTCGCCACCGCGGAAAATAACCAAGAACTGGCGCAGGAAGTATCCTGCCTGAAATCGCTGCTGACCCTGATGCTTCAGGCGATGGGCCAGGCCGACGCGGGGCGTGTGATCATTAAGATGGAAAGACAAATCGCGCAGATGGAAGATCAAGCTCAGGCTGACGTATTCTCCAGCACCGTTAAGCAAATTAAACAGGCATATCGTCAGTAAAAAAAAACGGCTGAACGCATCGCATTCAGCCGTTTTCGTGTCTGGCACGCAGAACGGTATTTATCTCAGATGAAACCTGTCGCGGCTGCATAGCACGCTATTTGCGTCTTATTAGGCGCATTAAATTTCTTCTGCATATTCTTTTGATGGAAGTTAACGGTATTCTCGGAGATCGAAAGAATAATCGCGATTTCCGCGGATGTTTTTCCTTCCGCCGTCCACTTCAGAATTTCCTTCTCACGTTTGCTGAATTTCATTTCTGGTGGCATCACCATCTCATGTTCAAATCGCAGCAATGCGGTTAATGCCATTTGCACTAACATTTGCAAACGCAGTTCTATTTCTTCGCTATTCATCATTTTACCAAACTGACTGGTGCGAGAAACCGAAAGAAACCCTAACGCGTGATTAGGCAACATCAGGCACTGTGTTATTCCCTTACGCAACCCATGGTCGCGAGCACTATCCCATAATTCCTGCGCATCCGCGAATAACTCATCGGTCCATGGAAGATGACCATGAATGAAATTCTCGCGCTTCAATACCGGATCGATGGAGAAATAATTCTCAGATTGATATTGTGCCATCCACTCAGCTGGATAAGTTGAATGAACTGACACCTTAGGACGCGTGAATGGCACTGGATGACGAACGCAAAGCGCGAAGTAATCGAATTCCAGAACCTGCGTTTGTTGCTGGAGTTCCTGGTATACCTCGTCGGCTGTTTCCATTTGCTGGAACCGATGAAAGCACTCCCGCCGCCATGTGAAAAAGTCTGTATCCCTCATACTTACTAAATGAAGCCCCTGATAAAAACAATCATAATTATGGTGAATATAACGTAACACATAAATCTTTTTTATAAGTGTAAAATATCGGCTGAATTCCGAATAACTTTAGTTTTTATAAGGTTTAATCATAAATATCGGAATAAAAATTCAATACAAACCCGCCATGCGGCGAATAATTTGCTCCAGAAAAATATTCCAGAGCAAAATAGTGCGATTGTGCTATTGAGTCAGAAACTTATCGAGGAACTGACGCGTGCGCGGATGTTGCGGATTGGTGAATAATTCTTTTGCTGGGCCCTGCTCAACGATGCGTCCCTGATCCATAAATATCGCCCGGTCGGCTACATCGCGAGCAAAACTCATTTCATGGGTGACGATCACCAGCGTCCGCTTTTCCTGCGCCAACTGGCGGATCGTATTCAGTACCTCCCCCACCAGCTCAGGATCCAATGCTGACGTAGGCTCGTCGAAAAGAATCACGTCCGGGCGCATCGCCAAAGCACGAGCAATTGCGACGCGCTGCTGCTGCCCGCCCGAGAGACGCCGAGGATAGCTGGTCTCTTTGCCGGAAAGCCCGACTTTCGCCAGCAGTTCTCTGGCTCGCACGATCGCCTCTTCTTTCGGCTCACCTTTAACGATGACCGGACCTTCAATAATATTTTCCATCACCGTGCGGTGTGGGAACAGATTGAAGCTTTGGAAGACAAACCCAACGTGCTGACGCAGACGGCGAATTGGCCCTTTCTGCTGGCTGAGCGATTTGCCAGTATCAATCGTAATATCACCCACACGAATGGTTCCACCCTCAGGATGCTCCAGCAGATTAATGCTGCGCAGCAGCGTGGTTTTGCCCGACCCGCTCGGGCCGATAATCGCCACCACTTCACCCTGCTGCACCTCAAGATCAATGCCGTGCAGAACCGTTTGTCCGTGGAATTTCTTCACCAGGTTCTTGACGTCGATTGCACTCATTTCGGATCTCGCTCCTGACGGTTAAGCTGGTTTTCAAAATAGTTTTGCAGCGTGGACAGCACGGTCGCCATGACCCAGTAAATCAGCGAGGCCGCCAGATACATGGTAAAGACCTCCAGAGTACGGGAAGTGATGAGCTGCGCCTGGCGAAACAGTTCCGGCACCTGAATGGTTGCGGCCAGCGACGTGTCTTTCACCAGACTAATAAAACTGTTGCTCAGCGGTGGCAGTGCCACACGCGCCGCCTGCGGCAGGATCGCACGACGCAAGGTTTGCCACGGCGTCATCCCAATGCTGGCTGCGGCTTCCCATTGGCCTTTATCAATAGAGGAGATAGCCGCACGTAGAGTTTCTGAGGCGTAGGCTGCTGTATTCAGCGATAAACCAATCATCGCAGCCGGAATCGGATCCAGTTCAATGCCAAACTGCGGCAGACCGTAATAAATCATAAAGAGCTGGGCGATAAGCGGTGTACCGCGAAAGATAGAAATATAGCAACGCGCCAGCCAGCGCACCGGCCAAATAGGCGACATACGCATCAGCGCCAGTACAAAACCCAGCACCAGCCCAAAGAACATGCCTCCCAGGCTCAGCTGTAGCGTAAACACCGCGCCCTTGAGCAGATACGGCAGCGAATCAAGAACCAACTGGATACTTTCTTGCATTATTTGTAGACCTGCAATTTAGACGTGGGGATGATAGGCAAACAGCGCGGGTGCTCCGCCAGTATGCACAAACAGTATCGGGCCTTCATCCTTAAAGCGTTTCTGGGTAATGCCATCTATAAGCCCTGCCATGGCCTTACCGGTATAGACCGGGTCGAGCAAGATACCTTCCAGTCGGGCCAGCAGTTTGACGGCCTCCTGCCCTTCTTCATTCGGCGTGCCGTAGCCTGGAGCAAAGTAGTCATCCCACAGCACAATATCTGCTTTCGCCTGCACCTCAAGCTGCTGCGCGACGGCCTGTTGCAGCGTAACCACTTTCGGTTTTTGATCCGCTACGCTGCGCGAAACGGTAACGCCAATCAGCTCGACATCCGGCATCAGTTGCTCAAGCCCGACCGCAAGCCCGGCATGCGTACCCGCGCTGCCCGATGCCACCACCACCGAAGACAAGCTCACCGCGCCTTCGCATTGCTGAGCGATTTCCAGCGCGCTTTCAACATAACCGAGCGCACCCAGAGCATTAGAACCGCCGACGGGAATAACGTAAGGACGAAAACCCTGCGCTTCCACGCGCGTAGCCAGTTCTTCGAGCTGCGCCGCCGGGTCGATCAGGGCATCGCACATCTCAATCTGCACGTTAAACAGATCCAGCAGCAGGCGGTTACCGTTTGAGAGATAGTTTTCGGCACGCGTGCCAATCGGGTTTTCCAGCAGTGCCACGCAGTTCAGCCCCAGCTTTGCCGCCACCGCTGCGGTTTGGCGCACATGGTTAGACTGAATCGCCCCGGCGGTAATCAGGGTATCGGCACCTTCACGCAGTGCGTCGGCGGCCAGGAACTCCAGCTTACGCAGTTTGTTGCCCCCCATCGCCATTGGGGTTACGTCATCGCGCTTAATCAAAATCTCGCGCCCTAAATAGTCAGAAAGACGTGGCAGATACTCCAGCGGGGTCGGCGAGCCGATGAATTCGAGACGGGGAAAACGCGTTAAATTCTGCAATGACATGGAACCTCCGGTAACTCTGTTTTTTGTTTGATGTTTTTATTATGCACGTTGATGCGCCGGAAATAAAAAAGGCGCTTTTAAAAGCGCCTTTTTTTGTCATTCAAGACTTACTTCGTCACATCTGCCCCGAACCACTTCTCGGAGAGCGCTTTCAGAGTACCGTCTTTCTGCATATCGGCAATCGCACCGTCGATAGCTTTCACCAGATCCTGATTGTCTTTACGAATGGCAACACCGGCTTCCTGACGGGAGAAGGCATCACCTGCAACGGCCAGCGTATCTTTGGTCTTTTTCACCAGGTCCAGCGCGGCCAGACGATCGACCAGGATCGCATCGATACGGCCAACGCGCAGATCCTGATATTTAGTCGGGTCATCATCATAGGTGCGGATATCCACGCCTTGTACGTTCTGACGCAGCCACTCTTCATAGTTGGTGCCCAGACCGACGCCAACCTTTTTACCTTTCAGATCCGCCGCCGAGGCGATGGTGCCCTCGTTACCTTTTTTCACCAGTGCCTGAATACCTGACACGGTGTACGGCGTAGAGAAATCATATTTCTTCTTACGTTCGTCAGAAATGGTCACCTGGTTAATTACCACGTCGATACGTTTGGAGTCTAGCGACGCCAGCATACCATCCCATTTTGTCGGCTTCAGCGAGGCCTTAACGCCTAAATGCTTCGCCAGTTCTTCGGCAAACTCCACTTCAAAACCGGTCAATTTTCCATCATCGCCCTGGAAGCTGAATGGAGGGTAAGTGCCTTCCAGTCCAACCAACAGCGTGCCGCGCTCTTTAACTTTATTCAGCAAATTTTCCGCAGCGAAGGTTTTCACGCTCATCCCTGCGACCAGCGCTACTGCCATGACGCCCATCAGCGCCTGACGACCCAGAAGTGCTAATTTCATAGTTACCCCGATATAGTGGTTTTTTGAGTAGTGTAGGGCTTTCGTTTATTACGTCAAACACGAGTACGCTACATCTTATTCAATTTTAATATATATCAGAAGTTGTCTCTGCGTAGACTTTCTGCTTCATTGATGCGGGCATTTGCGCTTTATATTGCGCGTACTTACGCAGTGCGATGCGGTAGTTATTGGTGCTGGTAGCGGGTAACCACGGTTCCAGATTTTCATCCAGATAACCCGTTTTCAGCAGATCGCGGGAGATGTCCAACTGGGTGAGATGTTGACCTAAACGACGCAAACGTACGACATATTCGCGTACCGTGCCGTGGCTCATCTCTGTTTGTTCAAACAGGTATTGTTTAAAGCCGATGATGTCAAAAAAGTCGCTCTGCTCTTTGCAATGCAGATCGCCACAAAAACGACACAAGGCAACCCACTCCTGCTGCTCTTCCTGCCACGCCGATTCATCCATCAGGGTGTCGAGACGAGAGATCGCAATCTTATTTACGATTTCGCCGCGACGAACCAGCGTGATACGGTCAAGAAGCTTATTGCAATGGGCGCAATGCGTCTGGCTGTGTTTAAAGTCTTTTAGATAGCGGCTTAAAGGCCGTCTTTTAGATTGCTGCACCGTCATGATAACTCCTGGTTGTCAATACGTTGTGCGGCACTTTTCGGGCGAATAAATCACCTATAACTTACCCAGCTTGGTACGTAAGCGTTTAATGGCCTGGCTGTGCAGCTGGCTCACCCGCGACTCTCCTACTTCCAGTACCGCGCCGATCTCTTTGAGATTCAGCTCTTCCTGGTAATAAAGCGTCAACACCAATTGCTCACGTTCCGGTAACGCTTCAATAGCGTCCATTACGCGTTGGCGTAAATTACCTTCCAGTAACTGGTGTAACGGGTTTTCTTGCTGATTTTCATCAGTCACCAGCTCAATACTATCGCCATGCTCTTCACGCCACTCATCATACGAGAAGAGTTGGCTGTTATTGGTATCGAGCAACATCTGACGATAATCTTCAACAGCGATACCCAGACGCTCTGCGACTTCGGTTTCCGTCGCGTTACGTCCAAGCTCCTGTTCCAGCTGTCCCATCGCATGCGCCACTTCGCGTGCGTTACGGCGAACACTGCGCGGCACCCAGTCGCGGCTGCGCAGCTCGTCCAGCATCGCACCACGAATACGCTGTACTGCGTAAGTCGTAAATGCCGTTCCTTGCAGAGCGTCGTATCGGTCAACTGCATTCAATAACCCGATACCGCCCGCCTGTAGCAGATCGTCCAGTTCCACACTCGCCGGCAGTCGCACCTGGAGGCGCAATGCTTCGTGACGCACCAGCGGGACATAACGCTGCCACAGCGAGTGTTTATCCATTACACCATCAGCGGTATAGAGTGAATTCACGATAAACAGCCCTGCGTTAATTGAGTTATCGGCATGATTATCCGATTCTGGAGGGGTTTCAATTGGATGAATAGTGGGTGAAATAAGGGGTTATTTGGGGGGTTATGATAAAAAAGGGAATAAAAAAACCCCGCCGAAGCGGGGTTTTAGTTTGGGCTTACTGCAGCAGAGACAGAACCTGCTGAGGAACCTGGTTAGCTTTCGCCAACACTGAGTTACCTGCCTGCTGGATGATCTGCGCTTTAGACATATTTGACACTTCGGTCGCATAGTCGGCGTCCTGAATACGGGACTGCGCTTCTGACAGGTTAGTAGTGGTGTTGTTCAGGTTGGTTACCGCAGAGCTCAGACGGTTCTGAACTGCACCCAGAGAAGAACGGAATTGGTCTACAGATGCGATAGCTTCGTCCAGCTTAGCCAACGGATTAGAAGATGAACCAGTAGTCAGGTTTTTCAGGCTAAGACTTGAAGTATCAATGGTAAAGGCAGCAGTATCTCCGCCTGCAGCGGTTACTGCTGCTTGAGGATCAAGAGCAATGAAATAATCTTTAGGTTTTGTTGCTTCACTTTCAAAACCATTTGCTTTCAAATTGTTTACTTCAGCAGCATCTGCTGGAGTAATGGTGACTTTTGCAAACAAGTTACCATTGTCATCTTTGTAGACTTCATCGCCTTTTAACACGACGCTCGCAGTTGCAACACCAAGACGTGTAGCTAAATCAGTTGGGGATTTTTCAACTACTGTTGCTTTATCAACGCTAGTGGTAGTGCCGTAATAAGCGGTGAAATCGGCGTTTGCTACGGTACCTAAGGTACCATCTTTGTCTTTAGGACCGTTTACGTTGAAGCTGTCCAGACCCAGAGTTTTAGAGTCGATTTTTTTCAGGTCGATGTCGATGGTTTCGCCATCGTTCGCGCCAACCTGGATAGACATTTTGCCGTCTTTAGCCAGTACGTTCACGCCGTTGAACTGAGTCTGACCGGATACGCGGTCGATTTCAGACAGACGGGATTTGATTTCGTCCTGGATTGAAGACAGGTCAGAACTGGAGTTAGTACCAGTAGAAGCCTGAACGGTCAGTTCACGTACACGCTGCAAGTTGTTGTTGATTTCAGACAGTGCGCCTTCAGTAGTCTGTGCAACAGAGATACCGTCGTTTGCGTTACGTGCAGCCTGAGTCAGACCTTTGATGTTAGAAGTGAAGCGGTTGGCAATTGCCTGGCCCGCTGCGTCATCTTTAGCGCTGTTGATGCGCAGACCAGAAGACAGACGCTCGATAGAAGTAGACAGAGCAGACTGGTTCTTGTTGATGTTGTTCTGAGTGATCAGCGAGAGGCTGTTGGTATTAATGACTTGTGCCATGATTTCATTTCCTGTTGTTCATCAAATCTGTGGATTAGATTTGGGTTTCCACCCTTCGGCTTCATCGCCGTCAAAGTTGTTATCGTCTGGTCTAAAACAACCTTTAGAATTATTTTCAGGATCGCGATAATTTTTTTAACCACAGAAATACTCCTCTCTATACGGCTTTTTCCCGCCATTAAAAAAAATCAATTAATCGTAAACTTTGCCTTATTCGGGCCGATAACCAGTCTATTCGTTCTACGTGTCGTCAAATTAAGGAATAAATATGGCAAGTATTTCAACGCTGGGAATCGGGTCGGGCCTGAAATTAGGGGATATGTTGGCTGACCTTGAGACCGCTGAAAAAGCACGGCTCGCGCCGATTTCCAAGCAGCAGACATCCTATACCGCCAAGCTGAGCGCTTACGGCACGTTGAAGAATTCTCTGGAGGCTTTCCAGACCGCCAACACGGCGCTGAACAAAGCCGACCTGTTCAGTTCGACCACGACCACCAGCAGCAGCAGCGCGTTTAGCGCCACCACGACCGGCGGTGCGATTGCGGGTAAATACACCATCAGCGTGTCGCAGCTGGCGCAGGCGCAAACCCTGACCACGCGTAATACGCAGCCTGACAATAAAACGGCTATCGCCAGTGCTGACAGCAAAATAACCATCCAACAAGGTGGCGACAAAAAACCGGTTACCATCGATATTAGCGCTGCGAATTCGTCATTAACGGGCATTCGCGATGCGATCAATAAAGCGGATGCCGGCGTGAGCGCCAGCGTGATTAACGTCGGTAACGGCGAATATCGTCTGTCTATTACCTCGACCGAAACGGGTAGCGACAACGCCATGACGCTGACGGTTAGCGGCGATGCGGCTCTGCAAAGCTTTATGGGTTACAACGGTACCAGCACCGACGCTGGCAACGGCATGCTCGAAAGCGTCACGGCGCAAAACGCCCTGCTGAAGGTCAACAACGTTGATATCGAGAACAGCAGCAACACCATCAGTGATGCGCTCGAAGATATCACCCTGAACCTGAATGATACGACGTCCGGCAACCAGACCCTGACAATCACTAAAGATACGTCGAAATCTGAAACCGCCATTAAAGCCTGGGTCGATGCATACAACACGCTGCAGGATAGTTTTGCTTCATTGACCAAGTACACCAAGGTCGATGCAGGAACTGATGCACAGGACACCAGCAACGGTGCGCTGATCGGTGATAGCACGCTGCGTACTATTCAGACACAGTTAAAAAGCATGCTTAGCAGCACGACCAGCACCTCAAGCTACAAAACGCTGGCACAGATCGGTATTACCAGCAATCCCACCACCGGCAAGCTTGAGCTGGATAACACCAAACTGAAAGCAGGCCTGGCTAAAGATTCTGCGGGTATTAAAGAGCTGATTGTGGGTGACGGTACCAAAACCGGCATCACTACCACGATGAGCAGCAATTTGACCGACTGGCTCTCAAGCAAAGGCATTATTCAGGCAGCGAAAGACGGTGTGAGCAAAACGCTGAATAATCTGACTGAAGATTACAACAACACCAGCACGCGTATTGATGCCTTAGTCGCGCAGTATAAAGCGCAGTTCACCAAGCTGGACGTCATGATGAGCAAGTTAAACACCACCAGCGACTACCTCACGCAGCAGTTCACGACGACAACCAGCAAAAACTAATACGACCTGAGGGGAATAACATGTACGGCGCAAAAGGCACGCAGGCCTACGCAAAAATTGAGGTTGAAAGCGCGGTGATGAGCGCCAGCCAGCATCAGCTGGTTATCATGCTATTTGATGGAGCCCTCAGCGCGCTAGTGCGCGCACGGTTGTTCCTGGACGACGGCAATATTCCAGCAAAAGGGCTGGCACTTTCTAAAGCCATCAACATTATTGAAAATGGTCTGAAGATTGGGCTGGAAGAAAAGAGTAGCGATGAGTTAACGCAAAACTTAATCGCCCTCTATGCCTACATGGTAAAACGCCTCGTCCATGCCAATTTGCACAATGATTCAAGCGCCATTGAAGAAGTTGAAAATCTTCTTCGCAACATTGCAGAGGGATGGAAGGAAGCTTCCGGCTCGCCAAATCTTATTCAGGACGCTGTCTAATGAATAATGCACCGCAACTCTATACCCTCTACCAGCAATTACTTGAACAAAGTAAGTTGATGCTGCGACTCGCCAGCCAGGGACTGTGGGACGAATTGATCGCCTGCGAAACGGATTATGTCAACGCGGTGCATGCGCTGTCTCGAATCACGCAGGAATTTGAACCTTCCTCGCAAATGCAGGAGCAGCTTAGACCTACGCTGCGCGTGATCCTCGAAAACGAAAAACAGGTTAAAGATCTGCTGCAAAACCGAATGGATGAACTGGCGAAACTCGTTGGGCAGTCATCAATTCAAAAGTCCGTGATGTCCGCCTACAGCAATCAGGGCGGCCACGTCCTGGTCCCACAACACAATCTCGATCAGTAATCATACCTGACGTACGAATTTAACTTACTTCGTACGCCAGGCATTTCTGCGCTTCGTATTCCATACTAGAGGTTCGCAACCTCATGGAGACGGTGCATGCGCAATCCAACCTTACTGCAGTGCTTTCACTGGTATTACCCCACTGGCGGTGAATTATGGCGAGAAGTGACCGCGCTGGCCCCCAATCTCAACGAAATCGGTATTAACATGATCTGGCTCCCGCCCGTCTACAAAGGCGCATCGGGTGGCTATTCGGTGGGTTATGACTCGTACGATCTGTTCGATCTTGGCGAATTTGATCAAAAAGGTTCGGTTGCCACCAAATACGGTGACAAAGCTCAGCTAATGGAAGCGATCGATGCGCTAAAAAGCAACGAGATTGCCGTGTTGCTCGACGTGGTGGTCAACCACAAAATGGGTGCGGACGAAAAAGAGTCGATTCGCGTGCAGCGCGTTAACGAGCAGGACCGTACGCAGATCGACGATGACGTCATCGACTGCGAAGCCTGGACGCGCTACACCTTCCCGGTTCGCGCGGGGCAATACTCCAAATTCATCTGGGATTACAAATGCTTTAGCGGTGTCGATCATATTGAAAATCCCAACGAAGACAGTATTTTCAAAATCGTCAACGACTACACCGGCGAAGGCTGGAACGACCAGGTCGATGATGAGATGGGCAACTTCGACTATCTGATGGGCGAAAACATCGATTTTCGCAATCACGCGGTCACTGAAGAGATCAAATACTGGGCACGCTGGGTGATGGAACAAACCCACTGCGATGGTTTTCGACTTGATGCGGTCAAGCATATTCCGGCATGGTTCTATAAAGAGTGGATCGAGCACGTGCAGGAAGTGGCACCTCAGCCGCTGTTTATCGTCGCGGAATACTGGTCTCACGAAGTCGACAAATTACAGCAGTACATTGAACAGGTTGAAGGCAAAACCATGCTGTTCGATGCGCCGCTGCAGATGAAATTCCACGATGCCTCACGCCAGGGCCGTGATTATGACATGACGCAGATCTTTACCGGCACGCTGGTAGAAGCCGACCCGTTCCATGCGGTTACATTGGTTGCCAACCACGATACCCAGCCGCTACAGGCGCTGGAAGCGCCGGTTGAAGCCTGGTTCAAACCGCTGGCCTACGCGCTTATCTTGCTGCGCGAAAACGGGGTTCCAAGCGTGTTTTACCCGGATCTGTTTGGGGCAAGTTATGACGATACCGGCGGCGATGGTGAAACCTATCATATCGATATGCCGGTCATTGAGCAGTTGCACGAGCTGATTCTGGCGCGCCAGCGTTTTGCCCACGGCGTACAGACGCTCTATTTTGATCACCCAAACTGTATCGCGTTCAGCCGCAGTGGTACCGACGACGCGCCGGGCTGCGTGGTGGTGCTGTCCAACGGCGATGAGGGCGAAAAAGTTATCCCACTCGGGGAAAACTACGGCGATAAGACCTGGCGTGATTTTCTGGGTAATCGAGAGGAGACCGTCACGACCGCAGCCGATGGTGAAGGCACGTTTACCTGTAACGGTGGCAGCGTGAGCATTTGGGTCATGGAGGATGTGTTGTAGCAGATTGAATAGCCGGGCAAGATTTGCGTTTTGCCCGGCAAATGCGCTTAAGGCAGTGTGCTCTCAAGCGGATTTTTCGTCAGATAATTTGCGCATTCCACCGTTGGACGGTCGACGCGCTGTAGCTCCATCCCGTCGTATTCCAGCGTACTGCCTTCACGTTCGAGCTGATAGATATCGAGCTTGCTCGTGACGTTATAAAAATTGTCCGAGCGCAGCATAATCTTACCCGGCACCGCCACAACGCTTTTCCACTGACGACAATCCAGCGTATCGCCCTCTTGCGTCACCACAAGCGTAGCAATCGCTTCCGGGCTGACCATCTTGCTTTGCGGCCCTTTCGACTGCCAGTAACCCGCCAGATGAGCAGGGACAGGATGCTTAATCACGTCCTGATAATTATCGACCTGCACACAACCGGTTAACGCCAGCAACGCGCCAACCATCACTATTTTTTTCATCAGATTTCCCGCATGTGAAGAAAAAAAGATTGTGGCATTAAAGCGTTAAAGCCGCCAGCGTAAGATGGCTATGTAAAAATAGTACTGACTAAAAAACCAAGGCAGCGCTAAGTAAACATCAAAAATTGATGATTTGCGCAATGAACTCTCTCTACATTTTCAGGATATACGATCCGGGGACATCATGGACACTTGTTCAGGGACATAGTAGACACTTGCCACTCAGGCATAAGAATCCGTTGATGAAGTCGCTCATGGCCGTTGGGTACGCTATGATTAAGCGTTGGTTAGAAGACCGGATGACAATGAACAACGGTGCACCCAGGGGAACGGCAGTGGAGGCATAAACATGGGGGTGACCGACCTGAAGAAAAAGTCGATCACTATGGGTAAAGGATGTTAAAAAGCTTTCATCATGACCCCGGACCGTAAATCATTTCGGAAACGCTTTTATAACTCAACTGGATCATGGTGTAGCCGTAAGTCATTTATTCTATTCAATGCAGTAATTTCAAATATTTCCAATTTGCGAGTTACCAGGGCTCCGCAGCACTAGAGTAAGAATAAAATAATTATGCAGTTGTAGTACGATGGATTTTTTCATCTGTGACACTTCTTTTTTCGATCACGGTAATATTTTTGGCCAAGTGAATTACTGGCATTTCAATTAGTCGGAATATCGCATAAGAAACAAGCATAACAAAGGGTGCAAAAACAAATAAACAGAAAGCTAACCTTGCGTCTTTTGTAATATTACCTAACAACGGAAATATATATCTACTAGTAATAATAAATAGGATTCCATGTAGTAGGTACAGTGGGTATGAAATATCGCCAAGAAATTTGAGGCACTTCTCAACGATATTTTTCTCATCCGTTTTGAGATTAAAAATGAAGTATGACAATGCGAAAATTACCGCTGTAAACGCAATTCGCTTCCATCCAGTGATGATAGTAATCTGGTTTCCCTCTGCGGGTAGTATACAAAACACGGCCGCGCAAAAGAGCACCATCAATCCTGTCACTTTGTTTGATAACACTATTTTGTAACTCATAGAGAGATAAGCGATCGCAATTCCGCCAGAGAATAGCAGCGCCTGATTTAAAGGGTTAATATATTTAGCCCACTCTGAACCTACATCTGAAGATGAATTAATAGCAATAAAACAAAAGTATATATAGAAATAAAATAGCAAAACATTTGCTATTGCAAAGGCAAACTTATTCCTGATAGCCAACATTAGGAATGGGAAAAATAGGTAAAAAACAACTTCGTTACCAATCGACCATCCCCCTGTTACCATATATTTTGTTGGTTCGAAGATACCAAATGACAGAGTGAAATTGTAGAGATAAACAGGCCAGTCAATGCGAAGTACCGGTGCAGTGATAACGGCAAGACCTATTACAAGGGCCATTGCAATCCAGTAGACAGGAGCCAACCTGGCGAAACGCCTAACAAAAAATGAAACTGTTGAATTTAAGGTCCACGCGGTATTTTTATATGATATATACATAGACATCCCGCTCACGATATAAAATATAGATACTCCATAAATCCCTAACTTTCCCAGAATCGTATCAGACTGTGGGACGCCAATAGTCCAGGCTGTCAGATGGTACAAAAGAATAGAGAGGGCCATAAGCCCTCTCAGATAGTCAATGCTATGAATTCTCATTCTCTTTTAATAATCCATTAAGATGCTTCTGATTTTGTTATTCTACAAATAATGATAAGAGAGTTCCACGTATAATCCCTGATCAGCTGCATTTTGGGTCTTTCATTGACCTGCATAAAGGCAAGTTAAACCTTCGGCCTTACATTCAGCCTTTCAGGAAAATTAAATATTTTCAATTAGTTAAAACTTAAACCTGCATGCCCATCACTTCTTGATAAGCCGACACCAGCTTATTACGAACCTGAATACCCATCTGCATAGAGATTGATGATTTTTGCAAATCGGTCATCACATCATTAAGCGCAACGCCGGGTTCGCCAAGGCTAAACTTTTCTGCCTGGGTGCGGGCAGCGGTCTGCGTATCGCTGATACGGTCGAGGGCGGCATGCAGTTGGCCTGCGAAGCTGATACCCGGCTGTACGTCAGCCACGCTCTGGTTGCGGGCCGTCATCGCCGTTGCCTGCAACTGACTGAGTACCCCTTCAATGCCTTGTATAGCCATGACTTTCCCCTGGATGGATTTTTATGCGGTCAAGACTAGCACCTTGTCAATAAGATAAAGGCGCTAAATAGCGTGAAAAAATCGGGTTATTTGAGCCATAGAAAATCCTGAATCATCAAATAATGACGGTGCCATCCATATGGAACTTTTGTCGTGTTTGCCGACCCGGGAGTCAGTTTTGTTTCTCTACACGAATAACGTTATTCACGAAGAGCCGCGAGGTGCGCTATGACTGCGACAGCATCGGCAGCACCGCAAAATAAATCGCTCGAGTGGATGAACCGCCTGCGCGCGAACCCTAAAATCCCATTGATCGTGGCAGGCGCTGCCGCCATTGCGATTCTTGTAGCGATGGTTCTGTGGGCAAAAAGCCCTGACTACCGCACGCTCTACAGTAACCTGACCGATCAGGACGGCGGGGCCATCGTTACCCAACTGACCCAGATGAATATCCCCTACCGTTTCTCTGATAACGGTGGCGCACTTGAAGTTCCTGCCGATAAAGTCCACGAACTCCGTTTACGCCTTGCCCAACAGGGGCTGCCGAAAGGCGGTGCCGTCGGGTTTGAACTGCTGGATCAGGAAAAATTCGGCATTAGCCAGTTCAGCGAGCAGGTTAACTACCAGCGCGCACTCGAAGGTGAACTTGCCCGCACAATTGAAACGCTGGGCCCGGTAAAAAGCGCTCGCGTCCATTTAGCGATGCCAAAACCAACTCTGTTTGTTCGTGAGCAAAAATCCCCCTCTGCCTCTGTCACCGTTAACCTCGAACCTGGCCGTGCTCTTGATGAAGGGCAAATCAGCGCGGTGACGCACTTGGTCTCTAGCGCCGTGGCCGGTTTACCGCCAGGCAACGTCACGCTGGTCGATCAGGGTGGCCATTTGCTTACCCAGTCGAATACCAGCAGCCGCGACCTGAACGACGCGCAGTTGAAATACGCCACCGACGTTGAAGGCCGCGTTCAGCGCCGCATCGAAGCCATCCTTGGCCCCATCGTCGGGAACGGTAACGTGCATGCGCAGGTTACCGCGCAGATCGACTTTGCGAATAAAGAACAGACCCAGGAGCAGTACAGCCCTAACGGTGATGCCTCACAGGCGGTGATGCGTTCACGCCAGATGAATACTACCGAGCAGATCGGCGGCCCGTATCCGGGCGGCGTACCGGGTGCGCTGTCCAACCAGCCTGCCCCGGCAAATAACGCCCCGATCTCCACGCCTCCGGCGAACCAGCAGAATGGTCAGCAACAGACCACGTCGACCGCAGCCAGTTCGGGACCACGAAACTCCAGCCGTAACGAAACCACTAACTACGAAGTCGACCGCACCATTCTCCACACCAAAATGAACGTGGGCGATGTGCAACGTCTGTCGGTTGCCGTAGTGGTGAACTATAAAATGCTGCCTGACGGCAAGCCGTTGGCGCTGACCACCGATCAGATGAAGCAAATCGAAGACCTGACGCGTGAAGCGATGGGCTACTCCGAGAAACGCGGCGATACGTTGAACGTTGTGAACTCTCCGTTCACCGTCACCGATCAGACGGGTGGCGAACTGCCGTTCTGGCAACAGCAGGCCTTCATCGACCAGATGCTGTCCGCCGGTCGCTGGCTGCTGGTTCTGATTGTCGCATGGTTGCTGTGGCGTAAAGGGATTCGTCCGCAGCTCAACCGTCGTGCAGAAGAAGCCAAAGCCGCGCAAGAACATATGAGCGCGCGTCAGGAAGTCGAAGAAGCGGTGGAAGTTCGCCTGAGCAAAGACGAGCAGACGCAGCAGCGTCGTGCTAACCAGCGTCTGGGTGCTGAGGTCATGAGCCAGCGTATTCGCGAAATGTCAGATAACGATCCGCGCGTTGTCGCGCTGGTCATTCGCCAGTGGATGAGTAACGAAGATGAGTAACCTTTCGGGTACGGATAAAAGCGTCATCCTGCTGATGACCATCGGTGAAGATCGTGCGGCAGAGGTGTTTAAACACCTCTCCCAGCGTGAAGTACAAGTGCTCAGTGCGGCGATGGCAAACGTCCGTCAGATTTCTAATAAACAGCTGACCGAAGTGCTGGCCGAGTTTGAGCAAGAAGCCGAGCAGTTTGCTGCGCTTAACGTCAACGCCAACGAATATCTGCGTTCGGTGCTGGTCAAAGCGCTCGGTGAAGAACGCGCGGCCAGTCTGCTGGAAGATATTCTGGAAACACGCGATACCGCCAGCGGCATCGAAACGCTCAACTTTATGGAGCCGCAGAGCGCCGCGGATCTTATCCGCGACGAGCATCCGCAGATCATCGCGACCATCCTGGTTCACCTCAAACGTGGCCAGGCCGCGGATATTCTGGCGCTGTTCGACGAGCGTCTGCGTCACGACGTGATGCTGCGTATCGCCACCTTCGGCGGTGTTCAGCCGGCAGCTCTGGCCGAATTGACTGAAGTGCTGAACAGCCTGCTCGACGGCCAGAACCTCAAGCGCAGCAAAATGGGCGGCGTGAGAACGGCAGCAGAAATTATCAACCTGATGAAAACGCAGCAGGAAGAAGCGGTTATCACCGCCGTGCGCGAATTCGACGGCGAGCTGGCACAGAAAATTATCGACGAGATGTTCCTGTTCGAAAACCTGGTCGAAGTCGACGATCGCAGCGTCCAGCGCCTGCTTCAGGAAGTGGATTCCGAATCCCTGCTTATCGCGCTCAAAGGCGCCGAGCAGCCGCTGCGCGAGAAGTTCCTGCGCAACATGTCTCAACGTGCGGCGGATATCCTGCGCGACGACCTTGCCAACCGTGGCCCGGTTCGTCTGTCTCAGGTGGAAAACGAACAGAAAGCGATCCTGCTTATCGTACGACGTCTGGCAGAAACCGGCGAGATGGTGATCGGCAGCGGAGACGATGCATATGTCTAATGAGCTGCCGTGGAAACGCTGGACTCCGGACGATCTGGCACCTCCCATGATGGAGTTTATGCCAGCGTTAGCCGAACCCAGCGAGGAAGGCAGTACTCCAGAGGTGCCGGAGCTCAGCGAAGAAGAGCAACGTGCGCAAATGCTGGCACAACTGCAAATGCAGGCGCACGAGCAGGGTTTTAATGCGGGCATGAGTGAAGGCCGGCAGAAAGGCCATGACCAGGGTTATCAGGAAGGCGTAAGTAAAGGTCTTGAACAGGGGATGGAGCAGGCGCGTCAGCAGCAAGCACCGATCCATGCCCGTATGCAGCAGTTGGTCAGCGAGTTTCAAAACACCCTCGACGCGCTGGACAGCGTCATCGCCTCGCGCCTGATGCAAATGGCGCTGGAGGCGGCACGTCAAGTCATTGGCCATACCCCAGCCGTGGATAATTCCTCGCTGATTAAACAGATTCAGGGTTTGCTACAGCAGGAGCCGCTGTTTAGCGGCAAGCCTCAGCTGCGCGTTCATCCTGACGATCTCCAGCGCGTTGAAGAGATGCTGGGCGCGACCCTTAGCCTGCACGGCTGGCGACTGCGTGGCGATCCGTCACTGCATCACGGCGGCTGTAAAGTGTCTGCCGATGAGGGCGATCTGGACGCCAGCGTCGCCACGCGCTGGCAGGAACTGTGCCGACTGGCCGCACCGGGAGTTGTCTGATGACCGCCCGTCTCACGCGCTGGCTTAACACACTCGATAACTTCGAAACGAAGATGTCACAGCTGCCCTCGGTTCGCCGCTATGGTCGTCTGACCCGCGCAACCGGGCTGGTACTGGAAGCGACCGGACTGCAATTGCCACTGGGCGCGACCTGCGTCATTGAAAGACAGACCGGCAACGAGACTCAGGAAGTTGAAAGCGAAGTGGTGGGTTTTAACGGTCAGCGTCTGTTCCTGATGCCACTCGAAGAAGTCGAAGGCATTTTGCCCGGCGCACGTGTTTACGCGAAAAACATTTCCGGCGACGGACTACAAAGCGGTAAGCAATTGCCACTGGGTCCAGCGCTGTTGGGCCGTGTGCTTGACGGCAGCGGCAAGCCGCTCGATGGCCTGCCCTCTCCCGATACCACCGAGACCGGTGCGCTGATCACTCAGCCGTTTAACCCGCTGCAACGTACCGCCATTGAACACGTACTGGATACCGGTGTGCGCCCTATTAACGCCCTGCTGACCGTCGGTCGTGGGCAGCGAATGGGCTTGTTCGCGGGTTCCGGCGTGGGTAAATCGGTCCTGCTCGGCATGATGGCGCGCTACACCCAGGCGGACGTCATTGTCGTGGGCCTGATTGGCGAGCGTGGCCGTGAAGTTAAAGATTTTATCGAGAATATCCTCGGCACCGAAGGTCGGGCACGTTCCGTCGTGATTGCTGCACCGGCGGACGTTTCGCCGCTGCTGCGTATGCAGGGTGCAGCTTACGCCACGCGTATCGCAGAAGATTTTCGCGATCGCGGCCAGCACGTGTTGCTGATTATGGATTCCCTGACGCGCTACGCGATGGCCCAGCGTGAAATCGCGCTGGCTATCGGTGAACCGCCGGCAACCAAAGGTTATCCGCCTTCGGTCTTTGCCAAACTGCCTGCGCTGGTTGAACGTGCGGGCAACGGTATTACCGGTGGTGGCTCAGTAACGGCATTTTATACGGTGCTAACCGAAGGCGACGATCAGCAGGATCCGATTGCCGACTCCGCGCGTGCAATCCTTGACGGTCACATCGTGCTGTCACGCCGACTGGCTGAAGCCGGACACTACCCGGCCATTGATATTGAAGCGTCGATCAGCCGCGCGATGACCTCGCTTATCACCGAGAAGCATTACGCCCGCGTGCGTAACTTCAAACAACTGCTTTCCAGCTTCCAGCGCAACCGCGACCTGGTGAGCGTCGGGGCGTATGCCAAAGGCAGCGATCCGATGCTCGACAAGGCCATTACGCTCTGGCCGCAGCTGGAGGCCTTTTTGCAACAAGGCATATTTGAACGCGCCGACTGGGAAGATTCTCTTCAGGCTTTAGAGCTGATTTTCCCGCAGGCGTAATACAGGTGGAGGGCGAAGATCATGGCGCAAAACAGCGCATTAACGACGCTGAAAGATCTGGCTGAAAAAGAAGTCGACGATGCCGCATTGCAGCTTGGCGCGATGCGACGGGGATACCAGCAGGCTGAAGAACAGTTGACGATGTTGATCGACTATCAGCATGAATATCGCACCAACCTCAATACCGATATGACACAGGGCATTGGCAGCCAACGCTGGATAAACTATCAACAGTTCATTCAGACGCTGGAAAAAGCGATAGACCAGCATCGCCACCAGCTTACCCAGTGGGACCAGAAAGTTGATAAGGCGCTCAATTTCTGGCGAGAAAAGAAGCAGCGATTGCAGGCCTGGACAACATTACAGGACCGGCAAACCGCCGCCACGTTGCTTGCCGAAAACCGTCTTGACCAGAAGAAAATGGATGAGTTTGCCCAGCGCGCATCAATGAGGAAACCTGAATGATCACACTGCAACAACTGCTGATGACCGACAGTGACCTGTCCGGCAGTACGCTTTCCGGTAAAGGCGCTGACGGCGCGCAAGATTTTCTCTCGCTGCTGGCGGGTGCATTGACCGATACCGCAGGTAAAGGAAAAGAGGCTCCCCTGACGCTGGCCGACCTTAAGGCCGCCAGCGGTAAGCTGTCCAAAGCCGCGCTGCAACAGGATGGCAAGAGCGCTATTCCGGCCAAACTGGCCGATTTGCTGGCACGTCAGGATGCCCTTGCCACTGAAGATACCGTAAAAGCCACGACGACTATCCAAAGCCTGGTCTCCGGATTAATGCCCGCGACCCACAGCGATGCGCTGAAAACGTTAACCGCTGCGGTGCAAAAAGATGACGGCCAAACCGAGCTAAACGAAGAGGAGCTGGCAGGACTTAGCGCCCTGATGGCGATGTTACCGCATCAGCAAACTACCGCGACGGTGACGGCTCAGCCGGTTAGCACCGATGCGGTCACCGCGAAAACGTCGCTGCCGCAGGCCAGCACCGGCCGTCCGTCAGTGCTTCACAACGACATCGCCGACCAGAGCAAAACTCAGCCCGACACGCAGGATACAGACGTAAACCTGTCGACTAGCGCGCAGCTCACGCCAGCCGCCGCTGCGGCCGCCGCAAAACAGGAAGCCTCCAGCACGTCGTCTTCTGCCACGCCAACCGCCACGCTGGCCCCGGTGATGTCCAGCCACGCTACCGCGCAGCCTGCCGCTGCCACCGTGGCGACAGCACCGGTTATCAGCCAGCCTTTGGGTACGCATGAATGGCAGCAGGCCATTAGCCAGCACGTGACGTTATTCACCAAACAGGGGCAGCAAAGCGCCGAATTGCGCCTGCATCCAGAAGATCTGGGCCAGGTGCAAATTTCGCTTAAACTGGATGATAACCAGGCACAGTTGCAGATGATTTCCGGGCATAGCCACGTGCGTGCAGCGCTCGAAGCTGCCCTGCCGATGTTACGCACCCAGCTTGCGGAAAACGGTATTCAGCTTTCCCAAAGCAGCATCAGCAGCGAAAGCTCTGCAGGCCAGCAGCAGTCGTCATCTCAGCAGCAACAACACGCCTCGCGTTCAGGTCAGCAGGGCGGATTTAATGACGAAAGTGATGAATTACTGGTCACGCCTGCCGCACTGCAGTCCGCTGCTCGTGGAAACGGCGCGGTAGACATCTTTGCCTAAACGCCAGAGGTAGCGTGATTATCCTCGTCTTTTCCACGCTTTGACCAAAGCAGGACACGGGATAATCACCTCATTAGCTGTACCGAAACAGGAAGCTCGTATCAGATGACTGACTCCGCTATCAACAAAAAAAGCAAGCGCTCCATCTGGATCCCGCTGCTGGTGTTGATCACGCTTGCCGCGTGCGCCACCGCAGGCTTTAGCTACTGGCGTATGCAGCAAGCCCCGTCCGCTGCCGCCAAAGCGGAACTCCCCCCGCCACCGGCCCCGGTATTTTTCGCCCTGGATACGTTCACCGTTAACCTGGGCGATGCCGATCGCGTGCTCTATATTGGTATTACGCTGCGTCTTAAAGACGAAGCAACCCGCACTCGCCTGAGCGAATATCTGCCAGAAGTGCGTAGCCGTCTGTTGCTGCTTTTTTCGCGCCAGGAGGCTTCCGGGCTCGCTACTGATGACGGTAAACAAAAGCTGGTCGATGCTATCAAGCAATCGCTGGCGGCACCGCTGGTAGCCGGTCAACCTAAGCAGGAAGTCACTGACGTTCTGTATACAGCTTTCATCCTGCGGTAGAGACATGGGCGATAGTATTCTTTCTCAAGCGGAAATCGATGCGCTGCTTAATGGCGACAGCGACCAGAGCGATGATCCAAAACCGGGTTCAGGCGGCGAAAGCAACATTCGTCCCTACGATCCCAATACCCAGCGTCGCGTGGTGCGCGAGCGTCTTCAGGCGCTGGAGATCATCAACGAACGTTTTGCACGTCAGTTCCGTATGGGACTGTTTAACCTGCTGCGCCGTAGCCCGGATATTACCGTCGGTGCGATTCGCATCCAGCCTTACCACGAGTTTGCCCGCAACCTGCCGGTGCCAACCAACCTTAACCTTATCCATCTGAAGCCGCTGCGCGGAACCGGGCTGTTCGTGTTTTCACCGAGCCTGGTATTTATCGCAGTGGATAACCTTTTCGGTGGCGACGGTCGTTTCCCGACGAAGGTAGAAGGACGCGAATTTACCCATACCGAACAGCGCGTAATCAACCGCATGCTGAAGCTGGCGCTGGAATCTTACAGCGACGCGTGGAAAGCGATTCATCCGCTGGATGTGGAGTATGTGCG
Organism: Enterobacter sp. SCRI0065; assembly: GCF_059766475.1. Classification (NCBI taxonomy): domain Bacteria; kingdom Pseudomonadati; phylum Pseudomonadota; class Gammaproteobacteria; order Enterobacterales; family Enterobacteriaceae; genus Enterobacter; species Enterobacter sp. SCRI0065. The sequence goes on along the minus strand of NZ_JCBAJB010000002.1, from coordinate 637,266 downwards.
TTCTGAGATGCAGGTGAAATTCACCAACATCACTACCTCGCCAAACGACATCGTGGTGAACACCCCCTTCCATGTGGAAATCGGTAACCTGACCGGCGAATTCAATATTTGTCTGCCGTTCAGCATGATCGAACCGCTACGCGAGGTTCTGGTTAATCCGCCGCTGGAAAACTCCCGCAACGAAGACCAAAACTGGCGCGAAAACTTGGTACGCCAGGTACAGCATTCACAGCTGGAACTGATCGCCAGTTTTGCCGAAGTCCCCCTGCGGTTATCCCAGATACTCAAATTAAAACCCGGTGATGTGCTGCCGATAGATAAACCCGACCGCATTATTGCCCATGTGGATAGCGTGCCGGTATTGACCAGCCAGTACGGCACGGTAAACGGTCAGTACGCGTTACGCGTTGAGCACTTGATCAATCCGATACTGAATTCGCTGAATGAGGAACAGCCCAAATGAGTGATATGAACAATCCGTCCGATGAAAACAGCGGAGCACTGGACGATCTGTGGGCTGATGCGTTAAACGAGCAAAAAGCACCTGCCAGCAAAACCGCGGCGGACGCGGTATTCCAGCAACTTGGCGGTGGTGACGTGAGCGGCACGCTGCAGGATATCGACTTGATTATGGATATCCCGGTCAAACTGACGGTTGAACTGGGCCGTACACGTATGACCATTAAAGAGCTGCTGCGTCTGACCCAGGGTTCCGTCGTTGCGCTGGATGGCCTGGCGGGTGAACCGCTGGACATTCTGATCAACGGCTACCTGATTGCACAGGGTGAAGTGGTGGTGGTTGCCGATAAATACGGCGTACGTATTACCGACATTATCACCCCGTCAGAACGTATGCGTCGTCTGAGCCGTTAAGCATGAAAACCCAGGCAACGGTATCACAACCCTCTGCGGTTCCCGGCTCGCCACTGCTACAGGTCAGCGGCGCGCTGTTGGGTATTATTGCCTTTATTCTTATCGCTGCGTGGCTGGCAAAGCGCTTTGGCGTGGCCGGCAAAACCGCGACAACGCGCGGGTTAAAGGTGAGCGCAAGCACTTCGCTCGGTCCACGCGAACGCGTCGTGATTGTAGATGTGGAAGATGCCCGGCTGGTGCTGGGCGTAACGGCATCGCAGATCACTGTATTACATAAGCTGCCTCCCGCGCCTGCTCTGGGCGAAGTGAGTGCAGAGAATCCAGCGGATTTTCAGTCCGTGTTAAAGAGTTTGCTTAAGCGTTCCGGGAGATCGTAATGCGCCGTTTGTTAACCCTGACGCTCGCGGGTGTCGGCCTGTTTGCTCCCGCCGTTTATGCCCAGTTGCCCGGTCTGATTTCAACGCCAATGGCCGGAGGCGGACAAAGCTGGTCGCTGCCGGTTCAGACGCTGGTATTTATCACCTCGCTGACCTTTATCCCGGCGATCCTGCTGATGATGACCAGCTTCACCCGCATCATCATCGTCTTCGGTTTATTGCGAAACGCGCTGGGCACACCGTCCGCACCGCCAAACCAGGTATTGCTGGGTCTGGCTCTGTTTCTGACCTTTTTTATTATGTCGCCGGTTATCGATAAGATTTATGCCGACGCCTATCAGCCGTTTAGCGAAGATAAAATCTCTATGCAGGAAGCGCTGGAAAAAGGCGCTCAGCCATTACGTGAGTTTATGCTACGCCAGACGCGCGAAGCCGACCTTGCGCTGTTTGCTCGTCTGGCAAACGAAGGGCCCATTCAGGGACCCGAAGCGGTACCGATGCGCATCCTGTTGCCCGCCTATGTTACCAGCGAGTTGAAAACCGCATTCCAGATTGGCTTCACCATTTTCATCCCGTTCCTGATAATCGACCTGGTGATCGCCAGCGTCCTGATGGCGCTGGGTATGATGATGGTGCCACCGGCAACCATTGCCCTGCCCTTTAAGATCATGCTCTTCGTACTGGTTGACGGCTGGCAATTGCTCGTCGGTTCGCTGGCGCAAAGTTTCTACAGTTGAGGCGCGCGAAATGACTCCTGAATCGGTCATGATGATGGGCACGGAAGCGATGAAAGTCGCCATCTCCGTTGCCGCTCCTCTGCTGTTGGTTGCGCTGGTTACCGGTCTGATTATCAGTATTTTGCAGGCTGCAACGCAGATCAACGAAATGACGCTCTCGTTTATTCCGAAAATCATTGCCGTCTTCGTGGCCATTATTATCGCCGGACCGTGGATGCTAAACCTGCTGCTGGATTACATGCGTAATCTGTTTACCAATCTGCCGTACATCATCGGCTGACTCAGAGATGCTGCATTTCACCAGCGATCAATGGATGCACTGGCTCGGGCTCTATTTTTGGCCTTTGCTGCGCGTCATGGCGCTTATCATGACCGCCCCCATTCTGAGCGAAAAGTCGATCCCCAAACGCGTCAAAGTGGGGCTCGGCATGCTCATTACCTTTGTTATCGCCCCCTCATTACCGCCGGTTAACGTCGCTATCTTTTCCGCGCAGGCGGTATGGCTGGCACTCCAGCAGGTGCTCATTGGCGTGGCTATCGGGTTCACCATGCAGTTGGCTTTTGCCGCGATACGTACCGCAGGTGAGCTTATTGGCTTACAGATGGGTCTGTCGTTTGCTACCTTCGTCGATCCCGCAAGCCACCTCAACATGCCGGTTCTGGCACGATTGATCGATATGCTGGCGATGCTGCTGTTCTTAACCTTAAACGGCCACTTGTGGCTGATCTCCATGCTGGTGGACACGTTCCACACGCTGCCGATTGGCGATAATCCGGTGAACAGCAACGCCTTCCTGGCATTGACGCGGGCCGCCGGGCTGATTTTCCTCAACGGGCTAATGCTGGCACTGCCGATCATCACGCTGCTGCTGACGGTGAACCTTGCATTAGGTTTGCTAAACCGTATGGCGCCGCAGCTTTCAGTATTTGTCATCGGCTTCCCGGTGACGCTTACCGTCGGGATGATATTGATGGGGCTGTTAATGCCGCTCATCGCTCCGTTCTGTGAACATTTATTCGGTGAAATATTCAATCTGTTAGCCAATATTGTGAGTGAACTACCCCGAAATATTAACCCCTGATGTTTATATTGTCTCTCTGAGGATATTCCTAAAATAAAACATTAAAAACATCTACCAGGATATATCTGATGCGGTTTATTTGTTTTTACACCCTTCACAATACTTAATATTTACTTTACTTTAAGAAGATTCCTGGCAAATTATACGTAACTTTACGGGATAGTGAGTTCGCCTGAAAGTCTATGTATTGCTCACAGGTTAATACCTTTTTATCCATCCCGTATGGCTGTTTATGAGCTCTCAGGCAGGTGGTGAATTATCGTTACGCATTGAGTGAGGGTATGCCATGTCAACGATCATTATGGATTTATGCAGTTACACCCGGCTAGGGCTAACCGGGTATCTTGCAAGCAGAGGGGTTAGAAAACGAGACATCAACGATGTTCATAACGTTGAAGAACTTGCAGCCGCTTGTGAACTTCACAAGCCCGGCGTGGTGTTTATTAATGAGGACTGTTTCATTCACGATCCAGCCAACAGTCAGCACATTAAGCAAATCATTAATCAGCATCCTACAACCCTGTTTATTGTTTTTATGGCCATTGCAAATATCCATTTCGACGAATATTTGTTGGTGCGTAAAAACTTATTGATCAGTTCTAAATCGATTAAGCCCGAGTCACTGGATGACATTTTGGGCGATTATTTGAATAAAGAAGTGAAGAGTGTAGGAGAGTTTAACTTACCCACGTTATCATTAAGCCGCACTGAATCAAGTATGTTGAGAATGTGGATGGCAGGGCAAGGGACAATTCAGATTTCCGACCAAATGAACATCAAAGCAAAAACCGTTTCGTCACATAAGGGAAATATTAAAAGGAAAATTAAAACGCATAATAAACAAGTTATTTATCATGTTGTTCGTCTGACGGATAATGTGACGAATGGCATTTTCGTGAACATGCGCTAACCACTTTTGATATCTTCTGCACAACATCAATCTCTGGCCTCGCCAGAGATTTTTCCATTAACGCGCGCCAAAAAGTGGGTCGGGTAATCCAGTCGTCACCCGACGCTCGTCTACTCAGCCAGTTCCACAAACACGCCGTCAGAATGACCAAGCTCGTTAAAGAACCAGATCCCGAGCGGGTAATCTTCCAGCGACACCAGGTACATCACGCCTTCACTGAATTGTTCTACTGCCAGTACCACGCCAGGGCGACGCGGCCCGCCGTCTGTCTTTACGGTAACCCGATCGTTGACCTTCATAAAATCCTCCTGTGGTTTTGAGCCAGTGTAGAACAATTCGCAACAACTGGCAGCGCCTGCGCGTGCAATTGCCGCTTTTCCAGGCAGTCTATACTTAACGTTGGATACGGCTAAAAGAGGTATGCGTAATGAAGACGTCAAAAGAGTACAGCGAGACGGCCAAGCGGGAAGTGAGCGTCGATGTCGATGCCCTGCTCGCCGCGATTAACGAAATCAGTGAAAGCGAGGTCCGTCGTACGGCGGACGATCCCAATCGCGTCATCGTAAATGGACGGGACTATCACACTTACACTGAGCTTGCCGAGGCCTTTGAACTCGACATCCACGATTTCAGCGTGACGGAAGTGAATCGCTAAGGCGAAAAAAATCCCGGTCATGGGGTGACCGGGATCAAACTTGCATAAGCAAGAAGCACTTACAAATTCGTTACACCAGGAAATCTGATGTCGGATAAACCTTATCCGCAATTTTTTTGTATGACAAGGATATATTCATTTACACCACATATACGTCATCAGGAGTTGCTATGTCCTTACTCAAGGAGACGCTGTTGGTATTCACCGACCTTGACGGTACGCTGCTGGATATTCATACCTACGACTGGCAGCCCGCCGCGCTATGGCTGGAGAAATTGCAGGACCACCAGATTCCGGTGATTCTGTGCAGCAGCAAAACGGCCGCAGAAACGCTTGAAATTCAACAAGACCTGGGGCTGGAGGGATTACCTTTTATTGCCGAGAATGGGGCCGTCATTCAGTTAGACGTACGCTGGAACGATCATCCCGATGCCCCTCGTTTGATCAACGGTACACCGCACAGTGACATCAAAGAGGTTATCGATACGCTGCGTGAACGAGGAGGCTATAAATTCACCACCTTTGACGATGTCGATGAAAAGACGATCGGCGAATGGACCGGGCTCAACCGTGAACGTTCAACGTTGGCGCGTCTGCATGAGGCCTCGGTGACCCTTATCTGGCGCGACAGCGACGTGCGGATGACGCAGTTTGAAACCGAACTCACCCAGTTGGGATTTACGTTTGTTCAGGGTGCGCGGTTTTGGCACGTTCTGGATGCGCGCGGAGGTAAAGACCAGGCCGTGAATTGGCTTATTGATGAATACCGCAAGCGCGAGGGATTTGTCCCTACGACCATCGGACTTGGCGATGGGCCAAACGACGCCCCCCTGCTGGATAACGTCGATTACGCCGTGGTAGTAAAAGGTATCAACCGACTTGGGATTACGCTACAGGATGACATTCCAGAGCGGGTTTATCATACCCAGCAATCCGGACCCGATGGCTGGCGGGAAGGCTTAGATCATTTTTTATCCGGACCGCGGCACACCACTTGATTTCTCCCCTGCTGTTTAGCCAGATAGAGACGTGCATCGGCAATGGATTGCAACTGCTCGAAGTCAAAGGCTTCGTTCTCTTCCGTGCTGCTGACGCCCAGAGAAGCGCTTACGCACACCGTGGTACTCTTCTTCACCAGTATCTGCTTGCTGCTAATGCGCGCACGGATACGCTCCGCCACGGCCGCCGCCTGCTCTGCCGTTGCACCCGGCAGCACAACGCAAAATTCCTCGCCCCCTACACGTCCGGCGACATCGGTGCCGCGCATAGCGCTGGCAATCAACGAGGCGGCGTGGGCTAAGACTTTATCCCCAGCCTGATGACCGAAGCGATCGTTGACATCCTTGAAGTGATCGAGGTCTATCTGAATCACCGAGAACGGTACCTGCTGCTGACGGCACACTGCCGCCAGCGCGTTAGCCCGTTCAAAGAGCGCGCCGCGGTTATTGAGTCGGGTAAGCGGATCGTGCCACGCCTGCCACTGCAACGAATTTTGCATGGTGTACATGTTGCTCACCATTCGGCGAATCACCAGCCAGGAGATCAGCAGCATGGCGGTGAACAAGGCCCACAGCAGGGCAAGCGCAATACTAATACTACCGAAGTCACCCTGTACGCCTTCTTCAAGCGTATGAATTCGCAGAATGACGCCGCTGAAATGGTCGAGTCGATGCCAGCTCACAAAACGCGGCCCCAGACGAATACCGCCTGCGGTATCGGTGCTTATGGCCTGCGCGATTTGCGCCACTTCTCGCTCGTCGAACGTTCCAACTTCATTGACTGACGGGGCAGACGAAGCAATCAGGTTAAGTCGGCTGTCATACAGTTGATACTCGCCCTCGTTGCGTCCGTCGACCGCCTCTACCAACAGTTTTTTCATGGCCGGAATGGTGAAGTCCATCGCCAGGACGCCGTACCAGTAACGATCAAAATAGACAGGGACGCTGGCGGTAATAGCGTCTTCCCCCATATAACCCGATGAGGCTGGGGTGATAAACCACTGCACCCCGCGGGCGCGGTTTTCACGATCGGATTGCAGGGTAAACCAGGGGCGCGTCACCAGATGATAGTAACGTGACGCAATCTCCGCGTTTTGCGCGACGCCATCGCTGGCGAGATAAAAACCGGCACGCGAAACATATACGACTCGCTTTTCAGCCATATTCGGGCGCATCGCCAGCTTCAGCAGATAACCCACCTCAAGCGCCGCAGAAAGCTCGTTATCGATTTTGCTATCATCACGGGAAAGCAGCTCAGTTTTTTCAACGAAGGCGTCCGAGACACCTTTTAGAGGCAACGTGCGTTGTGTTTCGACGGCAAGCTGCCAGTAAGGTAAATAGCGAAGTTGACGAAAACGCTCGACCGCACCATGCAGCACTTCAAATGCCAGCGGCGTATGCAGCGCCGCGCCCATACTGTTACGGAAAAAAAGCAGTTTATCGACGCCGAACTGCAACTGTCTGTCTAATGCGCTCGAAACATTTTCCAGGTGATTCTGCTGACTGGAAATATAGGCATCTTCCAGCACCACCACTTCGCGCCAGGTCAGAATAGTCGAGAAGACAAGGACAACCAGAAAGCAGATGTTCACAATTTGTCCGGGGTGGCTACGCCACCGCCCCAGAAGATTTTTCTTTGCTACAAAGGTATCGCGCTGCACACACACTCCCTGCTCACAACTCTGCCCTATCCGCACAATACCAAAGCCTGGCGGGTTTTATGATTTAAACAAACACCGCTCGCGTTAACAGCCGACAAAAACGCCCGGACATGCCGGGCGTTGCGTGATTAAGCCGACTCTCGTCGCTGTTGGTCGTCACCGCGCAGGAGCTCATCTTCTCGAAAAGCTTCTCGCTTGATGCCGAAACCATCATACCATCGGCATTCCACCATGCCACTGGAATACCCCGTGACTATCATCGATGGACCACCGTTTTTCGGCTTAACTTCATCACTGACCACAAAGACCATATCCGCCTCCAGTATCAGGGTGAAACTGTTTCAATCTAGACGAGAAACGGCCTTTTTGCGTAATCCAGCGTATGGCATTTAGTGCGAAACACCGCGCATTTTTGCTACAAGCTTAACGCCCGCGATGACAATGGCACCGATGATAAAACCGATGACCAGGTTCAGGAGCATAGGCAGTATCGCCGCCACAATGGCACCCTGCGCTGTCGCGAAATGTTCAATCGCGTGATGCAGCGGCGCAATACCGTGGACCACAATCCCGCCGCCGACAAGGAACATCGCCAGCGTACCGATCACCGATAAACTTTTCATCAGCCACGGCGCAAGCACCAGCAGACCTTTACCGACGGCTTTCGCCACCCTGCTTGATTTATCAGCCAGCCAATAGCCCATATCGTCGAGTTTCACGATCACCCCGACCAGACCATACACCCCAACGGTGACGACAATAGCAATCCCGGACAGCACCAGCACCTGATTCAGGAGCGGTGCCTGTGAAACAATACCCAGCGTGATAGCAACGATTTCAGCCGAAAGTATAAAATCGGTGCGGATCGCGCCCTTCACTTTGTCGCGTTCAAAGGCTTTCGGATCCTGCGCGGCGAGGGCTTCCAGCCGCTGCTGACGCGCTTGCGGCGTTTCGTCATCCTTACGCGACGCAAATGAGTGCAGCACTTTCTCCACGCCTTCATAACAGAGGAACGCCCCGCCGATCATCAACAGCGGCGTGATAGCCCACGGAATAAAGGCGCTGATGAGCAACGCCAGCGGCACCAGAATCACTTTATTGAGAAACGACCCTTTCGCCACGCTCCATACCACCGGCAACTCCCGGTTGGCACGAACGCCGGTAACCTGCTGCGCGTTTAGCGATAAATCATCGCCCAGCACACCCGCCGTCTTCTTCGCGGCGATTTTACCCATGACCGAAATATCATCCAGCAAGGTGGCAATATCATCCAATAATGTTAATAAGCTACTTCCCGCCAAAATCTCTATCCTTCTTATTTTGATATCTAAGTGATTAGTATGGAGCAAAAATGAGAACCCTGAAACAGGCACCTCAAGTCAACAAATAATTCACATCATTGATACAACTAAAGCGCTCGCCAGAGCGATAGTTTTGACGTTTACTATGAGCGACCTTTTTAATACGCCGTGAGGGACTATGCGTTTCAGGCAACTATTACCACTTATTGGAGCGCTTTTTTCGCTCTATATCATCTGGGGTTCCACCTATTTTGTCATACGTATCGGCGTGGAAAGCTGGCCGCCGCTGATGATGGCGGGTGTGCGTTTTATGTCGGCCGGTGTTCTGTTGCTGGGGTTCTTACTGATCCGCGGCCATAAATTACCGCCGCTGCGACCGATGCTCAATGCGGCGCTGATCGGCCTGCTGCTCTTAGCGGTCGGGAACGGTTTTGTCACGATTGCTGAGCATCAGAATGTGCCTTCTGGCATCGCTGCGGTGGTGGTCGCTACCGTTCCGTTATTTACACTCTGCTTTAGCCGTCTTTTTGGGCTGCGTACCCGCAAGCTCGAATGGCTGGGTATTGGCATTGGTCTCGCGGGAATTATCATGCTCAACAGCGGCGGGAATCTGAGCGGGAATCCGTGGGGCGCATTGCTGATTCTGATTGGCTCAATGAGCTGGGCATTTGGTTCTGTACTGGGCTCACGCATTGAGTTGCCCACCGGGATGATGGCGGGTGCCATTGAAATGCTGGCTGCGGGGATTGTTCTTTTGCTCGCCTCAACCCTGACGGGCGAAAAAATGACGACGATGCCGGGCCTTTCAGGATTACTGGCCGTGGGTTATCTGGCGATATTCGGTTCGGTCATTGCGATCAACGCCTATATGTTCCTGATACGCAACGTTAGCCCTGCCGTCGCCACCAGCTATGCGTACGTCAATCCGGTGGTTGCCGTGCTGCTGGGTACCACGTTCGCGGGTGAAACGCTCTCTTCCATCGAATGGCTGGCGCTGGGGGTCATTATTATGGCGGTGGTGCTGGTGACGCTGGGTAAATATCTGTTACCGGCTAAACCGGTGATTACCCCGTGTGAAGTGGAAAAACCGTAAGCGAGTGAATACCTTTGACGTCGATCTGCGCGGACTGACCGCCGCCGCAGATCCACTCTTCCAGACGCTCCGTCAGCGCCGTATCATTGAGCTTCATCCTGCCTCGTAAGGCGCACTCCCAGACAATCAATACTCGCCATCCTTGCGCACATAACGCGCCGATATCCCGCCTGTCACGCGCCACGTTCTTGCCAATCTTATCAAGCCAAAAATCGGTCCGCGTGGCGGGGACTTTGAACAGATAGCAGTCGTGATGATGCCAGAAACAGCCGTGAGTGAAGATAATGCACCGGTAGTTTTCGACGACGAAATCTGGTCGTCCGGCAAGCGAGGCATCCTGCACGCGAAACTCAACGCCCGCCTGAGTTAATAAACTTGCCAGCCGTTTTTCAATGGCGGTATCACGCGTGCCGATGGCACGCATGTTTTTGCTGCGGGTAGCCTTATCGTGCACATCCGTCATTGACGGCCTCACTCTGGCGCTGCTTAACCGCCAGTTTAATGCGCGACTCCAGCAGCTTCGCGACGGCAGCAAAGGCAGGTACCACCACGGAATTGCCGAACTGACGGTACGCCTGAGTGTCCGAAACCGGTATGCGGAAGCCGTAACCCTGAGGCGATTCAAAGCCCATCAGGCGCGCGCACTCCCGAGGCGTCAGGCGTCGTGGACGATGGCGCTGGTTTTGCGGATCGTCAAAATTCACCTCGCCAAGGGCTTTATCCCAGCCGCGATCGATCAGGATTTCAGCACCATCTTTGTAATAACGCGCCGACAACGTTCGCGTCACGCTAAGCGGGTTGTCCGGATTCACCATGCCAAAGCCAAAACCGTTACCTTTAGCCTGATGCTTTTTGGCATAGCGATAGAGATATTTCCACAGCACCGGCGTGAGGATAAATTTTGCGTCGAAAGCAGGCTCCAGCAGATCGGCCACCGACGGGCGACGCGCAGGATAAAGCGACGGAATGTCACGCAGGGTAAAATCGCCCTTCAGGTTTAAATCCCGACGGAAGCCCACCAGCACGATGCGCTCACGGTGCTGAGGCAAGAAATGTTTACCATCGATAATTTTGGGATCGTCCGCCCCCATATTTTGGGCGTCTGCGACGTCGTAGCCTAATTCATCGAGGGTTTGCATAATAATGCGGAAGGTTTTTCCGCCGTCGTGGCTTTTTAAATTTTTGACGTTTTCCAGCACAAAGATTGGCGGACGCCGGGCATCAATAATGCGTACAACGTCAAAGAATAGCGTGCCTTGTGTATCGCAGGCGAAACCGTGAGCGCGCCCCAAGGCGTTCTTTTTCGAAACACCCGCCAGCGAAAATGGCTGACACGGGAAGCCTGCCAGCAAAACATCATGCTGCGGAATATGCTGTCGAATATGGTTCGCCGCTTCCTCGTCGCTGATACCGGCTTTATGGCTGAGCGTCACATCTCGAATATCTTCATTGAACTGATGCGTGTTGGAATCGCAGTACCAGTTCGCCTTGTAGGTCCGCACCGCGTGTTTATTCCACTCGCTGGTGAACACGCACTGACCACCAATCGCTTCGAAGCCGTTGCGGATCCCGCCGATACCGGCGAAGAGGTCGACAAACCGAAACGCATAATTTGGGTGGATGGCCGGGGGACGAGGCAGCAGATTATGCAGAAGATGATACTCGCCTTCACTTAGACGATGCCCTGCCCGCTCGCTGGTGACCAGACGCTTGAGGATGGCCGGACTCCAGTGGCTCTCGCCAAGGGTATTGAGCTGATTCACCAGCGTTTTTGCATCGTAAATGGTCAACAGCTTGCACAATAATTCCTGCACCGTTGCCGTTGATTTATCTGCCAGCAGAAGCGCGGGCTCAGTCACTGATAATTTTTCCTGCATACCTTCAACCGGTCAAAAAAGACTACAGACAGATTACCATAGTTCCGCCTTACAGACTCCGCTGGAATCGGCTCAGTACCTGCGTATCAAGGCCAAGACAGTCTCCTTGCAATTCTGCACCCAGTTTCGCCATAAACTGCACCAGGAAATCCGCGTTATGCCGCGCGAGCTCCCGACCCATGTCGGTCTGCATCGTTTCAGGCAAACGTAATAGCTTGGTCTGGAAATGGTCGAGCGCAAAAGCCCGGTCGTTTAATGTGCGCGTGGCGGCAAACGGGTCTTCTGCATCAAACAACGCTACGCCAAGCTGTCCAGATACCGCAAAAACGCGTGCTAACCCAATGGCACCCAGAGCTTCAAGCCTGTCGGCATCCTGAACGATTTTCGCCTCAAGCGTTTGCGGGGCCATTCCAGCGCTAAAGCTGTGGGCTTCAATCGCGTGCTGAACGCCGGCATAAAGTGATGATGGAAAGTCAGGAAACTGGTCGCTGAGGATGTGCCGGGTTTTGCTCGCCGCGAGTCGGGATGACTGGCCACGCTCAGGATGATTTTTCGCCAGACTGACGATATCATGGAAATAACATGCCGTAAGCACGATTAGCGGGTCGACCGACTGGCCTTCCATTATCTTCTGCGCCGTCATCCAGACACGACGAAAATGGGAAATATCATGGGCCGCATCCTCGGTGGAATGATGGTTACGCTGCCAGGTTTCAAAGCGTTGTTGCCACTGCTGAGTGTTCATACCGGTTCCTTTTAGTCGTTTTGCCCCCTGCGCTGTGAAATCAATCACATTTCAACGCAAAATGCGCTCTGCCGCGACCTCTGGTCCAGAATATCTTGCGGCAAATTGATCCTAAACAATAACGTTTTTTCATTTCTTATTATATCGCTGCCGAATTACATAAACGACAAATATAGTAGTAACCAACATTATTGATATGAAAAATAATGAGATCATTTGAAATATTTAGAAATAACTTACATCATTTTATTACATTTATTTTTGAAACTATTCCCTCGTTCTTAGAATAGTATCGCCAATGTAGTTACGGAGGTAATTACGTATATTCATACAAATTATAGATAAAGGGAATATATAATGAAAAGAAAAGTTTTGGCTATTTTAGTACCCGCTTTATTAATGGCTGGCGCAGCAAATGCGGCTGAGATTTATAACAAAGACGGTAATAAAGTCGATTTTTACGGAAAGATGGTTGGCGAACGCATCTGGAACAACACTGATAAAAGCAACAGTGAAAATGAAGACACCTCTTATGCCCGTTTCGGTGTTAAAGGCGAAACGCAGATCAGTTCTGAACTGACGGGATACGGTCAGTTTGAATACAACCTGGACGCCAGCCAGCCTGAAGGTAATGGCGTTACAAATGAAGACACCCGTCTGGCCTTCTCTGGTCTGAAACTTAACGATTACGGTTCATTTGATTATGGCCGTAACTATGGCGTTGCGTATGACGCTGCGGCGTACACCGATATGCTGGTTGAATGGGGCGGCGATTCCTGGGCCTCAACCGACAACTTTATGACCCAGCGTACCAACGGTGTCGCCACTTACCGCAACACTGATTTCTTCGGAGCAGTTGATGGCCTGAACTTTGCCGTTCAGTACCAGGGTAAAAATGACGATCGCGATGTATTTAAAGCGAACGGCGACGGTTACAGCATGTCTGTTAACTACAACATCGACGGTTTTGGCTTCGTCGCTGCGTACGGTAAATCAGATCGTACCGACGAGCAGACCGCAGACCAATACGGTGACAACGCTGAAGTCTGGTCACTGTCCGGCAAATATGATGCGAACAACGTTTACGCAGCAATCATGTACGGTGAAACCCGTAATATGACTAAAACTGGCGAAAACTTAGGTTTTGCTAACAAAACTCAGAACGTTGAAGCTGTTGTACAATATCAGTTTGATTTCGGTTTGCGTCCATCCCTGGGCTATGTCTATTCTAAAGGCTTAGATCTGGGTGCGCGTAATGGCGTCGAAGGCGTTGATGCAGATCGCGTTAACTATATTGAACTTGGTACCTGGTACTACTTCAACAAAAATATGAACGTGTATACCGCGTACAAATTTAACCTGCTGGATGACGAAGACGGTGCAATAACCGGAAACGCGACTGACGATCAGTTCGCAATGGGTATCGTTTACCAGTTCTAATCTCCAAAAATACCAAAGGCCGCATTGGCGGCCTTTTTTATTGCCAGCGCATTTACGTTACGGCGCTTCCTGCAACGCTACACGAATAAATCCGTTGTTCTGTTCCAGCAGATCACGTGCTTGCCACGCATCAAGGCTGGTCATCACCATCAGTACTGCCGTTTTAAGATGGTGATTGCAGTTTTCAAGCGCCGTTTTTGCGACCAAACGCGTACATCCTCCCGCTTCCATCACTATCGCAATCTGCCGTTCGGCCCACTTCGTCGTGCTGGCCTCTAGATCGACGCGCATATTACTGTAAACACGCCCGGTGCGAATCGCCAGCCCAGTGGCAATCATATTCAGGATCATTTTTTGGGCGATCCTGGCTTTTGCATTGGTAAACCCTGCCACCACATCCGGCCCGGTTTGGGGAGATATCACCATGCTCGCCAGTTGTGCTGCCTCGCTTTGTACATCATCGGTTATTACCGCAACCGGTGATCCCAGCGACCAGGCGTGACGCATGGCTCCCCAGACCCACGGCGTCTTACCGCTGATGGTCAGCGCCAGCATCATGTCGTGCTCGCCAAATTTCATCGCCTGCAGACAGGCCACGCCGCGCTCGTAACTCTCGATTTCCTCGCCAGCATCAATGCCAATGACCGGATGTTTTCCAGGTGCAAATTCACGCGCTGCCTGAGTAGCCGCGCAGCCTGACAGCCCAGCGCCAACGATCGCCAGACGTCCGCCATGGTTTAGCGTGGCAGCAGCGTTATCAATGACTCGGGCAATGGTGGGTAAAAATGGGGTAATCGCATCGGTAATCCGTTTATCATCCTTGTGAATAACATTTAGCATGTCCAGGGTAGACAACCTGTCGATATCCGCCGTATCAGCGTGACGTCTCTCCTTGACCAAACCGTTCAGCTTAATGCTCATAAACTGCCTCCTTTTTATGAATTACCACACACTATAAAGTGTTTTATATGGATGACTGCGAGGGGGCTCACGAAAACAGTTCCATTCGTAAGCTTTTACATGGCTTTAAGAAAACGCCGTCATCGGCGATAATTACCCCTTAATTATTAGATTCGGAGTGTTGATGAGCGATTTGCAGCCTTTTACGATGACGCACAAGCGCCCAATGAAGCTCAACACCCTGGTCACGCTGATGGTAAGCAGCGTCATTGGCTCCGTTCTGCTGGTCATCTTTGCGCTCTATTTTATGCAGATTACCAGCGCGACACGGGACGGAGTACGGGATACCGCGCTGGCTATCGCCAGAACGATGGCCGATAGCCCCGACATTAAACATGGCCTGCTGTTGTCCCCGGATAAAAACCTTATTCAGCCCATCGCAGAGGCCGTAACGGCGCGCAACGATCTGCTGTTTGCGGTGGTCACCAATATGCAGGGCGTCCGCTTTTCCCATCCTGATAGCAGCCTGCTCGGCAAACATTTTATTGGCAATGATATTAAACCCGCTCTTGAAGGCCGGGAGAATGTCGCGGTGAATCATGGCGTGCTGGCAGAAGCGCTGCGCGTCTTCACGCCGGTCTATGACAATCAAAGCCGGCAAATCGGCGTCGTTGCCATTGGCATTTCGTTAAACAAAGTCGATGAAGAGATTGCTCGCAGCCGCTGGAGCGTTATCTGGACGGTATTGTTCAGCGCGCTGATGGGCTCGCTTGGGATCTGGGGGCTGGTACACATACTTAAGCGTGTCCTTTTCGGCCTCGAGCCTTACGAAATCTCGGCGCTGTTTGAACAACGCCAGGCGATGTTGCAATCGCTCAAAGAAGGCGTCATTGCCGTCGACAGCCAGGGCCGCGTGACGATGATTAACCACGCCGCACGGCAGATATTGCTTTTGCCTGCGAATAAAGCAAACGAAGCCAATCACGTCCCGATGCTCGCTTCCTTGCGTCGGGTGTCGCAAACCGGTAAGGCGTTGCAGGATCAAGAGATCGACTGCAACGGTCGACTGCTGTTGTGCAACACCTTTCCCGTCAAAAGCCAGACAAAGGTCATTGGGGCGATCAGTACCTTTCGCGACAAAACTGAAATCAGGCAGCTCATGCAGCGTATGGATGGCATGGTGAGCTACGTCGATGCGCTGCGTACGCATTCCCACGAATTTATGAACAAGCTGCACGTTATCCTGGGTCTGCTGCACATGAAACGTTATGACAAGCTCGAAGAGTATGTTATTCAGACCGCGCAAAATTATCAGACGGACATCGGCGCTATTCAGCGCAGGATCAAATCGCCGGTGATTGCAGGCTTCCTGCTAGGCAAAATCAACCGAGCTCACGAAGCGGGTTTCAGCCTGACGCTGGCGGAGGAGTGCCTGGTGCCGGATACTCCCAATGAGGAGCAGGTGACGGTGCTGATCACCGTGCTCGGCAATCTTATCGAGAACGCGCTGGATGCGATGACCGGCCAGGCCGAAGGCGAAGTTGGCCTGTTACTGCACTATCAGAACGGCTGGTTAAGCTGCGAGGTCAGCGATGATGGCCCGGGCATAGACCCCGCGCGGCTTGAGCATATTTTTACCAAAGGCTTCTCGACCAAAGGTGAAAACCGCGGTGTGGGATTGTTCCTTGCCCGTCAGCAGCTGGAGAAATTAGGCGGTGATATTACCGTTGAATCAGAGCCTGGCGTCTTTACCCAATTTTTTGTTCAGATCCCCTGGGATAGCGAGAGGAAAATCGCGTGATAAATGTCTTAATTGTCGATGATGATGCCATGGTGGCCGACCTTAACCGTCTGTACGTGAATCGGGTTGAGGGTTTTAGCTGCTGTGGTGTCGCCTCCACGCTCAGTCAGGCCGAAGCGGCCATCAATAATCACACGCAGCCCGTCGATCTGGTGCTGCTCGATGTATATATGCAGCAGGATAACGGTCTGGATCTCTTGCCCGTTATCCGCTCGTCCGGTCGCCTCATTGATGTGATCATGATTTCATCGGCATCCGATGCGGCAACCATTCAGACCTCCATGCACTACGGCGTCGTGGACTATTTGATTAAGCCTTTTCAGTTTCCGCGCTTTGAAGAAGCGCTTAACGGCTGGAAGGAAAAGAAGCAGCTGATGGGCTCTCATCAGTATTACGAGCAGGCGGAAGTAGACCGCTTGTTACACGGTGGCGCGCCTGAATTAGCCGACAGCAAACGCCTGCCGAAAGGGCTTACCCCTCAGACGTTGCGCACTATCTGTCAGTGGATTGACGGGCATCCGGCGGTGGAATTTTCTACCGACGATCTGGCAAATGCGGTGAGTATTTCGCGAGTGTCTTGCCGTAAATACCTGATTTGGCTGGCACAGATTAATATTCTGTTCACCAGTATTCACTATGGTGCTACCGGGCGTCCGGTGTACCGTTATCGCCTGCAAGCCGATCAGAGCGGGCTTCTCAGGCAATACTGCCAGTAACACGATAGCGGCTGTCGAGCAGCGTAAAGCGGAAATGGTTCAGGGAGGAGATCACCACCTCCCTGGCTTTAGTGACAAAGATTGCCTCAATATCCGGTCGCGAGCGCAGCGCCGCGCACCCTTTTTCAATACCCATCCCGTAAACGAGCGTGGTCCAGATATCGCCGTCGATCGAGTCACCCGAGATAATGGTTACGCTGTCCAGCTCATTATCCAGCGGATAGCCGGTACGTGGATTGAGGATATGGTGATAACGCTGACCATCACACTCAAAAAAGCGCTCATAAGTTCCCGATGTCACCACTGATTTATTTTCAACCTCAATCGTACCGATGAGTTCATCTGCTTTCCCGAAAGGTTTCTTGAGCCCTACGCTCCACCCCCCTGCTGGCGATCCTAACGTCTGGACGTTACCGCCGAGGTTGATCAATCCCAGCGTTTGTCCCTCTCTACGCAGGTAATCCCGCACTCTGTCGGCAATGTAGCCTTTAGCAATGGCACCGAGATCGATCTCCATCCCCGAACGGGTGAGAAACACGCTACAAGCATCGTCGTTGAGCTGAACATCAGCCGGGTTTGTGACTGCCAGCAGCGTCTGAATCTCATCATCATGCGGCACGCGATCGCCTTTGAAACCTATTTTCCAGCATTTGACGAGCGGACCGATAGCCAGGTTGAACGCACTATCATCAATCTGACTTGCCGCTTTCGCGCAGCGGATCAGCTCAAAAACCGGACGGCTGACGACGACCGGATGTCGCCCGGCGGCGTGGTTAATGTCCATGACCTCGGACTCAGCCCGATTGACGGTGAGCAGATTTTCGTACTGTTTAATGAGACGAAACACCTGAGAGGCCAGCGCTTCGTCATGTGAAAAGAGCTTCAGGAGAATGGGAGAACCCATCAATACGGCGGAATAGCTGTAGACGCGATTATCGGCAGACATGCGTTGTCTCCTTTGTTTGTAGCCCCGGCAAGCGTCGCGCCGCCGGGGAAATTACCGGATGACGCTGCGCTTATCCGGCCTACAATATGGCTGGCCTACGCCATTTTTGAACGCATCGCCGCCTGATGTCCGGCAAGGGTACCAAAAATAATAATATCTGCCACCGCGTTCCCACCGATACGGTTCCCGCCGTGGATCCCACCGACCACTTCACCTGCCGCGAACGCACCGGGAAGGATGTTGTGCTCACTATCGAGTACGCAGGTTTGCGTATTGATCGTCACGCCGCCCATGGTGTGATGCACGCCTGGGGCGATACGAATAGCGTGGAATGGACCCTCGTTAATCGGGGCACGCAGCGCGGTGGTGCGACCAAAGTCGTCGTCATGCTGTTTTTCAACAAAGCCGTTGTAACGCTCAAGCGTGGCCAGGAAAGCGTGATGATCCATACCCAGCGCTTCGGCCAGGGCCTTCGGTGAGCTGGCGCTAGTGACAAACCCTTTCGCAATGTACTCGTCTGCGGCTTTATTTTTCGCGCGAACATGCTCGTCAAAAACGATATACGCATACTTCTCTGGCAGCGCGATAATCTCTGCAGAAACTTTGTCGCGGGTTTCCATTTCGTTGAAGAAACGACGGCCTTCCTGACTAACCAGAATCGCCCCACCGCCACGGATGGATTCAGAAATCAGGTAGGAGGTGTTCTGCTCAACGGTCGGGTGAATCTGGATTTCTCCCATGTCCACCGTGCCTGCACCAATACGCTCCAGCAACGCAATACCACCGCCGGTCGCGCCTTTATGGTTGGTCGTCACAAAACCATCGAGATCCGGGCGGTATTTCACCACCATCTGGCTATTCGCACTGAAACCGCCGGTCGCCATAATCACGCTTCGGGTCGATACGGCGATCGTTTCATTCTCTTCCGTTATCAACTGCACGCCGGTGACTTCGCCGTTTTCGAAGATAATGTCGCTAACGGAGGTATCCAGCATCACGTCGATATGGCGTTTATTCACGTTCCGCACCAGGCCACTAATCAGGTAACCCCCTACCGCAGAACCGTCTTTTGGACGGTGCGTACGGTCAATGCTCATCCCGCCGGTCGTGGTGATGTCATTCAGCATGATGCCGCGCGTGGCCAGCCACTCAATGGCATCCGGCGCATTTTCGACAAAGCGGCGCAGCAGTTCAGGGTTGTTCCTGTTTTGCCCGCCCTTCAGGGATTCCTGATAGAACAGCTCTTTACTGTCCTGAATACCCTTCACACGCTGAAAACGCGTCTCTGCCGCATTCATCCCGGCGGAGGCTTTAATGGTATTCCCGCCAATCGTTGGCATTTTCTCAACGATCAGCACGCTTGCGCCTTCATCGTGCGCCTGAATAGCTGCGGCTAACCCTGCGCCACCGCTACCCACCACGACCACATCGACGCATTTAGCCATATTAGGGTCAACGCCCTCTTCCGCCGCCAGCACTTTGCTGGATTTGGTCATCGCCTTCGACACCGCCTTTTTCACGGCTTCGCTCTGGCTGGTGGCACCGGTGATGGCGTCCACGTGCGGGGTGTTTGCATCGAGAATGCGGCTGCGGATCTCTTCAAAACTGGTGACAAACTCCACGTCGTGGTCCGGGCCTGAGGCCAGCGCGATATCCGCGATGCGGTCCGTTTCCAGGCTCACGTTGATGACCAGTTCATTGGCCTCATCCTGCACTTTCTCGACAAAAACACCGGGTTTGAATTTTGACTCAGCCATGCTCATATCGCGGATCATCGCTTCAACCAGCGAGAAGCGCCACAGCGGCTCAGGTATGTGCAGTGACTCACGCCTGGTGCTATCCATAAACAGCTCCAGCGTTTCGCCGTTGCTGATACGGTCAGTCCAGTCGGGATAAGCTATGGTCGCGCGACCCACAGCAATCAAATCGTAGCCATTATCCAGCGCGTCGTTAACATCCACGGCATTGACCACCCCGCCCACGCCCATTACCGGAACTTGTGCGAGCGTGTCGGAACGCATTGCGCGGTATTGGGTAATAAGCGGCGTCGGATCTTGCGTATCGACAATTGAGGAGCGTAGCGTCGCGCCCACTGAGAAGTGCAGGTAATCCACGCCGCGCGCGGCCAGTTTCTCCAGCAGATACAGGGTGTCGTCAAAGCGAATCCCCGGAACTTCCATCTCTTCAGGTGAGAAACGATAGCCAATGATGAACGCATCATCAGCGTACTGGCGCACCATTTTGTGAGTGATTTCCAGCACCGCCAGCGGGAATTTTGCGCGGTTATCGCGGCTGCCGCCCCACTCGTCATCACGCTGGTTCGAATTTGGCGAGTAGAACTGCTGAATTAGATAGGTATTGGCCCCGTGAATTTCGACGCCGTCAAATCCCGCCTGAATAGCGCGACGCACGGCTTCGCCGAATTTGCCGATCATGCCTTCGACTTCTTCACCCGTTAACGCAACCGGTGTCGCAGCGCCCGCGCGCGGCGCTGCGACGGCGCTTGGGCCCACCGGAGTGCGCCCGCCAATCAACAGGGGATCAACCATGCGTCCGCCGTGATAAATTTGCAGCACGGCTTTCGAACCTCGGGACTGAATAGCGTCGGCAATCTTTGCCAGGCCGGCGATTTTCTCGTCATTATCGATGCCAATCGCGCCGGGGAAGGCCAGCCCCAAATCGTCAACAAAACAGCATTCAACAATGATGGCACCGATGCTGCCCGAGCGAGCACGATAGTACTCCACCAGCTCACTCGTTACCGTACCGTCGTAATACCCCGTACAGGTGGTCATGGGTGCCATTAACAAACGGTTTTTGAGTTCTGTGCCATTCGGTAAAGTGAAAGGACTTAAGATTCGTTCGTTCGTGCTCATAATAGAAACTCCAAACTTTAAAATTGAAATTCAAGAATTCTTTATCGGATTCGTTTTTGGTTAATTTTTTTGCCGATGTCATGGTATTAATATAGCGATATTTTTAGTTACTAAAGCTATTACGTTAGTTAATAAACTATTTAATCCCTGCAATAACATTATTACTACATTGGTGTTAGCCACATTAATATTGGATGTTTACATTTAAATAAATATCATTAACGTACTCGTTACTTTTAATAAATAACAACCACCAAACATAACCCATGGAAATCAGTAAGTTATATAATATAATCGTTTGCGTGTAATTGCCAAATGAGAATTTATCGCAACCTTAATGATAATATCCACATAACTCATTGGGGTTATTTAACGACGCTCAAAAATACATCTGAAATTCTCATTTCTTGATCGTGATCAATAGAATTGACCTTCAGAAGCGCAATATATAAATATCATTTACTTTTAATTTAACGCATCCAAATATGCGTTGAATCGCTATTAGAGAAATGAGTAACCCGCACCTTAAATAACTAAAGAAAGCAAAGAAACTAAAAAAGGCGCGAACGCATTTCTGAGAAATCCAATTCCTAACAACTTAAGACGCAAACTATGAAAGAAAATACAGCTGTAACGCCCCCGGTGGCGAGCAAGCCGAAAGACGGAAGCAAAAATCGTCTGCTGATGATGGCCCTGCCCATCATCGTTGCAGTGGTTCTGCTTTTTGTTCCAGTACCGGAAGGACTGCCGCCTTACGCCTGGCACTATTTCGCGATTTTTGTTGGTGTCATTGTCGGATTGATCTTCGAGCCTCTACCGGGCGCGGTGATTGGTTTGACCGGGGTGGTTGCCATCGCCCTGTGCAGCCAGTGGGTGTTATTCAGCCCGGAGCAGCTGGCAGATCCGCAGTTCAAGCTGGCGGGAGCCTCGTTTAAATGGGCGGTAAGCGGGTTCGGTAACTCCACCGTCTGGCTTATCTTCGGTGCCTTTATGTTCGCAGCGGGCTACGACAAAACCCGTTTCGGTCGCCGCCTGGCGCTGATTTTGGTGAAATACCTGGGCCGTCGCAGCCTGACGCTTGGCTACGCCATTACCTTTGCCGACCTGCTGCTGGCACCGTTTACGCCGTCCAACACCGCGCGTAGCGGCGGGACAATCTACCCGATCATTGCCAACCTGCCACCGCTGTACGGCTCAAAACCTAACGACCCAAGCGCGCGTAAAATTGGCTCCTATCTGATGTGGGTGGCGATCACCGCAGCGTGTATCACCAGCTCAATGTTCCTTTCAGCCCTTGCGCCGAATCTGTTGGCCCTGGCACTGGTGAAAAGCATTGTGGGTATCGACATCTCATGGGGCACCTGGTTTATCGCCTTCCTGCCAGTGGGCGTGCTGCTGATTCTGGTGATGCCGCTGCTGGCCTACTGGCTCTACCCACCTGAAGTCAAAATTAACGACGAAGTTCCGCTGTGGGCGAGCCGCGAGCTTGAGAAGCTGGGCAAACTATCCCGCAATGAAATCCTGCTGCTGATCTTCGTATGCTGCGCGCTGATGATGTGGATCTTCGCCGCAGCCTGGATTGAACCCGCGTTAGCCGCCCTGTTAATCGTTGGACTGATGCTGTGGACCGGCGTGCTGGAGTGGAACGACATCACCGGCAATAAAGCCGCCTGGAACACCTTTGTCTGGTTTGCCACTCTGGTCGCGCTTGCTGATGGCCTTTCTACCACGGGCTTTATCGGTTGGCTGGGGAAAGAAGGCGGCATGCTGATGAGCGGTATCTCGCCGGGTACAGCAACCATCGTCCTGCTGCTGGCGTTCTACCTGCTGCACTACCTGTTTGCCAGCACCACCGCGCACACCACCGCGCTGCTGCCTGCGATGCTGACCATCGCCGCCACCATTCCCGGCATGAACATGGAAGTGTTCGTCCTGCTGATGGTCACGTCACTGGGCATCATGGGGATCATCACCCCTTACGGCACTGGTCCTAGCCCGATTTACTACGGCAGCGGCTATCTGCCAACCAAAGATTACTGGCGTCTCGGCACTATTTTTGGCGCCATCTTCCTGGCCGCCCTGCTGCTGATCGGTTATCCGTGGATGTCTATGATGTTCTGATTTCTGGCCGCCGGATTTATCCCCCGGCGGTTTTATTTTTGTGGAGCAATACGCTATGTCGAACAAACCGTTTTACTATCAGAATCCTTTCCCGCTCGCGCATGACGACACTGAATATTATCTGCTGACCAACGCGCACGTCTCCGTTGCCGAGTTTGAAGGCCAGGAAATCCTGAAAGTCGAGCCAGAAGCCCTGACGCTACTGGCACAGCAGGCGTTTCACGATGCAGCATTTATGCTACGCCCATCGCACCAGAAGCAGGTTGCCGCCATCCTCAGCGACCCGGACGCCAGCGAAAACGACAAATACGTGGCGCTCCAGTTCCTGCGTAACTCAGAGATTGCTGCCAAAGGCGTACTGCCAACCTGCCAGGATACCGGCACCGCAATCGTGATGGGTAAAAAAGGCCAACGCGTGTGGACCGGCGGCGGTGACGAGGCAGCGCTCAGCCAGGGCATCTATAACACCTACATTGAGGACAACCTGCGCTACTCGCAAAACTCGGCGCTGGATATGTATAAAGAGGTGAATACCGGCACCAACCTGCCCGCGCAGATTGATCTCTACAGCGTAGATGGTGATGAATACAAATTCCTGTGCATGGCAAAAGGCGGCGGTTCCGCTAATAAAACCTATCTGTATCAAGAAACTAAAGCGTTGATCACTCCCGCCAGGTTGAAAAATTATCTGGTCGAGAAGATGCGTACCCTGGGCACGGCGGCCTGCCCGCCTTATCACATTGCCTTTGTGATCGGCGGAACCTCTGCCGAGAGCACACTCAAAACCGTGAAGCTGGCCTCTACCCGCTACTATGACGGTCTGCCGACTGAGGGGAACGAACATGGTCAGGCATTCCGCGACGTTCAGCTCGAACAGGAACTGTTGCAGGAAGCGCAAAATCTTGGTCTGGGCGCGCAGTTTGGCGGGAAATACTTTGCCCACGATATCCGCGTCATTCGTCTGCCGCGCCACGGTGCCTCCTGCCCTATCGGCATGGGCGTCTCGTGTTCCGCTGACCGGAATATCAAGGCCAAAATCAACCGTGACGGTATCTGGATTGAAAAACTGGAGCACAATCCGGGCCAGTATATTCCGGAATCACTCCGCCAGCAGGGTGAAGGCGAAGTGGTGAGTATCAATCTGGATCGTCCGATGGCCGAGATTCTGGCGCAACTTTCCGCCCATCCTGTCTCCACCCGCCTGTCGCTGAACGGCACAATTATCGTGGCGCGCGATATGGCCCATGCCCGGCTCAAAGAGCTTATCGATAACGGTGAAGACCTGCCGCAATACGTGAAAGATCATCCGATCTACTACGCGGGTCCGGCGAAAACACCCGAAGGCTATGCATCTGGCTCGTTGGGTCCAACTACCGCAGGCCGCATGGACTCGTATGTGGATTTACTGCAATCGCACGGTGCAAGCATGGTGATGCTGGCAAAAGGTAACCGTAGCCAGCAGGTGACCGATGCCTGCGGCAAACACGGCGGTTTCTATCTTGGCAGTATTGGCGGCCCGGCAGCGGTTCTGGCGCAAGACAGTATCAAGAGCCTGGAGTGCGTGGCATATCCTGAACTGGGTATGGAAGCTATCTGGAAAATCGAAGTGGAAAACTTCCCGGCGTTTATCCTGGTGGATGACAAAGGCAACGACTTCTTCCAGCACATTCAGAACCAGCAGTGTTCCGGTTGTCCGCAACGGTAGAACGTAAGGCGTCAATATGAAGAGACAAAGCCAGGCAAATGCCTGGCTTTTCAATGTGAGTAGCACAATGTCATTCAGTGTTATAAATGAAGAACTAAGCTACGACATAGTTCACAGAATGAATGACATAGTGGCAAAGCGCTAACGTGGGAGGCAAACGAAGTGGTAACGTGTGTGGCAAAGAGAGGGGTATTTGGCATGTTAACCGTTCTCTATCCTGATCCTGCAATTCTGTTCAAGTGATGAGTTTGCGAACGAAGCGATGATTAAGTGGCCCTGGAAAACGAATGATACCACCCGAAGCACGACGCTGCCGTGGGATGAAGCGTTGGCGATCCCTGTTCTGGCTTACCTCACGCTGGACGAGCAGGCTAAACTGGTTCAACTAGCCGACCGTTTTTTGCAGCAGAAACGGCTCGTCCCCCTTCAGGGCTTTGAGCTGGATGAGCTAAAAAACACCCGTATCGCCCTACTCTTCTGTTTGCCCGTTCTCCAGTTGGGTATCGAATGGCTGGATGGTTTCCATGAGGTGCTTATTTATCCGGCTCCTTTTGTGGTCGATGACGAGTGGGAAGATGACATTGGCCTGGTTCACAGCCAGCGCGTGGTGCAGTCTGGACAGAGCTGGCAGCAAGGCCCGATTATCCTTAACTGGCTCGACATTCAGGACTCTTTCGACGCTTCGGGCTTTAACCTCATTATTCATGAAGTGGCCCATAAGCTTGATACCCGCAATGGCGATCGTGCCAGCGGCGTGCCATTTATTCCCTTACGCGACGTGGCCGGCTGGGAACATGACCTGCACGCGGCCATGAATAACATTCAGGATGAGATAGACCTGGTGGGTGAAAGCGCGGCCAGTATCGATGCCTATGCTGCGACCGACCCTGCGGAATGCTTCGCCGTGCTATCGGAATATTTCTTTAGCGCCCCTGAGCTGTTCGCCCCTCGCTTCCCGGCGCTCTGGCAGCGGTTTTGTCATTTCTATCAGCAAGACCCGTTACAACGTTTACGTGATAATCAAGCGCAGGACGCCGTTCCACCGTCTCAAGTACACTAAAACATCAGGTTGAGTCTTAATTAATCATCTGAATCAGCGTGTTAAATTTAGTGTTGACACAAAATAGCAAGGCAATTAACATGCGCCTCGTTCACACGATTCCTCTGTAGTTCAGTCGGTAGAACGGCGGACTGTTAATCCGTATGTCACTGGTTCGAGTCCAGTCAGAGGAGCCAAATTAGAGAAGCCCGCTTAAGGAAACTTAAGCGGGCTTTTTGTTGTATGGGTGTACTGAATCGATGCCCTATGGGCATCCTGGCACTCTGTAGATTTCGGAAATCACCTGCATCGTGGCGTCTTCGACTGTTCCTTCATTTCGGCATAAAAACCAGTCGTGATTTGCCCTTTCTCGCTCGAACGCGTGGGTAGAAGCAACATGCTCTTCCAGCTTATGCATCACCGTACTGCTTAGCCCACGCGACCGAGCTGCGGCCCTCGCCCATGAAATATCTGGCGCAGTCACAACGCCGACATGCAGGTCTGGCGCTCGCACGTTTCGTTCAATGTTAAGCTGTAAAATCTCTGCAAATGGCACCATCCGACGAAACGCGGCATCCGAGGGATACCAACGGTCTATCAAGATAATGCTGTCTGGTGGCTGTTTAGACAGCACATGCCGGGAAATCCATGAACGGCTATCAGCAAAGCGCTGACAGACCTCCAGTTCCAATTCCAGGGTGGGGTTTCTGACAAATTTGTTAACAAGGGCCATTGTCTCCCCCCTGTAGGGATCGCTTTTTTTCTCGCTAAGTCGGAGTACCTTCTTGTTGTCTGCCCTTAGCACTTTCGTAATAGCTTCCAACAGAGTGGTTTTACCGGCTCCCTTGGGCCCATCCAGAGAAACAAACAGCTGACGACTCATTCTTCAAATGACCAGTGATATTCGCGCAGATTTAAAACCATCACGGTAACAGATTCTCCAGCCACCATCCGAATCTCTTTATCCTTCTATCCCAACTTGCGGTAAAAAGACGCTTTCAGGCCAGCAGTCGCTGCCAAAAGTAAGGCCACAGTCGCAACCCCACAGGCCAGCCAGAGTGTATCAGTCAGGGCCAACCTATCTACGATATAACCCCCGCTCCATGATCCCAGCGCAATCCCCGTATTGAATGCTCCAACATAAAGCGCAGCGGCGATCTCCACGGCACGGGGTGCGGCTTTCATCATCCAGGTCATCAGTCCGACCGAAAGCCCACCGTAAGCCAGCCCCCAGAAGATGAGAACACAACCACCACCTGCGATCGATTGCCCGGCAGTCATGAACAGCAACGGTGTTAACACAAGCCCTGTCGCAATCGCAATCAGGGTGAATGTTGTATAGCGGGCTGCGGTGATACCCGCCAGAAAGTTACCTGCGATGCCGGCAGCACCGTAGGCGAACAAGATGGCACCTATCCACTGCGTATCAAATCCTGATACGGAGATCAGTAGCGGGCGCACAAAGGTAAAGGCCACGAAATGGCTCGTGACGAGTAATAACGTCAGAAACAGGCCCGCTTGTATTTTGCAGTTGCCAAGTTGGGCAATGAAATGGCTGATGTTAGCCGAGCCCGTTACGGGCAACGACGGAATAACCGCAAGGTGGAATATCAGCACCAGCGCGCTGAAAATTGCCATGATTCCAAATGCCCAGCGCCAGCCGATGACATCGCCAATAAACGCCCCCAGTGGCACGCCCAATACCGATGCAGCAGCAACGCCGCCAAAGATAATGGAGGTGGCCAGGCCAATAGCATTCTCCGGAACCAGACGTGACGCAAGACCGCCCGCGATTGCCCATATTCCCCCCATGCAGAAACCAACAAGAATCCGGGCGGCGAGCATTAAGATCAGATTTGGTGCCAGCGCGGAGGCAAGATTTGCTATAACCAGCAACGCCAGCAGGCCACACAGTATCCATCGGCGATCTATTCCACCCGAGGCAATGACGACGAATGGCGCGAATAAAGCGGCCAGCAATGCTGGCAGGGAAATCATCAGACCCGCACTTCCGGTGGTGATGTTCAGTGTTCCGGCTATGGATGTCAGTAAGCCCGCCGGGAGCATTTCTGTGGTGACAACAGAGAAAGTCGCCAGCCCGACAGCAATAACGGCGGTCCAGGCGTTGCGAACAGGTTTTATGGTAGAAAGTGTATTCATCATTCAGCTCCTGGAGAATGCAAATTATCCTGCTTATGCAGGGTTAAATGACTCAAAAGTGCCATGATCAGCACCAGGACTCCGGCACATAAAGCGACGTAGAATCCAACCTGTGCTCCACTGCTATCAACAACCTGACCAGCAATTGCGGCACCCAGCGCAACCCCCACATTCAGCCCGGCCAGCAGCCAGGTCATGCCCTCTGTTAACTGGTTTTCAGAAACTTGACGTTCAATGAGCGACATGGCCACAATCATAGTTGGGGCAAAAAAGAGGCCCGCTACCAGGACGGCTGCCGCCAGCGCGGTAAGATTGGTGACCAATATGAGCGGGACAGTGGTTGTGGCCGTTGCCAGCCCGCCCAACCACAACAGCCGATGGAGCGGAGTTTTCAGTTTAAGTGAGCCATAGAGTAATCCGGACAGACACGAGCCAACGGCATACGCTGATAATACCAGGCTGGCAGCGGCCGGCTGCCCCAGTTGTCCGGCGTAGGCGACACTCACGATATCAACCGTGCCGACAATGACGCCCATCGCCACCATCAGCAGCGCCAACAACCTTACGCTTGCCATACGAATGACTGAACCAGAGCCATTTTTGTAGCAGGAGAACGCCATAATCGGAGGTTCCGTGCCGCGCTGCATCACCAGTGCAAACACGCCTAAAAACAGTAAAAGTGCCGTAAGCAGCAGACCCGCCTGGGGAAACAAGGCGATGGAAAGGCCAATCGAGAGGGGCGGGCCAACAATAAACGTCAGTTCATCGAGCACCGTTTCAAGCGAATAGGCTGTTTGCAACCGCGACTGGCCCCGGTAAAGCGCCGTCCAGCGTGCCCGTACCATGGCAGACATACTTGGCATAAATCCCGCCAGGAATGCGCCAAAAAACAGGGCCCAGTTGGCAACATTCCAAATGGAGCTGGCGATGAGGATGAGAAAGCCGGTGATACTAATAGCCGTAGCAGCAGGCAAAACCTGTCGCTGCCCATAAATGTCCACATAACGGGAGATCCGCGGTGACAGCAGAGCGTAGGTCAGAACAAAGGTCGCGGAAATTGCTCCGGCCAGCGCATAGCCACCGCATTGCTGCGAAAATAGAGTGATCATCCCGATGCCTGCCATCGGCAATGGGATGCGCGCAAGCAGACCAGCAACAGTAAAATATCCCGTGCCAGGGACAGAAAAAAGATCTCGATACAGATTAGCCATCACAATCTCCGGTAGCATTCGCTTGCCACAACCACGTGATACAGCGAAAATACATACAACACGTATGAATACACACCCTATATTCATACGGAGTGTTTGTAAATAATCATTCATGTCGTATGTAAGGAGAAAATGATGGTTCGCCGAACCCGCGCTGAGATGGAAGAGACAAGAGCTACGTTGTTAGCCACTGCCCGTAAGGTTTTTTGCGAATATGGCTACGCTGAAACCTCGATGGATGACCTGACTGCGCAGGCAGGGCTGACCCGTGGCGCGCTTTATCATCATTTTGGTGACAAAAAAGGATTGCTGGTGGCCGTTGTGGAGCAGATCGATGATGAGATGGATCAACGCCTGCAGGCGATTTCCACTCATGCAGCGGATCCGTGGGAGGGCTTTTGTAACCGCTGTCGGGCTTACCTCGAGATGGCGCTGGAACCTGAATTTCAGCGCATTGTGTTGCGTGATGCCAAAGCGGTATTGGGCGGTTCGTCACCTGAATCACAACGTCATTGCGTGGAATCCATGCGCTGCCTGATTCGCAATCTAATTCAGCAAGGTGTCGTTGATGACGTTGATCCAGAGGGATTGGCTTCGCTGATTTACGGTAGCCTGGCAGAAGCGGCGTTCTGGATTGCCGACGGTGAAGAAAGCGAGGCGCGTCTGACGAAAGCCATTACCGCGCTGAACCTGCTGCTTCGCGGACTTCGACATACTGGCTGATACGCATGTCGACACTCGTTGGTAGCGGGTGTCGGCTAAACGTAGCGAAGGTGGGATGGGTATCTGGATGGGCAATCCTTAACGCTCAGGCCATGTAAGGCCGCCTTTGTTCATAAGCTTCCCTGGTTTAATCGCAATGGCCTCTTTATAGGTCGTCATTTCTGCGGTTTGCTCAAGGTACTCTTTAAAATGGGGCGTCAGTCGATGAGCCTGATAAGCCTCTTCGCTGGCGTAGACTTCATAAAAATACCAGCGGTTAGGATTCGCTTTATCGATAGCGGCATACATGGCCAGAACCCCCTCCTCCAGCTTAATGGACTGTGCCATTTCGGGTAAAACGACACGACGAAAAGCCGACGTGAACTCTGGTTTTACCTCAACGATGACAAAGTTATTTATCGTGTTATTGTTTTGCACAATTTTTTTATCTGCCAGAAATTGCGGCACGACATCAAATTTACGCTTTTGACTCGACTCCAGAATATCCACTGAATGACGCAAAAAATCTTTATAGCTCGCTGAGTTCAGGTGTTTTTCGTAAGCATCACTGTCAGCATAAATTTCAAAAACATAAGCAACTGATGGGTTTGTTTCCTTGTTGGCGGAATACATCGCCAGGGTTCCAGGTTCGCTGGTTACCGAAGCGGTAATATTTTTTTCAGCCAGGTTGTTATATGCGTTATTTTTATCTTGCTTGATGACGAGTTCAAAAATATTGAACACGGGCGGCACAGAGACTTTCTGCTCCTGCGCAACAGCAGAACAGCTCAGCGCCAATAAAAGTGATAAGGAAACCCCGGTTTTCATAAATGACCTCTCTTTTACGGCGGCATTCATTTTGCGTCACTATTCCTGATAAGGCGCGTTAACCACACCATCATCTCGACCAATTTGCTATTTGATTCGCAAAGGTGAAAGTCGTGGTGCTTGTTCAGGGAGCGGCGGTACGATGCCATCAACGACATGAGGAACGTACGGTGCTTCCAGGCGTGCCATTTCTTCTGCCGATAATGTCAGGTTAAGTGCTTCCACTGCGGTTAAAAGGTGCTCCGCTTTTGTGGCACCGACGATAGGCGCGGTAATGACAGATTTAGACAGCAGCCATGCCAGCGCAACATGCGCACGAGGGACGCCTCGCCCGTCGGCAATCTGTGCCACAACCTCAACCACCTTCTGGTCCTGTTGCGCGGCGTTTTCATACATTTTCAGCGCAAAGGCATCGTTTTGCGTTCGGGGGGTGGTTTTATTCCAGTCGCGTGTCAGCCTACCGCGTGCCATTGGGCTCCAGGGAATAACACCCACGCCCTGATCCTCACACAGCGGCAGCATTTCCCGCTCTTCTTCCCGATACAGTAAATTATATTGCGGTTGCATCGAGACAAAGCGAGTCCAGCCGTTACGCTCGGCGGCATGCTGCATCTTAGCAAAACGCCAGGCTTCCATAGAGGATGCACCGATATAGCGAACTTTCCCGGCTTTCACCAAGTCATGAAGTGCTTCCATGGTCTCTTCGACAGGTGTGCCGTGATCAAAACGGTGAATCTGATACAGATCCACATAATCCATACCCAACCGGGTCAGGCTGTCGTCGACGGACTGAAACAGCGATTTTCGCGACAGAAAACCGGTGTTTGGCGAGTTACGCCATGGGAAAAATGCCTTGGTAGCGACGACGATTTCGTCCCGATACGCCATATCGCGCAGCGCCCGACCAACAATTTCTTCAGAACTTCCGCCTGAATAAATATTAGCCGTATCAAAAAAATTGATTCCGGCTTCAAGTGCCTGTCGAATTAACGGTCGTGAAGCATTTTCATCAAGCGACCACGGCTGAGGAAGGCGTTCTGGGTCGCCGTAACTCATGCATCCCAGACACAGTCGTGAAACTTTCAGACCACTTCGCCCCAGGTTTACATACTGCATAATTATCTCCTAACCCCGTTTTCAAATGGAAATTGCCACGTCTTTTAGTGCCAGCTTCCCACCATTTTTGGGGTAAATTCTCGAATCTCATAGTCAGCAAGATTGGGGTAATATGCGTCTTCACTCAGAATAGTATCCAGCTCTTCCCGGCTTACGGTCTGAGCAATAATCACCCCTGCTCTATCGCGATCCGAATAAGGGCCGATGAGTACAAACTTGCCTGCCTCAAAATACTGCTGAAACCAGCTGACATGGCGCATAAAAAGCGCTTCATGCTGATCAGGGGAAATGTCTTCATTGACTGCTATATTGATCAGATACAATTTTTGTCCTCTTTTTCAGACAGCCATTTTTAAAGCAGGCGCAGTTTCTTTAATCGTGGTAATCAATCGCAAGGCGTGATCTTTCGCCATCGCTTTCTGTTCCCGGATTTTGGCCTCATCACGCCCGGCATAGCTCATCCCAAAGGTATAAATCGGGTTCTGTAAATCCAGATTGCACAACAATGCTGTCGTTTCAAACGGTGTCATGTATTCCTGAATGTTGTGACCGAAAAAACCTTCAGTGGAATACAGGGCCTCTGGTGTTCCGGCGGTAAAGGAAATAATCAGTTTTTTGCCACCCAGTTTTGCGGTGGAACCATGGGCAAAACCGTGAACAAACACCTGGTCAATCCATAACTTCATTAACCCCGGCACGGAATACCAGGAAAAAGGAAACTGCCAGACAATCACATCGGCGTTGAGTAAGGCTTCCTGCTCCTGTGTCACGTTGATGTGGTAGTCAGGATACAAAGCATCAAGAAAACGCATCTCGGCCTCGGGCAGCGCTTTTGCTACTTCACCCAGGATAGTGGCGTTGCCAATGGACTCATTAAGATTCGGATGACCTGAAATAATCAGTACATTTTGCATTTTTGGCTTCCTGAACAGTGGTTTGTTTAACTGGAAATGAGTATAAACACACCTGATTCTGTTTTTTAGAGCAGTAATAGCTCATACACTCTTAGCCAATAGCTAATAATTTACTTAATTTCCTCTTCCGGATGACGCTATGAACAATGTCATTTACAACCAAATCCGTATTTTCCAGAGCATCGCCCATGAAGGCAGCATTACTGCTGCGGCCAGGAAACTTGAGATAACCCCCCCTTCTGTGAGCAAAGCGTTAAAACTGCTTGAGCGACATATTGGCCATCCGCTTTTTGTGCGCACCACGCGGCGCATTGAGCTGACTGATGCCGGGGAACAGTTGTTGCAACAGACGTCGCGAGCTGTTCAGTCACTGGAAAGTGCGGTGGAAAGCATCAAAGACCTGAATCAGGAACCTTCCGGGCTTGTCAGAATTACGCTTTCACGCTTTGCTTACCTGCTTATTCTGAAACCTTGTATGGCGGAGTTTTGCCAGAGCTATCCGGGGGTCCAGCTTGAGATATCTGTTTATGACGGAACGGTGAACATGATTGATGAACGCTTTGATTTGGGGATACGTTTTGGCGATATCCTCGAAGAGAGCGTAGTGGCTCGCCAGTTGATGAAACCGTTTCGCGAGGGTTTGTATGCTTCTACGGCCTATCTCGCACAACACGGTACGCCAGAACTGCCGACGGACTTGCATCAGCATCAACTCATCGGCTATCGCTTTATCACCAATAACCGTATCCTCCCCCTGATTCTGGAAGACAAAGGTGAGCAATTAACCGTTGAGATGCCAGGGCAGATCATCAGTAATGATATTGATGTCATGGCAGATGGAATACGCAGCGGTCTGGGTATTGGCAGATTATTCGAACCGGTGTATGAATTACAGCCCGATAAAGAGCAATTTATCCCTTTGATGATACCTTACTGGAAGACCTATCCAGCGGTTTATCTTTACTACTTAAAAAACACCGGTAAAGCAAAGCGAGTCAAAGCACTGATTGATTTTTTAATCATGAAAACCACAAAATAGCTAACGATATAACTTGTTATACGCCCGCGTCTGTTAGTTTGAAGCGCGAAACAGTGTCATCAGACTGCTTTGAGCGGTGAGTTCAACTGGCTACTGACTTTTCGGGTAGATCGATAATAACCAATGTACCAAAGCTGCCGATTTCCACAGAATGAGGTATGCCAGCCATGGCGACATAAAGCTGACCAGCCGTGACAGAAATTTTTTTACCCTTAACGTTCAGCTCTAAACGTCCGTCAATGACCAGTAAACACTCATCATACTCGTGTACCTCTTCAATTACTGAGCGTCCATCCATACGTAAAACTTTGAGGTTTGATGCGCCAATATGACCTAAGATGGCAGAGTGCCAGGCCTCTGGTAATGCATTTGCTTCGGTTTTAAGATCATAAAGCGACATAAGGTCATTCTCTTTGTTATACGTTCAATCCTTTATGCCATAAAAGTGACCCGTGACTTATAACAAATATTAAGAAACAAATCGAAAAATAAGATATAATAACATCCACGCAGCTATTGATATAAATCATAGTCAAAGGTTAACAAATGAAAAAAACACTTCCGAAATATACCCCTGTTGACTTATCCCGTTGGGCAAGGAAGGAGCATTTTGAAGTCTTTCAGTCATTTGCTCAAAGTACCATTAACCAAACTGTCCTGCTAGATATTACCATTCTGCTAAAACATATAAAGGAATCTGGCTGGAAATTTTACCCTACTCTCATTTTCTTGCTTTCTAAAATCGTAAACAGTCATGCGGAATTCCGTATGGCCATAAAAAATAATGAGCTTGTCATATGGGATGACATTCATCCAAGCTATACCATATTCCATAACGACACGGAGACTTTTTCATCATTATGGAGTCACTATGATGGCAATATTCATCACTTCCAGAACGTTTATGCAGAAGACCTTGCACGCTATGGCAATAACCTTTCTTATTGGCCTAAGGAAGAGACACGGGAAAATGTATTTTTCGTATCGGCTATTCCTTGGGTAAGTTTTACCAGTTTTAATATCAACGTGGCTAACATGCAGAACTTTTTTGCCCCCATGTTCACTCTTGGAAAATATTACAAAGATAATGAGAAAGTATTGTTGCCTCTCGCCGTTCAGGTACACCATTCCGTATGCGATGGTTTCCATGTGGCAAGACTGGTCAATGAGTTACAAGAGATGAGTGATGACATACTGCGCCTTTCAGAGGAATTCAATTCTTGACACTTAATGCATCAAGAGTCATGAAAACCTCTTTTTTATAGAGCGTGGGCAGCAGACGGAGAAACAAACCTGGCAACAGGAGTTTGCTACCCCTTTAGTTTTTCATTTAACCGTTTCTTATTTTCCCATCAATATAAGGCTGAGGTTTACCAAACAGATAGCCTTGAATGAAATCACAGCCCAGCACCTGAAGGCTTTCCAGCTGCTCCTGTGTTTCAACACCTTCCGCAACGGTCTTCATATTGAGGGATTTCGCCATGCCAGTAATGAGCCTGATGATATTAAGGGCGTCTTCCTGTGTCGATATTGAATTGACAAATGACTTGTCTATTTTTATTTTATCGAAGGCAAGCCTGCTGAGGCGCGAAAGAGAAGAATAACCGGTGCCAAAATCATCGATGGAGATTTTCACTCCCAGAGCCCGCAGCCTGTTAAGCGTATTCATCGGCGTATTGCTCTCAGTAAAGAGAGAGGATTCAGTCACTTCCAGCTCAAGACGCTCAGCGGGAAGTCCCGTTTCGTTTAGAATAGACACCACTATTCCGGCAAAGGCTTTGCTGCTCAATTGGACAGGAGAGACATTGACTGAAATTTTAGCCGGAACCACCCAGGAAGCGGCTTCCCGGCAGGCCATTTCAAGCATTGATTTCCCCATCTCGATAATCATTCCTGTTTTTTCAGCGACAGGAATAAAGGTGTCCGGCGACAGTATACCCTTCAGAGGATGTATCCAACGAATAAGCGCTTCATAGCTGTAAGTTTCCCGGCTGAAGGAATCGACAATAGGCTGATAGTAAACCACGAATTCTTTATTCACTAACGCCAGTGCCATATCATGCTCAAGTGTTCGACTTTCTTGCAGCTTATCTAACATCCATTGCCGGAAGACTTTTATCTTACCCGCGCCTTCATTTTTGGCTTCATAAAGAGCCAGATCAGCAAATTTATAAAGATAGTCCGAGCGGCGTTCAGTATCTGAGATGACAATCCCGACACTGGTGGTTATATTGATAATCGTATTATTAATCGTGTAGGGCTGGTTGATAGCATCACATATTTTTTGGGCTAGTGAAACGGCATTATTTTCCGTCAGGCCACTCGAGAGAAACGCAAACTCATCACCGCCTAAACGATAAAGCGTATCGGAAGTCAGGCCCATCGAAATCAGACGTTGTGATATCTGGCGTAGTAACATATCACCGACATCATGACCATATGTATCATTGACCACCTTGAATCGATCTAAATCAAACAACATCACATTCACAGTATTATTGCTTTTTACTGCGTTCTCGATGGTTTCATTTAAATTCCCCCAAAAAAAATGGCGGTTATTCATTTCTGTCAGAGAGTCATGGTAGACGTCATACTCCAGCTTTGCATTCTGGACCTGCAGCTTTTCTTTAGATTCCTGCAGTGCTTCAGCGAGACTTTTTACCTGAAGGTGAGCTTTAAGAATATTTCTGTTTTGATAAAATATCAACACACCCAGTATCGCACTCATTATTATCAGCAGTACAGACGTCGCTGAGTAAATATAGTACAGGGTTTTAATTTTGAGGTTGGCATCATTTATTGAGTTAATATCCTTGTCTAACGCGCCGGAAGACAGATGACTCAGTGGTGCATCAAGCGTCTGCATGGTTTTCAGGTATGCCTGGATTTCTGAGCGATTCATTTTCTCAAGATGAATATCCAGATACTCCAGTTTCTCTTCAAGCTTTAGCGCTAGTGCATGATGGGATTTATTACTTTCTATGTAATGTTTAAGATCACCTTCTTTCATTAAATCACTCTGGCTGAGCATAATGTCGAGACGCATGCGCACATCATCCAGCTTCATCGTCTCGTCGATAGTGTAAAGACCAAGCACCGATTCGAACCGGTAATATTCTGATACCATCTGTGCAGCAGACCACGCAGCGGCGTAGTGAGTCAGTTTCTGTAACTCTTGTTGCCTTTCATGCACAAGGAAAGAGATATACCCGGTAGATATAAAAAGGAAAAAAATGATGCCAGCCAGAATTCTGTTCATGTTGGTCTTCTGAGCCCTTACTCAATATTCATTCTGCTGACCTGCCATGCTGACCTTGAATAGTAAATCTGATTATTCAACTCAGGTATGCTGTCATAGGGGTAAACCACAAACAACGGGCCTTTATCACGGATACGCATATATTCTCCGTTGATTTTTAAAGCAAGTATAACGTTGTATTTCTTAAAATCACTGAGGGGGATTTCGGTGGTGTAGTCATTGAGCGCAGTGACCTTAACAACAGAACCTTTCGCGCCGACATAATCCATGAGCTTTTGCAGTGAAATACCCGTAAAGGTCGTGCGGCCATCATACCAGGGCGAAGTGGTCTGAAAACTGACCATACCCAGTTTCTCAAGGCTTGCGAGATCAAAGACGGCTTTTCCACCTTCATTTGTATTTTCGATATTGCCAGACAGCGTTAAAAGGACTTTTCCGGCAGGTCTTGAAAGTTCACCCGCCCAGACCTGTGTAGAGAGCACAAAGCTTAACAGCATGATTATTGAACGCATTCTGACCTCGTATATCAACCGGATGTTAAAGAAGTATAATTTAGTTACTGTGCTATTTATATATGCTCCAGGCTATTCTTCATGCAATCATTACACAATATTTTAGTGCATTAAAATCAACTGGTTGAAAAAAATTTCTTTTTATATTGATTAAGCCTGGTCGATGCCGCTTTTTGATATACATAAAACAGCGTTGCACCTGTACAAAAAAAAGCCGCATGTTTACTCAGCGTAAATAAACACACAACAATATAAAGGTTTATTGATTTATGAGCCGGCAGGGATTTCTAACAAACTATGTCCGCGCCTGGCCCGCTTACCGCAAAATCTCCCGCTCGTCACCCGCTACACATCAAACTCCCCACCTTTAAATACCACCCAAAACAGTAATGATAATTATTTGCATCGATGTGATATGTTGAATGCACTTATAGCAAGACATATTTCTCAACACGTTATGGAGATAAGATGATAAGAGTTTCAGTCCGTTCAGTGCTGTTGGCCTCCATCATTGCGATGTCAACCGCCACAACGGTATACGCCGATAGCCAATGGGTAGCCGCCGACACTACCTTCCCTGGCAGTATCCGTGCCGGGTCACGAGACGTTCCTGTTAAGCCCGGAGATAAAACAGTTATCACGATTAAGGGCCTGCAGACGGGCGCAACCGTCACCATGCTGAATGGGGCTGAAGTCCTGACACCGAAACCATTGACCGCCGACGAGAAGGGAAACCTCACGATTCCATTAACCGTTCCGGCCGATGCCGCTACAGGCCTTCATCCACTCACTGTTATCACGCAAAATCCCGCGAGCGTTTCGCAGGTCATGTTGAAATTGTCCCAAATTATTCCCCCGAAAAACACAGAGGCCTTCGGGCTGCAAACCATTCCCGTCGGTGAGCGGGCTTACCAGTCGGCAATTTCGGCCGACGGGAAGTTGTTCGTGACCTCCGCACGCGGTCCTAAGGAGGGTAGCCGCCTGATGAGACTGAACGCGGGAACGCTGGCTGTCGAAGCTGAGGCTACGCTGCCTAAAGACAAAAAGGGTGAGCAGATTAGTGTCTTCGGCGTCGGTGTTGATAATGTCCATAATCATGTCTGGACGACGAACACGCTTGCCGAAACAGTGACCGTCTATGACGCAAAAAACCTTGCCGTCGTGAAAGTCTTTCCGGAGGGGTCGGTCGTACATCCACGCGATGTGATTATTGATGAGGCCCACAATCGGGCTTATGTCAGCGCAGCGTTGACCGGTTTTATCGAGGTATATGATACAAAAACGCTGGAACATATCGGTCAGATGGAATTCGTGACGAACCGTGGCCGCGACCCGTTTTACAGTACCGATCTTGCGCTTGACAGTGCCGGTGGGAAACTCTACGGCGTCAGCCGCGATACGCCCTGGGTGGGCTGGATTGATCTCAAAACGGGCAAGAGTACAACGGTGAAAATACCGCAGGCGCAAGGCGCAACCGACATTGCTCGCGATCCGGAGACCGGCCGCCTTTACGTCGTTTCCCAGGAGACGAACAATGTTGTGGTTCTTGATGCAGAGGGCAAGGTTCTCGCTGACACTGACATTGGTGCCGGGGGCGTATCTGTCGTCTGGGATCCTGTGACGTCGCAGGTTTTCGCCGCCACGCGTGCAGGCGGAACCGTTGCTGTTCTGAACAAGGACGGCAAACTGGTCGCGAATATCCCGATGGATGATACGCCAAACCACCTTACCGTCGCGCCTGATGGAGCCGTTTATCTTGTATCTATGTATGGTACTACCGGAGATAAAACGCAAACTGGCTCAGTGACGAAAATCACCCCAAAAAAATAACGGTTTTATTCCGCTACGTTATTCACGAGCAGGTCTGCTTGGCATTATTATCAACCCCCAGCCGTCTATCGGGTGGGGGTATTTTTTATGTCGGTTCAACGGGTCGATGCACTTAGCAACCATCAACTTTCGCAAATCAAAACATTTTTTTTTACGACTCGTGTATTTTAACCACCACTTTTCCTTTTGCATGCCCCTGAGCAAGATAGTCCAGAGCATCCTTTGTTTCTGCAAAGGGGAATACCTTGTCGATCACTGGCTTGATTGTTTCAGTTTCGACGAGTTTGCTAATTTTATTAAGTTGATCGCCATCCGGTCGGACAAAGAGAAATGAATAGGTCAGGCCTCGTTTTTTTGTTAAACGTATAATCTTGCGGCTCATCAGACCAAATACAAATCGCAGAAAGAAGTTTACCCCCCTAGCCCGTGCAAACGCGGCATCTAATGGTCCAACGAGAGAAACAATACTTCCGCCCGGCTTAAGAATGCGGGTGGATTTTTCAATTAAATCACCCCTGATCGTGCCAAGAACAATATCGTAGCCACGTAATACTTCTTCGAATGGGTGTTTTTTATAATCGAGCACTTCATCTGCGCCAAGACGACTCACCCATTCAAGGTTGCTTGTACTTGTTGTCGTTCCCACTTCCGCGCCAAGATGCTTAGCCAGTTGGATGGCAAAACTGCCAATACCCCCTGAACCTGCCGGAATGAAAACCTTTTGACCGGCCTGCAGACTGACTCGCTCGGTCAGTGCTTGCAAGGAAGTAAGGCTCACCATCGGGAGCGACGCTGCCTGTACAAAATCCAGGTTTGCGGGTTTCATCGATGCCGTACTTTCATGCACTAATGCGAATTCGGCAAGGGAACCTGTTCCGGTATCAAAAATACTGGCAAAAATTTCGTCGCCTGGAGCAAAACGCGTTACTCGACTCCCCACAGCAATAACAACGCCAGATAAATCGCTCCCCAGTGTGGCGGGAAGATTGAAATGTAGCACCGGCTTAAATAACCCTGTGGGGATAATGTTATCAATCGGGTTCAGACCAACAGCATAGACTTTAACCAGAATTTCATCAGCATTAGGCGAAGGATAATCTACGTTATCGAATCCCAACTCAGGGGATTTACCGTAGCGTTTAAACGTAAACGCTTTCATCGTCTTAGTATTCATCTATCGTTTACCCTAACGTATTTGCCTGTGACATTTTATTTAAAGGGCCTGTAACCCGTGCTACACGTTTATTTGTCATGCTAAATCACACGCGTTTATATCGCTCTGCGGCTTCATCTTGTTTGATGTCCGAAAGCAGCGCCTGACGCAAGGTATCAAGGGCATCCCAGCGGGCAGCATTATGTAGAGGCGGGATAGTGACGAGTTCTCGGCGATCAAAGCCCACTAACGCTGCGTCAACTAATTCGCCCACCGCCATCATTTTGGGCAATGTGTTGATGTCGATTCCCGCCCGGTCCCATATTTCCGTATAAGTCCCGGCAGGGAGCACCGCCTGGATATAAATACCCTTAGACGACAACTCAATATTCAGTCCCTGAGACAAGAAAAGAACAAACGCTTTGGTTGCGCCATAAACCGACATTGCAAATTCAGGGGCGAGTCCGACGATGGAACTGATATTGACGACTGCCCCCTCTCCGGCTTCGACAAATCGTGGCGTCACGGCACTTGCAAGTCTCGTCAGCGCAGTGACGTTGAGCGCGATAAGGCTTTCAATCGAATCAGGTGTTTGCTCTGTAAAGCTGCCCGACTGCGCGATACCCGCGTTATTGATAAGAATGCCTATCCGCGTATCTTCGCGCAGACGCGCCTCGACCCTGGCTAAATCCGCCGCTTGTGTGAGGTCAGCCGGAAGAACATCAACAGAAATGCCTTTTTCTTGTCGCAGACGCTCTGCCAGTATCTCTAACTTTGCGTTGTCGCGGGCGACCAGAACAAGGTCGTGTCCCCGACTGGCGAATCGTTCAGCGTAAACAGCACCAATACCCGATGATGCGCCTGTAATGAGAACTGAATTGTTGGTCATAGGTTGTTCTTCTTTATCAATGTGTAATCAGAATTCGCAATGTGCGATGGATGTAGAACCGTGACACCGATAGACAGACTTGCATTGAGGTGTAGGCACGGATTAATGATGATGATCATAATCTAAAAAGTCAAACGGTATGATTATGATCATCATCAATGTATAATTATGGGTGAGAGGCTTAGAAGAGGAGCTGATAACAATGAAAGTGTCGAAAGAACAGGTTCGTGAAAATCGCAGGCGGGTAGTCGAAACGGCATCAGTGTTATTTCGTGAGCGGGGATATGACGGTGTCGGCGTAGCGGACCTGATGTCATCAGCCGGTTTGACTCACGGCGGGTTTTATAAGCATTTTGCTTCAAAGGCTGATTTGATGCTGGAAGCGATGAACTGCGGTTTCTCTCAATCAGCTCAGAACAGCGAGGGGGTCAGCCGAGAACAATTTATAGAAAATTATCTGTCACGCCCTCACCGCGATTCAATGGGTCATGGCTGCGTGATGTCAGCATTAGGTACAGATACAGCCCGACAATCAGAGTCAATGAAAACGACATTTGCGGCTGGACTTGAACAGCAGTTGGCTCTTTTAGCGAATGAGAATGCCGCAGAAGGAAAGACACGCGCCGATCTGATCGACACCATTGCACATCTCGTCGGTGCCATGGTGTTATCCCGCGCCTGCCCGGATAATTCAGCGCTGGCAGATGAGATACTGGAAGTTTGCCGCTCACGTATTCTCAGTCACCATTCAAAGTGAACTGAATATGCGATTACAGAAGAAATATGAACCAAAATGCAGGCCGTAACCTCTTACATCAGGGCTGGCGCTCTTAAACAGAG
Organism: Enterobacter sp. SCRI0065; assembly: GCF_059766475.1. Lineage (NCBI taxonomy): Bacteria > Pseudomonadati > Pseudomonadota > Gammaproteobacteria > Enterobacterales > Enterobacteriaceae > Enterobacter > Enterobacter sp. SCRI0065. The sequence goes on along the minus strand of NZ_JCBAJB010000002.1, from coordinate 594,960 downwards.
CGCCGATATGTAGATAGCAAATCCGTTTTGCATTAATGGCGAATGAGTCGCGCTCGGATTGGCCAGCGGATGCCACAGTTGCGTCGTATCCCGTTGGTTATGGCCTCAGCAGAAATTACTCATTGCCCCATTGATTCAGGAAGGTGGCGATCTCGTCGATACGCTCCTCGGCAATACCGGCTTCTTTTGCCATTTCCTTCTGCGCGTCTTCACCGATTTCTTCATTATTCATTAAACGGGTGAGTAGCAACTCGAAATAGCGCGCCAGTGGTTCACGTTCAGACTCGCTTACCGGTTTTGCGGTTTCCGTCGCATACTCATCTGCAATGTCATAATATTTCAGTGGTACTTCGTTGTTCATCAATCGCCTCCAGGCTTACGCCAGTGTCAGTTGCTGCCTGTATTGTCTGGCGGGAATAATATCATTTTTTGGCTGAACTCACCCTAAAACACCTTGTGATGGAGTGATAACGTCAGCGTTTTTTGCACCAGGGTTATCACTTATCCGAATTCGCCTGTCGGCAGAAAATTGGTTATCATCCGCTCCCATTCTCTGTCCGGGCAGCCTGATGTCTACGATTATCGATACCTTTATTGCCCCGCCCTGCCACGACCAGATTGAGACTGTCTATCAGGATGAGCATCTGGTGCTGATCAATAAACCCGCCGGGTTGCTCAGCCTTTCCGGAAAGAATCCGCAAAATCTCGATTCGGTACATTACCGGCTAGTGAAGATCTTTCCCGGCTGCACGCTGGTTCATCGACTTGATTTTGGCACCTCCGGGCTGATGGTGATCGCCCGTAACAAAGCTATCAATGCCGCGCTGTGCCACCAGTTCAGTCAACGCACGGTGACAAAAGCGTACAGCGCCCTGCTCTGCGGGCATCTGGCCGAAAACGAAGGTGTTATAGATGCAGCAATCGCCAAAGATCCGGCGCTGTTCCCGCTGATGTCGATTTGTTCAATCCACGGTAAGCCCGCCCGATCACGCTATCGGGTTGTTGAACGACTTTATCGCGAGCAGGAGGACGGGACGTTACTACCGGTGACGCGAGTGGAACTGATCCCCGAGACCGGGCGCACCCATCAATTGCGCATTCACTGTCAGCAGTTGGGCCACCCGATTTTGGGCTGCGACCTGTATGGTGGTCGCCTGTTGCCAGGTACTGAAAGAACGCCACGCCTGATGCTGCACGCCAGCGAGTTGCATTTCGTGCATCCCGTCAGCAAAGAGTTGATTCACGCCCGGAACTTGAGCCCATTCTGAAAACAAATCTGCGGGTTAAAACGCCAGGATTATTTTCTTCGCGATGATAAAAATGTGAGCCCCGCCGCCGCCAGCAGTAACCCGCCGCTCAGGGCAAACGTACTCTGCCAGCCGCGATGGTCAAAGGCCAAGCCACCCAGAGTCGAACCCAGCGCGATAGACAATTGCACGACGGCGACCATCAGTCCGCCGCCCGCCTCGGCATCATCCGGCAATGTGCGGGCCACCCAGGTCCACCATCCGGTTGGCGCCGCCGTAGCCATCAGCCCCCAGAATCCCAGTAACACCGTCACCATCCAGACATTGTGACCATTGAACATCAGCATCCCGGCTATAACAGCCATCAGTAACGGGATGGCGATCAGCGTCGAATAAAACCCCACCTTCAAAAAATAGCTAATAACCAAAGTGCCGATAAAACCCGCTACCCCGATGGTTAATAAAATGAGGGATAACGTGGCAATCTTCACCTGCGTGACGCTTTCAAGAAACGGACGGACGTAGGTAAATAATGAGAACTGCCCCATAAAGAACAATCCGCAGGCTAACAGGCCAATAGCGACGAGGGGTTGGGAGAGCAGACCAAAAATCGATCCGCCAGAACGGGGGCCTTTATCGGTTTTCATCGCAGGCAGGCTGAAACACTGCCAGACAAAGGCCACTATCGCTACCGGAACCAGGCAAAAAAAGGCTCCACGCCAGCCAATCACCGCCCCGAGATAACTGCCAAGCGGCGCGGCCACGACGGTTGCCAGCGCATTACCGCCGTTAAAGATAGCTAATGCCCGAGGCACCAGACGCTGTGGAACCAGTCGAAGCGCGGTGGCCGCCGACATCGACCAGAATCCTCCAATCGCGACGCCAATCAGAGCGCGACCCACCATATAGACCGTATAGCTGGAGGACATGGCGACAATCATTCCCGAAACGGCCATCAATGCCGTCATGCCAAGCAGCAGAAATTTTCGATTCAGATTTCCAGCCAGAATGGTAAGAGACAGACTTGTTAACACCGCCAGCGCCCCTGAAATGGCAATCCCCTGGCCTGCAAGACCTTCGCTGACGCGCAAATCGGTGGCGATCGGCGTCAATAAACTGACCGGTAAAAATTCCGACGCGATCAGCACAAAAACGCACAGGGTCATGGCAAAAACGCCGCCCCAATGTGCGTGTTCTTCGTTATGTCGTGTTTTACTCAGTGTGGACATTATAGGCATCTCTGAATTCGATCCGTCCCTCTTCAGGCACAGGCGTGTCCCAGGGAGGCGTTGAAACCACCTGCAGATTACAGGTGGCTTTTAGCATGGTGATGGCTCAGATTTTTATCTTAAGCTGGTCTTGAAAAACTGGTCAAAGCGAGCAAACGGGATTTTACCGGCGGCGTTGTCGTATAAGTCCACGTGGTTTGCCCCAAGGACAATCACCAGCTCCTTCTCCTTGCTGCCTACCGCTTTATAAGCATCTTCAGCAAAGTATCGAGAGTGCGCATTTTCACCGGTAACGATCAACGTAGGGATGGTGATTTCATTTGCATAGCTCAGTAACGGCATGTTCATAAACGACAGAGGGGTCGTGGCTGTCCATGCGCCAGTCGAGTTGACGGAACGTTCATGGAACCCGCGCGGCATCCGATAATAATCAAAAAACTCTTTCAGGACAGGGTTGGGATCCGCAGGCAACGTTTCAGGGAGAATGCGTTCAGAAGTGGTTACCTTGCCATTTTTGTCCACGTAAATATCATGACCCGCATGGGCAGTCGTTCCGCTTTCCGCATCCTTCCAGCGTTGTTCGTTCAGATACTGCAATACGGCGCGGCGATCGGCAGTTGAATAACGGTCTTTGCCGTCACCCACGCCATGCCCCATCGCCCGGCTCATGTCATACATGACGCTGGTCGCGACGGCCTTAACGCGAGTATCCATTGCCGCTGCATTGAGCGCCATACCGCCCCAGCCGCAGATGCCGAGTATCCCAATACGGTTGCGATCCACCTCGTTTTGGATGCCAAGAAAATCCACCGCGGCGCTAAAGTCTTCGGTGTTGATATCAGGGGAGGCAACGTTACGAGGGCTGCCACCGCTTTCCCCCGTGTAGGAAGGATCGAACGCCAGCGTAATAAACCCCTGCTCTGCCAGCGTTTGCGCATACAGACCGCTGGACTGTTCTTTGACTGCGCCAAAAGGTCCGCTGACCGCAATTGCCGCCAGTTTGCGTTCTCCGCGATCTTTTGGAATGTAAAGGTCGCCGACTAAGGTAATGCCGTAGCGGTTCTGGAACGTAACTTTACGGTGATCCACCTTTTGGCTCTCGGCGAAGGTTTTATCCCATTTTTCGACCATCGAAACGGGTGCGTTTGGATTTGTCGTTTCAGCATAACTCATCGTTGTGACTCCACTTAATGATGCACATAGCAGCATGGCGGGTATCGCGGTTGTCAGTTTTCGAGTGATAGCAATCATGAAAAGTCCCCTAAAAAAGTGATAGGTACAGGTTTCATACGGACAACGCTGCTGTGCTTTGTTGCAATGCGCACATTATAATCAGCAGAAAGAGTGCTGATTAGAGGGGGATAAATGCTAGGATTAATATCAAATTGTTATAGATAAGGTTACTGGCGGCAGCATTGCTGGTAGCCAGAAAAATGAGGACAGGTCGATGGCGAAACGGGAAAACTATAATGAGCTCTACCTGTTTATGCAGGTAGTGCGGGAAGGCAGTTTTACCGCAGCAGCGCTTCGGCTTGGTCTGGCGCAATCGGGGGTCAGCCGTTCTGTTCGCGAACTTGAAGAGAGGCTAGGCGTGCAGCTTTTGGTTCGCACCACGCGCAAGCTCTCGCTGACGCAGGCCGGCGAGCAACTCTATCAGACGGCAGAGTCGGGATTTGATGCTTTGGATATGGGGCTGGCAACGCTGGCACATTATCGTCAGACTCCCTCAGGCACGGTACGCATCAATGCCAGCCAGCATGCGATTGATAAATTTCTGCTGCCTAAACTCGCGGTATTTAAACAGCGCTATCCTGATATCAGGCTGGAATTGATCAGTGAAAGCCGGTTCGTCGATATTATCGCAGAGAGATTTGATGCCGGTGTACGCCTTGGCCCGGAAGTGGGCAGTGGCATGATCGCGGTTCGCATTACGCCCGATATGGAGATGGCCGTTGTCGCCGCGCCCGAGCATTTTCGCCGTTACGGCTTTCCGCAAACGCCCGCTGATTTGGTGGTACATCCCTGTATTGCCTATCAGTTTGCTGACGGCAGTCTGTATCAGTGGGAGCTCAATCAGGATGACAAAAAAATAACCCACCGACCGCAGGGCCAGTGGGCTTTTTCTGACAGCTACATGGAAGCAGAAGCCGCCCGCCTCGGCCTGGGGTTGGCCTATGTTCCTGAAGAACTGGTGACTGATGATATAGAACGCGGCGTGCTTATCCGCGTGCTGCAACGTTATAGCCAGCGCATGGAAGGTTCCTTCCTTTACTATCCTCATCGCAACGTGTCCCCCGCCCTGAGAATAGTCATTGATACGCTGAAAATCTGATATTCGCCGCTGTGGATGGCGGCGGCAAACCCTGTTCTCAAAAAAGAGCAATAATCAAATCTGATAATCAATGGCCACTTCTTCAGGCTCCATCACCTGACGTTTGATCTCATCCACCGACAGACCTGCATTACACAACTCGATGAAACGCCACACGTAGTTTCGCTGCAATTGTCCACGCTTAAGCCCCAGCCAGACGGTGTTGGCGTCGAAAAGATGTCGGGTATCAAGGCGGATCAGATCCCCCACCTCGCGCTCGCCGCTGGCCTGTTCCGCCACCAGGCCAATTCCCAGCCCCAGCTCAACGTAGGTTTTGATGACATCGGAATCCTGCGCGCTCAGTACCACGTCCGGGGTGATGCCCTTACGGTTAAATGCCTCGTCGATGCGCGAACGCCCGGTGATACCTTGTCGGTAGGTAATGATCGGCCATTTGCCAATATCCTCCAGCGTCAGCGGGGATACCTGGTTCAGGGGATGATCAACGGGAAGCAGAAGGCTGTGATGCCAGCGGAACCACGGGAAGGCCACCAGCAGCGGGTCATTGCTCAGACGTTCGCTGGCGATACCAATATCCGCCCCACCGTTTTGCAGCAGCACTTCTATCTCCTGTGGCGTGCCCTGAATCAGCTCAAGGCGCACGTCCGGGAAAAGATCGCGGAAGGCTTTGATCACTGGCGGCAAGCTGTAACGCGCCTGGGTGTGGGTAGTAGCAATGGTAAGGACGCCAGTAGCGTCGTTGGTAAAAAGATCCGCCAGGCGACGGACATTGCTGGCCTCGTTAAGAATGCGCTCAGCGATGATCAGCAGCGCTTTACCAGGTTCAGTCATCCCCAGTAGACGCTTGCCGCGACGAATGAAGATCTCAATGCCAAGCTCTTCTTCCAGCTCACGGATATGGCGGCTGACGCCCGATTGAGAGGTATAAAGCATGTTGGCGACTTCGGTCAGGTTGTAGTCCCGCCTGGCCGCCTCACGGATAATTTTAAGTTGCTGGAAATTCACGATTCACTCCGGCGCATCTGATATAGCTCTATTGTTAGAGTCAGCAGACCTACAGAACAAATAATAAAAACCAGCATCTTATTCCATAATGGAATATCAGCTCACCAGCATCAGCTCGCGATTCTCCAGGGATGGACGGCTCACCAGCGACATCAGGATCTCTTTCACGGCCTGAGCCTGCGGCGACAGCGAACCTCGTGCGGACATGTTCAGCGATAACGGCAGGCTCATGGATGGCGAGGTGATACGCGCCATCCAGCCATTCGCCGCGCTGCACAATGAACGCGCGGCGGATTCAGGGAGAACCGTCACCCCCATCCCGCTGGCGATCGCGGCGGTTAGCGTAGAGATAGAATCTATCTCGCCAATGATTTTTGCCGTCAGGCGACGCAGAGAAAAGGCTTCGTCGACGCGCAACCGCACGGCGCTGTAATCGCGTGGCAAGAACAGATTCATTTCCGCCACGGCTGTCAGGTCAATGCTCTGGCCCGGGCAATCACGCGTTCCCACCAGATACAGATCTTCTTTTAACAGCGGCTGGCTGGTGATCCCTGCGATAGGCGAACGATCGTAGAGAACCGCCATATCCAGTTGGCCATTCAGAAGCTTATCGTTAAGCACCGACCCACTGTTCTCGTGCAGGTAAACCAGCACTTCCGGGAGCTCAGCACGCACCGCCTGTAGCAGCGGCATGGTAATAGAGGAGGCCGCCGTGCCCGGTGCAAGGCCGATTGACACTTGCCCGCTCAGGGTTTGCCCTACATTGCAAACCGCCAGTTGGGCCTGTTCACATTGACGTAGAATAGTGCGCGCATGGGTATAAAGAATTTTGCCCGCTTCCGTCGGCGTCACGCCGCGTTTAGTCCGTATCAACAGCTGCTGGTCCAGTTCACCTTCCAGAGTGGCCACCTGCTGGCTCAACGCAGGTTGCGCGATATGCAACACTTCCGCGGCCTGAGTCAGGCTACCGATATCGACGATTTTTACGAAGTATTTCAGTCGTCTTAAGTTCATTTTGCCCCCTGTTCGAATTAAAGTGCCGGTACTGGCGCTAATTGTTGAAAAGGGTTTTGCAATATGGATGCCAGTTTTTTAAAGAGGTCGGAGAAGTTCGCTAAGCGGCTGAAAATAAGGAAATCTAATCACACGAACCCGTTTCATGATTGAAACAGCGGTTTATGATCTGCCCCATAAGGGGTATACCCGCACCAAAACCGTGCGTAACGACGCGAAAAACTGCATTTTGATGATTTTGTCAGCAATCGAGCAAAGGGGGGCGATCCACCCTTTGACAAGCGTTAGCGAGGTCGATAATATGCGCCCCGTTCACACGATTCCTCTGTAGTTCAGTCGGTAGAACGGCGGACTGTTAATCCGTATGTCACTGGTTCGAGTCCAGTCAGAGGAGCCAAATTAGAAAAGCCCGCTTAAGGAAACTTAAGCGGGCTTTTTGCTTTCAGGTATTTAAACTAGCTTGGGCGCTCCACGCGCCATTTCCGGGTCAGTGGTTTTTCGATTTCCACGATCAGGAACATCGCAAAGCCGATAATAAAGGTGATGACCCAGTAGCGGAATGGCAACGATGTCGTGCCAAACAGCATCTGCATAAACGGTGCGTAGATAATCAGTAGCTGTAACACCAACAGTACGCCACTCACCATCCAGATGCCCCGATTCGCCAGCAGGCCTTTGCTCAGAGAGAATCCGTCAGACACGCGACAGTTGAGCATGTAGAACCACTGTGCGGTGACGAGCGTTTGCAACAGCACGGTGCGGATAAACTCCGGCGAATAGCCGCGAGGCTGTAGCCACGCCTCAAGCACAAAGGCGCTGACGGCGATCATCGATCCGACGAATATCACGCGCCAGATAGCAAAACCATCCATCACATGTAGCTTAGGATCGCGCGGCGGTCGGTTCATGATGTTCTTTTCACCTGCCTCAAACGCCAGACCAAACGACAGCGTGGCTGAGGTCGCCATGTTCATCCACAGAATCAACACTGGTGTCAGCGGGATTAAATTTCCAGCCAGCAGGGCAATAATAATCAGCAGCCCCTGCGCCAGGTTGGTGGGCATGATAAACAGAATGGTTTTTTTCAGGTTATCGTAAACCCGACGCCCTTCCCTGACGGCACTGGCGATGGTGGCAAAGTTATCATCGGTCAGGACCATATCAGCCGCTTCTTTAGTCACCTCCGTTCCTTTGATACCCATCGCAATGCCAACGTCAGCCCGTTTCAAAGCCGGTGCGTCGTTGACACCGTCGCCGGTCATTCCGACCACTTCCTTCTTGCTTTGCAGCGCCTGGACCAGGCGGAATTTGTCTTCCGGGCTGGTACGGGCAAAAATATCAAACTTCTGCGCCGCTTCACTTAGCTGATTATCGTCCATAACCTCAAGTTCACGACCGGTAATCGCAGTACCCGCATTGCCGATACCCAGCATTTTGCCGATACTCATCGCCGTTTGCGGATGATCGCCGGTTATCATTTTCACCCGGATCCCCGCTTGCAGGCAGTCGCGGATAGCGGTGATGGCTTCAGGACGCGGTGGATCCATCATCCCGGCAATCCCCAGCAGTATCACACCGTGCTGTAGATCGTCGTGAGTCAGCTCAGTCTGTTCAAAACTTGCAGGCTTCCAGGCCGCCGCGACCATGCGCAGACCTTCCCGGGCATACTCTTCAATCTTCGCTTCCCAGTAGGGCTGATCGAGCGGTTCAAGCCCAATTTCCGTCTGCTGATGCTGACACAGTCGGAACAGCACGTCCGGGGCACCGGTTATCAAGATCATCTCTTCATCACCGATGCGGTGCAGCGTCGACATATATTTGTATTGCGAATCAAAAGGAATTTTACTGCGCAGTTCGGTATCGAGCGCAGGCAAGGTCACTTTGGCGGCGAGCACCTTCAGCGCCCCTTCCGTCGGCCCGCCGGTGATTTTCCAGAATCCCTGCTCGTCTTTGATCAGCTGACTGTCGTTACAAAGATCGATAGTGCGCAGATAGCGCTCAAGCAGTGAACCGTGTGTAACGGTTACGGGAGAATCTTCATCTATTGGGTGAATATTCCCCACCGGTTCGTAACTATCGCCTTCAACCCGGTAGACTTTGTCAGCGGTAATCACCGCCTTCACCGTCATTTCATTCATGGTCAGCGTGCCGGTTTTATCCGAGCAAATCACCGTCATTGCACCCAGAGTTTCGACCGTAGGCAGCTTACGGATAATCGCCTGCTGCTTGGCCATTGCCTGAACGCCGAGCGACAAAATGATCGAAATAATCGCAGGCAGACCTTCAGGTACGGACGCCACCGCCAGGCTTATCAGCGAAAGCATCAATTCTGAAACCGGCATATCCCTGAACAGCACGCTAAAGACAAACAGCGCAGCCATCATGATGAGGATGATAATGAAGATAGCTTTTCCGAGCTTATCCATTTGAATCAGCAGCGGCGTACGGTGCTTTTCAATGTCCGACATCATCTGGTTGATATGGCCCAACTCGGTATCGCTGCCCGTCGCAACGACAATCCCTTTGCCGCCACCAGAGCTTACCGTGGTGCCCGAGTACAGCAGGTTGGTGCGATCCCCAAGCGGGAGTTCGCCTTCGAGCCTTTCGGTGCCTTTTTCAACGACGGTAGATTCCCCCGTCAGAATGGCCTCTTCTACCCGCAGATTGTGCGCCTCGATAACCCTGAGATCGGCAGGAATACGGTCCCCTGCACGGATGACGACGATATCGCCAGGCACCAGCGCCGTCGTCGGAACGGTTTCATGAGTTCCCTGACGTACCACCACAGCCTCGCTGGAGAGCATATTGCGAATACTTTGCAGGGATTTTTCCGCATTGCTTTCCTGAATATGACCGATCAGCGCATTGATGACCGCCACGCCCAGGATAACCAGCGTATCCACCCAGTGTCCCATCACGGCGGTGAGCACGGCGGCGGCAAGCAGTACGTAAATTAAGACATCGTTAAAATGGGCCAGAAACCGCAGCCATGCGGGTTTACCGGCTTTTTGCGGTAAGGCATTTTCACCATACTTCTGGAGTCTGGCTGCCGCTTCTGAACCGCTAATTCCCTCGGCGGTACTGGCGGTATTCGCCAGCGTCTCCTCTACGGAGAGCCGGTAAAAGGGTTGTTCCGGTTTTTCGGTATTCATAGTTCCGTCCTTAAATCCTGCAACAAAAACACGCTTGTTATCTCTCGTCTAACGCACAACCAAAACCGGAACGTGCGCGTAGCGAACAATATTTGCCGCGTCTGAGCCCAGCAAATGCGTCTGAATATTCGGGTTACGGGAACCAATAATGATGACTTCCGCAGCGAGTTCGTCGGCCAGCAGTGTCACCTCGTCGCGCACATTACCGCTGCGGACATGGAGATGTATGCGGTCCTGAGGAAACGAGGTTCTTTGCGCCAGAGCAGAGAGTTTTTCTTTTGAATTATTAATCATATAGTCATCCATTTGACGCGCATCGGAAATAAACCCGCGCGTCAGCTCCGGCGAAAGCTTAGGAGTGACATAGAGCAAATGAATTTCGGCTGAAGCACTTTGCGCGAGGAACTTCGCGTGGGCCAGGGCTTTATCGGCCAGCCCGATTTCGTAGACATCGACGGGAACCAGAATGTTTCTGTACATAGGGAGCATCCTTTTATAACCAATACGAAATGTAATGAAACGTAGGGAAATAAGCTCTATAACCAGATAAGGCAAAACGGGGTGGATGCTTTTAAACGTAGCACACGGGACTCAATATTTTTTCAGTTACGCTTAATTATCTGAATACTGGTAGGTATCTGTCCCAATCACTTCCCCCAGCGCACTTCCCTTCGCTTTCTCCTCCTCCCCCCCAATTTTTGAAAGTGCCTAACTTTTTCCATTTTCAGCGTGTATGATAATTAACATACATTCGGCTTTCTTAACAATCCACTACAGATTTTACATTGCAATTATTGACGCACCTGCGTTTCTTGCGAAAGGAGGGAAGATGTTTGGATACAGTTTGATTCGCCTGGTTTTATTTATCGCTCTGGCCATTATAACCAGCTCAGCTGTAGGGGTATTGACCTACCTGGTGGTTTCTGCTCTCGCGGAATAACATCTCTAATAGCTAAATGCGCGCCATAAGTCGGTTTTTTATTTATTAGGGGAATATAGTGAATCGTTACTTTTCTCTTTTACCTGCCATTATTCTGCTTACGACGGCCTGCGATCCCAAGACGCAGGAAGCTGCCCCTCAGCCGCGCATGGTTAAAGTCGCCGTAGTGCAGGCGGCAGGACAAGCTCAGCAGCGGGTTTTTCCGGCACGGATAGAATCCGGTGATGCTACCGACCTTGCGTTTAAACGTGGCGGACAGATTGAAACGCTTGATATTCGTCAGGGTATGAACGTCAAGCAGGGGCAACAGCTTGCCAGCCTTAATGCACGAGAAGCCCAGCAGCGCCTGAGAGACAGACAGACGTCAGCCACGCTGGCGCAGCGGCAATTCGACCGTTTTCAAACGCTGTCAGGCCGCCAGGCGATCTCCAAAGCTGAGATGGACGTGCAGCGAGCCACGCGAGACTCTGCCAATGCAGCGTTAAAAATTGCTCAGGAGGAGCTTAATCAGATGACGCTCTTCGCCCCCTTTGGCGGTGTGGCTGCAAGCGTTCATGTTCGTAATCATCAGGTCGTCTCCGCCGGGCTGCCCATCGTGACGTTAACGCGAACCGACCTGCTCGATGTAAGCTTTAACATTCCCGAAAATCTGTTCAAAACCCTGGATATTCGCAATGCGAATTACCGTCCGGTGGTGAGAATCAACGCATTGCCGGATCGCGAGTTTAGCGCGGTTTACAAAGAGCACACGGGAAGCAGCGATAGCAATACGCTCACCTGGCAGGTGATCCTCACGATGCCCCGTCCGGACGATTTCCCAAGCGTGGGAGGCGTGAGCGGTACGGTGACGGTGAACCTCGCCAATCTGCCGGCAAGCGCAGGGCAGAATGCGCTGGTGGTCCCGGTGGAAGCGGTGTTTAACCCCGATAACAGCCCACGTAATGAACCGCACGTCTGGGTGGTAAAAGGTGACGGCGACCAGCTTCACCTTGAAGATCGCAAAGTTAGCGTAGGCCCAGTCACCGCCCAGGGGGTCATCATTACCGAGGGCCTTCAGGCTGGCGATCGCGTTGTTGCAGCCGGCGTCGGTGAGTTACACCCCCAGCAGCAGGTTCGCATCTGGACGCGTGAGCGAGGTCTGTAATGGATATCTCCCGCCAGTTTATCAATAACCCTATCCGCGTCTGGCTGACCATATTACTGCTGGGCGTGGGCGGTATTTTTGCCCTGCTGAATATTGGTCGCCTTGAAGATCCGGCGTTCACCATTAAAACGGCCGTCGTCATTACCCATTATCCCGGAGCCTCTGCACAGCAGGTTGAAGAAGAGGTGACGCTGCCGGTTGAAAACGCTTTGCAGCAGTTGCCGTATCTCGACAACATCAGCTCAATATCATCGAACGGGCTGTCGCAAATCACCGTTAATATCGCCTCGCGCTATCACTCAAACGAGCTGCCGCAAATCTGGGATGAGCTGCGCCGCCGGGTTGGTGACGCGTCACGACAGTTTCCCCCTGGCGTGGTGACCCCTTTCGTCAATGACGACTTTGGCGATGTGTTTGGCTTTTTCTTTGCCATCTCTGGTGATGAATTCACCAATGCTGAACTCGCTCAATACGCGGATCAACTGCGCCGTGAGCTGGTGTTGATTCCAGGCGTGGGTAAAGTCGCGATTGGCGGCGCGATCCCCCAGCAGATCAATGTCGATATTTCGCTGCCAAAAATGGCAGCGCGCGGTATTACACTCGCGCAACTCTCTGCCATCCTGACGCGCGTCAATGTAGTCTCAAACGCGGGAGAGATAGCTTCTGGCACCGAGTCGATCCGCCTGCATCCTACCGGTGAATTTCAAAATATCGATGAACTGGGGGATTTGATAATCACCCCTTACGGTACAGGAGCAACGACGCGGTTACGGGACATTGCCACCCTCTCTCGCGGTCTCACCGAGTCACCTTCCAGTATCTATCACGCTAACGGTCGTCAGGCCGTCACCATGGGCGTTTCGTTTATCCCTGGCGTCAATGTTATCGATGTCGGGCGCGCCCTTGAGGCGAAGCTTTCGCAAATGTCTGCCGAGAAGCCCGCAGGCATTAACATCGATCTTTTTTACGATCAGGCCTCCGAAGTGGGTCATTCGGTTAACGGCTTTATCATCAATTTCTTGATGGCACTCGCGATTGTCATTGCGGTCTTGCTGATTTTTATGGGCATCCGCAGCGGGATTATCATCGCCCTTTCCCTGGCGCTCAACGTGCTGGGTACACTGTTGATTATGTACCTGTGGGGCATTGAACTTCAGCGCATCTCTCTTGGGGCCTTGATCATTGCCCTGAGCATGCTCGTCGACAACGCTATTGTCATCGTTGAAGGCGTGCTGATCGCAAGGCAGCAGGGCTCCACCCTGATGACTGCCGTCAACTATGTGATCCGTCGCTCAGCGCTTCCCCTGTTGGGAGCAACGGTTATCGCTATCCTGGCCTTTGCACCGATCGGGCTTTCTCAGGACTCTACCGGCGAATACTGTAAGTCGCTGTTCCAGGTGCTGCTCATTTCCCTGATGCTGAGCTGGTTTTCTGCACTCACCATTACACCGGTAATGATTAAGTGGTGGCTATTCAAAGGTGGGCAAACCACAGTGGAAACGCCCGCCGATGAAGACCCGTACAACCGGCGCTTTTACCGGATTTACCAGCAGATGCTTAACACGCTGCTGGCGCGTAAAACCATCACCCTGACGCTAATGGTGGCACTGCTGGCGGCGGCCATCTGGGGATTTGGGTCGGTACGGCAAAACTTCTTCCCATCGTCCAACACCCCTATTTTCTTTGTCGACCTGTGGCTGCCGTACGGCACGGATATCAAGCAAACTGAGAAAATGGCCAGTGACGTCGAGAACGCCATCAAACGTGAAGCTGGCGTGGTGACCACGGTATCAACGATTGGTCAGGGCAGTATGCGCTTTATTCTTACCTACAGCGGCCAACGCCAGTACAGCAACTATGCCCAAATCATGGTGCGCATGGACGATCTGCGTAACATCGCCCCGCTCACGCGCCACATCGACGAATACATTGCTCGCCACTACCCGCAGATCAATGCCAGCACCAAACGCGTCATGTTTGGTCCCTCTGGCGACAGCGCGATAGAAGTTCGTATCAAGGGGCCAGAACCTGACAGGCTGCGTTTGATAGCCAGCCAGGTGGGCGATATTCTGAGCCGCGATCCGGCAACAGACAGCGTGAGAAATGACTGGCAAAACCGCAGTAAGGTCATACGCCCACAATATTCCACCGCGCTGGGCCGTGAACTGGGTGTGGATAAGCAAGATATCGACAACGCGCTGGAGATGAATTTCTCCGGCAGTCGGGTTGGACTGTATCGCGAAGGCTCGGACCTGCTGCCCGTCGTCGTCAGGCCGCCTGAAAGTGAGCGGCAAGATGCAAATCATCTGAACAACGTGCTGGTCTGGAGCCAAAACCGCCAGCAGTACGTGCCGTTAAGCAACGTGGTCAGCGATTTTACGCTGGAGTGGGAAGATCCGCTGATCCTGCGCCGGGACCGGAGCCGGGTACTGACGGTTCAAACCGACCCGAGTCCTCTCAGCCAGCAAACCTCCGGCGATATTCTTGCGCGAGTGAAACCGCAAATTGATGCTTTGGCGCTCCCGCATGGCTACAGCATTGAATGGGGTGGTGATGCAGAAAGCTCCAGTGAAGCGCAGCAAGGGGTCTTTTCTACCCTGCCGATTGGCTATCTGGTGATGTTTATCATTACCATACTGATGTTTAGCTCGCTGAAAAACGCGGTCGCCATCTGGCTGACCGTTCCGCTTGCGCTTATCGGCGTGACGCCTGGGTTTTTGATGACAGGTATCCCGTTCGGCTTTATGGCGCTGATTGGGCTGCTTAGCCTGAGCGGTATGTTGATCCGTAACGGTATCGTGCTGGTCGAGGAGATTGAACAGCAGAAGCAACACAGGAACCAGCATGACGCGATTGTCTATGCCGCAACCTCCCGTTTGCGCCCTATACTGCTGACCGCTTTCACCACCGTGCTGGGTCTGGCCCCTCTACTGCGCGATGTGTTCTTCCAGAGCATGGCCGTGGTGATTATGTTTGGCCTTGGATTTGCTACAATCCTGACGCTACTGGTGCTTCCAGTCATTTATGCATGTTTCCACCGTACGGATAGGGTCGAGGATAATGAATTCAACAGGATTGAACATACTTAAAACGCTGGGATGCATGACGGCGGTGACGTTTTTCACCATCTATAATACCTGGGATCGCTACGATTACGATTATCACTGGATACTGGGATTCCTGACCTTTATCTCCACCATCGCCACGCCACTGTTTTTTGTGGTGGCGGGCTATCTGGACGCGCAGTCCAGGCATGGGTCGCGCTGGCAAATCGGTAAAATTAAAAGTGTAGTGGTGGTTTTTCTGTTCTGGATGACCGTTTACTATATTTGGGAGCCCTACCAGCGCGGATACCTGATCCAGCCCTGGTTTGTTTTTACCTTTATCGTGATTTACACCTTTCATCCGATTATCGAATGGCTCAGCCAGCGCCGAAGCGTATTCTGCGGCGTCATCTCCCTGCTGCTGGTTTTATCCTACGGCTACGATTTACTCGCTGCGCTCTATCCGGATAAACATCTGCTTTCCCTTGCGCCGGAATATCGCCTGTGGACCTGGCTACTGTTTTATCTGACCGGTCAACTTTTTTTCGACCCGTTAATCTCTGCGTGGATAAGCAAAGATAAGGTCGTGAAAACGGCTCTCGCCTCTATCCCGATAATCTATTTATTCACCTGGTTTTACGAGCAGCACTTCTTTTTTGCCCTCTTTAAGGCAGACAGAAACGCCTTTATTTTGACAGGTTCGCAAATCTACATTTTGATTGTCGCACTGGTCATCGCTGCCAACAGCGTGCGTTTTCGCAAAAACGTTGAGTTGAAGGAGGCTATTCTAGGCGCAGTGAGCAAGACAATGACCGGCGTGTACATCCTGCACTATTCCGTTTTTCATCTGCTCACCGCATTGATACCGGTGACGTCGCTTACCACCAAACTGATGCTGATTGCGCTGACGTTTATCGCTTCGGTGCTTATTTCCCTGTTAGCACTGTCGAACTCGGTGGTTAAAAAAGTCATTACCCTGTAAGGGCGATTAAAAACCTAAACGTAGCCATGCAAACAACACGTTGCCGTTGTTGTAAGTGCCAGGAATATAGGTGAACTGGACGGTAACGCGTTTATATCCGGCAGAAAACAGCGGGAAGATAAACGGCAGTGGGACATAGTTAGCAAAGTCATCACGCGCGGTTATCCCCGCAGCCGCACCCAGACCAAGACGGAAATCTTGAGCGTTATCAAGATACCAGCCCTTCTCCCAACCGTAGCCCACCGCAGGCTGCCATTCGTTATGGGAGTCTTTGAACATCATGGCAAAGAGTGCGCTCCAGTTTCCTTCTTCGTTATAACGCGAGACACCCAGACCTCCACCCCACGGCATTTCATTGTAGTTATCCGTCTTTTCCTTGTCATACATAAACCGGGCATGCCAGCTCAGAAACGGTAAATACACATCGTAACGTTCCGGCTCATTCCAGGTCTGAGAGATATCAGTGGAGAGGTTATCCCACCAGCGACTGATACGTTGTTCACCGTAAACGGTGGGCTCCGCTCGAAGCGGAAATGCGGTTAAAAACAGGATAATCCCTAATACGGAAAAGAAGCGTTGCATCGTTAATCCCTCACTATAATCACGCAGCGATCATCATTACTGTAAACCATTCAGCAACCTTCGCGAGGATTTATCTACCAAATGGTTTAGATAAGATTTATTTATTTGGTGCGTTCCGGAAATATAAAAACGTTTTCTCCAGCCCGTTGTCGCGGTAGTCTCACTAGCGTTGCCGATCGTTTAGCAACGCTAATGTGAGTAACCTTTCAATACTAATAACTAAAAATCAGTGCAGACAGGACAACAAATGGATACCACCCTCATCTCCGATCGCCCCAACGAGGAGACACCGTCACTTCATCGCGCCCGTCGCGCCGCTTTTGGTAGTTTCGCGGGGGCCGTGGTCGACTGGTATGATTTTCTGCTTTACGGCATCACCGCCGCGCTGGTGTTTAACCGCGAATTATTCCCCCAGATAAGCCCGTCCATGGGGACGCTCGCCGCATTTGCGACCTTTGGCGTTGGTTTCTTATTCCGTCCCTTAGGCGGGGTCATCTTCGGACATTTTGGTGACAGGCTTGGCCGTAAAAAAATGTTGATGCTCACCGTCTGGATGATGGGAATTGCCACTGCGCTTATCGGCGTGCTGCCCTCCTTTGACACGATCGGCTGGTGGGCTCCGGTATTGCTGGTGACCTTACGCGCCATTCAGGGCTTTGCCGTCGGCGGGGAATGGGGCGGTGCAGCGCTGCTTTCCGTTGAAAGCGCGCCGAAAAACAAGAAGGCGTTCTACAGCAGCGGCGTGCAGGTGGGTTACGGCGTGGGCCTGTTGCTCTCAACCGGACTGGTATCGCTCATCAGCCAGCTCACCACGGATGAACAGTTCCTGAGCTGGGGCTGGCGCATTCCGTTCCTGTTCAGCATTGTGCTGGTGCTGGCCGCGCTGTGGGTGCGTAACGGCATGGAGGAATCGACCGAATTCGAGCAACAGCAGCGTGAAAAAACGCTGACGAAAAAACGCTTGCCGGTGATGGAAGCATTAGCGCAGCATCCAGGTGCATTTTTAAAAATTATCGCGTTGCGTCTGTGTGAACTGCTAACGATGTATATCGTTACCGCGTTTGCCCTGAACTATTCCACGCAAAACCTCGGTCTGCCACGCGAGCTTTTTCTGAATATTGGTCTGCTGGTGGGCGGAATTAGCTGCCTGACCATCCCGTGCTTTGCCTGGCTTGCCGATCGCTTTGGCCGACGTCGGGTATACATTACCGGTGCCACGATTGGCGCACTGAGCGCCTGGCCGTTTTTTATGGCGCTGGAAGCACAGTCGCTATTCTGGATTGTGTTCTTTGCCATCATGCTGGCGAATATGGCTCATGACATGGTGGTGTGCGTACAGCAACCGATGTTTACCGAAATGTTTGGCGCCAGCTACCGCTACAGTGGCGCAGGTGTCGGCTATCAGGTGGCCAGCGTGGTCGGCGGCGGATTTACGCCCTTCATTGCCGCGGCGTTAGTGACTTTCTCGGGAGGCGACTGGCACAGCGTGGCGTTTTATCTGCTGGCAGGTTGCCTGATCTCCGCGACGACGGCTTTATTAATGAAAGACGCCCGCACCTGATGTCCTGACTTTTTTTTCACATACGAGTGACATACTATCGAGTAACGTCGCACATATGTGGAACAAGGAGACAGACATGAATAATAAGGGCTCCAGCCTGACACCTGCCCAGGCTCTGGAAAAGCTAGAAGCGCTGTACGAGCAATCCGTCAGCGCCCTGCGCAGCGCCATCAGCGAGTATATCGAAAACGGTAAACTACCCGACGAAAAGGCCAGATTCGATGGCCTTTTTGTTTATCCCTCGCTTTCTGTAACCTGGGACGGCGGCACAACGAACACACCAAAAACCCGCGCCTACGCTCGCTTTACCCACTCCGGCTGTTACTCCACCACCATCACGCGCCCTTCCCTGTTCCGCCCCTATCTTGAAGAGCAACTCACGCTGCTGTATCAGGATTACGACGCACATATCGCCGTGGGACCGTCGATGCACGAAATCCCTTATCCTTACGTCATCGACGGCTCAGCCCTGACGCTGGATCGCTCAATGAGCGCCGGGCTGACGCGGCATTTCCCGACGACAGAACTCTCGCAGATTGGCGATGAGACGGCAGATGGGATTTACCATCCCGCAGAGTATTCACCGCTATCGCACTTTGACGCCCGCCGCGTTGATTTTTCGCTGGCGCGCCTGCGTCACTACACGGGAACGCCGGTCGAACATTTCCAGCCTTTCGTCCTGTTTACCAACTACACCCGCTACGTGGATGAGTTTGTTCGCTGGGGATGCAGCCAGATTCTGGATCCGGATAGTCCGTATGTCGCGCTGTCTTGCGCGGGGGGGATCTGGATCACCGCCGAAACCGAAGCGCCGGAAATGGCCGTTTCCGACCTGGCATGGAAAAAACATCAAATGCCGGCCTGGCACCTGATCACTGCCGACGGCCAGGGAATTACCCTCATTAATATCGGCGTGGGGCCTTCCAACGCCAAAACTATCTGCGACCATCTGGCCGTACTGCGCCCGGACGTCTGGCTGATGATCGGCCACTGCGGCGGCCTGCGAGAGAGCCAGCTCATCGGTGATTATGTGCTCGCGCACGCCTACCTGCGCGATGACCATGTGTTAGACGCGGTATTGCCTCCGGACATCCCCATCCCAAGCATTGCCGAGGTACAACGCGCGCTGTACGACGCCACCAAAGAGGTGAGCGGGATGCCGGGCGAAGAAGTTAAGCAGCGCCTGCGCACAGGAACCGTGGTCACCACCGACGATCGCAACTGGGAGCTGCGTTATTCGGCGTCCGCGCTGCGCTTCAACTTAAGCCGCGCCGTTGCCATTGATATGGAAAGCGCCACCATTGCCGCGCAGGGTTATCGCTTCCGTGTGCCTTACGGCACGCTGCTGTGCGTCTCAGATAAACCGCTTCATGGCGAGATTAAGCTGCCGGGTCAGGCCAACCGGTTCTATGAAGGAGCGATTTCCGAACATCTCCAGATTGGCATTCGTGAGATTGATTTACTGCGAGCAGAAGGCGACAAGCTGCATTCACGCAAGCTGCGTACCTTTAACGAGCCGCCGTTCCGCTAATAGTAAAAAGGAAAGACATGAACACCACATCACCGTTATCCGCCCTTCGCCACTGGCTTGAGGAAAACCATCTCGACGGCATGATCGTTCCGCGCGCCGACGCCTGGCAGAGTGAATACTGCGCATCACACGACGAAAAACTGGCGTGGCTGACAGGCTTTGATGGCACCGCCGGGCTGGCGTTGGTGCTTAAAGATCGCGCCTTACTGTTTGTTGACGGTCGTTACCAGGTGCAGGCTCGTGTTCAGGTCAACATGGATGATTTTGAAATCCATCACCTGCATAACGAACCGCTGGTCCAGTGGCTGGAGAATCATACTGTTCCCGGCACGCGCATCGCGTTCGACCCGATGTTGATGACCCATACTGAGTTTCAGGAATACGGCGCAACACGCTGTGAATTCGTTCCGCTAACCGAGTCGCCTTTTGATGCTCTGTGGACCGATCGTCCATCAGCACCAGTGGGCCTTATTCGTGAAATGCCGGTTGAGGTCAGTGGCGAAAGTAGCGCCGCTAAGCGCCAGCGCATTGCCCAACTCCTGGCGGATAACGATGCCGATTACCTGGCGATAACGATGCCGGATAACATTGCCTGGCTGTTAAACGTGCGAGGTTCTGATATCCCGACCAGCCCGGTTCCCCTCTCCTTCGTCTTACTGAGCCGCGAGGGCAGCACCGAGTGGTTTGTGAATGGCGATAAGGTGAGCGCGCTGCCCGCATCGGTACTGGACGGGGTGATAGTGTCACCACAGGATGATTTTATTACACGCTGCGGCCAGCTATCCGGTGGCAAGCGCATCTGGCTGGATGCGGATTCAGCGCCCGTCGCGCTTCGCTTTGCTATTGAACCGCAGGGAGAAATTTTGTGGAAGGCCGATCCGATAACCTTTATCAAAGCGGTGAAGAATCCGGTTGAACTGGCAGGCTATCGTGAATCTCATCATTACGATGGCGCGGCGTGGGTTAATTTCCTGGCGTGGCTATCCCATGAAGTCCCGCAGCGTGAAGCGGCAGGCAATCCACTGACGGAGATGGAAGCGCAGGCACAACAGCTGGCGTTTCGCGAGCGGCAGCCAGGGTTTATTGAGCAGAGTTTTGCCACTATTTCGGCCTCAGCGAGCAATGCCGCGATGTGTCACTATCACTCCAGCGAGGCGACCAACAAGGCCATCACCAGCGGGCATTTCTATCTGAATGATTCTGGTGGCCAATATCACAACGGCACCACCGACGCGACGCGTACGCTTTCCTATAGCAAACGGGATGCGCAGCAGCGGTTGCATTACACCGCCGTTCTGAAAGGGTTCCTGTCGCTGATTACGTTGCAGTTCCCGTCAGGGACGCAGGGCCATCAACTGGACGCATTTGCCCGCCGTCCACTGTGGGAGCTGGGACTGGATTATGATCACGGTACCGGACATGGCGTGGGGCATCAGTTGCTGATTCACGAAAATCCGCAGCGTATGGCCAAAAAGGTGAACCCGTGGGCGCTGGTGGCAGGCAGCATTATCACGATTGAACCGGGCTATTATCAGGCCGATAGCCACGGGATTCGTATTGAGAATCAGGTGGAAATAGTGGAAAGCGTACCGGGTTTCTGCCAGTTCGCTTCGCTGACCCTGATCCCGATTGATTTGAGCCAGGTGGAACTGCACTTGCTGAGCGAGAGGGAACAACAGTGGCTGGACAGCTATCACCAGCAGGTGCGTGAGGCGCTTTCTCCGCTGGTAGACAGCGACGCGCGTCCGTGGCTGGTTGCAGCAACGGCACCGATTCGCGTACAGGCAGGTTGATGTTCATTGCCGGGTTTTAGCCCGGCATATGACCTGAACGCAGAAAAGCAAAAAGCCTGCTTAAGTTTCCTTAAGCAGGCTTTTCTAATTTGGCTCCTCTGACTGGACTCGAACCAGTGACATACGGATTAACAGTCCGCCGTTCTACCGACTGAACTACAGAGGAATCGTGTGAACGGGGCGAATACTAACGATGCCACCCCTCATTGTCAAAGGCTGAATGCGCCAAAACAGATCGTTTGCCGATTTATTCTCCACTTTGCGCATTTGGCAGGCGCTCCGCAGGTATTTTGTCTTCTACATCGCGTTTCTTACGCGGGTATTTCCACAACCAACGCCCGCTGACCATCCGCCAGTAGAACAGTACACCGCGCACCGCCCAGTCGAGGAACATCCCGAGCCAAACGCCGACCACCCCCATCCCGAGCATAATCCCCAGCGTATAGCCTGCCACAACGCGACAGCCCCACATCCCAAGCATTGATACCCACATGGCAAAGCGCGCATCTCTCGCCCCTTTCAGCCCGGCTGGCAGTACCCAGGACGCGGCCCATATCGGCATAAACGCCGCATTCATCCAGATGAGGATTTTGACGACCTCTTTGACGTCATCCTCCTGGGAATAAAACGAGGCCAGCAGCCCGGCGAAAGGTGCTGAGCCCCAGGCAATCAGCGTAAGCCCGATCGTCGACAGCCAAAAGACATGACGAAGCTGACGTTCGGCCTGATAAATTTGTCCTTTGCCCAGACGCTTACCGGTAATAATCGTCGACGCCGAGCCAAGGGCGTTCCCCGGAAGGTTTATCAGTGACGCGATGGAGAAGGCAATGAAATTACCGGCAATCACATCGGTCCCCATTCCGGCGACGAACATTTGGGTCAACAATTTACCGCTGTTAAACAGCACCGATTCAATACTGGCAGGTACGCCGATCCCCATCACTTCCCAAATAATGGCGAAATTAAAGGGGCGGAAATAGCTTTTTAGTGAGATACGCAGCGCAGGGTTAAAACCCACCATCAGCACAAAGATGATGGCAATCGCCCCAATGTAGCGTGAGATCGTTAGGCCAAGCCCCGCACCGACAAAACCCAGCCCATCCCAGGAAAAGACGCCGTAGATAAGAATGCTGCTGATAATGATATTCAGGATGTTCATCCCACCATTGATCAACAGCGGAATTTTGGTGTTCCCTGCCCCGCGTAACGCCCCGCTGCCAATCAGCGCAATCGCCGCCGCCGGATAGCTGAGAACGGTCATTTCCAGATAGGTGAGCGCCAGCCCTTTTACCTCACTGGTGGCTTCCCCGGCGACAATATCGATAATTTCTTTGCCAAAATAGTGAATTACCGCCGCCAGGATGATGGAGAAGATGGTCATGATCATCAGCGATTGCCGCGCCGCCTCACGGGCACGCTTCGGGTCGAGTTTCCCGAGGCTGAAGGCAACCACCACCGTGGTACCCAAATCGATGGCGGCAAAGAAAGAAATAATCACCATATTGAAGCTGTCAGCCAGCCCCACGCCCGCCATCGCCTCTTTCCCAAGCCAGCTCACGAGAAACGTGCTCAGTACACCCATCAGCAGAACACAGGTATTCTCCAGAAAGATAGGCACAGCAAGAGGGGTGATTTCACGCCAGAAGAGAACACGGTAACTTTTGCGTTTGGCATACCAGGGCGTGCGCATGACGGCCTGACGTAAAGCAGCAGTGACGTTCAAAATGGACCTTACAGAGAGAAAGTTGAAACTACATTTCAAATGATGATGGAGAAATGCTCATCCTGCAAAGTATTTTCCTTAAAAAATTGTTTGGTCGGGCGACAAACTGTCGACAGAATCAGCAGTTGAACCACAGAAGGTAAGATCAGGTTTGACAAAACTTTTTTGGCCGTTAAGATAGGCCTCCAAACCGATTCCTCTGTAGTTCAGTCGGTAGAACGGCGGACTGTTAATCCGTATGTCACTGGTTCGAGTCCAGTCAGAGGAGCCAAATCTCAATTCTTATGCCTACCTGTTAGTTTTTCTTCAAATTCGACCCAATCATACTGTTGTAAACCCGTGCTAAAGAAAGTAGTAATTGCGTTACGCGCCCAGCGGATAACGGGGTACTGCGAGTAAAAATCGTTTGTTTGTAAAGCCACTGGATATAGCGCCTGCTGGCAGTTAAAGAGAGTGTTTTTAGCGTTATTCATGTCCCCGCCCGTTAATGAGCAGACCATCTTACGGTTTTCTTCCTGTACCCAAAGCTGCCACCGATTTTGCCACCAACCATGGTGCGTTGTTCCCTGACAATACCAGGGCGTATTAATGTCACTGTCAATTATTTCCTCTTCTAAAAACCAAAGCTCACCTTGTCGTTCGCGAAATAAATCTGCTCAGGCAGTAATAATTGCGCCCCTAAGAAAGCATTCGTGTGAAATTACCTATGTCTTTACCTTAGAGTCGTTATCCTCTGCCAGACACCATGAACAACATGAGTAGACTGACGGCGGGAAACGTAATGAACCAAAAAAAGCCCCTCAGCTTTCGCAAAGGGGCTCCATAATTTTTAGCGGATTTTACTCGCTTTTGGCTTCAGCGTTTTTGATTTCGCCAATCACTTTCAGCTTTTTAGAGATGTCACGACGTTCTTTAGACAGCTCAGCATTTTTGATGATGTAGTCATCAACGCGATCTTCATAGTCGGTTTTCATGCTGGCGATAATGCCCTGAATGGCTTCGACGCTCATACCTGGCTTGATGTAGTCGCTCAGGTTGTCCAGCAGCAGAACACGTTTCTGGTTGTCACGGATCTTCTTCTCAACGTCCTGGATTTCACGCTGCAGCTTGTTTTTGCGGCGGAACAGGCGGACGAATTCCAGAACATCCTGGAACGAAGGCTTGGTAGTTTCCATTTTGATACCCCTGATAATGTGAGATTCGGATTCGTTTAAGCAACCGTTGTCAGTTAACCTTACTGACAGCCGTCGCGAATGACAATGAGTAAATCGTTTAACCCTATCATAACCCCAATTGCTGCTGAATCGAAGCAGCAGGCGTCACATCTGGCGGTGGCTGCTTTTTATTTGCGCAGCGCCCGGCAGATAAGATGCGATAACAACTCCAGTTGTCTGGCGAGTTCCATGCTTAACCAGACATAGCCGTGAATCGGCGTCTCCGCAACGTTGTCGCCCTTGTGTTCATTTATCAGTTGGCGTAACTCGACCATGATTTCGTTAAGGCGTTCGGTATTCGCAAGGATCGGCTGCGGATTGCCTTCATATAGCGCGTGAGCAATGGTCAACAACGTTTGCTGAGTCATCTGTTGGGTTTCTTTCAACGTCTGCGCATTCAGCAATACAAAATGGCTGGCGCGAGAAGCCCAATGGGCATTGATCTGTAGCTCAAGCATGCACACCAGATTGCGGCTCACGGTCTGTATCGCTTCAAAAATCGATTTTTGGATATGAGTCTCTTTGCTGGCTGGCACAATAAGACCACGCATTTTTACCACATCGTTGAGTATTTTTTGCAGGTGCTTTTCGAGTCGCGGGCGCTCGACCAGATTGGGTGAAAATCCCGCCTGGTACACACGGTTGAAGGCGGTGACATAGTTAGCCATTTGAATGCGCCAGTGCAAAAAAGCACGTTGAGGCCAGATGCCGGTAAAAAGCATTGCCAGCAGTGAACCTAAAATCACATCTCCGCTTCGCCACAGCGCGGTTGCCATGTCCCCTGCCGGAGCACCAACTACCACCGACAGCGTGATACCGATAAGTAAAGCCTGGTAGGGTTTTTTACCCAGCGCCAGCCAGCCGCACAAGAACATAGCGGCAGCGCACCATAGCAGCATGACAGGCATAGAGATCAGCTCAAGCTTGAGCGCAATCAACCCTAGCGCAGAGCCAAAAATCGTCCCGCCAATGCGCTCGAAGGCGCGCGGAACGACGTTACCCCAAAATGAAATGGGCCCCATAATCACGACCAGCGTGATCAACGGCCAGGTTCCTTCAGGGATGTCCAGAAGCCGCACCAGCAAAAAGGTGAGAAGGAACGCAAGAGCAATACGGCATCCGTGTACGACGCGATAATGTCGGTACAGGCGAATTTCAAAAGGAGTTAATGATTTGTCGGGACGCACACCCGCTCTCCAGCTACTCGGCAAGTCACAATTGTACTGGGTTTTCTGCCAGACGTATCACGCCCGGCAGAAAAACCCTTCAAATATTAGGAAATAAGCGTTTAGCCTGCTTTATGCACTACTGGTACATACATCTCGATATCCCAGAAGCCGTCTGCGTTACCGTCATTCAGATACCGTTCAAAGCACGGTTTAGGCGCAATTTGATAATGATTATCCTGAAGGAGACTGTTAAAGAAGCTGTGCCACGGCGTTGAAAAATCGTGGTTTTCGACGCGCGTAGTGGCGACGGCATAATCACCTGCGGCAATTTCAGTCAGGATCACCCCTTCGCTATTCGCCGGGATGCTGAAATCGTCGGGCACGGTAACCGCGGTGTCACAGCGTAGCTTTTCAGCGGGGACTTCATCAGGATTATCATAATAAACCGCGACCCATTCGAGCGGCTGGATTTGATGCCCATCCACCCACATCATAAGTTGCTCAAAACCTTGCTTAACGGTTTGCTCCCACGGGCCGACCAGGTGGAAACCGGCAATTTTACGTTTCTGTTGCTGCTTGATGCTGTAGTCCATGCTGCCTCCGATTTTTACTGTATATGCATACACTATAAAGCGAATTTTGCGTGTTCAACAAATATAATGTGTTCATTATGCGAGCAGGCTCGCAAGAGTGCCAGTCTGCTCTTTTCGCGAACTCATCCGATCAAAGGGTATGATGTAAATAATCGCTCAGACGCGAGAACATCCCGCCTTTTCCCACGCTTTCCAGCGTAACCAAAGGCCAATGGGCAACGATTTTGTCCCGGTCATACAGTTCGATCTCACCGACACGCTGATGCGCGGCGATAGGCGCTTGCAGCTCTTTTTTATCCATCACGTTCTTCGCTTTGATATTCGCGACTTCCGCTTTTGGCAGAGCCAGCCAGAAATCCTGGTCGGTACCTAATGAAATCTGCTCTTTATCACCGTACCAGATGCGTTCTGTTCCAACTTGCTTCCCGTTTCGCAAAATTTGTACGGTATCGAAGTTTTGTTGTCCCCAGTGCAGCAGTTTACGCGCCTGCTCTTCACGACCTTTTGGACTCTCTCCACCCATAATGACCGCAATCAACCGACGTTGCCCATCGACAGCCGACGCAATCAAGTTAAAACCTGCGCCAGACGTGTGCCCGGTCTTCAGCCCGTCGACATTCAGCGTCTTGTCCCACAACAGTCCATTACGGTTCTGCTGCGTCACGCCGTTCCACGTCAGGCTTTTCTCACTGTACATATGATAAAACTCGGGCTCGCCATGAATAATCGCCCGGGAAAGTACGGCCAAATCGTAAGCAGAGCTGTGCTGTCCGGGGGCATCAAGCCCATGCACCGTTTCGAAATGCGTGTCGCGCAGCCCCAGCTTCTCAACATATTCGTTCATCATCGTGACGAACTGCGGCTGTCCTCCTGCCACGTAATCGGCCAGCGCCACGCACGCGTCATTCCCCGAATCTACGATCAGGCCACGGCTCAGGTCGCGTACCGAAACGCGCTCGCCCGCTTTAAGAAACATGAGCGACGAGCCGTCAAACACAGGATTCCCTTTTGCCCACGCATCGCGCCCAACGGTCACCATGTCGTCAGGCGTAATGCGATGGCTGTCGATTGCGCGATCGACGACATAGCCGGTCATCAGCTTGGTAAGACTCGCCGGATTGCGCTGTTGATGCTCGTTGCCCGCCGTTAGAATTTGGCCAGTGGTATAATCCATCAGCACCCAGGAGCCTGCCTGCACGGCAGGTGGCTGCGGTGAGAAATCCAGTGGGTCAGCAGCCAGAACAGATGAAATACTCGAAGCGAGTAAAGAAACAGCAATAAACAGACGGCGTTTCAACGGTATATCCTCAGTCATGTAAAATCGTTGACCTTTTTACGGAAGTTCTCATGTCGTTACCTGGTTAAATTGCAAAAAAATGTGACTATCCGCAAATTTTCATCGGAAGCGCGCTCGCATTTTTGGCGTCGGAACGTGCTTTTTATTCGGTGTGTTGACCTCGATGGTTTACCATAGAGGAGTAACTTTTCAACAGGATGGTATTACTGGTGTCTGATTCCGCCGCGCTCCCCACTTTTCTCTTCCACGATTACGAAACCTTTGGTACTAGCCCCTCGCTGGACAGGCCTTCGCAATTTGCGGCGATCCGCACCGATGCTGATTTCAATGTCATTGGTGAACCCGACGTCTTCTACTGCAAGCCTGCCGACGATTATCTGCCGCAACCGGGTGCCGTAATGGTGACGGGCATTACGCCCCAGGAAGCTCGTGAGAAAGGCGTTAATGAAGCTGATTTTGCGCGTCGCATCCACGATTTATTCACCGTGCCGAATACCTGCGTAGTGGGCTACAACAACATCCGTTTCGATGATGAAGTCACGCGCAATATCCTGTATCGCAACTTTTACGACCCTTACGCCTGGAGCTGGCAAAACCGCAACTCACGCTGGGATTTACTCGATGTGATGCGCGCTTGCTATGCCCTGCGTCCCGAGGGCATTAACTGGCCCGAGAATGACGACGGTTTACCCAGTTTCCGTCTTGAGCATCTGACCCGCGCTAACGGCATTGAGCACAGCAATGCGCATGATGCGATGGCCGACGTTTACGCCACCATCGCGATGGCGAAATTGGTCAAAACAGCACAGCCCAAATTGTTCGAGTATCTGCTGAGCTATCGCAGCAAGCAGAAGTTGATGACGCTGATTGATGTCCCTCAGATGAAGCCGCTGGTGCATATTTCTGGCATGTTTGGTGCGTGGCGCGGCAACACCAGTTGGGTTGCGCCTCTGGCGTGGCATCCCGATAACCGCAACGCGGTCATTATGGTGGACCTTGCAGGCGACATGACTCCGTTGCTGGAACTTGAAAGCGATGCGCTACGTGAGCGGCTCTATACGCCTAAAGGCGAGCTGGGTGATAGCGCCGCCGTGCCGGTGAAATTGGTCCATATCAATAAGTGTCCGGTACTGGCGCAGGCGAACACGCTTCGTGCTGAAGATGCCGACCGTCTGGGCATTAATCGCCAGCTGTGTCTCGATAACCTTAAACTGCTGCGTGAAAACCCTCAGATTCGCGATAAAGTTGTCGCCATCTTTGCAGAAGCGGAACCCTTTGTTCCCTCCGATAACGTGGATGCGCAGCTTTATAACGGCTTTTTCAGCGATGCCGATCGCGCCGCGATGAACATCGTGCTGAAAACCGATCCTAACAATTTACCAGCGCTGGATATCACCTTCTCAGACAAGCGTATTGAGAAGCTGATGTTTAACTATCGGGCGCGCAATTTCCCGGGCACGTTGGATGAAGCAGAACAGGCGCGCTGGCTACAGCACCGACGTAATGTCTTCACGCCGGAGTTTCTGCAAAGCTATGCTCAGGAACTGGAAATGCTCTACAACCAGTATGAAGGTAACGCCGAGAAGCAGTCGCTGTTGAAAGCGTTATATCAATACGCGCAAGAAATTGTCTGAGAACATTAGGCATAAAAAAACCGGAGACATATAGCCTCCGGTTTTTTTACGCTGCGTCGTATTTACTGTGCGATATCTTCGTACTGCGGTACAGGATTGCGGAAGCTTTTGGTCACGCAAGCCAGGTAAATCAGGCCAATAGCACCCCAGATAAGACCCAGAATCATGGAGCTCTCTTCCAGGTTAATCCACAATGCCCCCACCGTCAGCGCACCACATAATGGCAGCACCAGGTAGTTGAAATGGTCTTTCAGCGTTTTGTTACGCTTCTCACGGATCCAGAACTGAGAGATCACAGAGAGGTTTACGAAGGTAAAGGCCACCAGCGCACCGAAGTTAATCAGCGCCGTCGCCGTCACTAAATCAAATTTGATTGCCAGCAGAGCGATAGCACCAACCAGCACGACGTTCCATGCCGGAGTGCGCCATTTTGGATGGATATAGCCGAAGAAGCGTGTCGGGAAGACACCGTCGCGGCCCATCACGTACATCAGACGAGAAACGCCTGCGTGGGCAGCCATACCTGATGCCAGTACGGTGACGCTTGAGAAAATCAACACGCCCCACTGGAAGGTTTTCCCTGCAACGTACAGCATGATTTCTGGCTGTGACGCATCCGGATCTTTAAAGCGAGAAATGTCCGGGAAATACAATTGCAGGAAGTAAGATGCACCGATGAACACCAAACCACCGATCACTGCGGTCAGGAGAATCGCTCTCGGAATAACGCGCTCAGCGTCTTTGGTCTCTTCAGACAGAGAAGAGATACCGTCAAAGCCCAGGAAGGAGAAGCACAGAATAGTCGCTCCGGTAATCATCGGCACAACGTGTGCGCCTTCAGACCAGAATGGACGCGTGCTCGTCAGCGTTCCTGCACCTTCACCATGCGCCACACCGTAAACAATCATGCCCACGATTACTGCAACAATACCCATCTGCAGGATAACGATTAAGGTATTGAAGTTGGCAACGGTTTTAATGCTCCGCAGGTTGGAGATGGTCATAAAGGCCACCAGCGCAACGACGAAGATCCACGACGGCACGGAAGGCACCAGCGCTTCGAAATAAATTTTTGCCAGCAGAATGTTGATCATCGGCATGAACAGGTAGTCCAGCAAAGATGACCAGCCCACCATAAAGCCAACCGCCGGGCTAATGGATTTCTGAGCATAGGTATACGCAGAACCAGCGGACGGGAACCGGCGAACCAGTTTACCGTAGCTCAGCGCGGTAAAGAGAATAGCGATCAGCGCAAAGGCGTAAGCCGTTGCAACGTGACCGTCTGTGAGGCCCGAAACGATACCAAACGTATCGAACAGCGTCATCGGCTGCATATAGGCAAGGCCCATCATAACAACCGGAACTAACGTAAGCGTTTTACGTAATTCCACGCGAGAGGTTTTTGGAGTAGCGTTAAGCGACATGGTTATTCTCCTTGACGGTGAAAGCCAGCGCGTAAGCAAAATATTGCCCCATTTTCTGAATTCCTCAGCGACAACAACTGTCGGATTTTAGTAAGTATCTATCCGGTACGAAGCCCGGCCTCTTGGGTTTTTTAAATGGCGTTTGGTACATGCAAAAAAAAATAACCGACGCCTTTTATATCGTCGATTATTCCAATGTTTTGCAGCGGCGCATTTTGCCCCATCTTTGGGATAAAAGGCAATAGATTCAGTATCCGATCGTTATTTTCTTTTTTCTAAGCGTTTGATTTTGCGCCATCCGCTGAACTGTAAACACCAGCAATAGCACTATTTGCTAAAATCTCGTCTCGCCACCACGCGCTTGCAAGCCCAGCTGTCTGCTCATTCCAGCCAACCCACACCGATTCGTTGTTGCTTTGCGCCAGGACCTGTTTTTCTATTAACGCACCACTTTCGATAAACCGCTGCGCCAGATAGCGCGGTAAATATCCGCATCCTAACCCGCTGATTTGCAGTTCCAGCTTGGTTTTAAAATCGAATACGGTGATCGCCTCTTGATCGTCAAGCAGTTGTGATGAAACGGCGCACTCGGGTCGAGAACTGTCTCCCACGACTATCGCACGGCATCCTTTAATCACCCGGCGCGAAATCGGTTCGGCCTCGTCGGCAAGCGGGTGATGCGGGGCAATAACAAAAACCTGTTCAAGTTCGCCCAGACGTGAAAAACCAAAATCGCTAAGCTGCGGCGGATCGCGCAACGCCCCGACGATGATATCTGCGCGCCCTTCGATAAGGGCTTCCCAGGATCCGCCAAGCACGCCATTAATGAATTTGAGACGGGTCACGCTGTGGCGTTGATAAAACGCCTCAATCAGCGGAGTCAGCAGAGAAAACGGGAATGTATCATCAACACCAATGACCAGCTCATTTTCCCAGCCTTGATGCAGCTTTACCGCCTGCTTTTCCAGCTCGCGCACCGTATGCAGCACTTCACGCCCTTTTTCCAGCAGCATCTGGCCTGTACGGGTGAAGCGAGCGCGATGACCTGAGCGGTCAAGTAACTGGATATTAAGATCGCTTTCAAGCTTATGAACGGTGTAGCTAAGCGCGGAAGGTGTTTTGAAGAGCTTCGCAGACGCAGCGGCAAAGCTCCCCTCTTTTTCCAACGCATCGAGGATAATCAGAACGTCCAGCAGCGGTTTCATACTCGCCCCCCAAAAGGTGTGCGAATGTCTCCGCTGGCGGAGTTATTCCATTGGCATTACCAGCGGATCGGGATATTGATACTCAAATCCCAGTTCACGACAAATACGATTGCCATCAATCACTTTGCCTTGCCCTTCCCCTGATGCGTCGCGGAACTGCGGCGGCTCAAGCCCAAGCTGACGGGCCATCACGGGATAAAATTGACTGCGCGCCGGATGAGAAGGCGCACATATATTATAGATGTGTCCGCCTTTAGGAGCCTGTAGCAGCATCGTAATCGCGTTAACCACATCTTCGAGATGCACAAGATTGACGCCGTGATGACCGTTCGGCGCTGTTTTGCCAGCAAAAAAGCGTCCTGGATGACGCCCTGGCCCCACCAGCCCCGCAAGGCGAAGAATATCCACCTGCGTACCCGGCAAATTATGTAGCCAGTCTTCAAGCTCTTTCAGAACGCGACCGCTTGCGGTGACGGGATGACGTTCGGACTGTTCTTTCGCCGTTCCTTCGATGTCCCCGTACACCGAGGTCGAGCTGGTGAAGATAATGCGCGGAATATGATGCGCCAGCGCACTATCCACAATCTCCTGCACCGCCTGAAGATAAAAACCTTCTCCGTCCCCGCTTCGCCGAGCGGGCAGCGTAATCACGAGGGCATCCACGTTCATTAACGCATCCAGATCGTCAACGTCGCAGACCATCTCAGGTTCGAGGCGTAACGCGACGCTGTCGATTCCGCACATCCGCGCGGCCTCAACGCCATCCAGCGTGGTTTTGCTGCCGGTTACCTGCCAGCCTCTTGATGTTAATGACATGGCTAACGGCATCCCTAACCATCCTAAACCGACAATTGCGACCTTTTTCATGCGTTTTCTCCTGACTGACATGCATCTGTATTAAGGCTACGCCAGCGCTGCGGAACTGACAATTCATAGCATCAATATGAAATGAATTAATGATTAAAAAAAGCCCTTGCGTTGAATAGCGGATGTGGTTTACGTTAAAAGACATCAAATGCATAAGCATTCAAAGAGAATTTATATGACACGCGTTCCATTTAAAAACCACCATCATCACCATCATCCTGACTAGTCTTTCAGGCGATGTGTGCTGGAAGACATTCAGATCTTCCAGTGGTGCGAGAACGCAAGAAAAGCCCCCGGAAGATCATCTTCCGGGGGCTTTTTTTTGGATCGTATTCAGACAGATTAAAACAGGATAACGAGGACAAAAGAATGTTAGATAACACACGTTTACGCATAGCTATGCAGAAATCAGGTCGTCTGAGTGATGATTCACGCGAACTGCTGGCTCGCTGCGGAATTAAAATTAATTTACACACCCAGCGCCTGATTGCCCTGGCAGAGAACATGCCTATCGATATTCTGCGCGTACGTGATGACGACATCCCTGGCCTGGTCATGGATGGCGTAGTGGACCTCGGTATCATTGGCGAAAACGTGCTGGAAGAAGAACTGCTGAACCGCCGCGCCCAGGGCGAAGACCCGCGCTACTTTACCCTGCGTCGTCTTGATTTTGGCGGATGCCGCCTGTCGCTGGCCACCGCCGTTGACGAAGCCTGGGATGGCCCGGCTGCGCTGAACGGTAAGCGTATCGCCACCTCTTATCCTCACCTGCTCAAACGCTACCTGGATCAAAAGGGCGTGCAGTTTAAATCTTGTTTGTTGAACGGTTCCGTCGAAGTGGCTCCGCGCGCGGGTCTGGCTGATGCTATCTGCGACCTCGTATCAACCGGGGCTACGCTTGAAGCTAACGGCCTGCGTGAAGTCGAAGTGATCTATCGCTCTAAAGCGTGTCTTATCCAGCGCGATGGCGAAATGCCTGAAGCCAAACAGCAACTGATCGACAAATTGTTGACCCGTATTCAGGGTGTCATTCAGGCTCGCGAATCGAAATACATCATGATGCACGCGCCAACCGAACGTCTGGATGAAGTGATTGCCCTGTTACCCGGTGCTGAGCGCCCGACGATTCTGCCACTTGCGGGCGATAAGCAGCGTGTGGCCATGCATATGGTCAGCAGCGAAACCCTGTTCTGGGAAACGATGGAAAAACTGAAGGCGTTGGGGGCAAGCTCCATTCTGGTGCTGCCAATTGAGAAGATGATGGAGTAACCACCATGAGCTTTAGCACCCTCATCGACTGGAATAACTGTAGCCAGGACCAGCAGCAAGCACTGTTGATGCGCCCTGCTATCTCGGCGTCTGAAAGCATTACCCGCACCGTGGCGGAGATTCTGGATAACGTGAAAGCCCGTGGTGATGACGCGCTGCGCGAGTACAGCGCAAAGTTTGATAAAACTGACGTCGGCGCGCTGAAAGTGACCGCGCAGGAGATCGATGATGCCAGCGATCGGTTGAGCGACGAACTCAAACAGGCGATGGCCGTCGCGGTTCAGAATATCGATGCTTTCCACACCGCGCAGATATTACCCATCGTCGATATTGAAACGCGCCCAGGCGTACGTTGTCAGCAAATCACCCGCCCTGTCGCCTCCGTTGGACTTTATATTCCGGGCGGCTCTGCGCCTCTGTTTTCAACCGTCTTAATGCTGGCAACACCCGCGCGTATTGCTGGCTGTCAAAAGGTTGTGCTCTGCTCTCCCCCACCCATTGCAGATGAAATCTTGTATGCCGCAAAGCTGTGCGGGGTAAAGGATGTCTTTAAAGTCGGCGGCGCGCAGGCAATTTCTGCACTGGCCTTTGGAACGGAGTCTGTTCCGAAAGTCGATAAAATCTTCGGACCGGGCAACGCGTTTGTCACCGAAGCCAAGCGCCAGGTTAGCCAGCGCCTGGATGGCGCAGCGATCGATATGCCTGCCGGTCCGTCTGAGGTATTAGTGATTGCGGATAGCGGTGCAACGCCTGATTTTGTCGCCTCCGATCTGCTGTCACAGGCGGAACACGGACCGGATTCACAGGTCATTCTGCTGACGCCAGATGCCTCAATGGCAACGCGCGTCGGTGAAGCAGTCGAACGTCAGCTTGCCGAACTACCGCGTGCGGAGACGGCGCGTCAGGCGCTTTCTGCCAGCCGCCTGATCGTGGCCAGAGATCTTGAACAATGTATTGAGATTTCCAACCAGTACGGTCCGGAGCACCTGATTATTCAGACTCGCCGCGCGCGCGATCTGGTTGATAGCATTACCAGCGCGGGATCGGTCTTCCTGGGCGACTGGTCACCAGAATCTGCTGGCGACTATGCTTCCGGCACTAACCACGTATTGCCCACTTATGGTTACACGTCGACCTGTTCAAGCCTGGGCCTGGCCGATTTCCAGAAACGCATGACCGTGCAAGAGCTGTCGCGCGAAGGGTTTGCATCACTGGCTTCGACTATCGAAACGCTGGCTGCTGCAGAACGCCTCACCGCCCACAAAAATGCCGTTACGCTGCGCGTTGCAGCCCTGAAGGAGCAAGCATGAGCATCGAAGAATTAGCCCGTGAAAACGTGCGCAGATTGACGCCCTATCAATCCGCTCGCCGCCTGGGCGGTAACGGTGACGTCTGGCTGAACGCCAATGAATTCCCGACGGCGGTCTCCTTTGAGCTTTCACAGCAGACGCTGAACCGCTATCCAGAGTGCCAGCCAAAAGCGGTCATAGAAAACTATGCGCAGTATGCCGGCGTGAAGCCCGAGCAAGTGCTGGTGAGCCGTGGGGCCGATGAAGGTATTGAGCTGCTGATTCGCGCGTTCTGCGAGCCGGGTAAAGACGCTGTGCTTTACTGTCAGCCGACCTACGGCATGTACAGCGTCAGCGCCGAAACCTTCGGCGTCGAGTGCCGCAATGTGCTCTCGCTCGACGACTGGCAGCTCGATCTTCCGGCCATTGCCGAAAAGCTCGACGGCGTTAAGGTCATCTTCGTGTGCAGCCCAAACAACCCGACCGGGCAAATCGTGGATCCTCAGGACATCCGCACCCTGCTGGAGATGGCTCGCGGCAAAGCATTGGTGGTCGCCGACGAGGCGTACATTGAGTTTTGTCCGCAGGCTACGCTTGCAGGCTGGCTGGATGAGTACCCGCACCTGGTCGTGTTGCGTACACTGTCGAAGGCCTTTGCGCTAGCAGGTTTACGCTGCGGCTTTACGCTTGCCAATCAGGAAGTGATCGACCTGCTGATGAAGGTTATCGCCCCCTATCCGCTTTCGACTCCTGTTGCCGACATCGCTGCGCAGGCGTTGGCGCCGTTGGGCATTAATGCAATGCGCGAGCGCGTGGCGCAGATTCTGGTCGAGCGGCAATATTTAGTGCAGGCTCTGAAAGACATCCCCTGCGTAGAGCAGGTGTTTGATTCAGAGACCAATTACATCCTGGTGCGCTTTATCGCTTCCAGCGCCGTATTCAAATCGTTGTGGGATCAGGGCATTATCTTACGAGACCAAAATAAACAACCTTCTTTAAGCGGCTGCCTGCGTATCACCATTGGCACCCGTGACGAGAGCCAGCGCGTTATTGACGCCCTGAAAGCGGAGAAAGTATGAGCCAGAAGTATCTCTTTATCGATCGTGACGGCACCATAATTGCCGAGCCACCGAGTGATTATCAGGTCGATCGTTTCGACAAGCTGGCCTTTGAAGCTGACGTCATTCCTGTCCTGCTCAAGCTGCAAAAAGCGGGCTTTAAGCTGGTGATGATCACCAACCAGGACGGTCTGGGAACAGACAGCTTCCCGCAGGCGGAGTTTGATGGCCCGCACAATCTGATGATGCAAATTCTGACTTCACAAGGTGTTGCATTTGATGAAGTGCTGATTTGCCCGCATCTTCCCGCCGATAACTGCGACTGCCGTAAGCCGAAGGTGAAGCTGGTAGAGCGCTATCTTGCTGAAGATGCGCTGGATAAAACCAACAGCTACGTGATTGGCGATCGCGCCACCGACATCGAACTGGCCGGGAATATGGGCATTCAGGGTCTGCGTTTTAACCGCACCGAACTGAACTGGGCAATGATTGGCGAACAGCTGACCAAACGCGACCGTTATGCCCATGTCGAACGTAATACCAAAGAGACGCAGATCGACGTTAAGGTGTGGCTGGACCGCGAAGGCGGCAGCAAGATCCACACCGGCGTGGGCTTTTTTGATCACATGCTGGACCAGATTTCCACCCACGGTGGTTTTCGCATGGAGATCAACGTTAAGGGCGACCTCTACATTGACGATCACCACACCGTCGAAGATACCGGCCTGGCGCTGGGCGAAGCTCTGAAACTGGCCTTAGGTGACAAGCGTGGGATTAATCGTTTTGGCTTTGTACTGCCGATGGACGAATGCCTCGCACGCTGTGCGCTGGATATCTCTGGTCGCCCACACCTGGAATATAAAGCCGATTTCGCCTACCAGCGCGTGGGCGATTTGAGCACCGAAATGGTTGAGCACTTCTTCCGTTCGCTCTCTTACACCATGGGCGTAACGCTGCATTTGAAAACGAAAGGTAAGAACGATCACCACCGTGTCGAAAGCCTGTTTAAGGTGTTTGGCCGCACGCTGCGTCAGGCCATTCGCGTGGATGGCGACACGCTGCCCTCGTCAAAAGGAGTGCTGTGATGAACGTGGTGATTCTGGATACCGGATGCGCCAACCTGAACTCGGTTAAATCCGCCATCGGGCGTCACGGCTATGAACCCATTGTGAGCCGCGATCCTGACGTTGTGCTTCGTGCAGATAAGCTGTTTCTGCCGGGCGTGGGAACGGCCCAGGCCGCAATGGATCAAATACACGAGCGCGAGTTGGTGGAGTTGATTAAAGCCTGCACTCAACCGGTACTGGGGATTTGCCTGGGTATGCAACTGCTGGGACGGCGCAGTGAAGAGAGCAATGGCGTTGATCTGCTGGGCATTATCGAAGAGGACGTGCCAAAGATGACGGACCACGGTCTGCCGTTACCGCACATGGGCTGGAACCGAGTCTATCCGAAGGCTGGCGACCGACTGTTTCGGGGTATCGAAGACGGATCGTATTTTTACTTTGTGCACAGCTACGCGATGCCGGTCAATACCTGGACCATTGCGCAATGTCAGTACGGCGAAGCCTTCACCGCTGCGGTAAACAAAGATAATTTCTTTGGCGTGCAATTCCACCCGGAACGCTCTGGTGCCGCCGGTGCGCAGCTGCTGAAAAACTTTCTGGAGATGTGATGATTATTCCTGCGTTAGATCTTATCGACGGTACGGTTGTCCGTCTCCATCAGGGCGATTACGGCCAGCAGCGCGACTACGGTAACGATCCGCTACCACGTCTGCAGGAGTACGCAGCTCAAGGCGCGGAAATTCTTCATCTGGTCGACCTGACCGGAGCAAAAGATCCGGCCAGGCGACAGATTGCGTTGCTGAAAAAGCTGGTTGCTGGCGTGAACGTGCCTGTGCAGGTTGGCGGCGGCGTACGCACTGAAGAGGATGTCGCGGCTCTGATTGACGCTGGCGTGGCGCGCGTAGTGGTTGGCTCCACGGCGGTTAAGGATCCGGAGAGAGTCAAAGGCTGGTTTC
Organism: Enterobacter sp. SCRI0065; assembly: GCF_059766475.1. Classification (NCBI taxonomy): domain Bacteria; kingdom Pseudomonadati; phylum Pseudomonadota; class Gammaproteobacteria; order Enterobacterales; family Enterobacteriaceae; genus Enterobacter; species Enterobacter sp. SCRI0065. The sequence continues at coordinate 556,639 of NZ_JCBAJB010000002.1, read as the reverse complement.
GCCGCTTTGGTGCCGATGCTCTGGTGCTTGCCCTGGACGTACGCATCGACGAGCAAGGTAACAAGCAGGTCGCGGTGAGCGGCTGGCAGGAAAATTCCGGCCTGACGCTTGAAGCGCTGGTTGATATCTATCTGCCTGTCGGGCTGAAGCACGTGCTGTGTACGGATATCTCACGTGACGGCACATTGGCCGGCTCAAACGTCTCGCTGTATGAAGAAGTCTGCGCACGTTATCCGCAGGTGGCGTTCCAGTCATCGGGTGGTATTGGTGATTTGAATGACATCGCGGCCCTGCGCGGTACCGGCGTACGCGGGGTCATTGTGGGTCGTGCTCTATTGGAAGAAAAATTTACGGTGTCGGAGGCGATTCAATGCTGGCAAAACGGATAATCCCCTGTCTTGACGTGCGTGACGGTCAGGTTGTTAAAGGCGTGCAGTTCCGCAATCACGAAATTATCGGCGATATCGTTCCTCTGGCGAAACGCTACGCAGAGGAAGGGGCTGACGAACTGGTGTTTTATGATATCACCGCCTCCAGCGATGGTCGCGTTGTGGATAAAAGCTGGGTTGCCAGCGTAGCTGAAGTGATCGATATTCCGTTCTGTGTAGCTGGAGGAATTAAGTCTGTAGAAGATGCCGCGAAAATCCTGACTTTCGGCGCAGACAAAATTTCCATCAACTCCCCTGCCCTGGCGGATCCTGAGTTAATTACTCGCCTTGCCGATCGTTTTGGCGTGCAATGCATCGTGGTCGGTATCGATACCTGGTATGACGCTGCTACCGGTAAATATCACGTCAATCAATATACCGGCGATGAAAGCCGCACCCGCGTCACACAGTGGGAAACGCTGGATTGGGTACAGGAAGTGCAAAAGCGCGGTGCGGGAGAAATTGTCCTGAATATGATGAACCAGGACGGAGTGCGTAACGGCTATGACCTGGAACAGCTGAAGAAAGTACGTGAAGTTTGCCATGTGCCGCTTATCGCTTCTGGTGGCGCGGGAACGATGGAGCACTTCGTAGAAGCCTTCCGCGACGCGGACGTTGACGGCGCGCTGGCTGCGTCGGTTTTCCACAAGCAGATTATTAATATTGGTGAGTTAAAAACGTACCTGGCGACTCAGGGCGTGGAGATGAGGTTATGTTAACTGAGCAACAACGCACGCAGCTGGATTGGGAAAAAACGGACGGATTATTGCCGGTAGTAGTCCAACACGCCGTTTCTGGTGAAGTGTTAATGCTGGGCTATATGAACCAGGAAGCGCTGAGCAAAACGCTCGATAGTGGGAAAGTCACCTTTTTCTCTCGCACTAAACAGCGTTTATGGACCAAAGGCGAAAGCTCTGGCCATTTCCTGAACGTGGTTAGCATCACCCCTGATTGCGATAACGATACCCTGCTGGTACTGGCAAACCCTATCGGCCCGACCTGCCATTTGGGGTCCACCAGCTGCTTTGGTGACGCGAGCCACCAGTGGTTGTTCCTGTATCAACTGGAACAACTGCTTGCAGAGCGCAAAACCGCTGACCCGGAAAGCTCGTACACGGCGAAGCTATATGCCAGTGGAACTAAGCGCATCGCGCAAAAGGTCGGGGAAGAAGGGGTTGAAACCGCATTGGCCGCAACCGTTAACGATCGCGATGAACTGACCAATGAAGCCTCTGATTTGATATATCACCTGCTGGTGCTGCTACAGGATCAGGAACTGGATTTGACGGCGGTCATTGAGAATTTACGCAAGCGACACAAATAAAAAAAAGACCGGGGAAACCCGGTCTTTTTTTCGAAATGATTATCAGTTTTTATTTTGGTAGCTACGAAGCGCATTACGCCCCAGCACAACAGCAGAACCCATAATCCCGCCCAACAGAACGGCCAGAATCAAAGCAATAGCTTTTTTAGGACTATCGCGACGAATCGGCAAGTCCGGTTTCATCACGTAACGATACACATGAATAGTCGCCGGATCGACGTTCAGGTTTTCGATATCCAGTAAATTCTGTTTGGTCTGGTAATACGCTGAAGAAAAGACCAGAGGTCGCGAACTTTCATTCTGAATCATCGAATTCAATGCTACGCTGCCCAGAAGGAACAGGGTGTCCTGAGTGACATCCTGAGTTTGCTGGAGTTGCGGCGTGGTGATTTTTGCCGCCTCAGCAAACTTAATAGCCTCTGTAATCTGCTTAATACGCAGGTCTTTCTGTTCCTGAGCGACTTTTTCCTGGTTACCCAGAGAGTCGTTCAAGGTTGTGATCTGCTGCTTAATGTTGTCCTTAAGGTCAACGCTAAGTTCTTTAGCCGTTTGCTCGTCAACCAACTGAATATACTGCGCCAGCTGTTTTTGCGCGTCTTCTGCCGTTTCGCCTACGTAGGAAACGCTTAAAGGCATCGCTTGCCCTTTAACCGCTGCTTCAATCGTTAACTTTTCAGGTGCTTCCTGATTGTCCAGCGTCTGAGACAATGCCGAGAAAGCCGAGTTAAAACGAGCAATGACACGACTTTGCGTGTCCAGCATACCAGGTGCTGCGCCACCATAAAGAATATTCAGGGCATTACTGTAGGTTGCAATTTGCGCCGCATCAGGCTGAGTGATAATTGCTGTAGAGGTCCATTTCTCCTTTGCAATCGTAATGTAAACACCAGCAAGTACAATCGCGATGGCGATAAAAGCAGCAATTGTCCACTTCCCACGCCAAATTTGCAGAACTAAATCAATTAAATCAATTTGCTCCGGGTCATTGCTTCGGTTGACCACGTTGTTGTTATTCTGGGACATACAATCCTTTAACAGTTAAAGCGCAAAAATATTATTTATGTAGTGTATCGATTGTTAGCAATTTTTCTATAAGAATCCGATGACTTATCGTCTAAGCAGTGAAGTTTTACGAAGTAAACGCTTAAGGGTATGATGAACATCATAGATTTTTACTACTCGTTTAGCGATTTTGTTACTGAAGAGGATGGATATGAAATTTTTAGTCACTGGGGCAGCAGGCTTTATCGGCTTCCACGTCAGCGGACGTCTGCAGGAAGCAGGGCATCAGGTCATTGGCATTGATAATCTGAATGATTATTACGACGTTAGCCTGAAGCAAGCCCGTCTGGATCAGCTGACTTCTGAAAATTTCACCTTTCATAAACTCGATCTGGCCGATCGTGACGGTATGGCAGCCCTCTTTGCCAACGAGAAATTTGATCGGGTTATTCATCTGGCAGCCCAGGCAGGCGTGCGTTATTCGCTTGAGAATCCTCACGCTTACGCCGATGCTAACCTGATTGGCCACCTGAACGTGCTGGAAGGCTGTCGTCACAACAAAGTGCAGCATCTCCTGTATGCTTCTTCCAGCTCTGTGTACGGCCTGAACCGTAAAATGCCGTTCTCTACCGATGATTCGGTTGACCATCCCGTATCGCTCTATGCCGCGACCAAAAAAGCCAACGAGCTGATGTCGCACACCTATTCGCATTTGTATGATCTGCCGACCACTGGCCTGCGCTTCTTTACGGTTTATGGACCCTGGGGCCGCCCGGATATGGCACTGTTCAAATTCACCAAAGCGATGATTGAAGGCAAGAGCATCGACGTCTATAACTTCGGCAAGATGAAGCGTGACTTCACCTACATCGAGGATATCGCCGAGGCAATTATCCGTCTGCAGGATGTTATTCCTCAGGCAGACGCTAACTGGACCGTTGAAGTAGGTTCACCGGCAACCAGCTCCGCGCCGTATCGAGTTTACAACATCGGTAATAGCTCACCTGTTGAACTGATGGATTACATTACTGCGCTTGAAGAAGCTGTCGGCGTAGAAGCCGTTAAAAATATGATGCCAATGCAGCCGGGTGACGTTTTGGAAACCAGTGCCGACACGCAAGCACTGTATGACGTTATCGGCTTTAAGCCACAGACGTCGGTGAAAGATGGAGTGAAAAACTTCGTGCACTGGTATCGCGATTTCTACAACGTCTAAAAACAACAATGCCCGGTTTAGGCCGGGCATGTTCGTCATAGGTTGAATGACAGTATCAATCGCTACCAAACAGATCGCGGGTGTAAACCTTGTCCGTCACATCGGCCAGTTCCTCGGCCATACGGTTAGAGATAATCACATCAGCTTCTTTTTTAAATGCATCCAGGTCGCGCACAACGCGTGAGTGGAAGAACTCATCTTCCTTCATCGTAGGTTCGTAAATAATTACCTGCACGCCCTTCGCCTTGATTCGCTTCATAATCCCCTGAATGGATGAGGCGCGGAAGTTATCCGAACCACTCTTCATAATCAGGCGATAGACACCAACGACTTTAGGTTTTCGGGAAAGAATCGAATCCGCGACAAAATCTTTACGGGTACGGTTAGCATCAACAATCGCTGAGATAAGGTTGTTCGGGACCGACTGATAGTTAGCCAACAGCTGCTTCGTATCTTTTGGTAGACAATAGCCACCGTAACCGAACGAAGGATTGTTGTAGTGATTACCGATACGCGGATCGAGACACACCCCTTCAATAATCTGACGACTGTCCAGACCCAGGCTTTCGGCATAGCTGTCCAGCTCGTTGAAGTACGCCACGCGCATGGCAAGATACGTATTAGCAAACAGCTTGATGGCTTCCGCTTCGGTGGAGTCGGTGAATATTACGGCGATATCTTTCTTCACAGCACCCTCCTGCAATAGCGCTGCAAAGCGCTTTGCGCGCTCAGAGCGCTCACCGATCACGATACGTGACGGATGCAGGTTATCGTATAACGCCCGCCCTTCCCGCAAAAACTCGGGGGAGAAGATGACGTTATCAATACCGTATTTCTCCCTGACTGATTGGGTAAAACCAACCGGGACGGTAGATTTGACGATCATCACTGCATTGGGATTAATTTCAATGACATCGCGGATAACTGACTCAACGCTCGAGGTATTGAAATAGTTTGTTTTAGGATCGTAGTCGGTAGGCGTCGCAATGATCACATAGTCCGCATCACGGTAAGCGTCTTGCTTGTCCGTCGTCGCGCGGAAGTTTAGCGGCTTGGTTGCCAGGTATTCTTCAATCTCTTTGTCTACAATTGGGGACTGCTTCTGGTTAAGCATATCCACTTTGGCCTGCACGATGTCCAGCGCAACCACTTCGTGGTTCTGCGCGATGAGGATACCGTTAGAGAGACCGACGTAACCTGTACCGGAAATTGTAATTTTCATTCGCTAATGACTTCTGTGAGTTAACTGTAGAGATGATCATCAGACCATCACGATAATCAATAACTGTTGGGCTTTTTACCTCTTGGCTTGTAGAAGTGTCAAGGAACAGTCGGAAGATTCACCCGCTCCGACCTGATATTCAGACAACTTCGAATAACTATCGTCATTTTTAAGATAAAAAAAACCCGGAGAGCATCTCCGGGTCCTGATTACCTTTGACGGATAAAGATTAATCCAGCCATTCGGTGTGGAACACACCTTCTTTATCGGTACGCTTGTACGTATGCGCACCGAAGTAGTCACGCTGAGCCTGAATCAGGTTAGCAGGCAACACTGCTGCACGGTAGCTATCGTAGTAGGCTACGGCTGCAGAGAAAGTCGGAACCGGAATACCGTTTTGTACGGCATATGCCACAACGTCACGCAGCGCTTGCTGATAGTCGTCAGCAATTTGCTTGAAGTATGGTGCCAGCAGCAGGTTTGCGATGTCTGCATTTTCAGCGTACGCATCGGTGATTTTCTGCAAGAACTGAGCACGGATAATGCAGCCTGCACGGAAAATTTTCGCGATTTCACCGTAGTTCAAATCCCAGTTGTTCTCATCAGACGCGGCACGCAGTTGAGAGAAGCCCTGAGCGTAAGAAACAATCTTGCCCAGATACAGGGCGCGGCGTACTTTCTCGATAAACTCTGCTTTATCGGTAGCGAGTTTTGCCTGAGGGCCAGACAGCACTTTAGAAGCGGCAACACGCTGCTCTTTCAGAGACGAAATGTAACGAGCGAAGACAGACTCGGTGATCAGAGACAGCGGCTCGCCCAAATCCAGAGAGCTCTGGCTGGTCCATTTACCCGTGCCCTTGTTCGCGGCTTCATCCAGAATCACATCAACCAGGTATTTACCTTCTTCGTCTTTCTTGGTGAAGATATCTTTGGTGATGTCAATCAGGTAGCTGTTCAGCTCGCCTTTGTTCCACTCGGTGAACGTTTCTGCCAACTCTTCGTTGGACAGGTTCAGACCGCCTTTCAGCAGAGAATACGCTTCAGCAATCAGCTGCATATCGCCATATTCAATGCCGTTGTGAACCATTTTAACGTAATGACCAGCACCATCTGGACCAATATAGGTCACACACGGTTCGCCATCTTCAGCAATAGCCGCGATTTTAGTCAGAATAGGCGCAACCAGTTCGTAGGCTTCTTTCTGACCACCAGGCATGATGGATGGGCCCTTCAGAGCGCCCTCTTCTCCACCTGAGACGCCGGTACCAATGAAGTTAAAGCCTTCAGCAGACAGATCACGGTTACGACGAATGGTGTCGTGGAAGAAGGTGTTACCACCATCAATGATGATGTCGCCTTTATCCAAATACGGCTTTAGGGAGTCGATGGCAGCATCGGTGCCTGCGCCCGCTTTCACCATTAACAGGATACGACGAGGCGTTTCCAGTGATTCAACAAACTCCTGCACCGTAAAGAACGGAACCAGTTTTTTGCCTGGATTCTCGGCAATCACTTCTTCGGTTTTATCGCGGGAGCGGTTGAACACGGAGACGGTATAACCACGGCTTTCGATGTTCAGCGCCAGGTTGCGCCCCATCACTGCCATACCGACAACGCCGATCTGTTGTTTGGACATTACATACTCCTGTCAGGTGTGAATTCACCTGCCGCTTTGCCGGGCGACAGGGTAAAAGTGAAGAACATGTTAACTCAGGTTTGAGGGCAGAAGGTAGCAATTGATGTCGTCTTTAAGTGGTACTAAACGCATTAATCATTCAGTTTTGGGTGCATTAATATGCACCATCACGATGTAATACCACTTTTACAGTTTTGAACAGAATGGCAATATCGTTCCACAAGGACCAATTTTTGACATACCAGCTATCAAAGTAGACGCGGGTATCATAATCCACATCATTACGACCGCTCACCTGCCATAATCCCGTCATACCGGGTTTAGCCATAAGGTAATAATCGACATTGCTGTCGTAGCGTGCAAGCTCTTCAGAAATAATTGGGCGTGGCCCAACAAGACTCATTTCACCTTTAAAAACATTGAACAGTTGTGGTAACTCATCAAGGCTAGTTTTACGTATGAAACGACCGACAGGCGTAATACGTGGATCATTTTTTAGTTTAAAATCACGATCCCATTCTTCGCGGGCTTGTGGGTCGGAATCAAGGAGTTGTTGTAACACTTCTTGTGAGTTTAAAACCATTGATCGGAATTTATAACATGGAAATAATTTCCCATGACGCCCCACTCGCATATGTCCGTAAATAGCGGGACCACCATCACGCGTGACTTTGTAATATAAATACGCGAGAAGCGGAGAACTCACTAGAATTATCAACGATGAGCATACAATGTCGAAAGAACGTTTTACAAAGCGCGAAGTTCGCTTCGCGAGGTTATTATTAACACGTAAAATCATTACTTCATGGCTAAATAAAAATGCCATGTCTGTACCATAAAGCGGCAATCCGCGGGTGGTCGGGATGACTGAAACATGGCGAAAGCCGTGCATCGAAAACGTTTTAAGCCAATAGTCGCGGATATCTGACTCATCAGATTCAACAGCGATAACAAATTGAACCACTTTATCGTCAAAATGTGAGAGTAACCAAGCCTCATCACTGATAAATGTAATACCTTCCATTTGTTCAGCGTGGCCTGGTGAGCTGCCGAACATATACTCAACGTTAAATCCAAGGCTTTCTTCGCTGCGCAACGCCAGACAAGCATCGACAGCATTTTTACCTGTCCCAATAATGACGGTGGTTTTCTTCCAACACCCGAGCCTGTCAAGAATCTTGCGTGACAGCGCTCGCCCAATGGGCACGATTATCATCGCAATAGTCCACGTCAACACCCACAGATACCGCGAAGATTGCCACTTTGAAAACGCGATAACGGACAATTCAATGATGGCAAAAATAACTAATGTACGAAGCAACTCTTTTAGTTCAAACCAGAACGGCTTTCTGTAGGAGTAATGTCTCAATCGGATCCAAAACCATCCAATACAAATCGCACTCAAAGAGATATGGGTAATGACACGGTCATCAAACTCACCTTGTGGGATAAATCTTGGCAAGTTCCCGGTGAAGAAATCCAATATACCTAATGCGATAAAGAATGGTAATACAATGGTAATAAAATCCACTAAAGCAACAGTGCATTTAGTATAAAAAAAGGTGCGTGACGATGTCATAACTCTGCTCACTTAATCCCCTATTTCCAATATGCTTTATGCATGCTAAATGACCTACGCTGTGCAGGAGATAATTTAGCAAAATTCTTCCCAAGCTTATAACCCACTATTTTCATAGCGTTATTGATGCAAGCTGGGATGAGGTAGAGTGGATTGTGCTTCAGTAAATATTTGAATTCTGAAATAAGAAATTTTTTGCCTTCACCGCCCGCCCCACCAAATTTTTCACTAATCCACGGTTCACAGGAGTGAAAAACACCAATATCAAAATAGCGCTTAAACTCAGCAGAAGGCGTATAGTTATGAGAGTGTTTAACTGCTACTTCAGGACAATAACCTATCGCGTAACCATTTTGAATTGAGCGTGCTGCGTAAAACATATCCTCACAGAGGATGGTATTTTCAGGAAAACCACCAAGCAATGTGAAAATTTCAGCCCTGTATGCTGAAAAAGAGTTCGATAAGAAAACAGCCTTCAAACCCATCGATTTATAGTTCTCAGGTGTGGCTACATATGATGCATTTCTGTAATTGTAATAGCGTGCATGCTGCGCGATAACGTTCGCATTATCATGGGGTTGCTGCTTTCCGTACAATGCAGAAAGAGCTGGGTTTTGCTCAAATTTCGCTTCAATCTGAGCGATTGCCTGCTCTGGTGCTTGTAAAATAGCGTCTTGCGTCAAGAATATTATTAGCTCTGCGCTGTATTTATCAATACAGTAGCGGGCGGCAATATTACGTGTTCCACCATGATTGAATTCCGCTCTTTTAACATCCAAAACTTCAAAACCATACTTTTTTGACGTTATCTTCGTCGAGTCAGTAGACTCCGAATCAATCGTCACAACGAAAACTGAGTCATTTGTCAGGGCTGAAAGCTGCAATGCCGCTTGTTCCCAGATTTCACCACCGTTGCAAGTGGGCACGACGACACAGATATTTTTAGGCATAAAGCTTACTCTTTTTTAAAAGTATAATTTTGTAGATATAAAGGAAGATAACAGCTAATACTTGCCCTACTGCCACACCATATACGCCACAATAGTATGCGCCAATTGGCATTGTTATTGCACCTACGATAGCCGCCAGAATAGAAGAAGATATTATTTTTTTATCTTCATTATGAGCATACAATTCGTAGTGAGGCAAAAGTGCAAAACTATAAATGATGCTACTGAGCATCAATATACCGATGAGTGGGAAGTAATGAATATACTCTGTTTTCCCCATCCATAGAAGTAAAACATAAACCCCCGCTGGGAGAATACAAAACAACCCTAGGCTAAGAATTGAAACAGATTTAATGAATTTTTTCTTATACTCCCTCAAATTCTCAAAGTCATTATCTTTAACCGATCTGACAATTTTAGGGTAAATTTGCATAACAACAGCCGCATCAACAAATGCCAATAAAGCACTTGCGAAACTTGAGTAAAAAGAATATACCCCGACAGCGGCAAGATCAGAAAAGTAATTTAAAGAATACCTATCTATAATATAAAGCGATCGAAGTGCTAAAGTACCTACGAGTAATGGCGCTGCAATCTTTACACCCGACCACATCCAGCCATAATCAATTTTTTGAGGTGTAGCTAAAGCACTGCGTCTCAAACGGAGAATCTCTGGAATAACAAATAATACAGATAAACTTGACCCCACGAACCACAGAGTCAATATGACGTAGACTTCTCGCAATCCGACGTCGAAAAACATGAGCGTAACAGCAACATAAACCCATAAACCAGAACGAATAAATAAGGAAATATTCGCGACAAATGCCTTGTTAAGAACGACAAGAAGACGCATTGACTCCTGAGAAAGATGCTCAGCGACTAAGATCAAATAAAACCAGATAACTACTTTTTCCGGCAAAAAACCAAAATAGAATAAACAGTATATTAGTGGGAAGCTGAAACAATAAAACAATATATAAAAACTAAATTGATTTTTAACGATACCAAACCATTTTGGTTTGTCTACAGAAAGGATTTCTCGTGAAGAAAAAGTATAAAAATCCATTCCGACAAAAAACAGTGCATAGCTGATTGATGCCGCAAACAAAGAATAAGCGCCAAGTTCCTCAACGGTCAGAAACCTGGCAATGAAAATAACTAAAACGAAGCGACTCGCTAACGTGGCGCCTCGTATAAGTAAATTGTATATTTTCACAATTATGCTTTGGAGTTTATAACAGAACGCGTAATTTCGAGGAATGTTTTGCCCATAATTTCATCAGGCTCCAGATGACAGCCCTCAGCCCATTCATTCCATGCATTGATAAAGACAAACTGCTGGTCATCTTCATAAGAACCGGTAGATTTAACGGCATATTCTAACCATTTACGATAGTCCTCCGGATCATTATTCTGAATCACTGTAGGCGTTTTTCTACGTGCGGTATTATCCCAGGATGGAAACACTGCGGGATACTTCACATAGTTTTGCGGCCAATCCTGAGCGATTTTCTCATCGACAAGTTGTTTGTAATCAATCCGATTTACAGCTGAAACGCTCCCTTTCAGAGCCTGATAAACAGATGCAGGAAGAAGTTTTCTGGCGGTATCGACAAGCATCTGAGAAGAGGATTTATGTTCTTTAGGGAAATCGTTCCGATTAGGCTGGAAATCCATTATCGCATCAAATCCGTGAGACAAAATTTCCTCATCCGCCAACTCAACGAAACCATTTTTTACAGCAACTAAGTGGAGTTCCGGCACACCATAATCTGCGGCATATTTTCTAATAGATTCAATATAATTTTTAGCTTGAGGAATATTATCGACTCGGTAGATTAAGAAGACAGGTTTACCATTGACGCATATGTGGCGGGGATCCGTGAAGTACGGAGCCAGATACTGCATATGTGATGCCAAATCTTCATCAGTGTAATCCTGCTTAATCAGAACTTCTCGATCCATTCCATCCCAGGCGCGAGTCCAGTTTTCATTTGCCCAACATAGGCAGAATGGAAAATCTGGACTGCCAGAAGTCAGCATGTCCTCGACAGGTTGTTCTAATAACAATTCACCGTTAAACCAGTAATGGTAGTAACAAAAACCATGAATACCATACTCTTTTGCCATCTCGGCTTGTTTATTTCTTGTTTCTGCAAGACGTAGATCGTAATACCCTAAATCTGCTGGCAGTTGAGGTTGATTGTGACCTGAAAAACGAGGTTTTGCCTTAACAACATTACGCCACTCAGTGAAACCCTCCCCCCACCATTCGTTATTTCGTTTTACTGGGTGGAATTGAGGTAAATACATGGCTACTAATTTGTGCATTTTTCAACCTTAGTTCAGAAAAAAATAACAACAATAAGAAATAAACAAAAAACTTTACGTCAATAACATTATAAATATTACCCATGTTAAATGCATGCGTTTCAATCAACAAAACTTTTGCCGAAAGAAATAATGAAATAACATTTGGATATTCAATCGATTTTTTGACTAGGAAAAGTGTAACACCAACTAATACGGCGAAAAGTAAATTAAACAGAAATCCGCTAAAGTAGCCTACCGATGAAATCAAGATTGCCGGATAACCCATTGTAAATGTAATACCGCGCTCACAATAAGAATCTACAAGACTCGAAGGCGCAATCTGGTACATAAGTGAGTATAAGCCACCACTCATTCTACAATTATCACTATAGGAGTAAAGATAAGACAGTCCGTTTCCTGTGGGTGCACTGCTATCAATTGCCCACCATACTTCTCCTTGCAAATTGAGAACGCGGCTTTCAATGAATGAAAAAATACTACCTGGCAATTGATGAATATATTTATACTGATAATATATCAATCCATATAGAAGCAAGGACATAACAACTACAAACATGATAGTTTTAGCATTGACAATATTGATTTTTTTATATAATACTAAAGACCCAAACATGCCGATAAAGAAATATAACAGCGTAAGAAAGACACCTGTAAATTTCTCACCATAGAGCACATTAAAGAGACAAAAAAGAATGACAATGCCGATATAACTTATTGGTTTACCGGTGCGATTTAGTTTAATTTTAGTGATATAAACGCCGAGTATAAATGATAATAAGTATCCTTGATACAACAAATTACGAATACCTGGATAAGGATGCCCCACCCAGTAATCAAAACGTTGTACTCCTTTTAATAAAGGACTGCCCCATAAAAATGCATTTAGCAAAAGTATAGCAAATATAACGCCTGAAAAAAGAACAAGAAGTTGCTTCTCTAATCGAGAGTAATCACCTTTAAGAGTTAAGAAAAATCTATTGACCCGATATTTTTCGATGACATTAAAAGCTAGCATTGCAACCATGAAAAAGGAGAGCATAAAGAATACTAAACGCGTAACTCCCCCGGTAGCATATGACATAACCTGAAGCTCCTCAATATAAGCACCTGTTTCAAGTGAAAAATTTGAAACTATTGCTGTAAAATGAGGAAATATAAAAGGCATCAACAAAAAGAAAAAATACTGCTTATGTTTGTATAAATAGACACAAAACATAAAAAATAATATTAGGCTTACGCCCCCACAAAATACATACATGTCAGAACTGACTGCAACGGTCATTACTGTCAATAAAGACAAAACCAATAGCATTATTGGGTACAGTTGGATACTAAAGGTTGGTTTCACACTCCCACCATTGCAATTTTTTTGATTTGAGTAACAAGGTTATCAAACTCGGGCATCTCAAGCTCAAAGGGAGGCATTTTGAGAACATCCTGCGCTAGTTTTTCTAAATCATCACTTTGAATTGAATAGGAGTAACCAAGATTCTCAAAGTTGTCACAGGCAAATTGTTGATCATAGATTTGTACTGCAACTTTACCTGCCATAGTTACTTCCAATAATGCAGTGGAGGTGAATGAAAAGAAAACATCATAACCAGCGATTGCTTCATTCATATTTCCTTTAAATAAATTACCCATCTCTTGTAAATAAGGAGCATCAGTTTCCCAAGGATGTGGTTTAAAGGCATATACTATTTTTTCAGATTCAAATTGAGCTGAAAGAATACCAAGGACTTTTAGGTATTTTTCTTTATAATCATCACCATATTTGAACCATGGTTGCCCAAGGAAGAGGACTTTTATAGCACTTTCATTGGTTTGAGAAACATTTGCTTTAACAATTGGTTCATAAAAGCCACCAATGATGACTTTATCTTCACTTATTCCAAGCCCAGTAATAACTAATTTCTGGTTTTTGTCGTAGCAAATAAAATAGTCACACTTCCATCCGTCAATAGTTTTAGCGTCAGTTTTCGACTGAAAAAGACCATGTTGGATACAAACGGTTTTAATATTTGCATCTGATGCTATATTACAAAATGTGCGCTGCATTGGTAACGAGTCATTCTCGACTACAAGTATTGCCTGTGCATCTGAAGCGACCAAGCGCTTGAGATAATTACTTTTATTCAGGGATGCTCTAAATAACTTATTTTTTACGCTCGTAGTAAAACCTTGACTTAAAACTCTCCAAAAATATCCATTGGGGATATAACTAATATTATTCTTAAGACAATAGATTAACTGTCGCGGCCCACCAATTATGCAAATTTCTTGTTTTGGCAAAGAAGCAATCAAATGAGAAAATCGATTACCTAAAAAGAAGTATCTTTTATTTTTTTCTGGCCTAAGCCAGAAAAAAATCACTGCAGTAAGCAAGTCATAGAAAGGAACTATCCATTGCGCATTTTTTTTATAAAGATGTGCAATATTACTTTTGAATTTACTGTCCTTCAAATTCCTTTGCTGTACATATTCATATACATCGTCCACATTTAACATAGTATACCTGTTGGACTAATCAAGGAATTCAAATTTCAATGGTTCGCCATATTTGATATCGCATTTTGCAGTTTTGCCGATAAAAAGATCAAAGTTCTTAGGCGCAACACCATAGCCAGGTCTTATGCTTTTAATATTGTCCATGGTGAAAAGCTCACCTTTCTTAATATCTTTAACAACATATAAAGAGCGACGGAATTTTGCGTTTCCTTTTTCACTTTCTTTACGTTCATAGTTAACAGCACCCAAGGCTTTCCACGCTGTTTTCGCATCGCGGCACAATGCCCTTAACTCATCAGGCTCTAATGAGAAACTGTCGTCTGGTCCACCACCATTACGGTCCAATGTAACGTGTTTTTCAATAACGTTTGCACCAAGCACAACAGAAGCCACAGCCGTAGTATTATCAATAGTATGGTCGGACAGCCCAGTAATAACGCCAAAGCGTTCTGCCATATCAGGTATCGTTGCCAGGTTATAATCTTCCGCTGGCGCAGGATAGCCACTTACGCAATGCAAGACGACGAGCTCTTTGCAGCCGCCTTCACGGGCAGCATCTATAGCTTCCTGAATTTCTTGTTTATCAGCCATACCAGTAGAGATAATCATTGGTTTGCCCGTTTTGGCAACATATCGAATCAACGGCAGATCGATCGCTTCAAAAGATGCAATTTTGTAGGCCGGAGCATTTAACTCTTCAAGTAAATCAACGGCGCTAAAATCAAATGGGCTACTAAAAATCGTAATACCAAGCTCTTTTGCTTTGTCAAAAAGAGGTTTGTGCCATTCCCACGGCATCTGAGCACCTTTGTACAGGTTAAACAGAGTCTGGCCATCCCACAGACCACCATGGATTTGAAAATCCTCCGTGTCACAATCAATAGTAATCGTATCCGCACGATACGTTTGTAACTTAATCGCATCCGCTCCTGCGGCTTTGGCCTCTTCCATAATCTTAAATGCGCGGTTGATATCGCCATTATGGTTGGCCGAAAGTTCAGCAATGATATAAGGAGGATGATCTTTACCAATCTTACGACCATCAATAGTTATAAATTCATTCATTTCTTTTTCTCACTAATATATTCACTGGAAGAAACTTTGGCAAAACCATTTCGTCCAAATAGCTGATGGGAAGCGTGATTTTCGGGTAATACCGTAGCTAAGATATTCACATCATCGTTAAGCATTAACGCACGTTTAATTGCTGCACTTGCAATACCTTTACCGTGACAGTCTACTGTCAGGAAGATAGAAATTTCGACATCTGCATTCGGATGTTCAACAGGCTCTAATCTCAGCACTCCGCAAGAGGCATCATGCTCTATGATATAAAAACTGACTCTGTCATCGTCTAGTTTACGTTGCATCCAGGAAGTATGTTGCTGGTAGGAAGGTACATCTGGATTACGTGCATACCGTCGCGTTTCCGGCTCACATTGGAGCAGGTAAACAAAATCAATATCCTCCGCTGTAGCCTGACGAAGAGTGATATTCACACCATCTTTTGCGGGTACTAACATTATTTCTTGTACCACTCTGAACAGTCCCTGACCATCGCAAATATCCATAGCAAGAAGGCGTTGATCATGATAATAAGTCATGAGTTTTTTTAAGGACGTAATTAAATCATTTTCATTAAAACTATCTGCACTCAAAACAATTGCACCGACTTCGGATAAATTTTTGGCTATAGTTTTTTGATTATCCGCAATTGCAATATTTACAGCTGGCAGCGCCATTACGCAACGCTCCCATGTCGTCCCCCCCATGGCACCGATAGCAAAATCATGCTCAAGCATTAATTCCGCCATGTTTGTCACGTTTGTTAGAACATCCACTTTATATTTTGATTTACTCGCCTGGCTACGTATGGCTGCATCGTGTGGACAAGCACTGCCTAATATAATTGTGATTTTTTCAACTTGGTTAAAAATGCCTACTTCCAGGTATTCAAGAACTTGGCCCGCTACGTTGAAGGCATCAACGCCCCCCATTGTCACCATTAGCGTTTTTGGCTCTAATATCGCTTCCTTACGAATCCGAGATTGTTTTCTTAACGAAGAAAATTTTGGGTCTAGCAGAGCATACTTAGTACCGGCCAGTATCACTGCATTATTCGTATTAAGGCCATGATAGTCGTAGGGATCTCGCCGAAATGTTTGATCAATCAACAGATCGCAAAAATGAGGACGATTACAGAGATCGTCGATAGCTATTAGTCGAGTTGTAGGAAAATGATTTTTAACAATCCTTTCCCACTCGTGATCTAAAGAATAGTGATCGACAATTACGATATCAGGGTTAGTGTAATGTCGTTTTAACAGAGTAATAAATTCTTCTGCATCTTCACTCTGACTCCCATTTAACCAAGATTTTTCATCTCGAATATAGTCATCAGATTGATTTGAAGTCGAAGTAACGATTACCTGGAATTCTGATTGCTCAATTTTATCGATGACGTTGCCATGATGTTCTTTCGATACAAAACAACATTTGGCACCCGACTTCCGTAAGGCCTTCGCCAGATTTAGACATCGAATAATATGGCCGGAACCAATCGATAGAGACGAATCAACCCGCAGAATGACTTTCATTTTTTAACTCCATGGCTTTATAAAGCCATTCAGCTACTCGCCAGTCCTCGGGAGTGTCTATATCCTGGACGCGTTCACGCGGCAACTCTATTGAAAATGATTCGGCGCTAAATATAGGCTTCTCTTGCATCCAGGCATCTGCCGTTCCCCAATAAAACTGGCCAGCATCATGCCATGACTCCTCAAGATCCTGAGATCGAACATGGAACATATCAGGATAAAACATGCTGATATGCTGCTCATGGCTGACTTTTAGCGCACGTTGTATCGGATAAGGGAATCTTGTCACTGAAAATGCATAATCACCTTTACGTTCACGCAACGTTTCCAACCCACGTACGATATCTTCAGAACGGATGAATGGAGCAGTGGCGTAAATGCAGCAGACATTTTCAGCTGGGACACCGTTATCGATTAACCATTCTGTGGCATGTCGAATCACAGGAATTGTTCCAGCATAATCATTCGATAGCTCTTCCGGGCGCATAAAAGGCACATCTGCACCATTTTGACGTGCTACCGCAGCTATCTCTTCATCATCTGTTGAGACAATGATTCGGTCAAAGACGCCGCTCTGCTGAGCGGCTTCAATAGACCAGGCAATCATCGGTTTCCCGCAAAATGATTTGATATTTTTGCGCGGTATCCGCTTACTTCCACCACGCGCAGGAATGATTGCCACATTCATTTAGAAAAACTCCCGAATGCATTTAATGACGTAATCCTGCTCTTCATCAGAAAGTGTGGAATACATCGGAATACTAATGGCTCGAGAGTAATAGTCCTCGGCTAATGGATAGTCACCGGCCTTATGCCCCAGTTGCTCGTAATACGGCTGGGTATGAACCGGAATATAGTGAACGTTAACACCAATGCCTTTATCGCGCAGGTAGTCAAAAAGAGGTTTGCGCTGAGCAGGATCGTTGACCGTCAAAGGGTAGAGATGGAAGGCGCTATAGCCACTCACCGCTTGTTCCGGTGTGGAAACCGGAATGCCATCGAACGCATTATCATAACGCTCAGCAAGTTCATGACGACGAGTAACAAAACCATCAATGCGTTTTAACTGGCTAACACCCAGTGCAGCCTGCAGTTCGGTCATACGATAGTTCAAACCGAGATCGACCTGCTGGTAGTACCATCCACCTTCAGAGGCTTTACTCATTTTATCGCTGTCGCGAGTAATGCCATGGCTGCGGAAAAGCTGCATCTTTCCAGCCAGTGAATCACTGTTAGTGAGTGCCATGCCGCCTTCAGCAGTGGTGATAATTTTAACCGGGTGGAAACTCAAAATAGTTACATCGGCAAAACGAGAATTACCGATTTTATCACCCTGATAGCTGCCACCAATTGCATGTGATGCATCTTCAATAATGGCAAAACCATACTCTTTGGACAGCTTATGGATTGCTTCCATCTCGCAGGACTGTCCCGCAAATGCAACAGGAACAACCACTTTAGGCAGGATGCCTTGAGCTTTTGCCGCAATCAGCTTCGCTTCAAGTGCACTCACACTCATGTTAAACGTCTGCGGATCGATATCAACGAAACTCACGTTCGCATCGCAATACAATGCGCAGTTGGCAGAAGCCACAAATGTGTTCGGCGACGTCCACAGCCAGTCGCCTTTCTTCATCCCCAACGCCATGCAAGCAATATGCAATGCAGAGGTCGCACTGTTCACCGCTACAGCATGTTTGACACCAACATACTCTGCAATAACTTGTTCAAATTGCGGAACGCACGGGCCCTGAGTTAAGAAATCAGACTTCAGTACGTCCACAACGGCACTGATATCTTCATCAGAGATATCTTGCCGTCCATAGGGGATAAATTTCATCAGATGTTGCCCACTTTTTCACGGTTATCTTCGATCCACTGGCTTAGCTCTTCAATGCTCATCCACTCTGCATTGCTGTCGCTTTCGTACACGAAGCCTTCTGGAACGCGCTTGCCATCTTTGATGCGCTCTGGAGAATCACACCAGTTATGAATTGCAGGCAAGATTTTAAAGTGTTCTGGATATTCGTAAGTGTAATGAGCATCTTCAGCACTGATCATCTGCTCATGCAGTTTCTCACCAGGGCGGATACCAATGACTTTCTGAGCGGCATCTGGTGCAACAGCAGTCGCAACATCAGTCACTTTCATTGAAGGGATTTTTTTGACATAGATTTCACCGCCAATCATGTCTTCAAACGCATGCCATACCAGTTCAACGCCCTGCTCTAGGGTGATCATGAAACGCGTCATGCGATCGTCGGTAATCGGCAACTCACCTTTGTCTTTGATAGACAGGAAGAAAGGAATCACAGATCCGCGTGAACCCATAACGTTACCGTAGCGCACTACGGAAAAACGGGTCTTCGTTGCACCAGAATAGGAGTTACCAGCAACAAAAAGCTTGTCGGAAGCCAGCTTAGTTGCGCCATAAAGGTTGGCAGGACTGCTTGCTTTATCGGTAGACAGCGCAACAACACGTTCAATGCCTTTATCAATACAGGCATCAATCACGTTCATTGCGCCATTGATGTTTGTTTTTACACATTCGAAAGGATTGTACTCTGCTGTAGGAACAATTTTGGTTGCCGCAGCATGCACAACAAAATCAACACCATCTAACGCGCGATATAAACGGTCTTTATCACGAACATCACCGATGAAGAAACGGATACGGCTTTCATCTTTGAAGTGCTTTGCCATTTCCCACTGTTTCATTTCATCACGAGAATAAATGATGATCTTCTTCGGATTATATTTTTCCAAAGTCATGCGGACAAATTTGTTACCGAAAGAGCCCGTGCCGCCAGTTACCAGAATTACTTTATCATTAAACATAATATTCTACTCTATTAAACAAGTTAGACGAATTGTCCGCAAAATTTAGTCAAAATACTGAACATCATTCCAGAGAGGCTGTATTTTATCCTTCTCTGACAGAGAGTAATTCCCTTCTAATGGCCATGGAATCCCAATAGTAGGATCATCCCATTTTACTCCGCGATCGAATTCAGGTGCATAGTAGTTCGTCGTTTTATAGAGAAACTCTGCTGTCTCACTTAAAACAAGGAAACCGTGCGCAAATCCTTCAGGAATCCATAACTGACGTTTATTTTCAGCTGAAAGATGAACGCCAACCCACTGACCGAATGTTGATGATGACTTTCTGATATCAACTGCAACATCATATACTTCGCCAGAAACACAGCGAACGAGCTTACCCTGGGCATAGGGTTCAAGTTGATAATGCAGGCCGCGTAAGACCCCTTTACATGATTTTGAGTGGTTGTCTTGCACAAATTCAACATGACGACCTACAGCTTCATCGAAAATTTTCTGGCTGAAACTTTCCAGGAAAAAACCACGGTCGTCACCGAAAACCTTCGGTTCAAAAATTAATACTTCCGGAATATTTGTCTCAACGACGTTCATTACTCAGTAACCTTTTATCATTTTTAGCAGATACTGACCGTATGCATTCTTTTTAAGCGGCTCAGCTAATTTTTTGACCTGCTCAGCATCAATGAAACCTTTGCGATACGCGATTTCTTCCGGACAGGAAACTTTCAATCCCTGACGTTCTTCGATCGTCGCAATGAAATTACTGGCCTCAATGAGGCTCTGGTGAGTGCCGGTATCAAGCCAGGCATAACCTCGTCCCATCATTGCTACTGACAAACGCCCCTGCTCCAGGTAGAGGCGGTTGATATCAGTAATTTCTAGCTCGCCACGGGCCGACGGTTTTAAATTTTTCGCCATATCGACAACATCGTTATCGTAGAAATAAAGGCCCGTAACCGCATAGTTGCTCTTTGGTTCGAGAGGTTTTTCTTCAAGACTGATTGCAGTGCCATTCTTATCAAACTCAACAACGCCGTAGCGTTCTGGATCGTTAACGTGGTAAGCGAAGACGGTAGCACCCTCACCTTTCGTTAACGCTGCTTCAAGTTGTTTTGGAAGGTCGTGACCATAGAAAATGTTATCACCCAGCACCAACGCACAGTTATCGTTACCAATAAATTCCTCACCAATGATAAATGCCTGAGCAAGTCCATCTGGGTTTGGCTGTACTTTGTACTGAAGATTAAGGCCCCATTGACTCCCATCACCGAGCAACTGCTCAAAGCGAGGAGTATCTTGCGGTGTACTAATGATAAGGATGTCTTTGATACCCGCTAACATCAACGTTGAGAGTGGATAATAAATCATCGGTTTATCATAAATAGGCAATAATTGTTTGCTCACTGCCATCGTAACCGGATATAGACGAGTCCCAGAACCGCCTGCCAGAATTATTCCTTTACGCGTTGTCATTATTTTTCTCTTTTAATACAAAATGCCCGTATCCGGGCATTTGTTTAATGATTAAATTGCTTGAGCTGAAAATAGCTCGGCGAGCATCCGTTTAACGCCAGTGTGCCAGGCAGGCAGAACCAGATCAAAGTTACGCTGGAACTTTTCTGTATTCAGACGCGAATTCTGCGGACGACGGGCAGGCGTTGGGTATGCGGTAGTTGGAACAGCATTCAACTTCTCGATAGCTAGTTCAATACCCGCTTTTCTGGCTTCTTCAAAAACTAAAGCCGCGTACTCGTGCCAGGTTGTCGTCTCAGATGCAACTAAGTGATAAAGACCGGCCACTTCAGGCTTATTGAGCGCAACGCGGATGGCATGAGCCGTACAATCAGCAAGCAGTTCAGCACCTGTTGGCGCACCAACTTGATCGTCAATGACAGACAGTTCTGTGCGATCTTTTGCAAGACGCAGCATTGTTTTCGCAAAGTTATTCCCTTTCCCAGCGTAAACCCAGCTAGTACGGAAAATAAGATGTTTGGGGCAATGTGCTTGTAATGCTAACTCACCGTCAAGTTTGGTCTGACCGTATACATTTAGCGGTGCCGTTACGTCTGTTTCCTGCCATGGCGTCTCACCATCACCGGGGAATACGTAATCGGTCGAGTAATGGACTACCCAAGCACCAATCTTCGCGGCTTCTTTTGCAATCGCTTCAACACTGGTAGCATTCAACAGTTGTGCAAATTCTTGCTCAGATTCAGCTTTATCAACGGCAGTGTGTGCGGCTGCGTTAACAATTACATCCGGTTTTATGCTACGGACCGTCTCAGCAATACCCTCAGGATTGCTAAAATCGCCGCAATACTCCCTGGAATGCACATCAAGGGCAATCACGTTACCTAAAGGGGCTAAGGCACGTTGAAGCTCCCAACCAACCTGCCCCGTTTTACCAAACAGCAGAATATTCATTATTGACGTTCTCCGTAATTCTGCTCCATCCATGTTTTATACGCACCACTTTTGACGTTATTAACCCAGTCATGGTTGGTTAAATACCATTCTACCGTTTTACGAATCCCTGATTCAAAAGTCTCTTCAGGCTTCCATCCCAGTTCAGCGGCAATTTTATGTGCATCAATGGCATAACGACGATCGTGGCCTGGACGGTCGGTCACATAGGTTATCTGATCGCGGTAAGAGCCTTCTTTTGGAACGATTTCATCCAGCAGGTCGCAGATCGTATGGACCACATCCAGATTTTGCTTCTCATTATGACCACCAATATTGTAGGTCTCACCCGGCTTGCCATGAGTTACAACGGTGTAAAGCGCGCGGGCATGATCTTCTACATATAGCCAGTCACGGATTTGGTCGCCCTTACCGTAAATTGGCAAGTTTTTACCATCCAAAGCATTGAGAATAACCAGAGGGATCAGCTTTTCAGGAAAATGATACGGACCATAGTTATTTGAGCAGTTAGTGACAATGGTGGGGAATCCATAGGTGCGCAACCATGCGCGGACCAAATGATCGCTGGACGCTTTAGAGGCAGAGTAAGGGCTGCTTGGTGCGTAGGCAGTCGTCTCAGTGAACAGCGGCAACTCGCCAGAAGTATTATGTTCATCTGGGTGCGGCAGATCACCATACACTTCATCTGTTGAAATGTGGTGGAAACGAAACGCCGCTTTAGCCGCATCATTAAGAGTCGACCAATATGCACGAGCTGCTTCAAGCAATACATAAGTGCCGACAATATTGGTTTCAATGAAGGCTGCTGGACCAGTAATCGAACGGTCAACGTGGCTTTCAGCTGCAAGATGCATTACCGCATCGGGTCTGTGTGCGGCAAAAATACGCTCCATTGCAGTTTTGTCACAGATATCGGCCTGTTCAAAGACGTAACGATCGCTTTCGCTCACATCCGCAAGGGATTCAAGATTGCCGGCATAAGTCAACATATCCACATTGACCACGTGATCTTTGGTATTTTTAATAATATGCCGTACAACCGCAGATCCGATAAAACCGGCACCGCCAGTGACAAGAATTTTCACGTTAACTATTCCGTTGATTGAGTATATCGGGATATTGATGTACTGAATTCAAGCCAAAATATGAACTGAATCAGAAAATATGCACGCTACCGCCCCTGGCTTAACAGCTACCAGTGCACTGAACGTCTTATAGAGGTGTCATTATCTACGGTCAAATCCAGAAAGACGTTGTCTCTGGACTCCCGTAAAACAGCTGTTAATTGTCATCCTAATTGGCCTCAGAAACAAGCAGAAATATCAGTTATAAGGCGCAAAAAGAACACATCTAACACTTTGTTATATAAGATTTTTTATATAAAAAAAAGCAACTACCATTCTTGAACAATGAAATCTGCTCAGAGTGCTAGCTGCCACTTTATCTTCACGAAATTAAACTGACCGAGCTATCAGCTGTTAGCCAGCAACTTCTGGATGCTTTCCCTGAACTTCTGCCCTTCCTTCAGGTTACGCAGCCCATACTGCACGAAGGCCTGCATATAACCCATTTTCTTACCACAATCGTAGCTGTCGCCCGTCATCAACACGGCATCAACAGACTGTTTCTTCGCCAGTTGCGCGATGGCATCGGTCAGCTGTACGCGACCCCATGCACCTGGCTCAGTGTTTTCCAGCTCAGCCCAAATATCCGCATTCAGAACATAACGCCCCACCGCCATCAGGTCGGAATCCAACGTCTGTGGCTGATCCGGTTTTTCGATAAACTCAACGATACGGCTAACCTGACCTTCGGAATCCAGTGGCTCTTTAGTCTGGATAACAGAGTACTCAGACAGATCGCCCTTCATGCGTTTTGCCAGCACCTGGCTACGGCCGGTTTCATTGAAACGCGCGACCATAGATGCCAGGTTGTAGCGCAGCGGATCGGCAGAAGCGTTGTCCAGAATGATATCTGGCAGCACAACGACAAATGGATTATCACCCACTATCGGGCGAGCACACAGGATGGAATGTCCGAGACCCAGCGGCTGAGCCTGGCGAACGTTCATAATGGTCACCCCTGGTGGGCAGATTGACTGCACTTCGGCCAGAAGCTGACGCTTAACGCGCTGCTCAAGCAACGCTTCGAGTTCGTAAGAGGTGTCGAAGTGGTTCTCTACCGCATTCTTGGACGAATGGGTAACCAGAACGATTTCTTTGATCCCTGCAGCAACAATCTCGTCAACGATGTACTGAATCATTGGCTTGTCAACGATCGGCAGCATCTCTTTAGGAATCGCTTTTGTGGCTGGGAGCATGTGCATGCCCAAACCTGCTACCGGAATGACTGCTTTCAAATTAATCATTATAACTTCCACCTTAAAATGGTTGCCGAATTATAGCTCTTAAACCTAATTTCGCTAGCATGATTTGATTCAATATTGGATTGATACTACGCTTTCAGCCCACAAATTACAGTAGTTGCAATCCGAATCACGCACAGTTTTATTCCAGGAATCGTCGCAAAATCTGAGAGACGATAATTTATCGATGTGGCAGTTTAAAATTCAACCGCTCCACATTCACCACCTGCTGATCCACCCTGTCGATATCCACGGAGCTCTGCCCTTTTTCGTTAACCGCGTGAATGTTTGCCAGTGACAGCAGCGTTTCGTCTTTAGCCATAAACTTGCCGCGAACGTCCTTACGCAAATCGAAATTCATCTTCAGCGCAGGTCCAACTGTTGATTCCTGCATCACGTTGATGTTGCGCAAGAAAAGGTGCTGCGGCTTGTTATGCAGCTCAAGCGTGGCGCGTTTCATCTCCAGGTTGGTGATGGCAACGAACGAGGTGGCATTCCCTGATGAGATCTGAATACCTCGCAGCTTATAAGCAAGCTGGCTATTATCTAGCCGGATATCGTTGAGTTTAAAGTTCTGCGGAATGGACAGGTAATCGCCTTTGATGACGCCGTAACCAATTAACATTCCGGCACTATCTTTCATATCGATATTATCAATAACGAAATTATCACAGCCATAAATAGCCACAGTTGCATTGTCAATCCCCGCCTTTTTACTGAAGTCTGGGGTGATATTCGTGGCTTTTACATTACGGATAATAAAGTGTTTACCGTTTTCGACATGAACTAGCTGGCGACAGTTGCTGCCGGTGATATTCGCCACCACGAAGTTCTTAACGGTTTGTTTCTCGGGGTAGTCATTATCGTAAGTGCTTCCCGCAAGGCCGATACCGATGCCCCAGTTGATCTTGCCGTTAGTACAATTGATGTTGTCGATGACGTGGTCG
This sequence comes from Enterobacter sp. SCRI0065, assembly GCF_059766475.1. Lineage (NCBI taxonomy): Bacteria > Pseudomonadati > Pseudomonadota > Gammaproteobacteria > Enterobacterales > Enterobacteriaceae > Enterobacter > Enterobacter sp. SCRI0065. Next base: position 531,263 of record NZ_JCBAJB010000002.1, on the reverse strand, counting down.
GAAATCAGAATATTGCGGTCATTGATCGCCACGTTCCACTCGATGGCATCACCCTGCAAATGGCTAAAGCGGCTGTTGGTAATGCGTGCGCCGTCTACCTGGTTATGAAACCCCTGACGCAGGATCGCGTAGTTAGCCTGAGTGACGGTCAGATTGTCGATCAGCAGGTTACGCATCACCCGCGGTTTTTTACCGCCGATGTAGATCTGCGTGACCGGCCCAAAGCCGCTCATGGCCAGCCCCTGAATAACACAGTCGGAGCCACGCACGTCCAGCGTGATGTTCTCCGTGCGCCCTTTTCCTTCGCCGATCACTTTACTGCCTTCTTGCAGGACAAAGCGCCCGCGCCCGTTGCCCGTCAGCGCGCCGCGAATAAGCAACGTTTTACCGTCCGGGATGAAAATACCCGTATTGATGTTCTCGCAGGTTAATCCTGCGGGGACGACCACGGTGTCACTCTCCGCGAAGGCCTGCTTAAAGGAGGCAATCCAGTCTTTACTGTTGTACTGGCTGATATCGACCTTACCGCCCGTTGCGGCCGCTCGCGCCACGCGAGAGCCCAGGATCGGCGTTGCGGCCAGTAACGTGCAGGATGTCACAAAGGTACGTCGGGTCATTTTTTTCAGCATACTACCTCGGCTTTATAGCGTTTGTAACAGGCTCGCTAACTGACGATTAATGACCTGCTGATTAAAATCGGCTTCCACTTTTTGTCGCGCATTGCGCAGAACCGGCATCAGTTCCTGCTGGTCAATATCACTGAAGGCGGCCAGACGATCGGCCAACGCGAGCGCGTTATTTTCAGGCACCAGCCAGCCAGAATGACCCGGTTCGATAAGCTCGGGGATGCCGCTGTGAACGGTCGACACGACGGGGATCCCAACCGCCATGGCCTCCATCAGCGCAACGGGAATACCTTCCATGTCGCCATCTGCCCCCGTCACTGAGGGCAACAAAAACACATCCGCATCGTCAAGCATGGCTTTGACTTCATGGCTGGGCTTAAAGCCCGGCATCTCAACGTAGCCTTCAAGTTGGTATTGTTCGATGAGCGTGCGCAGGCGACGCTCCCACGGGCCAATGCCCAGGATACGATAGTGAAAATCCACCCCGCGCGCTTTGAGTTGACGACACGCTTCAATGGCGACGTGCAGCCCTTTTTTCTCGGTCAGGCGCGCCACAGAGATGATTTGCAGCGGCTTGCCCGGCACCTTCACCGGCCGTTGGGTAAAGCGCTCCATGTCTACACCCATGCGCGAGACGGCAATCTTCTCACTCGGACAGCCCATGGTTTTCAGCCGGCCTGCCCACAGTTCGCTGATGGGCAGCATCATGTCACCGCGGCGGAATAGCTGCTGATATTCAGGCGTATAGTGGTTAAGAACTTCCCGGCTGGAGATATCAATCCCGTGAAATATCGTGGCAATTTTGCCCTCAATCACACCCAGCTCGCGCAACTTCGCCGCCGTTACGCCCGCCGGGCCGAAGTGAGCGATAAACACGTCGGCGCGATACGGCTGGGCGGTTTGCCCGCAAATCGAGGAGAGGATCAGGTTGCGGGATTCAGAACCATAGCGAGAAATATTCAGCGCTTTCCACGTCGAGGCGCGCAGTGCCCCTTTCAGCGTACGGGTCGCACGGTAGCGCAGCTTGGCCAGTCGCCCTTGCGGCTCGTGCTGTAGCCAGCGGGTTTTTGCCTCCAGCCCATACTGTGCCCACGCGGCATGGGTGTTTTGCGTGTCACCCTTTTGCAGGGCGACAATCTCCACGTCATAGCCCATATCGATAAACGCTGTAATTTGGTTCAGCACAAACGTTTCTGACGAGAGCGGGAATTTCAGCAAGAAGAAACCTACCTTCATTTGCCCTCCCCGATGCGTTCGAGGACGGATTTGACCATTGCAATACCGTTTTCGCGCTCGGCTTTTACCGCTATCGCCAGCCGTGCGTTGATGGCAGGTAATTGACCTAAAGTGTCGCCCACCATCGCGCCCAGCGATCCGTCCAGCAGGTGACGAATATCCACCGCCATTTCCGGCATGCCCAACTGCTGCATAATCCCCGCTGATTTGTGCTCATAGTTGATGGCAATCGCCGGAGTGCCGAAGTTCATCGAGATAATGGCGGAGTGCAGACGAGTGCCCACGGTCAACTCACAGGCGGAAAGCAACTTGCCCATTTCCAGATCGTTCAGTTCGTCCATCACCACGTGATACCGGGAAGGATCGTTCACCAGTTTGCCGAGATTCAGCGCCACCATACGGTCGTCTTTGTTGTAACTGTCGATACCGGTACAGGTAGAAAGCGCCAGCACCTGATAACCGCTATCCAGCACGCGGTTCACCACCTCGGCAAAGGCTTTCTCATACGCCGCTTGGGTCGTTCCCAAACGTTTATCAAACGGTGCCAGCTCGCGCAGGGTAATGGCCACCGTTTTCTGTTTTGCCGCCACGTTCAGCCAGTGCTGCACCGCGTAACTCGCCTCAAAATTCTCAACCTGATGATCCACCAGCCAGGCGGTATCCACGCCATGCTCCACCTTTGAGGTATCGATATCGCTGCGCTTCATCAGGTCCAGACTCACCGATTCGCGCAGGATCAGCGCATCGCAGTGACCAAAAACGTAGTTTGCCAGTTGGTTAAACTGGGGATCCTGGAACGGCCCCACGCTATGACCAATCATGAACAGCGGCTTTTTCGCCATAAAGGTACACAGCGCATGTTCAAACTGCGGCACACCGTACAGATCGACAAAGAACGAGCCGCCAACCTGGATAATGGCGTCGTATCCTGACAGCAAGCGGACAAAATCGGTAAAGCCCTGTGCGATAGCGATATTGCGCAGCTTGCCGGTGTCGGTCACGCGCGAGAGCAGCACCTGATGTTGATAGCGGCGGCGCAGCACTTTCTTCACGCGGCCCATCACGCCCGCTGCGTTGTTGTGCTGCTTCATCTGACTGTAAAGCGGATCGCCCATGACGGGACGATTGAGTAACCACGATGAGCTCACCGGATAGCGGCTCATCACGTCAACTTCTATCTCAGGGTCAAGGGTGTTAATGGCATCCAGTAAACCGCGCAGAATGGCGCTATCGCCACGGTTGCCGCAGGTATGGTTGCCAAGAATAAGTAATTTCATAATGGCCTCTTAAATATCTAGCCTGCGCGAAGCAGCGTTTTCATTTTTTCGTTACGGCAAAACTGACGTTTCATCTCCACCACCAGCGCGTTGCGCGACAGCACAATCATCACCATAAACGCCAGCGCGCCCGCGGTAATTTGCGTCGTCAGCAGCATGCCCAGTGCCAGATGACCGTCGAGCACAATACCCAGCCCATAGCTCACCGCCAGCGTCGGCAGCGACAGGTAGAACGGTAGCCACAGGCTCAGGATGTACTGCCGATAGCTGGAGCCCAGCACCGGTTTGATCATCACGAAGTAGCTCAACACGGTATTAATGATTTGCACCAGCAGGAAGCCGAGCGTCACGCCAATCGCCCCCGCCGTCTGGCCGCCGATGATAATGGCCGGAATGAACAAGAAGGTTTTGAATACGTTAAATTTGAAGCTGATATCCACGCGCGCTTTTGCCATCAGCAGTGAACCGATCGGATTCCCAACGGAACGCAATAGCCCCACCACGCACAGCAGTTGCAGGATCGGCACAATCCCGCTCCACTTTTCACCAAACACCAGCGGGACAAAGTTATTGGAAACCACCATCAACCCGAGTAACGCCGGGAAGTTAATAATCCCCACCACCGACAGCAGCTTGTAGAAGTTCACGCGCAGCTTCTCGGTATCGTCCTGAATCTTGGCAAACGCCGGGAACAACACGCGGGTGATAATCGGGTTAAGCTTCATTGGCGGGACAACCGCCACGTTGTACGCCAGGTTATAGCCGCCCGCGACACTCGCCCCGAGGATACGCGCCAGCACCAGCGTAGACAGGTTAGTATTGACGTAATTGATAATGCTGTCAGCGGTCAGCCACGCGCCAAAGCGCAGGTTAGACGACACGGAAGCAAGGGAGAAATGCAGACCAGGTCGGTAAATCTTGCGGCCAAAGTAGCCGAACAGCAGTGTGCGCACGGCGGTATTGACCAGATAACCCAGGATCGCCGTCATCGCCAGTGGCCAGAAATGCGCGCTCACTACGGTAAAGGTAAAGCCCGCCAGCACCGAGGTCGTTTCGATCATGCCAATCTTGCTGAATTCCAGCTCTTTTTGCATCAATGCGCGGAATTGCTGCCCATGCGGGATCACCACAAAGGCAAACGAGAGCGTGCGGATAAGCGGTGCGAGGTCCGGGTTATTCAGCACGTCGCCAATAAAATCGCTCAGCAGAAACACCGCCACAAATACCGTGATACCCAGCCCCACGTTCAGCCAGTAAAGCGTCGTCAGCTCCAGTTGGCTGATTTGTTTGCGCTGAATAATCGAGTTCGCAATGCCAAAGTCCGAGAGCGTATCGGCCAAAGCGATAATCACCAGTGAGATGGTCAACAGCCCAAACTGGTGGTTATCGATGATGCGCGCCAGCACGGTCATCTGCGCCAGCCCCAGACCGATGATGATGACCGTTGCCATTGCCGACCACTTTGCGCCGCTGATGGTTTTTTCACGTAAGCTCATGACCGTTCCTTAATACGCCGCTTTGTTCACAAAGCCTTTAAAGATGGTCAGAAAGACGATTTTGATATCGAACCAGATGCTCCACTCGCGGATGTATTCCAGGTCGAATTCAATACGTTTTTCCATTTTTTCCAGCGTGTCGGTTTCGCCGCGCCAGCCGTTGATTTGCGCCCAGCCGGTAATGCCAGGTTTCACCTTGTGGCGCAGCATGTAGCCTTCAATCAGGGCGCGGTACTCTTCGTTATGCGCCACCGCATGCGGACGCGGGCCGACGATCGACATCCCGCCGGTGAGCACATTGATAAACTGCGGCAGTTCGTCGAGCGAGGTACGGCGCAGGAAGTTACCAACGCGGGTCACGCGCGGATCGTTTTGCGTCGCCTGGGTCACCACGCTGTCGTTTTCCATCACCTTCATGGAGCGGAACTTCCAGACCTTGATCGGCTTACCATCCATGCCGTAGCGGGTCTGGCGGAAGATAATCGGGCCAGGCGAGGTCATTTTTACCGCCAGCGCAATCCCGCACAGTACCGGGGAGATCAGCAGCAAAATCAACGTGGCCAGTACAATGTCTTCCAGGCGTTTCAGCACACGGTTAATCCCGGAAAGCGGCGTGTCATACAGCGGCACCACCGGCACGCCGTTCACCTCTTCAACACGCGAATGCAGAATATTAAAAGTAAACACGTCAGGAATAAGGCTCACCGAGCAGGTGGTATCCGCCAGCTCGCGCATCAGGTTGCGGATGCTGTGTTCCTCGCTCATCGGCATGGCGATGTAAACGTTATGGATTTTCCCTGCTCTGGCATCGTCGATAAGCTGTGCAAAATTGCCTGCCCATTCCGACGGCACACCGCCGGGTTTTGCGTCGTGGTAAACCCCCACCACCTCCAGCCCCAGCCAGGGTTCATTGCGAAAGCTATCGAGCAGGTTCAACCCAACGGGCAAATCACCCGCGACGGCAACAAAGCGGGTGTTATAGCCACGGTTACGCAGCCAACCTGCGCCAAAGCGGATAAGCGAACGGCACACCACCAGCCCGACGCTGGTTAACACATACCAGCAAAGATAGGTCACAAAGCTGTTATCAAAATCGCTGCTAAATGCCACCAACCCGGCGCTGAAGATCAGGCTGAGGGTCCAGTTTTGCAGCAACAGCATCAGCTCGGTCGTCATTTTGACGCCGCGCCACGAACGGTAGAAATCGGTCATTCCCCCGATCATCTGGAATACCACCAGCGCAATAAGCGCCATCAACAGGTGCATATATAAAAACGATAGACCGCTTACCTGACACACTACCCACAGCCCACCGAACATGATGGTGATGTCAGAAAAACGCTGCACCATAGAGATTAACGATGCATTCGTTTTGGCTCGCTCGCGCTTTTTTAGATTTGTCATCGTTGTTCCTTGAGTTCCTTTGCCCCTCCCCCCGCCCTCTCCCCAAAGGGGCGAGGGAGAAAAGACAGCTCCGTGCAATCCCCTCTCCCCTTTGGGGAGAGGGTTAGGGTGAGGGGTAAGGCTTTAGGTTTTAGATTTCGTATTACTGTTTCAACAGCGCCAGAATGTCCTGCGTTCGCGCCTTCATCAGAGGGATGTCGGCGCGGGATTCCACATTCAGGCGCACCACCGGCTCGGTGTTCGACGAGCGCAGGTTAAAGCGCCACTGCGGGAACGCCATGCTGATACCGTCCGTGCGGTCGATTTCCAGCGCGTGAATGGCAAAATGCTGCTCAACACGAGCAATCGCCTCAGCGGGTTTTTCCAGCTTGCTGTTGATTTCGCCACTTGCCGGGAATGCCGTCATACGATCGCGTACCAGTTCGCCCAGCGTCTGGCCCTTCTGGCACAGCAGTTCGCTCACCAGCAGCCAGGGAATCATCCCACTGTCGCAATAGGCAAAATCACGGAAGTAATGGTGAGCGCTCATCTCGCCGCCGTAGATAGCGTCCTCTTCGCGCATGCGTTCTTTAATAAACGCGTGCCCGGTTTTAGACATCACCGGCTCTCCGCCCGCGGCGCTGACCACATCAACCGTGTTCCAGGAAAGACGCGGGTCGTGGATGATTTTCGCCCCCGGATTTTTCTCAAGAAACGCTTCTGCCAGCAGGCCGACGATGTAATAGCCTTCGATAAACTGGCCTTTCTCGTCGAACAAGAAGCACCGGTCAAAGTCACCGTCGAAAGCGATACCCATATCCGCGCCGTGCTCAATCACCGCGTTGCGGGTATCGTCACGGCACTCGGGCAGCAGCGGATTAGGAATACCGTTCGGGAAGTTACCGTCCGGCGTGTTATGAACTTTGATGAAGGTGACCGGCACGTTCAGCGCCTGGAAACGGGCTTCCAGCGCGTCGACCACCGGGCCCGCCGCGCCGTTGCCGGAGTTTATCACCAGCTTCAGCGGCTTAAGGTTGGCTACGTTGATGTAGCCCAGCAGATGATCGATATAGTCTTTACGCAGGTCGATTTGCTGGTAGCTGCCGCGTTTCTCGTCAACAACCGGCGGGAAGTCGTTCGCTTCGGCCAGACGCTGCACGTCGCGCAGGCCCGTATCGCCGCTAATCGGGCGAGCGCCTTCGCGCACCAGCTTCATGCCGTTGTAATCCATCGGGTTATGGCTGGCAGTCACTTCGATACCGCCGTCCACGCCCAGATGGAAAGTTGCAAAGTAAATCTCTTCGGTACCGGACAAACCGATATCCAGCACGTCCACGCCCGCGTCCTGTAGCCCTTTTGCCAGCGCCAGCTTGAGCGCTTCGCTGGTCAGGCGCACATCGCCACCCAGCACAATCGTTTTCGGCTTTAAATATTCGCCGTACGCGCGGCCAATGCGCCACGCAATATCTTCATTCAACTCTTCGCCCAGCTTGCCGCGAATATCATAGGCTTTAAAACAGGTTAACTTTTCCATGATGACCCCTTCTTCAGGCAACAGTCGGCCCTGGCCGATTAATGGCCACATTATTTTTGTCATTGGTAGGCCCGGTTAGCGCAGCGCCACCGGGCATGATGCAAAGGTGCTATACCCGCCCGTAACGATCTTCAAAGCGGACAATATCGTCCTCTTCCAGATACGAGCCGGAGCGCACTTCAATCAGATCGAGCGGAATTTTCCCCGGGTTTTCCAGGCAATGTTTCGCACCCAGCGGGATGTAGATAGATTCGTTTTCACCGAGCAGTTTGATTTCGCCATCGATGGTCACTTTCGCCGTACCGGCGACGACCACCCAATGTTCTGCGCGGTGATGGTGCATTTGCACCGACAAGCCTTCGCCTGGTTTCACGGTGATACGCTTGACCTGATAGCGGTCACCCGCGTCAATGGAGTCATACTTGCCCCACGGACGATAGACTTCACGGTGAATGTGGTGCTCATGGCGGCCATCAGCCTTAATCTGCTCGACCACTTTTTTGACGTCCTGCACCGCATTGCGATCGGCAATCAAAACCGCATCTTTGGTTTGCACAACCACCAGGTCCTTCACGCCCACGGTCGTGACCAGCCCTGATTCGGCATAAATGTAGCTATTTTCCGTTTTATGGCTGATCACATCGCCATGATGTACGTTGCCTTCCGCAGTATGCGCGCTGATTTCCCACAACGAGGACCAGGAGCCGACGTCGCTCCACCCGGCATCCATCGGGACCACAACCGCATCCGCCGTGCGTTCCATCACCGCATAGTCAACGGACTCTTCCGGACAGGCGAGGAACGAGGCTTCATCGACGCGGATAAAGTCCAGATCCGGGTCAACAACGGCCATCGCCTTTTCGCAGGCGCTGAGGATATCCGGGCGATACTTTTGCAACTCTTCCAGATAGCGACCCGCGCGGAACAGGAACATGCCGCTGTTCCAGTAATATTCGCCGCTGCCAACATAGGCCTGCGCCGTTTCAAGATTCGGTTTTTCCACGAACTGCGCGACGTTAAACGCCACGCTATCGCCCTCGCCCGGCGTCACGTCACCGCGGCGAATGTAGCCATAGCCGGTTTCCGGCAGATCCGGCACGATGCCGAACGTCACCAGCTTGCCGCTGTCGGCATACGGAATAGCGGCGCGTACCGCATCGCGGAAGGCCTCTTCCTGCTGGATGATATGGTCTGCCGCCAGCACCAACATCAGCGGATCGCAATCCGGGCTGCTGCGCTGGGCCGCCAGCGCCGCCAGCGCGATGGCCGGTGCGGTATTACGTCCTGCGGGTTCAAGAATGATGTTCTCGGTCAGCTTGTTCAGCTGACGCAGCTGCTCGGCGACGATAAAGCGATGCTGCTCGTTGCAAATCACCACCGGGCTTTCGCACTCCACACCATTCAGGCGATTGACCGTGGTTTGCAGCATGGTGAGATCCCCTTTCAGGCAGAGGAACTGTTTGGGATAGAGCACGCGGGACAGCGGCCACAACCGGCTACCAGAGCCCCCAGCCATCACGACCGGATACAATTTGCTAAGACTCATGATTTATCCCCGTATATCTGCAATAAATTGGCTAAGCACGTTCTCTTTTTCGAGCGTGCGTTCGGCATATTCACGTGCCACCGTGTTGACTTTTGGCATGGCAAGCGCCCGTTCGATACCGGCAACCAGTGCGGATACCGATTCCGGTTCCACGCAAACGGCAATCTCCGGATAGAGGTCGCACAGCTGGCCCAGCTCGGTTTCGGGTTCAGCGGTAATCACCGCGTTGCCGCCAACGGCCAAAATGTTGGTGAGTTTTGACGGTAAAACCGCATCCGCCGCGCCGCGCTTTTGCACGACTAAATGGCAATCACCCATTTTGAGTAGCGCAGGCAACGCCTCATAAGACTGAAGCGGGAAGAATTTGACGTTTTGCAGGCCGCGTTCGCTGACCATTTTCTCCAGTCGCGCTTTACCGCCGCCCTGCCCGACAATCACAAACATCCATGATTGTTTATTAAGCTGGGTCGCCGCATCGATAACGCTTTCCAGGCCCTGCTTTTCGCCGATGTTGCCTGAGTAAAGAATGATTTTTTGGTCTTCAGGCAAACCTAGCTGGTTGCGTAACGCATGAGCATCGCTGTTGGTGACATCACGAAAGCGCGCCACTTCTGACCAGTTCGGAAAGAAAATCACTTTTTCCGCCGCGACGCCTTTTTCCTGCGCTTTGTTCATCATTGAGCGCGAAATGGTCGAGACATAATCCACGTTGTGCAGCCCGCTGCGCTCAAAAGCGCTGGCGAGTTTTGCTACTTTGCCGCCCTTGCCTTTACCGGCCATCCCCAGACCGAGCATGGCATCCACTTCATAATCCTGAATGTGCAGCAGCGTGCGAGCGCCCGAAAGCTTGCCCAGCAAACGCATGCCCGGCGTGCAAAATAGGGTCGGTACCACGCCGATAATGCGATCCGGCTTCCAGTGGCGCTGGGCCATCAGCGGGAAAAAACTGCTCAGCGCAAAGCTGCCCAGATGAATCAGGCGCTTTAACGTAGAGGGCTGTTTTGGTACATACAGCGGGCAACGCCATACGGTGGCGCGCCCCTCTTCACGGCGATAACGCCAGTTTGAATACTGCTCACCGACTTTCCATTCCGGGTAGTAAGGCGGGGCCGTAATGACCCGCACCTCGTGACCCTGGCTTGCCATCCACTCGACCATTTCACCGGTGTACTTGCCGATACCGGTGAGTTCAGGCGAATAGTTAATGCCGTACACTAAAATTTTCATAAGCCCGGCACCCCGGCCTGACGTTCTGCCAGGAAATACGCGCGGCTGTTGTCATGCACGTTTTCACTGGCAAGTAGCGCATCCGGTTTCAGCCAACGGTAGTCGTCGTGCTGAGCATCAGGCAGATGTAAATCTGCCTCACTCACCTTCAGGCGAAAACCGAGCACCACGTAGTGGGTGCTGAAATCGGTGCCGGAAAAGTTATCGTCATAGAAGTGCTGCCAGACTCCGTAAAACTGACCGGCGGTCATCGGCAAACCCAGGCCCAGTTCCGCCAGCGTGAGGCGCTCGAAAGCGCGCTCAAGCGTCTCATCCTTCTGCACGCGCCCGCCCGGTACAAACCAGTACCCCTGAGCGGGGCGATTGGTTCGTTGACCCAGCAGGAACTCTCCTCGCTCGTTTTCCACCACCAAATCGATGGAAATGAGCGGGGTAGAACGTACGACCGTGGCAAAATCTTCCTGACTTAAAAACATGATTACCCCCGGAAGCGGTGCTGGTTTTCCAGGAACCACTGGTAGGTGCTTGCCAGCCCCTGCTCAAGTGATACCTCGTGATACCAGCCCAGCTGATGCAGACGCGTCACATCCAGCAATTTACGCGGCGTGCCGTCTGGCTTGGTGGCATCGAATACCACGCGGCCTTTATAGCCCACCACCTGCGCGATGGTCTGCGCCAGCTCGCGGATGGTGCAGTCCACACCAGTGCCGACGTTGATATGCGACAGCATCGGTTCGGTGTTCTCCTGCCACACTTCGCGGTCCAGCCCCATCACGTGAATGCTGGCCGCAGCCATGTCATCCACGTGCAGGAATTCACGCATCGGCGTACCGCTACCCCACACCACCACGTCTGGCGCGCTTTCCGCCGTTGCTTCGTGGAAGCGACGCAGCAGCGCCGGGATCACGTGCGAGTTGCTCGGGTGGAAGTTATCGTGCGAACCATAGAGATTGGTCGGCATCACCGAGCGATAATCACGGCCATACTGGCGGTTGTAAGACTCGCACAGCTTGATGCCGGCAATCTTGGCAATCGCATACGGCTCGTTGGTCTCTTCAAGCGTGCCCTGCAACAGTTCGCTTTCGGGGATCGGCTGTTTAGCCATCTTCGGATAAATACAGGATGACCCCAGGAACAGCAGCTTATTCACGTTGTGCAGATGCGCCGCGTGGATAATGTTGCTTTCGATCATCATGTTCTCAAAGATGAAATCTGCCGGGTAGGTATTGTTGGCGACAATGCCGCCCACCTTTGCTGCCGCCAGATACACCTGGTCAATCTGTTCGTTCGCGAAGAAACTCTGCACCGCTTTGCTATCCAGCAGATCAAGTTCGTCGCGAGTACGAACAATCACCTCTACGTCGCCGCGCTGTTCAAGCTGGCGGACGATGGCAGACCCCACCATCCCCCGATGACCGGCGACAAAAATACGTTGTTTGGTCATTCTTAAGACTCCAGCGCGATGGCAACCTCGTAGCCATGGGACTTCAGCAGGGAGTGTTTTTTCGCCGCTTCCAGATCGTTAGCGACCATTTCAGAGACCATTTCCTGCAAGGTGATTTCCGGTTTCCAGCCCAGCGTTTGGTGTGCTTTGGTCGGATCGCCGAGCAGCGTTTCCACTTCAGCAGGACGGAAGTAGCGCGGGTCAACTTCAACAATCACATCGCCTGCCTTCACGCCTGGTGCATCGTGGCCGGTCACGGACACAACGATGCCTTTTTCTTCTACGCCAGTGCCTTCAAAGCGCAGTTTGATACCCAGCTGTGCGGCGGCCATTTCGACGAACTGACGCACGGAGTACTGCACGCCGGTTGCGATCACGAAATCTTCCGGGGTGTCCTGCTGCAACATCATCCACTGCATTTTCACGTAATCTTTCGCATGGCCCCAGTCACGCAGGGAATCCATGTTGCCGAGGTGCAGTTTCTTCTCCAGACCCTGCGCGATGTTAGCGATCGCACGGGTAATTTTACGGGTCACGAAGGTTTCGCCGCGACGTGGTGATTCGTGGTTGAACAGAATGCCGTTACAGGCGTACATGCCATAAGATTCACGGTAGTTCACGGTGATCCAGTAGGCGTACAGTTTTGCGACAGCGTACGGGGAGCGCGGATAGAAAGGTGTCGTCTCTTTCTGCGGGGTTTCCTGCACCAGGCCGTACAGCTCTGAAGTCGACGCCTGATAGAAACGCGTTTTCTTCTCAAGACCCAGGAAGCGAATGGCTTCCAGCAGACGCAACGTGCCCATAGCATCAACATCGGCGGTGTATTCAGGGGATTCGAACGAGACCGCAACGTGGCTCATCGCCCCCAGGTTGTACACTTCATCCGGCTGCACTTCTTGCAAGATACGGGTCAGGTTGGAGGAATCCGTCAGATCGCCATAGTGCAAATGGAACTTTGGATTCGCTGAATGTGGATCCTGATAGATATGGTCGACACGTTCGGTGTTAAACGAAGACGCACGGCGCTTAATACCATGGACTTCGTACCCTTTTTCCAGCAGAAGCTCTGCCAGATAAGAACCATCTTGCCCGGTAACGCCGGTGATGAGAGCGACTTTAGACATGTTTATATTCCTCTACTTATCGAATTTAATCAGTTTCAACGCGTTCGCGTATCACCACTGCGGGGTTGCCACGGCAAATCTTATTTGCCGGTAGCGATTTAAAAACGCTGCTGCGCGCACCCACTACGGTGCCATCGCCAACAGAAACACCAGGTGCAACAAAAACATCTGTCGCCAGCCAGCACTTTTCGCCAATCACAATCGGCGTGGCGTTAATATCAAAATGCGGACTCATAAAATCGTGACTGCCGGTGCACAAATAACATTTTTGTGATACCACCGAATGAGCGCCAATCGTAATATCCCCAAGGGTATATAACACCGCGTCATCGCCTACCCAGGCGTAATCGCCGAGCGTTAATTTCCACGGGTAAGTAATCTTCACCGACGGGCGAATAACGACGTTTTTTCCGATTTTTGCACCAAATAAACGCAGTAAAAAGGCTCGCCAGCGATACAGCACCTGCGGCGACCAGGCAAATAACGTTGCCTGCACGGCCCACCACAACTGAACTTTTATTCCACTTGCGCCCCGAAATCCTTTGGGCACGGAGAATCCTTTAAGGTCCTGCATCACTATTCCTTATATTCAGGCTTTGTTATATAAGGCTTTCGTTTTGCCCGTTGTTTTCAAACGAACAAAATAAGACAATTCCGCCCAAAAACCGGGAACGCGTAATATCTTGCGCTGGACATTCCTGGCATCCTGACATAATTCAAGATTATTGGAGGTTGACACGCCTCCCATCGAGAATTCAGAGACCAGCCCCTTTATGCGACGGAACGGATAGCCTGATTTATACAGACTGGCAGCCAGTGCATAATCTGACGACACCTTATATTGCAAATCATAGGGATGTTTTTTCAGCCCCGCCGTCGGGAAGAAAATCGCCTGATGGCTGGCCGGAAGGCTGTGATAAATATACCAGCCATGCTTGGCACCGCGACGAACTTTAGTGCCGTCACCAAAATCCAATAAAGCATCGCCGATGACCATTGCATCATCCTTCTGACGCGACAGCTGCCGGGCAAATAAGGCCACATCTTCGTGGAACACATCACCCGAATTTAAAAAGATAGCGTAGCGGCCTTGCGCTAAATCGATACCTTTATTCATGGCATCGTAAATGCCCTTATCTTTCTCGCTGATGAAGCGTAAGTTGAACTCACCGTTGAGTTTTTCCAAAAATTCAGCGGTGCCGTCGTCCGAGCCGCCATCGACCACGATCCATTCAAACGTGAGGCTGGGGTCGCGTGCCAGGTTGCGCAGCGAGCGCCAGGTTTTTACTACCCCTTCGTGATTGCGAAAGGCGACAGTAATGACGCTAAGAAACATAAAACCACCTCGTCATGAATTCGTCATATTTAGCGCCTTGCGCAAAATAAACGGACAAACTATTAAGAACGCATATTCCGGGCTAAATATTGACCCGGTAAAAAACAGCGACACCGGCGTAAAAAGATACAACTGCACCCGAAAATTTTGGTTATCACCAAATGCATTGATCATCATTTTGAAAACTTTAAACAGGTACCACGCTGTTAACAGCACGGCAAACCACGAAAAATAAATAATGAGCAGATACAGACCATTGTCTATGGTTTTACCGACATCCGCACCGTTAAAGATTCCGAATGATGCGACATATTCGTAAAGTGAGCCAAATCTTACTACCCCGTCAATATGGGTTAATGAATAACCCACCATCACCAGCGGACCGATAATGCGATAATAGGAGGATGATCCTTCCGTTCCTAAATCGCCCAGGCGCGTAGAGATATACGGGAAGGCAAAAATAATACCCACCAGCAGTACGGTTAGCGAAATTATCGCTAAGGGTAGCTTTTTCTTGATCGCGTCTTTATTGAGGTACTGAAATGCCCATTCCAGCAGGTAAAACAAGATAAATGTCATTACCCCAGAGAAGGAACCTGACAGTACAATCCCTGCAAGAATCATAGCATCGGTCTTGGGGGTTTTGATACCAAACTGTTTGATACTGAGCCAAATTGAGATTAACGCCAGAGCAAAAAATGCCGGTTCAAAATACAACGCGGTGGTTCGCTTACCGCCAAACTTAATGAAGTTCAGTACATAGCTATTACTGTAAATGAGATATTTCGAAATTATTTCCATCAGGCTACTGCCGCCTGTCAAAATAATTTGCGCCATTTCCATCGCAGCAAGCATAACAATTAACGCCACGGCAATATAAAAGAACCTAAGGATTTTCCGATAATTGTGCGGCGAAATAGTTTTAAAGCGAATACTCCACACCATGCCAATAATAATCACGATATAAACAAACAGCATGGTGGAGGTGACATACTTGCTGGCGTCCAGCGACTGACCAAAGAGGTAGTTAAATGCCGTGAGGCCCACACCCAGCCCCAGCGCAATCATCAGCTTCTTAATGCTGATTTTTTCAACGTACAGCAAAAGCAGAACGGGCAAGAAGGTGACGATGGTTATCGGGAAGCTTTCGCCGAGCTGGGCAATTTTAACGTTAACCAGCAGATAGATCAGCGGCAGCAGCAGATAACTACAGATTCTGATAGAACGAGACATATTCCTCCAGCATCTGTTGGCCGCTGTACGCTTTGCGGCTGCGGTTGCGGAACGATTCCAGGCTGGTGCCAAAAACGGCCTGTGCGATCTCAGCCTTTGGTAATTGCACCATCGGCAGTACTTCGTTTTCGCTAAAGGTTTTCCCGCCGGATTTTTCCAGCACTTCGCGCGCGGCATCGCTGTGGGTGGCAATCACCGGTACGCCGATGGACAGCGCTTCGCACAAAATCAGCGGATAGTTATCGACGCGGGAGCTGAAAACCAACGCATCCATTCCGTTAAGCGCGCTCATCAGCTTGCGTTTATCGGTCTCAAAACCGTGATTGATAACGTTGGCCCCTTCAAACGGCGAGAACTTACCGAAGGTATGAAGCTCAATCTTGTCGCCGAGCGCCATCATGTCGCGCACCAGTTGCTGATTGGTTTTGCCGTCGTAACGCAGATCGTGCGCCACGATCGCGATTTTGGGTTTGCCGAGCGTGTTCGCAATCGGAGTCAACTCGGCCAGAATGTCTTCCGTCGCTACGTCAATCCCATTGTTGATAATCTTGCAGCGCCCTGCCCCATATAAGCTGTTGAATGCATCGGCAACGTGCTGGCTCGGAGAGATAAAGGTGCAGCCGAGCGCCAGCATGTCACGGAATAACTGACGTTTTCCCGCCACCAGCTTGCGTGCTCTGTCCACTTTCACCGGTGGATAGTTATCCAGCGTCGGGCATTTTTGGCAGTGGCTTTTCCAGCCTTCGCAGCCATCGGTAAACGCGCAGCGTCCGGTGACGCTCCAGTGATCGTGCAGAGTCCAGACAAAGGTGATGTCCGGCTTATGCGCCTGGACGTTTTCACAAAACGCCACCACCTCTTCCAGATTCAGCCAGTAGCTGTGCAAAACGTGAAAATGGAGGACCACAGGGCCAGACATGCGGGTGACCTGGCGATAAATATTGTTCAGGTTCCCAAACAGATCGCGGTTAAACAGGCGAAACAGCGCAATGTTAGCGATCGACGTTAAGCGTGGCGTTTGTTTCATGACCTGCGGATAGTTATCGTGACTGACGCTTTTTTTACCACCTTTGCCATAACCGTACACAAAACGCGACTGTAACCCTTTTTGCAGTGCGCGCTGATGCAAATCCAGCGCGACGCCTGCTGCACCGCCTTCTGCGAGGCGAACGTTAAATTGCAGAATATTCATTTCATTACCTTCACGCGGGCTTTTTCACCCACCACCAGCGCGTTATCAGGAATGCTGTCCAGCACCACGCTGCCTGCACCGATGGTGACATTGTTCCCAACGGTAATATCACCAATGATGACCACGTTTGCCCCAAGCTCGACGTTATTGCCAATCACCGGACAGGCCAGGCTTTGCGGGCCACGATTGCCGATGGTCACCGCATGACGAATCGTAAAATCATCCCCTGCCACCACGAATTTATTGATGACCACTGCATAACCATGGTGGATGGTGAAGCGGCGGCCAATTGTCGCGGCCGCCTGGATTTCGTAGCCAAACAGACACTCGGTGAGGATGCGATAGAGCACCAGAACAGGAGCGGCCCATAGATTGTTAAGCACGTTTTTTTTGCGCCAAACGGAGCAGAAATGCGCGACTCGGTAAGCCAGAACCATGCAGCAGGGACGCAGGCTCCAGCTATTCGCGCGGCAATCTTCCAGGATCATTATTTCCCCCTCAGCCCATCGGCCAGACGCTTGCCGTTTCGTACCGACAGCAGCGTCATAAGCGTGCGCCAGTTCATGCGCTTGTTGCGGATCTGATAGAGGGTAAAGAGCTGATATTTACGGCTGGCACGATCGAACTTGTCTTTGTGCTTACGATAAAAATGGAAGTAGCCCGAGAATTTTTTCGGCGACGAGGTAATTTGCATCTCACCGTGATTGATGTGCAGAATTTGCGTGGCGTCTTCCACCTTCCACGGCTCACCATATTCCACCACCATACGCAGGAAAATATCGTAGTCCTGCGCAGCTTTCAGTTCGGTATCGAACAGACATTCTTTGAAACGCCAGGCCCAGGTAAACACCTGATTACCGATGATATTGCGCTTATAAAACAGGCGGCGTGAGAACGGGGATTTCGGATACAGCGGCAGGCTGGCAGGCTGCGAGTAAACCTCACCCTGACAAACATAGTCATTGGCATACAGGAACGCATGCGTGACCAGCTGATGTTTGTGCGACAAAAATACGGACAGACGATTTGGCGTCCATTCGTCATCGTCATCAATGCCGGTCAAATATTGTCCTTTTGCCTGCATGATTGCCTGATTTCGCACGGCACATGCCCCAGAGTTAATCGCGTTATGGGTGTACACCACGCGCGGGTCATTGAGATCGTCGATAAATTTCTGCAACTGCTCGAACGATGAGGAGCAATCATCAACGATGATCAGCTCCCAGTGGTCGTAGTCCTGACGTAATACCGATTTAATCGCACGGATCGCCAGCTGCTGGCGATTCCACGTTGGCATATAGATGGAGATCAATGGGCGTTGTGTTGTCATATTTTCCCCTCACCCCTCACCCCTGCCCTCTGAAGGACCGCACCAGGCAGTCCCCTCTCCCCGGCGGGGAGAGGGTTAGGATGAGGGGGGCTTTTTTTATTTAGAGTCAGACTTATATTCGTACTCGTAGTACCCGTAATCCTGATATCCGGTCGCGCGACGGAAGATGGAGTTCAGAATCACCCCTTTCACCTCGATACCGTTCTGCTCGAAGCGACTCAGGCTGGTTTCGACCTCTTTCAGGGTATTCACCGCATAACGAGCGACCATCAGCGTAGTGCCGACATGGCGACCAACAATGGCAGCGTCAGTCACGGCCAGGATTGGCGGAGTATCGATAAGCACCAGGTCGTAGTGTTTGCTGGCCCATTCAATCAGCTGGGTGAAACGTTCACTCATCAACAGTTCAGACGGGTTTGGCGGGATCTGACCGCGCGGAACCAGGTCAAAATTGGTGATTGACGTTGGCTTGGCGCACTGCTCAATCTCACCTTTGCCGAGAAGAATCTCCGACAGGCCGTTGACGTTATTGGTCCCTAGCAGTTCGTGGGTATAGCCCTTACGCATATCGCAGTCGATCAGCAGCACGCGTTTGTTGGTCTGGCTAATCACCGCCGCAAGGTTAGCGCAGACAAACGTTTTACCGATTGACGGGCTGACCCCGGTCAACATCAATACGTTGTTTTTGGCCTGCATCATGGCGAAGTGAAGGCTGGTTCGCAGGCTGCGCACCGCTTCGATCGCCAGATCCGTTGGGTTTCCGACTGCCAGCAGTTGGCTCTGTTTGTAACGCTTAACGCCTTTCACCGTTTTGACGCTATCGCGAGATTTCTGCCATTCCGACAAAGGAATGCTGGCATACACGCTGATGCCATGATCTTCCAGCACCTGTGGGCTTTCGATTCCGCGGTTGAACAGGGAGCGAAGCAGCACGCCAACGATAGAGAGCATCAGGCCGAGAATAATGCTGCCGAGGACGATCAGCGCTTTCTTTGGTTTCAGCACGCCAGGCTGGGTAATCGCCGAGTCAACGATACGCACATCACCGACGGTACTGGCTTCGGTAATTTTCAGCTCCTGCTGTTTATTCAGCAGTTGCATGTAAACCTGCTGACCCGATTCCACGTCGCGCGTCAGACGCACAATTTCCTGCTGCGTTTTTGGCATCGCCGTCACGCGGTTGTTGAGTTTTGTTTTCTCATCTTCCAGCGCCTGACGTTTTTCCAGCAACGTGCGATACGCCGGGTGACGTTTGGTGTAGAGCTTAGAAATTTCCGCTTCTTTAAAGGTCAGTTCATTCAACTGCGCGTCGATATTGACCATCGAATCCAGAACAGATTTTGCCTCCAGCGGCAGGTCAACGGAGTCTTTGTCCTGACGATAGGCATTCAGCTTGTTTTCAGCCTCATCGAGATGCGAACGGACTTCCGGCAGTTGCTTCGCCAGGAACGCGAGGCTTTTTGCCGCTTCAGCCGACTTACGTTCGATATTTTGCTCAAGATAGTTGCGGGTAATGCTGTTCAGGATGTCGCGGATTTTATCTTTGTCTTCACCGGTGAAGCTCATGCTCAATACGCCGGTGTCTTTACCGTTTTCCGTGACGGTCAGGTTGCTTTGTAGGTTGTTGATCATGCCCAGCATCGAGAACTTACTGACGGTGAATTCACCGCCCTCCGCAGCATGGATATCGCTGACCATCATGCTGACGCCGTTTTTATTCAGCATCTGCCCGACTTCACCCCGCGCGCTAAAGCCCGCGTCACTGGTCAGTTCATACTGCTTAGGCCCCAACACTTGCAGAGTAAACACCTGGTCCCCTGCCCCTTTCGGCAGGTTAAAAGTGGTGACTTTGACCATGTCATTTTGACGCCCCATCAGCCTGTCCCAGCCAGCACCAAATAGCGGGAAGCTGTTTTTGGTGACGCCAATATCCAGATCAAGATCGTCAACCGTTTTGCCCAGCACCAGGCGCGACTGGATAAGCTGAATCTCGGCGTCCGATGCCGGCGGCTTGTTCGCCAGCGCCGAGCCGATATCCTGCACCAGCGAATTACCGGAGTTCTGTTCGATTTGCACCAGCGCATCCGCGCTATAGATAGGCGTGGCAAACAAGGTGTAAATCACAGCGGCGACGGCAAACACCGCCGTAATCCCCAGCACCCACCACTTCGCCTCAACGATCGTCCCTACCAGACGGCCAATATCAATTTCATCACTGCCCGAGATCGGGGCGGCAGAAGGTTTTGTTTTTTCTGTCATTGTTATCCCTGCTGAGCTTTCAGTGCCTGCGCCCACTGTTGGGCAGACTGGTCAAGTAAGGTGTACACCGCCTCAAATGCCTCACGGCTCTTGCGATACGGATCGGGGATTTCGCGTTCGTTGTCCCAGTGACCAAACAGCATCACCTTGCCGCGCATCTCCGGCGCAATTTCACATAGCGCCTGTATATGGCGTTTTTCCATTGCCAGAATCAGGTCGTAGTCCCGGCACATCCGGCCTGAGACCTGACGGGCAACGTGCCCGTCGAGCGATAGCGCATGCTCCTGCGCCACGCTTGTCGCGCGCTCATCAGCACCTTTTCCCACCAGCGCACCCAGCCCTGCGGAGTCAACCTTGAGATCGGGCTGGTAATTTTTCAGCAGCCGTTCTGCCGTGGGGGAACGGCAAATGTTCCCCACGCACACCACCAGAATTTTGTTAAACATCGCGGATTACCAGGTATGAATGTCGCGCGCCGTATCCGTCATGTAGCGAACGCCACTGATGGTTGGCAGCAACTGGTTGATCAGACGGTTCCAGCGAGTGACCGGAGCCGTGGTCACGTAAACCACGTCGTATGGCTGGAGGCGGAATTCGGTTGCCATCACCAGCGATGTCGCATCGGACATATCCAGCTGATAAATGTTGGCGATCTTGCCTTTTGCACTGCCTTCGCCTTTCAGTGGACGAATGACGAAGATGCCGCTGGCGTTCGATGCAGTCATGTCGAGGCCTTCTGCATTGCCCAGCGCTTCGGTCAGGGTCATGCCGCTGAAGTCCATTTTGAGCGTGCTCTGTTTCTTCACTTCGCCCATCACGAACACTTTCAGATCGTCATTGCGTGGTACAAACAGAATGTCGCCCGGATAGAGCAGACGGTTCTGGCTCAGGTCACCGTTTTGCATCAATGCCTGTAACGAAATGCGCTCTTCTTTACCGTTGTGCGTGAGCACCACGTTGCGCCAGTCGGCGGCATCGGTTAAACCGCCCGCGGTATTAATGGCATCCAGGACGGTTAATGGCACGTTGGTGATGGGCTGCTGGCCCGATTTGTTCACCTGTCCCGAGACGTAGGCTTTTTGCGAACGGAAGGCGGCAATATTCACATCCACCTGCGGGTCAGCAATGTACTGCGCTAAACGACCCGTCACGTCACTGCGGATTTCGGCCAGCGTTTTACCGACAACGTGGACTTTGCCAATGTACGGATAGAACATGGTGCCATCAGGCTGAACCCAGTTACCGGTATCGCTTGAACTACGATACTGGCCCGCTGGCGTTGTCAATTCAGGGTGGTCCCAGACGGTAACGCTAACAACGTCACCCGGTCCGACGCGGTATTCGTAGGACGAAATTTCCTGATCCAGAGAGATATTCGGCTGGGCGACGTTAGGACGTGGACGTAATTGCTCGACGAGACGCGGGGTTAATGGATACACATTCACCATTTTGTCGAGATCAAAATCAGCATCCTGTTGCTTAATCACATCCTTACCCGTTGTGGACATATTGCTGCCGGGAAAGACCGTACAACCACTCATCAAGGTCACAGACACCAATAATGGCATCAATTTCATTTTGGATTTGATCATTGATTATTTATCACTTTGGCAGAGTAATTACCCTGTGCAATTTAAAATAAGCCCGGCTGGAATGACTTTTAGAATGCAGTTAATCAAATAAAAATATAACTGGCATCAGTCCTAAAACTAGCTTATTCATCCATTGGCTCTTGACAGAATAATCGAGGCTGATTCACACGCTTTCAGGCACGCTACCGCCCTTGGCTTTCAGTTACCAATCCACTGACTAAACAATGCGTTATGGATAGACACCCTCTAAGATATGGACTTACGGGGAAATATATCAGGCATATCTGACGTTAGACTGATAATGAAATACAGCCCCCGAGACCGGTACAAAAATAGCAACAAGGCGTTTTAACATTTGATGCTGGGAGAATTGTTGCAGTTAACCTAATAGCAGGCAAGGAGACAACCGTCCTAATATTGGTTTTTAAGATTAATATTAAGCGCAAATTTTAAGGCTTTTAGGAATTTCTTCATATTGACAAATTAATATCTAAAAATATCACGTGCGATATTTCCTAAATATATCTTAATTTCATTATTCGCTGTTTCTTTCAGAAATAATAACCTGTGGTGAAGATTGTCATTTTCTTGCGGTTATTAAGAGAAATCTCAGCCTGCCATTGCAATTTTCGCCAGCTTTATCCATGATCGAAGTGTGACAAATGTCATATAACCAAAGGTATTGCTATTACTATGGAATGGATTGCCGATCCATCAATCTGGGCCGGGCTGGTGACGCTTATCGTCATCGAATTAGTCCTCGGTATCGATAATCTGGTCTTTATTGCCATCCTCGCGGAAAAACTGCCTCCGGCACAGCGCGACCGCGCCCGTGTCACCGGTTTGCTGTTGGCGATGGTGATGCGCCTGCTGTTGCTGGCCTCCATCTCGTGGATGGTCACGCTGACAAAACCCATTTTCACCTTCCACGACCTCAGCTTCAGCGCGCGAGATCTGATCATGCTATTCGGTGGGCTTTTCCTGCTGTTTAAAGCCACGGTGGAACTGAACGAGCGGCTTGAAGGTAAAGACAGCGAAAACCTTACCCAGCGGCGCGGGGCAAAATTCTGGCCGGTGGTGGCGCAAATTGTGGTCCTCGACGCCGTGTTCTCACTCGATTCAGTGATAACCGCCGTGGGAATGGTCGATCATCTGGCAGTGATGATGGCTGCCGTGATTATTGCTATTACCCTGATGGTGATGGCGAGCAAAGCCCTGACCCGCTTCGTGAATAGCCATCCGACGATTGTGATTTTGTGTTTAAGCTTCCTGCTGATGATAGGTTTCAGCCTGGTGGCTGACGGGTTTGGCTTCTCAATACCTAAGGGCTACCTGTATGCCGCCATTGGCTTCTCGGTCATTATTGAGACCCTCAATCAGCTCGCCATATTCAACCGCCGCCGTTTTCTCTCGGCCAATCAAACGCTACGCCAGCGCACCGCAGAAACGGTGATGCGCTTGCTAAGCGGCAAGAAAGAAGATGCCGAACTGGACGCCGAATCGGCCTCCATGTTGGCTGACCATGACGACAACCAGATATTTAATCCTCAGGAACGGCGGATGATTGAGCGCGTGCTCAATCTTAACCAGCGCTCAGTCAGCAGCATCATGACCTCCCGTCACGATATTGAACATATCGACCTGAACGCGCCAGACGCACAGGTTCGCGCCCTGCTGGATAAAAATCAGCATACCCGCATTGTGGTTACCGGTGGTGAAGAGGAAGAAGATCTGCTCGGTGTAGTACATGTGATCGACTTGCTGCAACAATCGCTGCGAGGTGATGCGCTGGACCTACGAGCTCTGGTACGACAGCCACTGGTGTTCCCTGAAACGCTGCCGCTGCTGTCAGCCCTGGAACAGTTCCGTAACGCGCGCACCCACTTTGCCTTTGTCGTGGATGAGTTTGGTTCAGTAGAAGGGTTAGTGACGCTGAGCGATGTGATGGAGACGATCGCCGGTAATTTGCCTAACGAGATTGACGAAATCGATGCTCGCCACGACATCCAGAAAAATGCCGATGGCTCCTGGACCGCTAACGGCCATATGCCGCTGGAAGACCTGGTGCAGTATGTTCCGATACCGCTGGATGATAAGCGTGAATACCACACGATTGCCGGTCTGCTAATGGAGTATTTACAGCGTATTCCGCAGCCGGGAGAAGAGGTTCAGGTAGGTGATTTTGTGCTGAAGACGCTACAGGTCGAAAGCCATCGCGTGCAGAAAGTGCAACTGATTCCGCTGCGCGGGGAAGATGATTTGGATTACGAAGTTTAATCAAAAGGCCGGGCAGTGTTGATACTGCCCGGCAGGCAAACTTATAGCTTATCGAGCAGCTTCTTCACGTCTTTACCACTTTGCGAATCCTGATTCTTATCCGCCCATTCGTTCAAACGACGTTTCCCTTCATCCTGAAGATGTTTTCGCAGAATCTGGTCAACCTGCAGGCTGTAGTTAAGCTCCTGCCATTTGCCGTACACTTTCAGCGGGATCGGGGTGTCCTTCAGGAAGTCGATCAGCTTGCCCTCGCCTTCCCAGCCCGACAGAACCCGTACGTTAAAGCGCGTATCGGTGGTTTCTTTGACCAGATCCATGGTGCCGGTCCCCGTCAGGGCTATTAGCGCAGACTGCCCCTGCATATCGTCAAGCGACAGCTGACCGTTGTTCAGCGACAAATCAGTGGCGAAACTGTCGAGCCGCGTAGCGCTATCGTAGCTTTCACTCGCCTTCACGCTGCTGCTGCGCTCAACCGCCTGTTGAACCAACTGCTGGAAGTTAAGACCTTCCATTCGGGTGTTGGCTAATTCGACGTGAGCCTTACCCTGCCAGCTGCGACGGAAGGCTTCCGCATCAACCTTATCACCGGAGAAATCGCCCGCGAGCGTCAGATTGCCGGTTAAAGAGATAGGATAATTGAAGGCTTTTAGGATCGTGCCAATCTCAATGTTGTCGAGCCGCGGCTGAAACTCCGCACGGGCCTCGTCCTGACGAACATCAAGCATGCCCGGCAGCGACATATGCCCGGCTCCCATTTGCCCACTGAGCTCAGAGATAACCAGCAGACCTTTATGGTTGAGCATCTGGCTGCTGACGTTGGTGAAGTCAATACCGCGCCAACGCACCGAATTGGCTTTCAATAAGATATCGGCGCTAAAGCTGCGTAGACCGTTGTAGTCAGGCTGATCGATGTTCGAGGCAATAACGGGGCGCGTTTGTTTCGGCTGATTCTGCCCCTGCTGTACAACGCCATCTGCGGCAAGAACCGTCTGCGGCGGTAAGAGATTCTCAAGATTCAGCTTGTCGAACTGCAGATCGAACACCCACTTTGGCTGCTCTGTCAGCACCACGCTTGCCCGCCCTTTAAGCGCGCTATCATTAGCCTGCAAATCGAGATTATTCAGCTCAAGCTGCTTTTGGTCTTCGTGCCAGACACCCTGCAAACTGCCCTTGCCAGTAATCCCTTGCACGGGTAAGTCTGCCCCGGATAGCTGCCAGTTGAGCTGCTGGATGTCGGCGGTCAGTTTGTGAGGATAGTCAGATGCGTCAACGTTCGCGTTTAACGACAGCGTCATGTCACGCTGGTTGCGGTTGATGCGCCCCGAAAAATCAAGCGTTGCCAGATGCTGCTGGTCCTGTTCCATCTGCAAATTGATATTGCGAACGGTGACCTGCTCATCGCCCTCGTGCTGGAACACCAGCACGCTGTCTACCACCTTGAGGCTACCGATATCAAAAGACCAGCCGGCATCTTCAGGCGCATCGGGTAATGAGTTTTCTCGTGGCGCAACGGGTGCGCTCTGGTCACGAACCGCCTCGGTTTGCGGCGTCAACTGAATCACCGCGCCTTTCAGCATCACCTGTTCAACCTGCAACTGATGGGAAAGCAGCGGCATTAACGCCACGTCGAGACGCATGTTATCAGCCGAGACCAGGGCGACCGACGCCCCGGGTGCGGTTAACGACATCCGCCCGGAAAGAATGCTGAGCTGAGGCCAGACGTGCCAGCGTAGCGGCCCATCCAGCTTCAGTTCGTAACCGCTGCGTGCTTCGACCTGCCGTACCATATAGGCGCGGAAATCATTGGGGTTTACCAGCAGAACCAACGCCGAAAGGCCAGCAACCAGCACCACCAGCAAAATCATCAGCGTCGTCAGAACTCTTCTCATGGCATCCTCAGTGGACCGGCCTTAAGCTCAGTCTTTATCAATACGACTGGCAACAGCACCCTGCTGGTCGCGATATTTTGCATCCTGGCGGCGGTTGTAAGGACGTGCCGCCGGACCGGTCAGCGGTTCGAAGCTCAACGCACCAATCATCATGCCAGGGCGTAATGCCAGCGGCAGTTTACCCGCATTGAAAAATTCCAGTACGATACGGCCAGACCAGCCCGGATCGATACGGTGCGCGGTAACGTGAACCATCAAACCAAGACGTGCCAGGGAAGAACGCCCATCAAGCCAGCCAACCAAATCGGCAGGCAGCGTAACGGACTCAAAGGTGACCGCCAGCGCCAGCTCACCTGGATGCAGATAAAAGGCTTCGCCATCTTCCAGGACGATTTCATCGCTCATCACCCGATCGAGTGATGCGCTGACTTCATCTTTTGGACCGCTTAAATCGATAAACGGTGCCGTGTGTCCGCTAAAAGTGCGGAATTTATTGCCCAGACGGACATCGACGGTTACGCCGTTAATTCGCTCTTCTGGCGGACGCGGGGTAATGGACAGACGGCCATTATCCAGCCAGGCCTCTATATCTCGGTCACAAAGACGCATGACGCTTTCTCCTTTCGTGCATCAAACCCTGAAGCCATAACGGCTTCAGAGTGAACCAGGTTATCCCTGAACGGTACACAATTCGCGCGATTTATTCAAAAAACTGACTGATTTTCGCTTTCAGAATATCAATCGCAATGCGGTTTTTACCGCCGCGCGGCACGATAATATCGGCGTATTGCTTAGACGGTTCGATAAATTGCAGGAACATCGGGCGTACCGTTTTCTGGTACTGAGCCATCACGGAGTCCATAGAACGACCGCGCTCATTGACGTCGCGCTTGATGCGACGCATCAGGCAGATATCCAGTGGAGTATCGACGAAAATAGAGAAGTTCATCGCTTCACGCAGACGTGCGTCGGTCAGCAACAAGATGCCTTCCAGAATGATGACTTTCTTCGGTTCAATGTGGATGGTTTCTTGCGTACGGGTGTGATCGACATAGCTATAGACCGGCAGATCGATAGCGGTGCCGTTTTTGATCATTTGCAAATGCTGGAACAGCAGGCTGTGGTCCATTGCATTGGGATGGTCATAGTTGGTTTTTACACGTTCTTCCATCGACAGATGCGATTGATCTTTGTAATAGCTGTCTTCGGGAATGACGCCGATATGCTCATCACCAACTTGATCACGCAGTTCGCGGTAAAGCGTACTGGCGATAAGACTTTTACCTGAAGCCGAAGCGCCGGCGATGCCTATGATGACGCACTGATGAGACTTATCAGTCATAAATTTAGCGACCTGATTAACCTGGATGTAAAGGAAGGACGACGCCTGAGCGTCAAACGCCGCAATTATAGGGATTTCGCGTGCGTGATACCAGTCGAAACCGCAGGTATTGCGAGAGTCATTCCAAAGTCGCCTTTTTATCCCTGGCTAAAATTTTAACGGTCAAATTTAAAGCGTTAATCATGAATTTTATGCAGACTAAGTATTTAATAACTCTATGATGTCAAATTATGAGCAGTCAGCATATGAATTGTAAATTGTTTGTACTAGCATAATCCAAATTCAAAGTTTAACGCGTCCGGACCTGGTTCCTGGCAGCATGGCGTCCCTGGATAAAGCGGTAATGAATAAACAATACCAGCGCGTTTTGGTTACTACCCCACATCCTTTACTACGGCTTGTCAGTCTGGGTCTGGTCACCTTTATCTTTACCATTTTCTCGCTCGAACTGACTCGATTCGGAACTTTGCTGGCACCGCTGTGGTTCCCGACGTCCATTATGATGGTCGCGTTTTACCGTCACGCGGGCAAAATGTGGCCCGGTATTGCCCTCGCCTGCTCCTTCGGTAACGTGTTTGCCTCGTGGATGCTGTTCTCCTGGGAGTCGATCAGCTTCTGGTATACCGCCATTAATGCGATTGAAGCCTGCGTGGGCGCATTGCTCCTGCGCAAACTTCTCCCCTGGTATAACCCGCTGAAAAACCTGAGCGACTGGATTCGTCTGGCGATCGGCAGCGCCATCATCCCACCGCTGATTGGCGGCACGCTGGCGCATTTCCTGGTGCCCAGTGCGGAGCCACTGCGTAATTTTCTCGTCTGGGTACTGTCGGAGTCCATCGGCGCGCTGGCGCTGGTGCCGTTAGGTTTGCTTTTCAAACCGCATTATTTGCTGCGTCACCGCAATCCCAAACTATTGCTGGAAACGCTCCTGACCATGGCGGTCACGCTGGTGCTGTGCTGGATAGCGATTACCTTCCTGCCCTGGCCTTTTACCTGCGTTATCGTGCTGCTGATGTGGAGCGCCGTTCGCCTGCCGCGCATGGAGGCATTTCTGGTCTTTCTGGTTACGGTGATGATGGTGTCGCTGATGATGGCGACCAACCCTACGCCGATGACCACTCAGAACACGGGCGTTATGCTCAACGCGCCGTGGCTACCGTTTTTAATGATGCTGCTGCCCGCCAACGTCATGACAATGGTGATGTACGCGTTTCGCGCCGAACGTAAGCACATCACCGAAAGCGAAGAACGTTTTCGCAATGCGATGGAGTATTCCGCTATTGGTATGGCGCTGGTCGGGGTTGAAGGCCAGTGGTTACAGGCCAATAAAGCGCTGTGTGAGTTCCTGGGCTATTCCCAGACTGAACTCCAGTCGCTGACCTTCCAGCAGCTAACGTGGCCTGAAGATTTAAACATCGATCTTGAGAATCTGGAGCAACTGGTTCGCGGCGATATCAACAGCTATTCGATGGAGAAACGCTACTACAACCGCAATGGCGAAGTACTTTGGGCGCTGCTGACGGTTTCCGTTGTGCGTCATACCGATGGCTCACCGCTCTATTTTATCGCGCAAATCGAAGACATTAACGATCTCAAACATACCGAGTGGGTGAATAAGCGGTTAATGGAGCGCATTACGCTGGCGAACGAAGCGGGCGGCATTGGCATCTGGGAGTGGGATTTACAGCCTGATGTGATCAGCTGGGACAAACGCATGTTTGAAATGTACGAGATCCCGGCGCATATCAAACCGACCTGGCAACTGTGGCACGATTGCATGGTTCCAGAGGATCGGGAACAGGCAGAGCAGATCCTTCGTGACTCGCTGATGGCCAGAATGCCGTTTAAGCTGGAGTTCCGCATTCGCGTTAAGGAAGGCGTGCGGCACATTCGTTCTCTGGCTAACCGCGTGCTCAACAAGCAGGGAGAGGTCGAACGTCTGCTCGGCATTAACATGGACATGACCGAGGTTAAAGAACTTAACGAGGCTCTGTTCCAGGAAAAAGAGCGTCTGCATATTACGCTCGACTCCATCGGTGAAGCGGTGCTCTGTACCGATATCGATATGAACGTCACGTTTATGAACCCGGTCGCGGAGACAATGAGCGGCTGGTCGCAGCAAGAAGCCATGGGCCAACCCGTGCTGAACGTGCTGCACATTACCTTTAATGAAAACGGCCCGCTGATGGAGAACATCCATAGCGGCGATATGTCGCGGACCGATATTGACCAGGACGTTGTTTTACACAGCCGTAGCGGTGGGACGTTTGATATTCACTACAGCATCACCCCACTAAGCACCCTGGACGGACAGAACATCGGTTCGGTTCTGGTGATTCAGGATGTGACCGAATCTCGCAAAATGCTGCGCCAGCTGAGCTATAGCGCCTCTCATGACGCCCTCACCCATCTGGCTAACCGGGTAAGTTTCGAAAACCACCTTAAACGTCTGCTGCAAACCGTACATGATACTCACCAGCGACACGCGCTGGTGTTTATCGATCTCGACAGGTTCAAAGCCGTGAACGACACCGCAGGACATGCGGCGGGCGATGCGCTGCTGCGCGAACTGTCCTCTTTGATGTTGAGTATGTTGCGATCAAGCGACGTGCTGGCGAGGCTGGGTGGCGATGAATTTGGTTTGCTGCTGCCAGACTGTAATGTCGAAAGTGCGCGCTACATTGCGGGTCGAATCATTCATGCCATCAACGAGTACCACTTTATGTGGGAAGGTCGCTTACACCGCATCGGTGCCAGCGCCGGTATTACGCTCGTCGACGACAGTAACTATCTGCCGGCGGAGATCATGTCTCAGGCCGATATCGCCTGTTACGTTTCTAAAAATAACGGCCGAGGGGTCGTCAGCGTTTATGAACCGCAGCAGGAAAGAATTCACAGCGCGCGCAGCATGATGTCGCTCGATGAGCAGTGGCACATGATCAAAGACAATCACCTGCTGATGATTGGCCGAAGCGTTGCGTCCCCACGCATCCCTGAAAGTAGCAACTTCTGGCTGGTCTCGCTGCGTTTGTGGACCAGTCAGGGCGAAGTGCTGGAAGAACACGCCTTCCGTTCTGGCTTAGCAGAACCTGAGCTATTGCATGCTCTGGATCGTCGAATCTTCCAGGAATTTTTCCGCACCTTTGCCGCGCAGGTGGCAAACAAAGGGATGGGCGTGGCGCTACCGCTCTCCTCTGAAGGATTATCGAGCGTGACGCTTGTCGAAGAACTGCTCGATATGCTGGAAAAGAGCCTGCTGCCGGGTCGCTTGCTTCATCTGGTTATCCCGGTTGAAACCCTGCAAAACCAGGATGCCACTATTCAGGACGGACTCCAGAAACTGCGTCATGCAGGCTGTCGCATCGTGCTAAGCCAGGTAGGACGGGATATGGAGGCCTTCAACTACCTGAGCGCGCACATGGCCGACTATCTGCTGCTGGACCCCGAACTGGTCAGCAACGTTCACGGCAACCTGACGGATGAAATGATGGTGACCATCGTTCAGGGACATGCCCAGCGGCTGGGCATGAAAACCATCGCCGGACCGAGCAATCAGCCCATGATGATGGACACGCTTTCCGGCATTGGTATCGATTTTATCTATGGCGATACCATTGCCGAACCGCAACCGCTGGAGCTTTTGCTTAACACCAGCTACTTCGCTATCAACTGAGAATCGCCGCTTTCAGGCTTCCAGCCGTCGGTGTACCAGATATGCAGCAATGCATAGGAGCGCCACGGCTTCCATCGCTCGGCATAACGACGAATTTGCGCTGGCGTCATGCCCGCAAAACGTTGTTTGATCAGATAATCATCCGGCAGAAAAACATCTTTCGCCTGCCATCCGCGCAGCGCCAGATAGTTTGCCGTCCAGCGTCCGATACCGGGCCGCTGCTGCAATGCCGTCATTTCAGCGTCGATATCCTCCGGGGGCTGTAGCGCAAACGTGCCATCAACAACTGACTGTGCCAGATGTATCAATGACTCCGCGCGTTTCAGCGGCATACCCAGCGCCTTCAATGCCAGCGGGTCGGTGGATGCTAACGCCAGCGGGGTCGGAAAGCAGGTGTACTGCGCATTATCGTGTAACGGCTCACCGCACAGCGCAACAACGCGCCCGGCAAGCTTAGCCGCCATCGACACGCTCACCAGTTGCCCAAGAATAGCGCGAACGCCCTGCTCATACGCATCCATTGCCCCCGGCAGGCGTAATCCCGGACGGGCCGCTCCCAGCTCGCCCAACGCTGCGGATATTCGCTGCGGGTCGCAGGCGAGATCGAATAAACGCGCAATCCGCGTCAGACAATCTTGCGCAACGGGAATTAACCCTTCGCTGAGCGTCACTCGCAACGTGCTGTCGTTGATATCGGGCGTCACGCGAAACAGCCCCTGATGCCCCTTGCAGACAAGGCTGCGTTCATAATATTCCCCGGTGACGGTTTCTACCCCCGCGACGGCACGTGCGCCAAGAAATTCAAACATCCAGCGCCAGTCATACGGCGGTTGCCAGTGGAGGGTGTACATGGTTGCTCCTTTTTTTGCCCTCATCAGCATAAACCGTCTTTCTGCGCGCTGCTTTGCTTTCATATTCCAGTTGTCGCCGACACAACATTTCGCTAAAGTCTCGCCCCTTCTCAACGGCATGGGGACTACGTCAGTGTTTATTGGTTTTGA
This sequence comes from Enterobacter sp. SCRI0065, assembly GCF_059766475.1. Classification (NCBI taxonomy): domain Bacteria; kingdom Pseudomonadati; phylum Pseudomonadota; class Gammaproteobacteria; order Enterobacterales; family Enterobacteriaceae; genus Enterobacter; species Enterobacter sp. SCRI0065. The sequence continues at coordinate 499,246 of NZ_JCBAJB010000002.1, read as the reverse complement.
CTACGGTACGGCAAACTGCTCGGTCGCAGTAATGGATAACGATCAGCCTCGTCTGCTGAAAATGGAAAAAGAGAGCACACTATTGCCATCCATGCTTTGCGCCCCGACGCGTGAAGCCGTGAGCGAGTGGCTGTATCGCCATCATCAGGTACCTGCTACCGCTGGGGAAACCCAGGCACTGCTGCGTCGTGCGGTCAATTTTAACCGTGAAGAAGATATCGAGGTCACGCCTTCCAGCGTCCAGTTCGGCCTCTCTTCTTTAGGTCAATACATCGAAGATCCTGAAGAGGTTTACTTCGTTAAATCCCCAAAATCCTTCCTCGGTGCCAGCGGGCTTAAGCCGCAGCAGGTGGCGTTGTTTGAAGATTTGGTGTGCGCCATGATGCTGCATATCCGCAATCAGGCGCAGACGCAGGTTTCAGAGGCGATCACCCAGGCGGTAATAGGACGCCCGATTAACTTCCAGGGTCTGGGCGGTGATGATGCGAACCACCAGGCGCAAGGTATTCTTGAGCGTGCAGCACACCGCGCGGGTTTCCGCGATGTGGTGTTCCAGTATGAACCCGTTGCTGCTGGTCTGGATTTTGAAGCCACGCTGCGCGAAGAAAAACGCGTGCTGGTGGTGGATATCGGCGGGGGTACTACGGACTGCTCATTGCTGCTGATGGGTCCACAATGGCACCAGCGACGCGATCGCGAAAATAGCCTGCTGGGCCACAGCGGCTGTCGCGTCGGCGGTAACGATCTGGACATCGCGCTGGCTTTCAAGAGCCTGATGCCGCTGCTTGGCATGGGCGGTCAAACCGAGAAAGGCACCGCGCTGCCTATCCTGCCGTGGTGGAACGCCGTCGCCATCAACGACGTGCCAGCACAGAGCGACTTCTACAGCACCGCGAATGGCCGTTTCCTGAACGATCTGGTACGCGATGCTCAGGATGGCGACAAAGTCGCGCTGCTGCATAAGGTCTGGCGTCAACGCCTGAGCTATCGCGTGGTCCGTAGCGCAGAAGAGAGCAAAATTGCGCTTTCCGACGTCGTCGAGCACGCCGTGACGCTGCCGTTTATCAGCGACGAACTGACTACCGCCATTTCTCAGCACGGTCTTGAAACCGCATTAACCCAGCCACTACAGCGCATTCTGGAGCAGGTTCAACTGGCGCTGGAAAACGGCAAAGAGAAGCCGGACGTGATTTATCTGACCGGCGGTAGCGCCCGCTCGCCGCTGATCAAAAAGGCGCTGGCGGAACAGTTGCCAGGCATCCCGATTGCCGGTGGCGATGATTTTGGCTCCGTTACAGCAGGCCTGGCGCGCTGGGCGAAGGTGATGTTTAGCTAATGTGGTAGCGCCGGGTGGCGCTTCGCTTACCCGGTCTACATTTCCAGTATTTTGAGTGCAGTTCACAGCCGCCACCTCGCGAAACACACGCCTCTCTATCAGACAATTCCAGACAGTCTTCCTTATTTCCTCCATTTTTCTGCCGTGTAAGCTGACTAAACTAGTATCATCCCCCGAAGTGTTCAGGATGAGAACGTATAACGATGAAAGGTAGTCACAAATCCCGCTGGGCAATCGCCGCTGGTGTCATTGTGGTGGCTCTTGCCGCCGCCTGGTACTGGCACAGCCACGCTTCAACCACTGAGACCGCTACACAGCAGCAACGCCCTGGCGGCGGTGGACGCCAGGGTATGCGCAGTGGCCCGCTGGCTCCGGTGCAGGCCGCTACGGCGGTTAGCAAATCCGTGCCTCGCTATCTCTCCGGATTAGGCACCATAACCGCTGCAAACACCGTCACCGTGCGAAGCCGCGTCGATGGGCAGTTGCTGGCTATTCACTTCCAGGAAGGCCAACAGGTCAAAGCCGGCGATCTGCTGGCGGAGATCGACCCGAGTCAGTTCAAAGTGGCACTGGCTCAGGCACAGGGCCAACTGGCAAAAGATAACGCCACACTTGCCAACGCCCGGCGCGATTTAACTCGCTATCAGCAACTGGTGAAGACCAACCTGGTTTCGCGCCAGGAGCTGGATACTCAACAGTCACTGGTGAGTGAGGCGCAAGGCACGCTCAAGTCTGACGAAGCCGCCGTGGCCAGCGCACAGCTTCAGCTCGACTGGAGCCGCATCACCGCTCCGATTGACGGGCGCGTGGGCCTGAAGCAGGTTGATATTGGCAACCAAATTTCGAGTGGCGATACCACTGGCATCGTGGTCCTTACCCAAACGCACCCTATCGATCTCGTATTCACACTACCCGAAAGCGATATCGCCACCGTCGTGCAGGCGCAAAAAGCCGGGCAGACGCTGGCCGTAGAAGCCTGGGATCGCGCCAATAAATCGAAACTGAGCGATGGCACCCTGCTGAGTCTGGATAACCAGATTGATGCCACCACCGGCACCATCAAACTGAAAGCACGCTTTTCTAATCAGGACGATGCCCTGTTCCCGAATCAGTTCGTCAACGCCCGCATGCTGGTCGCCACGCAGGAAAACGCCGTCGTCATCCCTACGGCCGCACTGCAAATGGGCAACGAAGGCAACTTTGTCTGGGTGCTGAACAGCGATAATAAGGTCAGCAAACATCTGGTGAAACCGGGGATTCAGGACAGCCAAACGGTGGTTATCAGCGCGGGGCTTTCTGCGGGAGATCGTGTAGTGACCGACGGGATCGACCGTTTGACCGAAGGCGCAAAAGTCGAAGTAGTGGAAGCGCACAGCGAGACGACCGCAGCCGTTGAGAAACCGGCGAAACGCGAGCAGGCGAAACAGGGAGCGCATTACTGATGCAGGTGTTACCGCCGAGTTCAACGGGTGGGCCATCACGCCTGTTTATTATGCGCCCCGTTGCCACCACGCTGCTGATGGTCGCCATTCTGCTGGCGGGGATTATTGGCTACCGCTTTCTGCCCGTTTCCGCCCTGCCCGAAGTGGACTACCCGACGATACAGGTCATCACGCTCTATCCCGGCGCCAGCCCGGATGTGGTGACGTCCGCCATCACCGCCCCGCTGGAGCGCCAGTTCGGCCAGATGTCAGGCTTAAAGCAGATGTCCTCGCAAAGCTCCGGCGGCGCCTCGGTGGTTACGCTCCAGTTCCAGCTCACGCTGCCGCTGGACGTTGCCGAGCAGGAAGTGCAGGCTGCGATTAACGCCGCCACCAACCTGCTGCCATCCGATCTGCCGAATCCACCGGTATACAGCAAGGTGAACCCTGCGGATCCGCCGATCATGACGCTTGCCGTTACCTCAACCGCGATGCCAATGACGCAGGTTGAGGACATGGTCGAAACACGCGTGGCGCAGAAAATTTCTCAGGTGTCTGGTGTGGGTCTGGTCACGCTTTCCGGCGGCCAGCGCCCTGCCGTACGTGTAAAGCTCAACGCACAGGCGATTGCCGCGCTGGGGCTGACCAGCGAAACCATCCGTAGCGCCATCACCAACGCCAACGTGAACTCGGCGAAAGGTTCACTTGATGGCCCCACCCGCGCGGTGACGCTCTCTGCCAACGATCAAATGCAGTCCGCTGATGAATATCGCCAGCTGATTGTCGCCTATCAAAACGGTGCGCCCATTCGTCTGGGTGATATTGCCACGGTTGAGCAAGGGGCCGAAAATAGCTGGCTTGGCGCGTGGGCCAATAATGAACGAGCGATCGTGATGAACGTCCAGCGTCAGCCGGGCGCGAATATTATCGACACCGCCGACAGCATTCGAGCCATGCTCCCGCAGTTGATCGAAAGTCTGCCAAAATCGGTGAGCGTGAAGGTGCTTTCTGACCGCACCACCAACATTCGCGCCTCCGTCAGTGACACGCAGTTTGAACTGATGCTGGCGATAGCGCTGGTGGTGATGATTATTTACGTCTTTCTGCGCAACGTCCCGGCAACCATTATTCCCGCCGTCGCCGTACCGCTGTCGTTGGTCGGGACCTTCGCCGTTATGGTGTTCCTTGATTTCTCGATCAACAACCTGACGCTGATGGCGCTGACCATCGCCACCGGTTTTGTGGTGGATGACGCTATCGTCGTTATCGAAAACATCTCGCGCTATATCGAAAAAGGCGAAAAGCCTTTGGCTGCTGCGCTGAAAGGGGCAGGCGAAATCGGCTTTACCATTATCTCACTGACTTTCTCGCTGATTGCGGTGCTGATCCCCCTGCTGTTTATGGGTGATATTGTTGGCCGCCTGTTCCGCGAATTTGCGGTGACGCTGGCGGTCGCCATACTGATTTCCGCCGTCGTCTCCCTGACGCTGACGCCGATGATGTGCGCGCGCATGCTGAGCGTGGAATCCCTGCGCAAGCAAAACCGTTTTTCCCGTGCGTCTGAGCGCATGTTTGAACGCATTATCGCCGCCTATGGCCGCATGCTGGCAAAAGTGCTGAATCATCCGTGGGCAACCCTGAGCGTGGCGCTGGGAACCCTGGCACTCAGCGTGATGCTGTGGATTTTTATCCCAAAAGGATTCTTCCCGATTCAGGATAACGGCATCATTCAGGGCACGCTTCAGGCACCGCAGTCGGTGTCCTTTGCCAGCATGGCCCAACGCCAGCAAGCGGTGTCGGAAGCGATCATGAAAGATCCGGCGGTCGAAAGCCTGACCTCATTCGTTGGCGTGGATGGCACGAATCCGTCGCTCAACAGCGCGCGTCTGCAAATCAACCTAAAACCGCTGGACGATCGCGACGACCGCGTGAATACCGTGATTGCACGCCTACAAAATGCGGCGGCAAAGATTCCAGGCGTGGAGTTATACCTACAGCCCACGCAGGATTTGACGATTGATACCACGGTCAGCCGCACCCAGTATCAGTTCACGCTTCAGGCCACCAGCCTGGAGGCGCTCAGTACCTGGGTGCCTCAACTGGTAGACAAGCTCAGGGCACTGCCACAACTGTCGGATGTGAGCAGCGACTGGCAGGACAAAGGGTTAGCCGCCTACGTCAACGTCAACCGCGATACCGCGAGTCGTCTGGGCATTACCATGGCCGATGTCGATAACGCGCTGTATAACGCCTTCGGTCAGCGTCTGATCTCCACCATTTATACCCAGGCTAACCAGTATCGCGTGGTGCTTGAGCACGACACTGCACAAACGCTAGGCCTGGCCGCGTTAGATTCAGTGCGCCTGACCGGTAAAGACGGCGGCATCGTACCGTTAAGCGCTATCGCCACCGTCGAGCAGCGCTTTATGCCGCTGGCGGTGAATCATCTGGATCAGTTTCCATCGACCACCATCTCATTTAACGTCCCGGATAATTACTCGCTGGGCGAGGCGGTAGAAGCGATTCTGAATGCCGAAAAAACGCTTAATTTCCCTACCGAAATCCAGACTCAGTTCCAGGGCAGCACGCTGGCCTTCCAGGCCGCGCTGGGCAACACCATCTGGCTGATTGTCGCGGCCGTAGTGGCGATGTATATCGTGCTCGGCGTGCTCTATGAAAGCTTTATTCATCCGATCACTATCCTCTCTACCCTGCCGACCGCAGGCGTGGGTGCGCTGTTGGCGCTGTGGCTGGCGGGAAGCGAGCTGGACGTGATTGCGATTATCGGCATCATTTTGCTCATCGGGATCGTCAAGAAAAACGCCATCATGATGATCGACTTTGCTCTGGCCGCCGAGCGCGAACAGGGTATGCCGCCGCGCGAGGCCATCTATCAGGCCTGCCTGCTGCGTTTTCGCCCCATTCTGATGACCACTATGGCGGCCCTGCTGGGCGCGCTGCCGCTGATGCTCAGCACCGGCGTGGGTGCTGAACTGCGGCGTCCATTGGGGATCGGCATGGTCGGCGGTCTGCTGGTCAGCCAGGTGCTGACGCTGTTTACCACCCCGGTGATTTATCTGCTGTTCGACAGCCTGGCGCTGAAGATGAAAGCGCGTTTCCCAAAACGTGAAGAGGAGGCGTAAGTGAAGTTTTTCGCCCTCTTCATCTACCGCCCGGTGGCGACGATTTTGATTTCGCTCGCCATTACCCTGTGCGGCGTGCTCGGCTTCCGTCTGTTGCCGGTGGCCCCGCTGCCGCAGGTGGATTTCCCGGTGATTATGGTTAGCGCCTCCCTGCCGGGCGCGTCGCCAGAAACCATGGCGTCGTCGGTGGCTACGCCGCTGGAGCGTTCGCTGGGCCGTATTGCGGGGGTCAATGAAATGACCTCCAGCAGTTCGCTCGGCAGCACGCGTATTATTCTGGAATTCAATTTTAATCGTGACATTAACGGCGCGGCGCGCGACGTGCAGGCAGCGATCAACGCCGCACAAAGCCTGCTGCCGAGCGGGATGCCGAGCCGACCGACCTATCGTAAAGCCAACCCATCCGATGCACCGATCATGATTTTGACGCTGACCTCGGATACCTATTCTCAGGGCGAGCTGTACGATTTTGCCTCGACCCAGCTGGCGCAGACCATCGCGCAAATCGACGGCGTGGGCGACGTGGATGTGGGCGGTAGCTCCCTGCCCGCCGTGCGTGTGGGATTAAACCCGCAGGCGTTGTTTAATCAGGGCGTCTCGCTGGATGACGTGCGCAGCGCCATCAGCGATGCCAACGTGCGCAGACCGCAGGGAGCCATTGAAGACAGCAGCCGACGCTGGCAGATCCAGACCAACGACGAACTGAAAACCGCCGCCGAATATCAGCCGCTGATTATTCACTACAACAACGGCGCGGCGGTGCGTTTAAGCGATGTGGCAAACGTCACCGATTCTGTACAGGACGTGCGTAACGCCGGGATGACCAACGCCAAACCGGCCATCCTGCTGATGATCCGCAAACTGCCAGAAGCCAATATCATCCAGACGGTGAACAGCATTCGTGAACGTTTGCCGGAACTACAAGAGACCATTCCGGCAGCTATCGATCTGCAAATCGCCCAGGATCGCTCCCCGACTATCCGCGCCTCGCTGGAGGAGGTGGAACAAACGCTGGTGATTTCAGTCGGGCTGGTGATTCTGGTGGTGTTCCTGTTCCTGCGATCGGGTCGCGCCACGCTGATCCCCGCCGTGGCGGTGCCGGTTTCGCTGATTGGTACCTTCGCCGCGATGTATCTTTGCGATTTTAGCCTGAACAACCTGTCGTTGATGGCGCTGACTATCGCCACCGGCTTTGTGGTCGATGACGCGATCGTGGTGCTGGAAAATATCTCGCGCCATCTGGAAGCGGGCATGAAGCCACTTCAGGCGTCGTTACAAGGCACGCGCGAAGTCGGCTTTACGGTGCTGTCGATGAGCCTGTCGCTGGTGGCTGTTTTCCTGCCGCTGCTGCTGATGGGCGGATTACCCGGGCGCTTGTTGCGCGAGTTTGCCGTCACACTCTCGGTGGCTATCGGCATTTCGCTGGTGATCTCCCTGACGCTCACGCCGATGATGTGCGGCTGGATGCTCAAGCGCAGCAAACCGCATTCGCAGCCGCGCAAAAAAGGCTTTGGACGCCTGCTGATGGCGATGCAGGAAGGCTACGGCAAATCGTTGAAGTGGGTGCTGAACCATAACCGAATCGTCGGGCTGGTGCTGATCGGCACCATCGTGCTGAACGTCTGGATGTACATCACCATCCCGAAGACGTTCTTTCCGGAGCAGGATACCGGCGTGCTGATGGGCGGTATTCAGGCGGATCAGAGCATTTCGTTCCAGGCGATGCGCGTAAAATTACAAGATTTCATGAAGATCATCCGCGAAGATCCGGCAGTGGATAACGTCACCGGTTTTACCGGCGGCTCGCGCGTCAACAGCGGCATGATGTTTATCACCCTGAAAGCCCGCAGTGAACGTGATGAAACCGCGCAGCAGGTCATTGACCGCCTGCGTGGCAAGCTCGCCAAAGAGCCGGGGGCGAATCTGTTTTTGATGGCCGTTCAGGATATCCGCGTCGGCGGGCGTCAGTCGAACGCCAGCTATCAGTACACGTTGCTGTCGGACGACCTGACGGCGCTGCGCGAATGGGAGCCGAAAATCCGCAAAGCGCTGGCGGCCCTGCCGGAACTGGCAGACGTGAACTCTGACCAGCAGGATAACGGCGCGGAAATGAACCTGACCTACGATCGTGACACCATGTCGCGGCTGGGTATTAACGTCGAAGCGGCGAACAGCCTGCTGAACAACGCCTTCGGCCAGCGGCAAATTTCCACCATTTACCAGCCGATGAACCAGTATAAGGTGGTGATGGAGGTCGACCCGCGCTATACGCAGGACATCAGCGCCCTGGATAAAATGTACGTTATCAATGATGACGGCAAATCGATTCCACTTTCCTACTTCGCCAGTTGGCAACCCGCCAACGCGCCGCTGTCGGTGAACCATCAGGGGCTATCGGCAGCCTCTACGATTTCGTTTAACCTGCCGACGGGCAAGTCACTGTCGGAGGCCAGTGAGGCGATCACTCGCACCATGACTCAGCTCGGCGTACCGTCCACCGTGCGCGGCAGCTTTGCCGGTACCGCGCAGGTGTTCCAGGATACGATGAACTCGCAGGTGATGTTGATTCTGGCGGCCATTGCCACGGTCTATATCGTGCTCGGCATTCTGTACGAAAGTTACGTCCATCCGCTGACGATCCTCTCGACGCTACCGTCGGCAGGCGTCGGCGCACTGCTGGCGCTAGAGCTCTTTGATGCGCCGTTTAGCCTGATCGCGCTTATCGGGATTATGCTGCTTATCGGCATCGTGAAGAAAAACGCGATCATGATGGTCGATTTCGCCCTCGACGCGCAGCGCAACGGAAATATGACGCCACAGGAAGCCATCTTCCAGGCCTGCCTGCTGCGTTTTCGCCCGATCATGATGACCACGCTGGCGGCGCTGTTTGGCGCACTGCCGCTGGTGATTTCTGGCGGCGATGGTTCTGAACTGCGCCAGCCGCTGGGCATTACCATTGTCGGCGGGCTGGCGATGAGCCAGCTGTTAACGCTGTACACCACGCCAGTGGTCTATCTGTTCTTTGACCGTTTGCGGGTGCGTTTTTCGCGAAAAAACAGAACGACGGTGACAGACTAAATGACCGATCTTCCCAATAACGTGCGCTGGCAATTGTGGATTGTCGCCTTCGGCTTCTTTATGCAGTCGCTGGACACCACTATTGTGAACACCGCCCTCCCCTCCATGGCAAAAAGCCTGGGCGAAAGCCCGCTGCATATGCACATGGTGATAGTCTCCTACGTGCTGACGGTCGCCGTGATGCTGCCCGCCAGCGGCTGGATGGCAGACAAAATTGGCGTGCGGAATATCTTCTTCACCGCCATTGTGCTGTTCACGGCGGGATCGCTGTTTTGCGCGCAGGCCAATACGCTGAATGAGTTGGTGATGGCGCGCGTGTTGCAGGGCGTTGGTGGCGCGATGATGGTGCCAGTCGGGCGGCTAACGGTGATGAAAATCGTCCCGCGCGAGCAGTATATGGCGGCGATGACCTTCGTCACGTTGCCCGGACAGGTGGGGCCGCTGCTTGGCCCGGCGCTGGGCGGTGTTTTAGTGGAGTACGCCTCCTGGCACTGGATATTCTTGATAAACCTGCCGGTGGGCATCGTCGGCGCGATTGCCACGCTATGGCTGATGCCGAACTACAAAATGCAGACCCGACGCTTTGATCTCTTCGGTTTTGTGCTGTTGGCGGCCGGGATGGCCACGCTGACGCTGGCACTCGACGGGCAAAAAGGGTTGGGGATTTCCACGCTGACGCTGAGCCTGCTGGTCATTATCGGCGTGGTCTCGATCCTCTGGTATTTATGGCACGCCCGCGACAATGACCGCGCGCTGTTCAGCCTGTCGCTATTTCAGAACGCGACCTTCAGGCTCGGTCTGTTTGGCAGCTTTGCCGGACGCCTCGGCAGCGGCATGTTGCCATTTATGACCCCCGTATTCCTGCAAATTGGCCTCGGGTTTTCGCCCTTCCACGCTGGTCTGATGATGATCCCGATGGTGCTCGGCAGCATGGGCATGAAGCGCATCGTGGTTCAGGTGGTCAACCATTTTGGCTATCGCCGGGTGCTGGTGACGACAACGCTGGGACTGGCACTCATCAGCCTGCTGTTTATGGCCGTGGCGCTGATGGGCTGGTACTACGCGCTGCCGGTGGTGCTGTTCTTCCAGGGCGTGATTAACGCAACGCGCTTCTCCTCGATGAACACCCTGACCCTAAAAGATTTGCCCGATGAATTCGCGAGCAGCGGCAACAGCCTTCTTTCGATGATTATGCAGCTTTCCATGAGCGTTGGCGTCACCGTAGCAGGCCTGCTGCTGGGGATGTACGGCCAGCATCATCTGAGCGCCGACACTGCCGTTGCCCATCAGATGTTCCTGTATACCTACCTCAGCATGGCGGTGATTATCGCCCTGCCCGCCATTATTTTCGCCCGGGTCCCGGATGATACCAGCAAGAACGTCGTCATCAGCCGACGCAAAAGGAGTGAACGATGAAATTCTGGCGTCCCGGCATTACCGGCAAGCTTTTTTTGGCGATTTTCGCCACCTGCATCGTCCTGCTGATCACCATGCACTGGGGGGTGCGGCTTAGCTTTGAGCGCGGTTTTATCGACTACATTAAGCGCGGCAACGAACAGCGTTTGCAACTGCTCAGCGACGCGCTAAGCGAACAGTACTCCCTCCACGGCAACTGGCGCTTTTTACGCAATAACGACCGCTTTGTGTTCCAGATCCTGCGCTCGCTGGAGCATGACAATGACGATGATCGCCCCGGCCCCGGCATGCCGCCGCACGGCTGGCGCACCCAGTTTTGGGTTGTCGATCAGGATAAGCACGTGCTGGTTGGCCCGCGCGCGCCGATTCCTCACGACGGCATGCGACGCACCATTACCGCGAACGGCGCGGCGGTCGGCTGGGTCATAGCCTCTCCCGTGGAGCGCCTGACGCGCAATACCGACATTAACTTTGACCGTCAGCAGCGGCGTACCAGCTGGCTGATTGTCGCGCTCTCGACATTACTCGCCGCGCTCGCCACCTTTCCGCTGGCGCGCGGCCTGCTGGCTCCGGTCAAGCGGCTGGTGGAAGGGACGCACAAGCTGGCGGCGGGCGATTTCTCCACCCGGGTAGACACCCGCAGCCAGGATGAGCTCGGCAAGCTGGCGCAGGACTTTAACCAGCTAGCCAGCACGCTGGAAAAAAATCAGCAAATGCGCCGCGACTTTATGGCCGATATTTCACATGAACTGCGCACGCCTCTGGCGGTATTACGCGGTGAGCTGGAGGCGATTCAGGATGGCGTGCGGCAGTTTACGCCTGAGTCGGTTGCCTCGTTGCAGGCGGAAGTCGGTACGCTCACCAAACTGGTGAACGACCTGCACCAGCTGTCGATGTCCGACGAGGGCGCGCTGGCCTACCAAAAATCGCCAGTGGACGTTATTAACATTCTGGAAGTGATTAGCGGCGCGTTTCGCGAACGCTTCGCCAGCCGCAATCTGACAATCGAACTGTCGTTGCCGGACAGCGCCGTGGTCTTTGGCGATCCGGACCGACTCATGCAGCTGTTCAATAATTTGCTGGAAAACAGCCTGCGCTATACCGACGGTGGCGGCGCGCTGCGTATTTCCGGCAGGCTGGAAGATGGCCGTTTTGCCCTGACGTTTGCCGACACCGCGCCGGGTGTGCAGGACGCGCAACTGGAAAAACTGTTCGAGCGATTTTACCGTACCGAAGGCTCACGCAACCGCGCCAGCGGGGGATCGGGTTTAGGGCTGGCGATTTGCCTGAACATTGTTGAAGCGCACGGCGGCACCATCCGCGCCGCCCATTCGCCTTTTGGCGGGGTTAGCATTACAGTAGAGCTACCGCTGGAACGCGATTTATCGAGAGAAGTATGACTGAGTTACCCATTGACGAAAACACGCCACGTATTTTGATCGTGGAGGACGAGCCTAAGCTTGGGCAGTTATTAATCGACTATCTGCGAGCGGCGAGCTATGCGCCGTCGCTTATCAGCCACGGCGACCTGGTTTTACCTTACGTGCGCCAGACGCCGCCCCATCTTATCCTGATGGATCTGATGCTGCCGGGTACCGACGGCCTGACCCTGTGCCGAGAGATCCGCCGCTTCTCCGAAGTGCCGATTGTCATGGTCACCGCCAAAATCGAAGAGATCGATCGTCTGCTGGGACTGGAAATTGGCGCAGATGATTACATCTGCAAACCTTACAGCCCGCGCGAGGTGGTGGCCCGCGTGAAGACGATTTTGCGCCGCTGCAAGCCGCAGCGTGAACTCCAGATGCTCGACGCCGAAAGCCCGCTGATTGTTGACGAAAGCCGCTTCCAGGCGAGCTGGCGCAGCAAAATATTGGATCTCACCCCTGCGGAGTTTCGTCTGTTAAAAACGCTGTCACAAGAGCCCGGAAAAGTGTTCTCCCGCGAACATCTGCTGAACCATCTTTATGACGATTATCGCGTAGTCACCGACCGCACCATCGACAGCCACATCAAAAACCTGCGCCGCAAGCTGGAAGCGCTCGATGCCAATCAGTCTTTTATTCGCGCTGTGTATGGCGTGGGGTATCGATGGGAAGCCGATGCGTGCAGGATTGTGTGACCGTTTGTCGGGCCTACAAAACAACACATCCCCGTAGGCCGGGTTAGGCAAAGCCGCCACCCGGCGCAATCACTTTACCTATCCCTTTTGCAGCGCTACAATCCCCGCCCTTAAAGTAAGGGATCTCCCCTGCCGCTGCACCTGGTGTACGCGGATCTGACCTGTCATCAGAATGAGAACAAACATGTTTAAACCTGAACTCCTTTCCCCGGCGGGAACGCTGCAGAATATGCGTTACGCTTTCGCCTATGGTGCCGATGCGGTATATGCGGGCCAGCCGCGCTACTCGCTGCGCGTGCGCAATAACGAATTCAACCACGAGAATTTACAGCTCGGCATCAACGAAGCGCATGCTCTGGGTAAGAAATTCTACGTGGTGGTAAACATCGCGCCGCACAACGCCAAGCTGAAAACGTTTATTCGCGATCTGAAGCCGGTAGTGGAAATGGGTCCTGATGCGCTGATTATGTCGGATCCGGGTTTAATCATGCTGGTTCGGGAGAACTTCCCGGAGATGGACATTCACCTCTCTGTTCAGGCTAACGCCGTTAACTGGGCGACGGTGAAATTCTGGAAGCAAATGGGGCTGACCCGCGTGATTCTGTCGCGCGAACTGTCGCTTGAAGAGATCGAAGAGATCCGCACTCAGGTGCCGGAAATGGAGATTGAAATCTTCGTTCACGGCGCGCTGTGTATGGCCTATTCCGGCCGCTGCCTGCTGTCCGGCTACATCAACAAGCGTGACCCGAACCAGGGCACCTGCACCAACGCCTGCCGCTGGGAATACAACGTTCAGGAAGGTAAAGAAGACGACGTTGGCAATATCGTGCATCAGCATGAACCGATTCCGGTGAAAAACGTTGAACCGACGCTGGGCGTGGGCGCACCGACCGACAGCGTGTTTATGATTGAAGAAGCTAAGCGTCCAGGCGAGTACATGACCGCCTTCGAAGACGAACACGGCACCTACATCATGAACTCCAAAGATTTGCGCGCCATTGCCCACGTTGAACGTCTGACCCAGATGGGCGTACACTCCCTGAAAATCGAAGGCCGTACCAAATCCTATTACTACTGCGCGCGCACCGCGCAGGTGTATCGCAAAGCCATCGACGATGCCGCAGCGGGTAAACCGTTCGACACCAGCCTGCTTGAAACGCTGGAAGGCCTGGCGCATCGCGGCTATACCGAAGGCTTCCTGCGTCGTCATACGCACGACGATTACCAGAACTACGAGCACGGCTATTCCGTATCCGAGCGTCAGCAGTTTGTCGGTGATTTTACCGGCGCGCGTAAAGGTCCTTTGGCCGCCGTCGCGGTAAAAAACAAGTTCACGAAAGGCGATAGCCTGGAGCTGATGACCCCGCAGGGCAATATCAACTTCCGTCTGGAGCATCTGGAAAACGGTAAAGGCGAAGCCATCACCGTCGCACCGGGCGATGGACACGTTGTCTGGCTGCCGGTCCCGGAAGAAGTGGAACTGGAGTATGCGTTGTTGATGCGTAACTTCGAGGGCGAAAGCACCCGTAATCCGCATAACAAATAGTTCAGCAGGGTTATTTTTTACGTTCGGAAGATTCTTAGAATCGGATCACATACCGCTTCGTTCAATAAGGGTATTATCCCCAGCGCTGAAAAACATAACCCATAAATGCTAGCTGTACCAGGAACCACCTCCTTAGCCTGCGTAATCTCCCTTACGCAGGCTTATTTTTTTGCTTTAACTTAATGAAATAAATGGATTTATTTCTAGCAACGTCCACACATTGACCACATCGATACCATAAGCCTCGCAGATGCGGGGCTTTTGTTTTAGTGACTTATCGGTTCACAGATAGCAAAGACTCAACAGCATTGCCACACAGATAGATGAAGCAAAGTGAAAAACGCTAAGCTATGAATCACCCGCAGAGCGTTTTAAGCAATCTGTTGCATCCATTTGTTGAACTCACAGCGAGAATCAGAAAATAACTTCATGGTAACCAATAATGCCCTGAGCATGAAAAGCCATTTTTGAGTGAATTTTCATATATAAATATAATTTTCACTATTCCTTAGGAAATGATTCCGCATTAATAAACAAGCACAAAATCATTACTCCTGATTGCCCGATACAATTCTTTTTCATCATATCTTGACATGTAAAAATTACCTATCGCCCTAAAAAGATTATAGTTCGCATCCCAGTTAGACCATTTTAGAATTAATTCTTTGTAATGAGGAAAAGTACCACTGTCTGGTTCGTAAAAATCCGAATCGAACGCTTCTAAGATTTCACAAATACCCCACTTATATAAGCCATAATATATATCATCAAATCGCTCAGCCTCTTCTTCTGTAAAATGTGTTACATATTGTGCGAGGTTTAATCGAATTGGTTCCGAAACCGCATGCTCTCTATTTCTACCATTCACAAAACCATACTGATAAATCATACAAATAAAATTACGCTGCAATATTGACAATTCTGATAACATTTTTTGAAGTTGGTACAAATCATTTTTACACTGTTCACGTAACCATTCAATATCGGAATAGGTCAAGCACCGATTTCCACCCGAATAATTAATTTCAATAAACTTATTAAATAAGGATTTATTCGTTTTAAAATCAGTCAATTGTGGCATGAAGAGTTCTGAAGAAGTCCGAGAGATCCAATCGGAAAAGTTCTCTTCTAGATAAGCAACAATTTCCTTGCGCTCTTCATTTCCTGACGTGCATAGAGAGGAAATCAAGTCTTTAATGTCGAAAACCTTTACATTAAAATCTTGATGAGAATATTCTACTCTTCTGTTGGTAGAGTTAATAAAAAAATGAAAGTCTTTATATCCACTTTCCTTTAACCAATCAGGCATTTTATCTATGCTATCTCTGAACTTTTTATTACTTGCGGTTGCTGTTATTTGCATAACAACTTTATTACGTTTGTCAACATAATCTATGCCTGGATAATTATGTTCATATACTTTATTAGCGTCTTCAAACTCCTTTTTAAAGGCTTTATTGATTAGCCACATTAAAGCATCCTCCGAGGAGGTTGTTCCATTTTGTAAATTAATCTTTGCTTCGTTAGAAATTGTTGCGCTATAACTACTTAAGACACCGGTTATGAATCTTTTAAAAGTTTCAGTTTTAGTTGCATATATATACATTCTTGGGAACCTTATACCTACTTTGATAGACAATAATTTTTCATCTGGGTTCTAAAACTACTCATTTCAATCAACATACCAAAATATTATTTTTTTTCAATTGGTTATATTGGAAAATGCTATATAAGGATTTGATATTTATTTCGAAAGTGGAGACTTTGATGACTTCCGCTCCTGGCACTCTGCTGACAACCATGTAATTAACACCGCAAATCTCACAGATACAAAAAGCCCCGCGTTTGCGGGGCTTCTTTTTGGTCACATCCAGTGGATCTGTTGCTGACCTGACGTTGTCGGATGCGGAGGCGCTGGCACTACTTCACCCGGTGAAACGATAAACCGCTCGACCGTCTCAGTGGTAACAAACGTACAACTGCAGTTGATATTCTGGCACTGATGATACCGCTCCTTTGTCGTGTCAGAGAAATAGCGGCTAGTGCGAGCGTGGGCGGCGAAGTGGCATTTTGGGCAGTGAAACATGATGAGCACCTTTTAACGTTTCCGATGCAGTCATTTTATCCAACTTAACTATATAAAACAAACACATACCATTGATTTAGCCATCTATTTCGTCTGCTTCATACTCTACATCCGAGACCTTCACCTCAAGCTCTAAGCCTGTCGTGTAGCCGTTCCCGTTGAGGTTATGCACCACCCGGCTGATTATCCACGCCTGCTCGTCTATAACGCGCTTAAAGCCTTTGACCGCAACCGGCGTTTCAGGAAATAAATCCGCCCGGCCAGTGGCGAGCGTAATCGAAAACTCCGCCACCCCGCGCTGCAGTTTATCCCACTTCGCCTGAGCCGCGCGCATCGCCTGCGCCTTTGTCGCGTAGATGGTCGTGAGCTCCAGCACGTTGTCAGACTCACCGGCCATATACTCACCCTCTCGCGCCTCCTGCTCCTTTTTCACCAGGCTCTTTGCCGGTGCTTTGACGGCTTTCGGGTGTTGCAGTGCGCGCAGGTGCTGCACCTTCGGCTTGCGTTTCAGCTTCACCTTTTGCTTTTGCGGTTTCGGGTCTTTGGTATGCAGCCATTTCGCCGTCACGCCGGTGTACGCCTCGCGGTCAGCAATGGCAAACTGATGCCGGTCGCCGTCGCCACGTTCGACGGTCATCTGCGGGATGGGTTTGCCACTGGCCACCTTGCCGCTACCGGCTTTAAGAAATAACAGTTTTCCCGCTTTGACAGAAACCGACGCACCGTTTCGGTCAGCCAGTCGGGAAAGAAACGCCGCGTCGGATTCCTGTGACTGGTCGATATGCGGCACGGCGATCGCTTTCAGGGTCTCAGCGACGCTGGCCGTGAGTTTGTTACGCTGCGCGATGGTATCGATAATTACCCCGAGCGTGGTGTCATGCCATGACTGCTCGCGGCGTGAGTTCAGCGTCCCGCGAAAATCCGCACTACGCCCCCGGATGGTCAGCGTATCGGGCGCGCCCCGGTGCTCGATTTCATCGACCGTGAACGTCCCTTTTTTTATCAGCGCGGAATCCTGCCACCCTAACCACAGCGTCAGCGTAGCTCCGCGCGGCGGCATTGCTATCTGGCCGTCAGTGTCATCGAGCTCGATATCGAGCTGGTCGGCCTCGAATCCGCGATTGTCGGTCATGGTCAGGCTGATAAGGTGGTCACTAAAATCCTGCGTGATATCCTCGTTATCCAGCTTGAGCATAAACGCCGGGGCTATCTTCGCCCCGGCCTGCACGTTCATTCCCGTTATCATCCCGCCAGCCCTCCGAGCCAGTCACCGGCAGACGTGACCAGATTATCAGCCTGCGTTTTCAGGTCGCCATAAATGGCCGCGACAGAATCATCGACGCGTTTCAGCGACAGGCTAAAGTCGATTTTGCGCGCCTGACCATCGCTGAAAAACTCGGTGTGCGTATGGGTCACTTTCTCGATGACATACATCCCGAGGATAAGGCCTGTCCCGTCAATCAGCGGCCACGCGCGCCCTTCATTCGCCATCAGCTCGACCGCCGTCAGCGACAGGCGACCGCCGGTGATTTCAGGGTAAAGCGTACCCGACAGGGTGCGGGAGGTTTCCCCCTCTCCGAGAAACTGATACGCCGGTGGCTTGCCGATGCGGTCATTAGACGCCCAGCGGTAATCCTTCGAATATTGCATAGACTGATACGGCAGGGTATGCCGTTCAAACACAAAAAAGCCCAGCACCATTAGCATGTGTTTCCCTCCTTAATCGTGTCTCATGCTGGAGCGCTGGCGGGCCCGTTTCTCACGGTCGAGTTTTTCGACGGCCTCGCGCAGCTGGCGGTCGAGGTCACTGCCCGGCGCGCCCCCACCCTGCAGGGTGATGTTGTACTCGCTTTTGCTCTGGTCGATATAGGATTGCCCGGCAGAGGCCGTCACTGGCCGGTAAGCCTGATAACCACCATACCCTGCGGTCTGCGGGATGTACCCGCCACCCGGCGCAGCCTTGTCTGCTTTCGCCGCCGTCTGGTCAAGGTTGCTGGATTCCTTTTTGATAACGCCCAGCTTTTCCAGCAGCCAGCCGACCTTGCCGCTCAGGCTGTTAAAGATATTCAGTGGAGCCATCAGCGCATCGGCCAGCCCCTTACCAAAGGCCACCCCGACATTTTTGCAGCGCTCGAAAATATCCTGCAGGGATTTAACCGGCGCAAACAGGTCTGTAAACCACTTCCAGACAGCACCGAGCTTTTCCGCGATAGCGTCAAACACCGGCGAAAGCGAGGCAAAGGCCGTTTTAATCCCGACCACTACCTCCGAGAAAAAGGCGCTGATTGGCTCCCAGTATTTATAGATGAGCAAGGCAGCGCCCACGACAGCCGCCACCACAGCCACCACCGGCACACTGATTGCAGTAATGGCCGTGACAATGGCCGTCCCGGCAGTGGTAAAAATCACACTCAGCAGACCTGCAGCGGCGATGATGCCGTTTATCCCGGCGATGACCGGCCACGCAATAAGGCCAATCCCGCCCAGTATGCCGACCAGCGCCAGCGCACCGGCTGTCACACTGAAAATGGTCTGCGTCAGCTCAGGATTTACTTTCGCCCATGCAGACACCTTGCCGAGCATCTCGGTCGCGGAAACCGTCAGGCGACGCAGCGCGGAGTTCTCTTTATCGAACACCTCAATCTGCAAATCTTCATAGGCCGACTGCAGGTTTTTCAAATCCCCGTCGAGGTTGTCGGTCTGGATTTTGGCTATCCGCTCCGTGGTTCCCTTCGAATCCCCGATTTGCTGGCGTTTGCTGGCAAGCGATCCATCACCGGCGGCGGCGACGAGCTTAATCGCGCCCTTCATTGCCTCCTCACCAAAGATGACTTTCAGGTATTCGCCCTGCTCCGCCGTACCGAGCTTGTTTTTCACAAAGGATTTATGAATATCTTTGAGGATCTTCTCGACCGGCAGCATGTTCCCTTTGCCGTCGCGGGTTTTCACGCCCAACTCTGAGATAGCATCAACCGCTTTGCCCATCGGTGCCTGCAGGCGGTTGAAAATAGCGCTTGCCCCGGTCCCGGCCATCGAGCCTTTAATCCCGTTATCCGCCAGAATACCGAGCATCGATGTCGTGTCTTCAATACTCGCCCCTGCAGCTTCCGCAATCGGCGCGACATATTTCATCGCCTCGCCCAGCTCGACAAGGCCAGTATTGGATGACGTAAAACCTTTGGTCATCACATCCGCGACGCGCTCAATCTCGGTTGTCGACAGGTTAAACGCTGATTGCATGTTGGTAATGATGTCGGCGGCTTCGGCAATATCCACGTCAGCCGCAAGGCTCAGGTTGACGGTTGACCCGGTCGCGGCCAGCACATCGTCGGCGTTATAGCCCGAGCGTGCGAGCGTGGTCTGTGTGCGCGCCACATCACCCGGTGAAAAGGCCGTGGTCGCACCGATATCACGCGCCTGTTTGCGAATGGCCGCGAGTTTGTCATCGCCCTTATCGAGACCGAGGATCGCCTGCGTGCCTGACATCTGTTTATCAAAACCAATACCCGGCGCGATAAACCGTGATGCGCCATATAGCCCGGCGGTCGCCACACCCACGCCGACCATTCCGGCATTGCGCGCACCGGCGGCGAGCTGTTGCCCGGATTCATAGCGTTTTTTTACCGCACTCAGTCTGGCCTGTTGCTGACTGACCCGCGCCAGTGCATCGCGCTGACGGTTAAGCTGTGCGGTTGTCTCGCTGATGCGCGACTTAAGCCCCCGCTCATCGGTCGACAGCTTGCGGGTATTTATCCCGGCCTGTGCGAGCTCCGTGCGCTGGCGCTGCACCGAGTGCCTGAGCCCGTTATATTTGAGCTGCAGGTCAGCAGCGGATTT
The DNA here is from genome assembly GCF_059766475.1 of Enterobacter sp. SCRI0065. Classification (NCBI taxonomy): domain Bacteria; kingdom Pseudomonadati; phylum Pseudomonadota; class Gammaproteobacteria; order Enterobacterales; family Enterobacteriaceae; genus Enterobacter; species Enterobacter sp. SCRI0065. The sequence goes on along the minus strand of NZ_JCBAJB010000002.1, from coordinate 479,264 downwards.
CTTTGCCGCTTCCAGCGCGCGCGCCTGCGCAAGTGTCGGGGTCTGGGTGTTTTTAAACTGGACGGCCAGCGCAGCCGCTTCCTGTTTCGCCTTATTGAGTGACTGGCCGGTCACGCCGAGCTGCGCGCTGGCTTTCCTGAATCCGTCAATGCGGGACGCCTGCGCGTTAAGGTCGCGCAGGCTTTTTTGTGAATTGCGGGTATCGCCAGACAGAGATTTGCTGGCGTTCTGGATAGCCTTAAGCGGTCGGCTTGCCCGGTCGACCGCGTTCAGCAGCACCTCAAGTCTGACGTTATTGCTCATGATGGTTTCCGCTACGTTGCAGCGCCTTTTCACGCCATGTGAAGAGCTCGGTCACGCTCAGGGCATTCAGCTCTGAGGGCGGCCAGTGAAAAATCACCGCGATATCCGCCATCAGGTCATCGACCGACAGGTTTTCGGGAAAGTCTAGCGATCCGATGCAGGTGATAAAAAACCGACCACCTTACCGGCGAGCGAAATCAGGTCGGACACATCCAGACGCACGACCTCGTGCTCAGTCAGCGCGGGATAGGTCATGCGGGGCAGCACCTTAATCAGGGCATCGACGTCAGAGTTTGCCAGTGATGCCAGCGACACACCGCGCAGGGTTCCCGCGTTCGGTTTGGTCAAAGTTACCTGCTCGATTTTCTGCTCGCCGCGCATCAGCGGGGTATCGAGGATCACGACGTTTGGGTTTTTGGTTTCGGTGGTGGCGGTTTCGTTGATATTTTCCATGATGTTTCTCTCTTCAAAGTTAAGTGACCGGCCAGCATTGCTGACCGGGTCAGGGGTTACAGACCGATGGCCTTGCGGTGCTCAGCCAGCCGGTCGACACCGTCGACTTTCAGCACCATGTTGATGACGTCAATCTCGATGACTTCCCGGCCATCGATCGTGAGCTGGTAATAGGCGCACTCGGTCGACATTTTGGTCGTCCCGCTTTCACCCTGCTTGTTTTCGCCGCCGTCGTACTCTTTGTGACGGCCACGCATCACCACCTCAACGGCAGAAATCGCACCGGTGTCGTCGCGCTGATACGAGCCGGTAAAGCGCAGCGGCACGCTGTCAGCACCCGGCGAGGCGTACTGCGCCCACAGGTCAACGTCGGGCAGACCGCCGAGCGTCCACTCAAGCGACAGCGCGTCGTCATCGAGACCGAGGTCAATCGATACCGAGCCCGGCATCCCGCCGCCGCGATACTTCTCAAATTTGCGGGTCAGCTTTGGCAGGGTGACGGATTCAACGACGCCCATGTAGCTCAGGCCATCGTTGAACATGTTCAGATATTTAAGCTTGCGCGGTAATGCCATGCTTTCAGCTCCTTAGCTGTTGACCGAGTCCGACAGGTTCGCCAGATAGGTATCGGTGATGCGCTGGCGCAGGGTCAGGTTTTCCAGCGGCGGGACGGGGGTGTAGTCGTAATCGATATACAGTTTCCCCACTTTCAGGGTCGCGGTGTCGTTCGACTCCGGGTCGTACCAGCAGGAGCCATCGACGATATAGCCGTTGTTTTTCAGCTCGCGGAATTTGGCATTGATACCGGCGACGATGTCGCGGATAAGCGTCGGGGTAATGGGTTTATCCATCGCCCACGCGTGCGCCTCCGCCATGGTGTCGGCCAGCACCTGCGCGGTGCGGGTGTAGTTCTCAAACAGGAAAAGCGGGTCATCTGAGCAGGTGCGGTTGCCCCAGAACTTAAAGCCGTCGTTGCGAATCAGCGTGGTGACACCGGCCTGATTAAGCAGGTTGGCGTCGGTCGCTGGCTCCTGCAAATCCCACGACACCGAAGCGCTGACGCCAGTGACGCCATTCACGCCGACGTTTGACAGGGTTTTGTGCCAGCCGGTCGTCTGGTCGATTTTGGCACGCAGACCCAGCGCGCGCGCCGTCGCCCAGGCGGTGTCCGTCGCGTTCGCCGTGGTATCCCACGCCAGAAAATCAGGGAAGATGACCATCAGCTCACGCTGGCTGAAATTCTTGCGGTAGTCGATGGCTTCGGAAATGGTTTTGCAGCCCCACGCACTGATATAGCCAAAGGCGCGCAGGCTCTGACCGGTAGACGCGAGCGCGGTCGCCACTTCCTGCGTATCCAGCCCCGGCACACCGAGAATGCGCGGCTTAACGCCGGTGACGGTCTGCGCCGTCAGCAGCGCTTTCAGGCCGGTATATTTCCCGTTTTCGTCCGTGGTGCCGATGATGTTCGAAATCGTTTCTTTCTGTGCCGCGTCCGGGTCGTCGGGGTCATCGACACCTTCGGCCACGCGCACGACGACAATGACCGGTTTGCACTGGTCGGCGATGGCCTGCAGGGATTGTGAAAGCGTGCCTTGTTTACCGGCTTTACCGATAGCGGTTTGCACGCTGGTAATCAGCACCGGCTCATTGAGCGGGAATGCCTTTTCGTCAGCATCGCTGGCCGTGCAGACCATGCCGATGATGGCCGTTGAGACGGTGGAAATGGTGCGCACGCCGTCGTTAATCTCGATGACCTGCACGCCGTGATGATAGTCGCTCATCCGTTAAACTCCGTGGTGAAGTGGAGCCACTATTTTCTGTTGTGCGCGCGACTGGCGCGATGAATGTGCGTTGGTGGAGGCATAACACAACCAGTAAAAAGCCCTCCGGGTGGAGGGCTTCGTTTATGCAGGCAATTCAGGCCACTGTATATCCGGTGCGTTACTGATATCCAGTCGGTTTAACATGACGCGGTAAAGCCGCCAGCGCTCAAGCGCCGCTAACTCATCATCTGTGGCTATCCCGAGCTCCTGCGCATCCAGCAGCGGCGTAAGCGCTTCACTGGCGACTTTCATCAGGGAGGCCTTTTCAGTGGATGCCTGCTTTACCCGTTCTTCCAGCGAGGGTGCCGGTGGTTCAACCAGCACAGGATAACAACGTTTATCAGGGGCGATCACCTTGCCGGTGGCCTGCCCGGCCATGAGCACGTGATAATCCGCATCCGCCACGCGAACATAAAAACCCGGCCACGTTCCCGCCGCACGATAATCAGCCTCCAGCGCATCGTTATAAAATGCCCCCGTCATAGGGCGATAAACATAACCCATATTAATAACCTCGCGCTTCAAAGTAGGCTGTCACCTCGCCGCTGCCTGCAACATAGGTGAAGCCTGATTTGTCCGGGCTCTGAACATAGACATTCTGGTCGTGAAAACCACCCGGCCAGACGAGCGTCAATTGCACACCGGTACAGGCATTCGGAAACGCCGTCGGGAAGGTAATACGCGTAGAGTTTGCACTGCGCGTCGCCACTCCCCATTGCTTCATGACGCCTGTCGAATTGTCTTTTTCCCACCCCGCCGCCGCCTTGCTGGCTGTATTTTTGAGGTTATAGCGTGCGTCACTTTCGGCTTTGGTATACGCCCCCGTGCGCGGCATACATGCCGCATCGGACTGTGCTTTGGTGTAGTAGCGCGCGTCGAAATTAACGAAATTGACCAGACCCAGCTTATTGATGGTCACGTCACCTGTTGCCAGATTCACCGCGAACGGGCGCAGACTGTTATACGCGCCATACTGATCACCGGCATTTGTGATCATCAGATATAAATTGGCACCGTCCTGACGCCACATCGTCCCGTAACTGCCATAAATCATGCGATAGCTGTTTGCGGATGTCGTCTGCACCTCAGCGGCAACCTTCAGCGTGCCCGTCATCGTATCGCCCCCCTTAGATACCGCATTGACTTCTGCAGCAGTGGGCCTGTTCGCCGCGTCATACTGCTTTGTCCAGGCGGTCCACACGCCGCCATACAACGTGCGGATATAGCTACGCGAGTTGTTATAGACACGATAAATCTGAGTCACACCGGCATGTTTATACACCTCAAGCGAACCAGCATTGGCCTCGGGGTAATTGATTCCGGATATGGCCTGCGCATTCGCTGGCTGGTAATACAGCCCCGGTATGGTGTAGTTGTTTAAGTCGAGCGCATTGCCGATACCCACCGTCTGACCGTTGAAAATATCCTGCGCGGTGACACTGATGTCAGCCGTCAGCGGCCTGCCATTCACTTTGCGACCAGAGGGTACACGCCCGTTAGCGTTATCATTTGCCGCTTTCACCGCTTTCGGCGTGGCAGCAAAGGCTTCAGACGTGCTATCGGTCACACTGGTTAGCTGGACAATGCCCTTTCTCGTCGTGGTGGCTTCCTGAGCCGTATATTTCCCGCTGGCAAGGTCATACGCCGCCTTGACCGCTTTCGGCGTCGCGGCGAGCGCCTCTGACGCGCTGTCGGTTGCGCTACTGAGCTGGACAATCCCCTTCTGCGCCGTGGTCGCGTCCTGAGCCGTATATTTCCCGCTGGCAAGGTCATACGCCGCCTTGACCGCTTTCGGTGTCGCTGCGAGCGCCTCAGACGCGCTGTCGGTCGCACTGCTTAACTGCGTGAAGCCCTTTTCTTTCAGCGTGGCGTCAGGATGGCGACGGGACTGCTCATGCTCCGCGAGTTTGTCGTCGACATAATCCTGCGTTGCCATCACCAGTGTGGTATCGATGGACAGCTCGACCGTCTCGATGTCGCTCACCATGATAACCATGCGCAGGGTCTGCGCGCGCCCTGACCCTTCCGCCAGCTCGGGCTTGTAGCTCTCCGCCATATTACCGACCGCAATCAGCGTGCCGGTGTCATCGTAAAGCCCCATTTCACGCAGCCAGAAACCGCCAGTCTCTGGCGGAATAACCAGCTCGGCGACGACATAGTTTTTGTGCTTTTTGTCCTGGCTGATTTTATTCAGCGTATGACGCCAGACCTCATTGACCAGTTTTGTCTGACTGGCGTTCGGTTCGGGCAGTTTCCCGCCGCCATCCCCGACGGCCATCGCCACAAAATTGACTTTCTTCCCGTTCGGGACGCTCGCCGCCGCCAGTTTCTCCGCACCGGCTTTGGTGATAACGGTTTTATATTTTACTGTCATTGTGCTCTCACTTATCCGGGGTAAACCGTGGTGATATCGCCGTCATAGGTCAGCGCGCCGTAATACAGATGCCCCGGAATATCCTGAATAATATTCAGACCGATAAGATGGCGGCTCGCGGGTTTGGCATCGGCAATCAGCCGCTCCATTTCGTAATACATTTCCTCAGTGATGCCGGTCTCTAGCACGCCGATATCGAGGCGGAATGTGCCGGGCGGGTCGTTGGTTTCCCACCATTCTGTGACGTTAATCAGATACCCGAGCGGCTCGACCACACGGCGCACCGCGCCTATCGTCCCTTTGTGCGCATGAATAAACCACGCCGCGCGGATCACCTCGCGTTTTGTTTCTTCCGGCCAGCTTTCATCCCAGCGGTCGACCGAAAACGCCCAGGCAAGCCACGGCAGCAAATTTGACGGGCAGGTGTCGGCGTTCCACAGACGGCGCAGCGGGACGGGGGTATTTTCGATATCTGCACAGGCGCGTGCCGCCGCCACCTCAAGCGGTGACGAGCCGACCGGCAGCAGTCGGTTATTACTCATCGTTACCCCCGACCGTCACGCTATACGCGGTGCAAAAAGAGGCCTGCGTATCATCGAGCACGATATCGGCCACGGGTGCTACCAGTTCGACACGCTGCACACCCTCGACGTGGAGCGCGGCATAAATGGCTGACTTGCGAATATCCCGCCCGAGCCGGTGCTGTGCGCTGATATAGGTCTGCAGCTTCGCTTTTGCGGCACTGAGCACCGGCTCGCTTTCGGGGCCGGGATAAAGGTAAAGCGCCGCGTCGATGGTGTAGTCGACAATGGTCGCCGACTGGACGGTCACGCGGTCAGCGACCGGCCTCACGTCCTCATCGTTCAGCGCGGCACGCACCACGGCGAGCAGCTCGTCGGACGCCGCGCCGTTAGTCTCGCGGGACAACACCGACACGGTCACGCAGGCAGGCTCCGGGCTGATGACTGAAATATCGGCGACCCGCCCGTCAGCGCTGCGGCCATGAAACTGATACGCACCGGTCGACCCGGCCACGCTCATTCCCTCAAAGGCCTGTTGAATGCGCAGGCGATAGTCGGTGTCTGATTCCATCACGGCGGGTGTCGGCGGCAGCGTGGTCTCATCGGCTGGCGTGATAACGAGGCGCTCGACGTTGTAGTTTGCTCCGAGATTATCGAGGTCATGCCCTGCGGCATACGCCAGCATCACCGCGCGGGCCGACTCATTGACACGCTGTCGCCAGATAACTTCACGATAAGCGTTCTCCTGCAGGAGCTTCACAATCGGCTCAGATTCAAGCGTTAGCGTGCGCGCGACCGCCTCCTGCTGGTCTTCGGGATAAAGCGAGACAAGCGTCGCCTTGCGCTCGGTCAGGATGGTTTCAAAATCCAGCTCTTCCACGACATCGGGCGCGGCGAGCTGGTTCAGGTCAACAATAGCCATAGCGTTTAACTCAGTGGGATAGTGAGGGAAAAAGGCTGGTTTGAGTTGGTGCGCGTGCCGGTAATATCGACATACAGCGCGCCGTCATCCTCACCGCGCTCAAAGGTGATGGTCGACAGACTGACGCGTGGCTCCCACTTCTGGATCGCCGAGTAGCACGCGGCCATAATCTGCAGCCGCAGCGCCGGGGTCTGCGGCTGGTCAATCAGCGCTGACAGCAGCGAGCCATATTCACGGCGCATCACACGCGAACCAACCGGCGTGACCAGAATGTCGCGCACGCTCTGCCTGATATGGTCGGCCTCAGAAATACTGAGCCCGGTGTGGCTGTTCATACCTAAATAACGCACCGTCATTTCGTCCCCTCCGTTCTGCTACCGCCGCGTTCTACTCCGCCGTGGTCGTGGTCATCCACCTGCACGCCGTTCGAGGTCAGTTTCCCGCCGCTGTGCTCGATATTTCCTTTCATCGTCCCGCCCTTCTGCACTTCGAGTGAGCCGGTGATGAGCTTGTTAGTGCACACCACTTCTGGGGTATCGAGCGTGATGCGGGTTTCAGCTTTGACCAGCACCACCGGCACAGTGGCGGTAAGGGAATCTGACGCGGTGACGTCAGCGGTTTTAATCCCGGACACGGTGAGCGCCCCGCTTTCAGGCTCGTACTCAATGACCGCGCCGTCAGGAAAGGCGATGTGAAGCGCATCCGGCGAGGCATCCGGCGCGGGATGGTCATCCGAGAAAATGGCGGGCAGCACAAACGCGGTGTCGAGTTCGCCACCGATGGCAAGAATCAGCACCTGCTCGCCAACGGAAGGAGCCCACCACACACGCGAGCGACCGGCGCGGGAGGTCAGCCAGTTAAGCCAGGTGGTTTGCATCCCGCCGGTCTGGACGCGACAGAGCCCAGCATCGTGATCGACGTCGGTCACGATGCCGGTACGGATAAGGTTGCGCATAGCGCGAGCGATATCCTGAAGTGAATTTAATGTGTTCATGGAGGTAGAATGCCGCCTGGTATGGTCAACGACAATTAAATGCAGTTTGAAGAGGCATGAAACAACACACTGATACTGTGCGAGATCAAAAAACTGTCGTTCCCTTGTTGTTCAACCTCTTACTTTTAAATAATTGAGATATTGAAAGTCATACAAGTGAACTATTCCATTGCAATCAGGAAATATTTAAAAAAATAAAACCAATTAACTCATGCTATAAGTTAAAAAATTTCCGATTGAACCATGAAGGAAACTAGGCAATAATAATAGCGTAGGTAAACCAAAAACTAAGCAATGATATATTAGCGGACGGTGATGTCGCCAACTCCGCTCTTTTCATTAAATTAAACCCAGCCCTCCAGAATAATTATTACAATAATAAATGCTTGAAAGTTAGAAAAATATGATCATGAAATTAAAATCGTGGTGCCGGGTGCCTCCCGGTGCTTCTTTGCCAGACCAAAGAAGCGCGAGCATATCGCAAAGGTGTCTGGTTCGACCCGCCGCATAGGGGGATTCACCACACCTAGAAAAATAGAAAACAGTCTCACGTGAGTCAAGTTTTTTTAGCAGACATGTGTTTTTTCATGATCCCATGATCACAATAAAGAAATGTTGTGTCAGCTATGCTTATACCAAACGAAAAAGCATGCTTTTGTCACATCAGCTTAGTTTATATTTCCAACATTAATTGACAATCATTATCTGACCTGCATGAAAACGCAAAAAAAAGTCCATCAATAAATTGACAGACTTCTGAAATATCAGAAAAGGTGCTTACCAACCATTTACTTCAGATGAAGTAAATTTAGCATAGCACCACTTATGAGAAACGTACAAGTTTTTAGTATTCATTACCTATAGAACCAATAGAATGCTTACCATGCGTCTATGATAAAACACATGGAACCACTCAGTAAGGACCTGCTTAACCACACAAAACTGCTTCAACTCTATTTAAATCAATAACTCCAGCTTAAAATAGAGAATATATGAATACGTTCTCCATAACTCACTTCAGTTTTCTTAGAATCAACTGTTCAATGAGAAACTTTTCTTGCATATCGAACACGAGTAACTTGCGTTCTGGGTATTGCACATTTACTGCCACCAAACCTTGAATAGCCAATCGAAAAATAGTTAAAGATATTTTTCAATTGCCGTATTTAAAACGAACCACCACTATTAAATGCCACATTCCACATTTTGCTGACAGTAGCATTTTTCAATCTTCATTCTGTTTACCTATCGCATAATTCGAGATTCGACACTCATCCAACTAAATATATACTCTACTAACGGATAATTCCACGTGTTGAGTGCTGGAAAAACCATTCGAATAGTTCGCCAACAGGATGCTTATTTAACCTCTCTTTTAACATAACCTTCGCTTCATGTAACGATAGTGATTTATTGTAAAGTATATCGTAACAACCTTTTATTAAGCTCTGATCGCTCTGACCCGACCCGGTGAAATATCTGGATGTGGTGTCTCTTCCATTGGGTTCAGCATAGTTACCGCTAGCATAAACAAATGGGGGAATATCCTGAGTTACACCTGAGTGATGCCCAACATTTGCATATGCACCTAATACACAGAATTGATGGATTGCGCACATGAACCCGACCACAGCACCATCACCCAGTGCAACATGTCCTGCCAGGCCGCTGTTATCACCAATGTGCGTACTATTACCAATGATGCAGTCATGCCCAATGTGAACGTTATTCAGGAGGGTATTATCGTCACCTATTATAGTGTAATTATTATCTTGCGCCGTGCCTCGATGGATTGTTGCATTGTTACCAATATTGTTACGACTCCCTATAATTAGCCTGGTTGGCTCATTTTTATATTTTAGATCTTGATTCACTTCACCTATCGATGAAAACTGCCCAATCTGATTATCACACCCGATAACTGTAAATCCATTAATAACTGAATGGGACCCTATAATAGTTCCCTCACCAATAACAACATCCGCAGAAATAATACAAAATGGACCGATATTGACATGTGCCTCGATCACTGCGCCTGGTGCTATGATACTGCTACTCGGAACGCGTGCAGTAGAAGAGATCGTCATTTATATTTCCTGATAGCTAGAATGCTTATCGTCCAAAAAACGTTACGTTGGCTATCGTTCTGGAACAGCCACAAGGTAACGCTAACACTTTTATCAAGCTACAGAATACTCGTAATATCGTTACGTAGCGAATGTCTTGGCAGGAACAGTTTCTGCTATAACCTGGCTATTCAAGCGCTTTAAATACTATCATAATGAAATGCAAAATTCCCATCCGAAATTATTCAAAGGCTGAACTATCCCCAAGGTAATCAACTATCAGCTCCTCAATATATTTTTTATCAGCACGACTAAATCCCAGCAACTCACGCTGTGGATACTGAACATCCTGACTATTAGGGGTTGGCCTGTCTTTAAGTCCGTACTGATGGATCTGCACGATACGTTGCACCTTACCGGTAAACTGCACCACAGCAGTATCATTGCGGCCACGGGCTTTCATGTAGCGGCTGGTTCGCAGCTTCTGAAACATCGCCCTTTTAATACGCCCTTTTTTTGCCCTGATCGGCTGACGCTTTCGCGCCTGATACGGCGTGCCATCCGGGGCTTTTTGCAGTTTAATCCGTTGCTGTTGCGATTTTCGCAGCTCTTTCGCAATCGCAGCAGCAAGCTTTCGCCGCCCCGCCGGTGACAGCGCCCCAATCAGCCCGGCGAGCTTATCGTCAAAAGGCTTAAACTCATTCATCCCATTTGCTCACCAGTTCGCCATTGATATAGAGCTCGGTCGGGCGCGTGACCGGCTCGGGTAATGGCGGCTCAGGTGCATAGCTGACGTGCAGCGCGCCGTTCTCCTCCCTGACCAGCGTGCGCTCGGTAAGCTGCAAACTGATACTGAGATCAACGTTGTCACCGTCGTTTAAATCCATCTGGAAGCGGTAGCCCTTTTTGCGCCCCTCATCCGAGGTGCAAATATCCGGCTGATTCTCACGCAGCCACGCCGTCACCGGTACAAAAATCAAATCGGGGTCGCCGACAAAGTCACACACGATCACATTCAGGGTGTACATCTTTTCGTGCGACAGCGAGGCCGCGAGGCGTGCATCGATATTCCCCTCGTCGGCAAAGATGCGCATCATTTCGGGATTTGTTTCTAACTGCGGCACGGCATCAGTGAGTGCCTTGCGCAGACTTTTCATTTTCTGCATCGATTTTGTCCTGACAGTCTTTAGTGGTCTCGACCTTGAGCGCGCAGGCGGCGAGCGCATTCTCAAGCCTGCGGATATCGGCACTCAAATCGCCGTTAATCGTGGGCTCGCTTCCCGGCATCGGGCAAAGGCTCACTTTCGGGCAGGCGTTATAAACAATGACCGGCGGAGGCGCAGGCCTTTCGGGTGTGCAACCGGCGCACAGCATCAGGCAAATCAGCGCGATACCAGCGGCGTAAATCTTCGTTTTCATTGAGTAACCTCGTGATAGTTTGTTCGCGCCTTACCGCCTGCTCACCGGCGGCAGTCAGTTCATCAGCGAGCCTGACCTGACCGGCCTCATTCGCCCTGGCGATACGTTGCGACACGGCAAGCTGATTTTTCAGCATCCCGATAGTCGTCTTTTGTTCGGTGGCGACTTTATTCGCCCTGTCGAATGAGCGCCGTAAATTGCCGTTCTCATGACGCAGCCAGAGCACCGACGCCAGCACCAGACCGGCGGCAAGCAATATCACAATGATTCTGGACACAGGCCAGCCTCCTTAATGCGCCGACGGTACGAACAACGAACCATGTTAAACAGGATCAGCCAAAGTAAGTACGTGAATGCGATAAACACCTTGCCCCCGGTAAGCAGGCATAAAACCGTACCAGCAGAAAGAATCAGAGACCAAAATCGACGCCATAGTGGGCGGGGCTTTCCGATAAGAGACCTAAAAATAGCCATGTGTTTTGGCGTTCGGTAAGGGTCAGACTGACTCGCAAACCAGTCCTCATAGCTGACAGCAGCCAGCACACTTCCTCCGATACAAACCAAACAGCCAAATAACGCCCAGACGGCAATAAAATTAACGGCCACACCGTCGGGATTGTTCAAACCCAGCACAAGTAGAACGGCAATCACGACATTAAAAATCAGAGAAGATAACAACGCTTTCATTGAGGTACTCCTTTCATGCAGTAAGCCCATTCCCGCGCACGGCGGTTTTCCAGCCCTTTGTTTCTGACGCCGTTCACGAACACCCATCGGGTGAGCTGGTCGCACGCCTGCGACCACTGCTGACGTTTGATAAACGACACCAGAGTCGAGCGACAGGCCGCGCCGGTTCCCACGTTGAATGAGAAGCTCACCAGCGCGTCATACACGCGCGGTGGCATTACCACCGGCACACACACCGCGAGCCGTTGCTCGGTATTCAGCACATCCGCGATAAGGTTTGCCGCAGCCTGTCGTTCGGTGATTTCCCCTTTCGGGGTGACACCGGCAGTGTGGCCGATGCCCGACGTCCACACTCCCGCGCTGCACTGGTAAGGCGTCAGACGACATCCTTCGAGGTCGGCAATCAGTGCCAGCCCCTCGGGCGAGGTGTTAAGCAGACGAAAGTCAGGCATCAGTACGGCCAGCGCCAGCACGGCGGCCACACTGCAGCGTTTAATGATTGAGCTCACGTATCGCCCCCTTATCCAGTCCTAGGGATTGCAGATAGCGGAATGTTTTGCGCTTAAACCACAGATTCGTCAGCGCGGTAAAAATGGCGCAACCGCTACCCACATAAAGCGCCATTTTCTCGGGCGACATCGCCCCGAAGTACGCCAGCCCCACGGCCAGCCAGTAGGCGATAAACGTCGTGATTTTTTCCATGCTCAGTCCCATAGATTCACCGTTTCGGTTTTCGGTGCGCTGTCGGTCTCGGGCAGCTCAATCGCCGTGCCGTGCGGCAGGATAATGCCCAGCTCAGACAGCCCCGGATTAGCCTGCAGCACCGTCTCGACCACGCCCTCGGTGCGCCCGTAATAGCGCGCACATATCGCGTCGAGGGTGTCGCCCTGCATCGCGTAAACCTTCATCAGATTTGCCCCACGATACAGCGCGCCTTGTCCTGAATACGCGCCACTGACCAGCGCATATCCCGCCACATTTCATCGATGGTGCTGTCGATGCTGTCGGCCTTTTTGTCACCCTTGCTGGTCGCATCCACGCCGCGATAACGCTCATACAGCGTGGCGGTCGTCATCGAGCACACGGCGTTAAAGTAGTGGAAGCAGCGCACGCTCTCGCCGTCGAGCTCGTCGGTCGGAACATCCGCGAGCGTGGCATGACCGGCGTTGAGTTGCAGGTCGCGCCAGTCGCGCAGCTCCGCGTTAGTCTCCGCGATGGCGGTCTTAATCGCCCGGCGCAGGCGCACAGGGGACACGGTCTGCTCCAGTCGTATTTCTTCGCGCACGCGCTTCGGATCTACATCAGGAAAAAAAACGGTATTTTTAATCACCGGCTCACTCTCGCCCGGTGGCGGTATCACCACGCCCGGCACGTCCTGCGGCGTTGTTTTGGGCTCAATAATCAGTGTCGTCATGACAACCTCGGGTAATGGGTGGGCGGTGGACGCCGGTCGCAGTCAGGGCAAGCGATACCCGCATTGACCGGCGTGCCGCCCGGCTCGGGGAGCGTTCGGTTAACCTGCGGCTTTTGCCGCCTTTGGTGGACGCCCGCGCCGGGCCGCCGGTTTAGCAGCGGGTTTGCGCGTGCGGGGTTTATTCGTTTTCGGTGCTGGTTCGGGTTTAGGCTTGAGCTGGCGCTCAAGCTGTTCGATATCCTTTTTCACGCCGATAGTTCGCTCTAACTGGATCGCACGTTGCAGGTGCGCCAGCGCCTCGGGCAGTTCCCCTGCCTCACGCAGCACGTAGCCGGTGATTTTGTGCAGCTTCGCGCGCACGATATCGGGCATATCTGCACGCTCAGTCAGCGCAAGGGTATCGAGCAGCAGCGCCAGCTCAGGTGACTGTCTGGTGTCACGCAGGCGCTGTGCGGCAAGCGCCACCTCTTCGGCCAGCAAATACGGCGTGGTACGGCGATGACCGCCGACCGGCATCGTGAGTCCCCAGGTCATCGCATATCGGGCAATCTCCAGCGCACCGGCGATATCATCCGCATCGAGACGCCAGAGCATGACGGTCATGACAATGTCATCCTGTGCGCCCTTGCCATTTGCAAGGACACCCTCCACCCACGGCAGATAGAACGGCAGCAGCTCGCGCTTTTTATCTGCCTTGCGCTCTTTGGATCGGATTTGTTTTAACGTGCGAGAGTCTGCGGCCAGCTTAACGAGCATCTGCTCATAGGCAGTTGCATTGCGCAGCGGAGCAGCAGCCCGCCGCGCGGTTTCAGAGGCCGAGACCCGCATCATGTGAAGCGCTGCGGGGCTCGTCATGGTTTACTCTCCGCCGTTATCGTCTTCAGGTGCAGCGAATTTGCCGAGGGTGATGTTTTCAATCAGACAACCGGCGGCATACGCCTCAACCACGTAATCGACGTTCATCGACTCGTAGTTTTCGATGCGGTCTTTCTTCGGCTCCTCGATGATGGCGCGGCGGTGCGCGTCATCCATGAAGTAAATAGACAGGTTATCGAGGCGCGTCACCATCAGGGCATTTGCCGGGAAGTACGGCACGCGCACGGCAGGCAGGTTGCCGATACGTTTCTGGCTGATGATGATGTCAGCGGCCAGCGCCTCGCTGTTTTCCTGCGTCTTGTTGACGATCGGGAAATATTTGTCAGCCAGCAGCTTGCGACCGGTGATGACGACGAGCTCCGGGTCATCCTGATAAATCTCGTCAATCAGGTTGGTCGTGGCATCCATCACCAGCGCGTCGAGGTTTTGATAGTCACCGTTCTCCCCCACGCGGATCACATCAGAAATGACCTTTCCGTCTGCGTCGGTGATTTTTGACATCACGCGCGCCGGTGCTTCGTTTCGGTATTTCTGCAGCCAGCCCACCGCGACATCCTGCAGCATCGGATTGTTTTTGCGGTTGGAGGTTTCCGCGCGCTCGATACCGTTGAAACCGGCCATGATGAAGTCGAGCGACTGGCGCTTGATAATCGCGTCACGGATACGGGTCTGGAAGTCCTGGAATCGCGCCCACAGATCGAGCTGTTTGTAACGGATATGGAAATCAAAGTTGATTTGCGCACATTCGTATTTGTTGGATTCAAGCGCCGTAAAATCAGCGGTCTTACGCTCATCATCCCCGGCGGTATCAGCGGTGCTTGCAATGGTACCGTTAACTCCCACACCGACCTTTTCGCCTTTCAGCTCATCGACCGGCACGATGTTGATTTTGGTCAGAAACGCGGATGACAGCTGCAGGGTATTCATCAGCGTCTGCGTCACGGATGGCTCGACGGTGAATTTCTTCGCCACGTCGTCGGTTTCGACGCCGTTCAGCTCCGCGACGCGGGTCAGGTAAGCATTAAATTTAAAGCGGGTTTCTTTACGCATTGTTATTCCTGTTTTCTAAAAATGGGGCATCAGGCCGGGCAGCGAGCCCGGCGCGGTATCAGCAGTTAGTCAGCAGCTCGTCGCCCGTCCCGCCTTTGGATTTCTCGCGGCGCGGCTGGCGCTGGCTTTCGGTGTTATCGAGGGAGCTTTTCAGGGAGGAAAATGCCTGCGCGCTTTCGTCTGCCTTGCGGGTCACTTCCTGCTTAAACTGCGCAAACGCGGTTTCCAGCTCAGTGACGCGGCTGTCGGTGGCGGTGAGGTTTGTCTGCACCAGTTCAGAGACTTCCGTCACCGCTTCATGCACATCAGCAAAACGTGCATCGTCAGTGGCCTGTTTGCGGCCGAAAATCGCCTTAACCTTGTCAGTCAGGCTGTTGAGTACGGTGTCGGGAACATCCTCAAATTCCAGCGCCGCCAGCGTGGCAACGGAAAACAGGTCGTCAGGGTGGGCTTTTTTACCGGCGAGCGGGTTCTGCGTCGCCCGGCTGCAGAATTCGAGGTATTCCGTGCCGAGGCTTGCCGGGTCATCGGTGACGGCGAGGCCCACGAGGTAACATTTGCCGCTGTTGGCAAAGTTCGGGCGAATTTCCATCGAGGTGTAAACCTTCTGCCCGGCTTTCACCATGCTCACCAGCTCGTCGAGCGGCGCGATTTTGCCAAACAGCGCTTTTTTGCCGTTCAGCGCCGAGTCATCGCTGATGATTTCCGCTTTGACTTCGGTCACGTCGCCATAACGCTTAAGCACGCTGTCGGGCAGGATGCCGCGCAGATGTTCGAGGTTGATGCGACAGCCATAGACACGCGGGTCGAACGTGTCGGCCATATCCTGAATATCATCGCCACTGATGACACGGCCATCGCAGGTGTCACCCTCGACGCCGATGCGAAACCATTTAGAAACTTTCTTTGCCATTGTTCAGGTGTCCTGATGTTGGGTTTTCGGTTCGGGGTTAGTTTCCCGACTCCGACCCGCATCAGCCACCGCTTGCGCTCCTGTTAGGTCTGACACAACAGGGGTTTAGCGAATACACGCGATGATTTCCTTAGCCTTGCCTCGTACCAATAAAACGAGGTGAGAATGACCATTTCGACCGACTTATCACTGTTAAATGACCCAAGACGACAGGCGCGCCTGTTGTACTGGCAAGGGTTCGCCGTGCCGCAAATTTGCGACATGCTGCAGGTGAAGCGCCCGACGGTGCAGAGCTGGAAGCAGCGCGACGGATGGGAGGACACCGCGCCGATTAATCGTGTCGAATCGACATTAGAGGCGCGGCTGATTCAGCTCTACGCAAAGCCTGACCTGACGCCATATGATTTCAAGGTCGCTGATTTTCTTTCGCGCCAGATGGAACGGCTCGCGCGCGTCAATCGTTACGGCCAGACCGGAAACGAGGCGGATTTAAACCCCAACGTGGCGAACCGCAACAAAGGCGATCGCAAAAAACCGAAACGTAATTTCTTTAGCGATGAAGCCATCGAGAAGCTGGAAGAGATTTTCCTCGACCAGTCGTTTGAGTATCAGCTCAACTGGCATAAGGCCGGGCTTGAGCACCGCATTCGCCACATCCTTAAATCGCGTCAGATTGGCGCGACGTTCTACTTTGCGCGTGAGTCACTGCTGCGCGCCCTTAAAACCGGACAAAACCAGATATTTTTGTCAGCGAGTAAGACACAGGCGTATGTGTTCCGTAAGTACATCATCGCCTTTGCGCGTCTTGTCGACGTCGACCTGTCAGGCGACCCGATTGTCATCGGTAACAACGGCGCAGAGCTGATTTTCCTCGGCACCAACTCCAACACCGCACAGAGTCACAACGGCGACCTGTATGTCGATGAAATTTTCTGGATACCCAATTTCCAGCGGCTGCGCAAAGTGGCGTCAGGGATGGCGTCACAGTCGCACCTGCGCACCACCTATTTCTCAACCCCATCCACGCTGGCGCACGGGGCTTATCCGTTCTGGTCAGGCGAGCTGTTTAACCGGGGGCGCAGCAGCGCCGCCGACCGGGTCGACATCGATATCAGCCACAAAGCGCTCGCCGGTGGCGTGCTCTGCCCGGATGGGCAGTGGCGGCAGATCGTCACCATCGAGGACGCGCTCGCCGGGGGCTGCACCCTGTTCAATCTGGATCAGCTGAAACAGGAAAACAGTGCCGACGATTTCCGCAATCTGTTTATGTGCGAATTCGTCGACGACAAGGCGTCGGTGTTCCCGTTCGAGGAGCTGCAGCGCTGCATGGTCGATGCGATGGAAGAATGGGAGGACTTTGAACAATATGCCGACCGTCCGTTTAACTGGCGCCCGGTATGGATTGGCTATGACCCGTCACACACCGGCGACAGCGCAGGCTGTGCGGTACTGGCTCCGCCACTGGTTGCCGGTGGCAAGTTCCGCATCCTTGAGCGTCACCAGTGGAAAGGCATGGACTTTGCGGCGCAGGCCGAGGCCATTCGTTCACTCACTGAAAAATACACCGTCGACTATATCGGCATCGATGCGACCGGCATCGGCCAGGGTGTTTACCAGCTTGTGCGCTCATTCTTCCCGGCGGCGCGCGCCATCCGCTACACACCGGAAATGAAGACCGCGATGGTGCTGAAAGCAAAAGACACCATTCGACGCGGGTGTCTGGAATATGACGCCGGTGCGACAGATATCACGCAGTCATTTATGGCTATCCGTAAAACCATGACCAGCAGCGGTCGCAGCTCAACCTATGAAGCCAGCCGCAGTGAAGAGGCCAGCCACGCGGATATCGCATGGGCGACCATGCACGCCCTGTTAAACGAACCGCTTTCCGCAGGGAGCGGGATGCACTCAACCTCAATTCTGGATATTAACTAAGATGAAAAAACGACAGAAGAAACCAGCCACCATGACCGCCAGCGCCCCCCAAAAAATGGAGGCGTTCACCTTTGGTGAGCCCTCTCCGGTTCTGGATCGCCGCGACATCCTCGACTATGTCGAGTGTATTAATAACGGGAAATGGTACGAGCCGCCGGTCAATTTCTCGGGGCTGGCGAAAAGCCTGCGCGCCGCCGTACACCACAGCTCGCCGATTTACGTAAAACGTAACATTCTCACGAGCACCTACATCCCGCACCCGTTGCTGTCACGTCAGGATTTTAGCCGCCTTGTGCTCGATTATCTGGTCTTTGCCAATGGCTACCTTGAGAAGCGAATGAGCGTGACCGGCCAGCTCATGAAGCTGGAAACCTCCCCGGCAAAATACACCCGCCGTGGTGTCGAGGATGGCGTTTACTGGTACGTGTCGAACTACGCCCAGCCGCACGAATTTGCACCCGGCTCGGTGTTCCATTTGCTTGAGCCTGATATCAATCAGGAGCTTTACGGGATGCCGGAATACCTGAGCGCGCTTAATTCCGCCTGGCTGAATGAATCCGCCACGCTGTTTCGTCGCAAGTATTATCAGAATGGCGCGCACGCGGGTTACATCATGTATGTGACCGACGCTGCGCAAAGCAGCACGGACGTCGAATCGTTGCGTGATGCGATGCGCAACTCAAAGGGACTCGGGAATTTCAAAAACCTGTTTTTCTACGCGCCCAACGGAAAACCGGACGGGATTAAGATCGTCCCGTTGAGTGAGGTCGCCACCAAGGATGACTTTTTCAATATCAAAAAGGTGAGCGCCGCTGACCTGCTCGATGCGCACCGTGTGCCGTTCCAGTTGATGGGCGGCAAGCCCGAGAATATTGGCTCAATGGGGGATGTTGAGAAGGTAGCAAAGGTGTTTGTGCGTAACGAGCTGTCACCACTGCAGGAGCGATTCAAAGAGATTAACGACTGGCTCGGGATGGAAGTGATCCGCTTTAAAGATTACAGCCTCGAATCAGAATAAAACCCGCCAAAAATGCCGCCTCCGGGCGGCATCATCATCGACCGCCTCTGACACCCCACATGCGACGTAAACACCACCACCGCATCATCGCAGATCCGCGAAGCGACAGCGCAACCACAACGCCCTCAGGCGCATTAAATTAAATGCCGTCACCACCACTGGCGCGCAATGCTTTCCCCGCCACGCCTGCCCGCTTCATGGGGCGCTTTTGATGCAGGTGCATCAGTTTGCCTGAGCCGCGCCAGCACTGGCGCTAGATGGCAAATATCGATATCAATAATAAATGCAAATTCATGCAGCTAAGAAACGCACGTCCCTAAAAGCACTGAATTCATCAAGAAAAATGCCATATTCAGAGCACCTTTTTTACTGATATAGTTTTAGCATTAGCATGAAAATTTTGCAGGTACCCCATTGAAAGATATGAATCCCAAAGGTAATGCTTCAAGGGTTTGCGCAGCATTCGGATACTATCCATACGCAATAGACATAGAGGATCAACGTTTTAGCGTGAAGACTTCACCAAGTTTGCATCAATCAATAGTTGATGTTAACAGTCATCCAAATGTAGTCAAAGATTGGATTTACCCTGGAGCAAAACAGGTGCATATCATGGCGAATGGAATAAAATCTATGCCATATAACACCAGGGTGTTTGGTTTACCAAAAACACATTACCTCCAGTTAAATGGCAAGTGGAGCTCCGATGGCTTAAATTTCGTTATATGGTGCTTATCATTTTTCATGGGTATTAGGCTTACAACTACTGACGCAGGTTTTCTCGATGCTGCATCAATTAAACCTAATAAGCTAGTCGACTTTGTAATGACACCTGCTAATACTCGAAGCATCATAAACATATCTCTGGATTTCATTGAAGATAAAAAAAATCATCATGCAATTCCACGCTTACCAGCTGTTGTGCATGCTTTATTTCTATCTCAGTACCCCCAAGCTATGGGTTTTGAGAGATTTCAATACTTGTATATGGCAATTGATGGATGCTTTAAAATCTTATGGGAAGGAAGCCCTCGCGTAGATCGTCAACCAAGACACTCAGAGCGAATTGAATGGATGTGTAGCGAACTATGTATGCCCGTACCATTTTGGTCTACAGGAAAAGAGGGTATTGCCTCTCTTAGAAATGATAATTTCCATGAGGCTATTTTCTTTGGTCAACCATTAGGCTTCTCCAGCTTTAAAGGTGCTAACCAGCACAATCTACCCACTAATTTAATTGTACAGATGGAGGCATTGGTATGCAGACTCCTTGTCGCAATTTTGGGCGTCAAAGACCAAACCTATATCACATCAGCTATTGACTCACGGGAATATGTACCCTTAATCCTCACCTAAAAAAATAAGTCTTTGCCCCTGAGTATTCAGATTCTAAGTGAATGACTACACTCAAACCATTTTCCCGTTTGATTCCCTTGTCTTTAACCAAATGCCTTCACTCAAAACCCGGCCATCCATCAGTGGCCGGGTAATGGAATTTTTTATCCCCATAAATCACAGTTGCTCCGCGCGCCAGCGCGTCGAGCTCCCACCGTTCCGGGGTAATACCTTCCTGAGCCAAATCGAAGCGAATTTTTGGTATGCGCTCGCGTTCTGCTTTGGTCATCCGGGCTGATGGCGCTTGTTCTGCAGGTTTAAGGGGCGCTGCGTTTCTTTGCTGGCGATTTTTGCGCGGCGCGCCGTCTTTTGAGGCTGCTCTGAGCACCCTCATCACTTCGGGGTCATCCCATCCGATGACCCCTTTATCAATCAGATTTAACACCGCTGCGGCTTGCTCAGACGGTGTAGGTGTCATAACTGGATCACCACCGTTGGTGAGCTTTCCACAGTTATTGACAGGACTCCGAGGCGCGGCAGAGCCGCTTTTCAAAGTCAAAGGCTCAACGGCCAAAACCTTTGGAACGATGCGCCAGTCTGCGGATCGCGTTATACGGATATGACCCGCGCCGAGGTGAGGGGCATAAATGCCAACCACTCTCTCGATATCTTCCTCGTATTCGTTGACCTCATCCGTCACCTTACGGGCGACCCTGACGGTCTGGCCGTCACGCGGCATGTTTGCCCCACCCTGCGCGATGATATACAGGTCAAAATCGCCTTTATCTGCAGCCGCTCGCGCAGCCTCGACTCTGTCGTCAAACTCGCTGGCGATACTCACGCCGCGAGGCAGCTTGCGCAGTTCGCGGTAAGCGCCCATTGTCGGGAGGCCAATTGGTTTAAACTGCGGGATGCGCCATGTAGATGCCCATGCGGTGACGGCTGCGGCTGTATCTTTCAGAGGCTTGCCGGTGTCGTGGTCGAGCTGGCCGTCGAGCGCGTAACCGTCGATATTTTTGGCAATATATTTAGCGATATAACCCGCCGCGCCGCCCTGATTAAGATGGCGTGATTCAAAGCGCTGTTTTGCCGCACCCTTTTCGTGGCCGTCCTCTTTTAGCGCGTAACGACGCATAATTTCGTTAATGGCTTTACGCTGACCGGGTTTGCAAAACAGCATCATGTGCCAGTGTGGCGTGCCGTCGTGGTGCGGCTCGACAACGCGCATCCCGTAAACATCTAAATCGTTATCTTTGAAGGCGGTGCGTATCAGGCTCCAGATACGGCAGAGATAGCGCTGGCCGTCTTTGGGAGTGAATGCGGTTTCGTTCCAGCCGTGATTAAGCTGTACCGTTTTGTTTTTGCCTTTGCCGACCTGTCGGGTCGGGTGATACTTCGACGGCGTGGTCAGCGTGATAAACATTCCAACGTCACCAACGCTGGCCGCGTAGCGCTCAATCCCGGCGATAGTGTTCATCAGCTCCATACGACGGATTTCAGGGTTTGAGATACTCCCCATGACCTTGCTGATGAGGTCGATACGTTCGCCGGTGATTTTGTTTTCCAGCTCGCATGATTTGAGGTATTCAAGATTAGCCAGGCGGCGCGCGTGAACATCGCGGATCGCCCTTTTGCTTGCGTAAGGTGAGCGGTCTTTATTGACCTCACCGGCAGCGATGAGCAGCGCCTCGCACCAGCGCATACGTTGCGCTTTGAGCTGGTCAACCCACCACTCATCCTTAATCAGACGGGAAATAGCGGAAAACGCCTGTCGGATCGTCATCTGACCCTTACGGTATTTTTTCCAGTTCATCGGTGTGAGGTTGAAAGCGCGCGCAACACCGGCAACTTTCCCGTATAAATGCGCCTGCGCCTCATCGGTGAAAAGAGTCTCTCTTCCGCCGTGCGCGTGAGCCCATGCGTCGCTTAACTCCTCGTATCTGCTCCAGAGCTGAGAGGCTATTCTGGCCGCAAATTTCCTTAGCTCTTTGTCGTTCATATCCGGCAGGCGTGCATATTCATCACGCGCAGACAAAAACCCAATCGAGGCGGATTCATTCATCCCGCACAGCTCATTAACACGCTCAAGACGCGGCAGCAGCTTGCGCTCAAAAGTGTTTTTGAGGAAATAGAGGCCACCAAGAGGGCTTTTGGATCGGCGGATGAAGTTATAACGCGAGGTAAAAAGCGTTTGCAGGAAAAACGGCAGGCGGTCAATCCGGTTTAAAACGCCTTGCACCTGACGGAGTTCGGCACGTGTAAGGGGTCTGTCGCGGCCAATGGCCTTGCGGGATTTATTCCACGGATAAGCACCGACGAAGGTATCACCGGTGCTTTTTGATAGTGGAGGTGGTGGCGAGGGGGCGACGCCCCCCCGATTCTCAGCGGTCATTAGCGGTGAATGCTTCCAGACATTTTTGACCTAACAGCTCAACCTGCTTTTCTAAATCGGAAAACTGACGAGCTTCACCGGTTAGAAGGTTATGCAGAATCAGGCCAGAAACGAGCTTAGGAATCGTTGGATAAAAGCCCACGATATCGAGCCACTCTTTACCGGCATTCTTTCCAGATTTTGCGATTTTCTTTTCCTGCAAAATAAACTGAAATTGGTCGCTGGTAATAACGAATCTATTATCGATAACGATATTAATGCTCATACAGTCCCTTATTAATTTATTACTGACTCAAAAGAGAATTGTGAAGCTTTTCGGATTCCTGCCCCAACAGCTCGATAATTTCAGTCCGATTCATTTCAGACTTACAAATGTGAGCTATCAAAGAATCAAGCGCCGACGCGAAACTGGTCGCCGTGACTAGCTGCGCCTCAACTGCAGCCTGTGCCAACAGTGCTTTCATATTGCTGCGAGGTGCTGATATTTCTTTATCCATTTACCTGGCTCCAGACAAAAAGATGCCCCGCACATTCAAGTGCGTAAAATGTTCAACTAGCTAATTAATGCAAATACTGTTCAGGCTTAACCGAGGTTAAAATAGTTGGGGCATATTCAAACAAGCTGAATAATTCACGGAGCGCGCGGAATAATTTCTCACGCCAATAACAAGAATCTTCATCAATGCGCCAGTAAGGCTGATTAAATTCGACCTCGCTTAAACCAGCATGAAGGAATAAAGTGCGGCGCTGGCCTACGGATAAAAAACCGATGTATGACGACTCAGAAGCACCAACCTGACGACGTTTTGAAAATGCCGCTCGTAATTCATCGATGCCACAAGCCAAACGCTCGCGGTCGACATCGTTCATTTCCTCAAAGCGCATAGTTGCATGACGCTGTTTTAACTGAGCATGAAAACATACTGTCAGGCGATCACGTTCCATCATCTGATTATAAAAATCACAAGTATCCTGCCAACGGGGAAGCGCAAGATGTTTACCGATTACAACGCGAAGTGATTGAGGTTGTTTTTGGACCAGCGCAAGAGTCATAACCGACATAGGGATAACCCTCTTGATTTAAAGATAAGTTTCGCGGTGGCAAAAATACCAAGCTTGCGGGTTCTAATGATAACGCCCTGACGTCCACGGCCATGGGTGATCGTGAAGTTAATCGAAACAGGGCTTTCATTACGGAGCAACTGGGCAATACAACGTGGCTCGGTCATCATTTGGGCTCCCCCAAACCAAGCCACATAAGCCACCCTTCACGAATTTCTTTCGGGCGGCTTTCGTAGGCAAGTTTCATTCCGTTGTTCCAAGCAGGCAGATAAATCCAATACTCCCCAGCACGACCAGATGCCGATTGAGGATCTGTCATTTCAATTACCGGCAATTTCCCTCTATCAATCATCCCCTTTACAGCACGCTCCGATTTGCCAATCAGTCTTGCAAACTCCTGATATGGCACTGCATCTGTTTGTAACGCGATTTGCTTCGCCATGCTAAAGACCCCTCAAACATTTATGAATCGCTTCTAATGTCTTATAGTGACTTATTGTGTTCATTTCTAAACACAAAACTATCTACATCTAAATCAAATGGTATTGAGATCTAAACACTATGTCAAACGCGCTGAATGAAAAACTTGTACTCATTAGAAAGTCAGAATACCTAAGCAGGCAGCAACTATCTGATTTAACAGGGATTCCATATGGGACATTAAGCTATTACGAAAGCGGTCGGTCGACACCGCCTACAGATGTGATGATGAAAATATTGAAAATGCCTCAGTTCATGAAATACACACTTTGGTTTATGACTGACCAAATTTCTCCAGAATCCGGGCAGATTGCACCGGCACTCGCACACTTTGGGCAAGAAACAACAAACTTGCCGCACTCAGACCAAAAGACTGGTTAACGCTTCATCGCAGGTACATTTTTGAAAAGTGCTTAATACTGGCCGAAAAGTACCCAGCATTTAAAAACAAGCAGTTAGCTACAAAGAGTAAACATACCTTCGGAGGGTTTTCTTATGACAATTAAGAAACTCGATGATGGTCGATATGAAGTGGACATTAGACCTGCAGGGCGCAACGGAAAGCGCATCCGCAGGAAGTTCGAAAAGAAAAGCGAAGCTATCGCTTTCGAGAAACATACGCAGTACAACCATCACAACAAAGAATGGTTAGCGAAACCGACAGATAAGCGGCATCTGTCGGAACTGACAAAAATTTGGTGGGAGTTGAAAGGCAAACACGAGACTCACGGTCGAGATTACCTGGGCAAGATTGAGCTGTTTACCAAGATAACCAGTGACCCATGTGCCTTTCAGATTACTAAATCATTGATAAGCCACTACAGCACTGTGCGGCGTTCTCAAGGCATCAAGCCATCGAGTATAAATCGTGATTTAACGTGTCTTAGCGGGATGTTTACTGCATTGATAGATGCGGAGCTATTTTTCGGGGAGCATCCTTTCCGGGGCCTGAAAAGGTTGAAGGAAGATAAACCAGAAACTGGATATCTCACGCAAGAAGAGATCGCCGAGCTTCTATCTAAAGTAGACGGAGATAATAAAAAAATTGCGATTCTTTGCCTTAGCACCGGCGCGAGATGGAGTGAGGCGGCAAAACTGAAAGCGGAAAACATCATCCAAAATCGCGTCACGTTTGTTAAGACAAAGACCAACAAGCCGCGAACCGTTCCGATATCCGAGGAGCTGGCAACAATGATCACTGCAGGTAAGCGTGGCTTTCTGTTCACTGACGCTAACTATCCAGCGTTCAGACGGCTAATGAAGGAGTTGAAACCGGACCTGCCACCGGGTCAGGCAACGCACGCATTGCGTCACAGCTTTGCCACCCACTTTATGATTAACGGGGGCAGCATTATCACGCTTCAACGGATTCTCGGGCATTCACGAATTGAGCAAACCATGACGTATGCACATTTCGCCCCTGAATACCTGCAGGACGCGATAACGCTCAATCCTTTACGCGGTGGCACTGACGCTCAGAGTGTCCACACAGTGTCCACGCTTGAGTGATTTATAGTGTTTTTCAGTGGTCTTGTGTGCCGCGCAAACCCGCATTGCACCGCTGAAAGTCCCTATTGTAAGGGCGTATAAACGCCCTTACGCAGGCTTATTTTTTTGTTATAAGCAAATCAGCTTCAGGCTACATCCCCACACTGTTTACCTTATACAAAGAATCTGGACATAATCTCTCGGTACACCGTAAAGCAGGGAAAATGAAATTGAGGCTTTTAACACTGTTTGCATTACTTTTTGCTATTCCCCTCCATGCTGAAGAGCATGATTATGGCCCACCAATCGCCGTATGCCTGAACAAGCATACGATTCCGTATATAAACACAACGATCCCTGCGGTAGACATTGTTAATGATGCTTACAAAGCGTGCGGCAATATCGTAGATGAATGGAATAACGAGCGGATATCCTTGCCCAGGGAAATGGTTATCAAACAGGATAAAGAGCTTCGGGATAGGTATATCAGAATGATTGAAATCCGCCGGAAAGCGGGTGAAGACAAAAAATAAGGGTGACTTTATTTTCACCCCTTTTAGCGTTGTCGGAAGCGCTCAACAATTGAATAGTGCACATCACCGAACACTTAAATTTCAAGTGCGGCAAGGATGGCGGCTTCCATTTTCTCCGGCGCAGTGATCGGGGCAAAACGCTTAAGCGGTTTACCGTCGCGTCCAATCAGGAATTTAGTGAAGTTCCACTTGATCCGCCCACCCAGTACGCCGGGTAATTCGTTTTTTAGATAACGAAACACCGGGTGTGCTGCGGTTCCGTTGACCTCTACTTTTTCGAACATCGGGAAGCTGACACCGTAATTAATGTGGCAGGTCTGCGCGATGTCATCGGCACCGCCGGGTTCTTGTTTACCAAACTGGTTGCAGGGGAAACCAAGCACCACCAACCCCTGGGCAGCGTATTTCTTGTAAAGCGCCTCAAGGCCACCGTATTGAGGTGTGAAGCCACAATGGCTGGCAGTATTAACGACCAGCACCACCTTACCAGCGTAGTCGACCATCGGGATGGTCTTGCCGTCCAGACTGGTGGCGGTAAGTTGATGAAAGGCGGTCATATAGGAATCCTCAAAGCAGAACCTGTTCCTGATTATGTGGCAGGTCTGGAATCGTGTACGAAACATCTTTGCAAAGTCGGACGAAAAGAACAACGAACAGGCGACCTTTGACCTGCTCCTCCGTTGATCAACACACCATGATGTTTGTGGCGTGCGTTTGGCACGGAGTTAAAGATGGTGTCATTATCGGCTGCGAGGTGCGAAACTTTGCCATCACACTATCACCTGATGGCGGACGCCCCCGTGGTCGGACAGGGATGTGGAGACTCAATCCATCCAGGGTACAGGCTCACCAATATAAGTGTGTGTGCAGCAGCGGCAAGTCACCGTAACATCCTTCCCCGAAATCAAAGGATTTACCTGTTGCAGAATCCCATTTTCATCAATAAACAGACCCGGATAAAAGCTGCTTTCACCAATGCAGACTAAATCCCTTCGCTGATGCTCATGTAGCGCCACCAACCAGAAAACAGGCTCGTTGGTATCAAGACGTCCAGATACTTCGCTGAATATTTCATCCCACGGTTTGCCAATATGTTTGATCAGAAAGTAAAACAATGGCGTATAATCCCGGCCACGCTTCTGCCGGCCATGCATTGTCTCGCGCTTTGCCAGTAGCTCATCGCCGACTTTTTTACGATTACGTTCCCAGCGATAATCAGCACCCTGATTATTAGAATGATGCCGCGTAGTCGTGTTGACGCTGCGATACAATTTACGGGACTTATTCAGTTGATGAGTACGCATAGCTCGATTTCCTGCATCCTTTCTTTAGGGAGTCGGTAAACCCTGTTGGAGCCAGATTCAACAGTTTATGACTTCATAAACAATGGCAATACCTAAAGTCAGCCTAATTCTCCTGAAATATTTTCCTACTGACAACTACCAAAAAGTCCGCTCCTGGCAAGAAGCGGACGTGTTGCATCCATCAGTTGAACTCACAGCGAAGAGCGTACATTGGCCTTGGAGGGTCTCCGGAAATTATCTAAAAGCGAATAGTATGGATTACAGGAATGCTTGCAATTCCCAACAAACTAAAAACAGCGCGAAGTCGCGATTTTTTCTGCTACTGAATAAAGTTTTTAACATTTTGGTCGTTAATTATCTTTTAGGTAGTTGTTTTTCAGGAGAAGTGTAATGACATTTACCGTCGGTGAAAACTATCCATTCAGGGACATACAGAAGCGTTATAAATCCCTGAAACCGTGCGAAAAGGGACTGTCGCAGGGCGGTTTTTTAAATCCCTCGCGTGGCAATTCCTCTACATTAATTCGTGCCATCTTTGCGCGCAGAGACGTCAATGGCCCTTTGGATAATCTATTGTTCATTTCTGGCGATAATGCGTACCGAAACTACTTCAACCGTCTTGAGAAAGTGCAAAAGGAATGTAGTCCATTCCTCTATTTTAAAGAAAACAATGGCGAGTGGTCTTATATGGGGCACAGTAAGGTGGATCGTTTACTGGAGCCCGACTCAAAAGAATTAACCCTCATGCTTGACGAAATGGGTTGCACGCTGGAAACGGTTGGTGAGGTGGGTGGCCAACCATTGTGGCAGCTTTCAGCATTAGGAGGGCAAGGTTTTATCAGACCGCGTAGACTGGAATTTATAGCGGTCTTACAGCAGGATTGATCTGCTCCCCATAATCTAACATATCTCAATGTTATCAATGTCCGTTTTTGGCACGGAGCGCGCAAACCAGTTAGTTGAAGGTCAGGTCTGAGCGAGGTGCTGAGTTACCCTGAGATCACTAATAGCTAAGAGGCTGTGCTGCCGACTATATGCATTACTACCAAAGCAGTGGGGATTCGGTTATTGTATTTAATCATTATGAATGGAACATAGCATGCGTCACAAAATTATCGGTTGGAAAAGCTTTGTCTTCGCCTTTATCACCCTGTTAGGTGGTTGTGCTACAACTGTTGTCAGTAATGAAGATGCTAAAAATGTTCCAGCAGAACGTATAATTTTAAAATCTTCCCAAACGAAAATTCCAGGCGACGCTACCCTAGTAGTCAAACGTGACTCTGGTTTCACTGGAAGTGGTTGCAACATAGTTGTTTATCTTGATGGTAGAGCAATTGCCGAATTGGATACTGGAGAGAAAGTAACATTTTATGCTCAACCCGGGGATCATGTTTTAAGTGCAAAACAGACAAGCATTTGTGTCGCTGGTTTAAAAGAAGTAGGTATAACTCTAAAGGAAAATGAAAGTAAAACTTACCGCATTGGATTCGGTGGGAACGTCGATATGTCGATAAATGCTTCAGCCTTCTAAAAGTATGCGTAGCACTAAAAATAATTAAGACGTGTTGATTCAGCATCCCTATTAACATCTTGGCTTTTGCAACCACAATGGTTATTTGTAACGGTGTCCGCTCATGGCACGGAGCGGACGGTTACGGCCTTTGGTGCTTAGTTAGATTAGCTTAGAGCATGTCTCGCGCGACATTAGGCTCTGAACAATGAATCAAAGGCCGAATATAGCCTCAATTTCTATTGATAGGTCTGGTGAAAAAAGGCGGCTGACTTCTACTAGAGAACTGGCAGGCAAGTAATATCCGTAGTTTTGGTAAAGCACTTTACGGAGTTCATCGATCGCATCAAAAGAGGTAATGAATATGGTCACTTTGATAAGCGCTGAATAATCAATTTCTTCTGTGCTGACAATTTTCCTTATTTGACTGAATATTTCTTCAGCCTGCTCAACAATGCCCTGATGTTGAGCAGTTGTGCCAAAGGCAGTTAATCCAGATATATAGAGAGTATCGCCGTGCTTTACTGAATGGACATAGGGTGCTTTTACTTCGCCTAACTCAGGATAATTCGTTCGTATTACATTGCTCATGTTGAAAACCTCTCATTAAGAACAAGTGTCTACCTTAGCATCCCCATGTTAATGCTCAAGGTTGTTTATCTGATTGTAAGTAGGTAACGTCCGCTTCTGGCACATACCCATCAATCACGTAATCAACATCACAAATCTAAAAGATACATGAATGCAGGTTTTTCTCTCAGTCAGCATCCAGCAAAGGTTGATAGCCTGATGCTATCGGCTACAGCTAAAGCGGCGTAAGCAAAAAGAGATGACGTCAGGCCATCAGCGTTATTTGATTTGAATCAGCCCTCAAGCGCAACGAACCTTAATTTCGTCCCTTTCATCCAGTTCTTACCCGCTTTTTCCTTCCCTGAGATACACTCTTGATAGAGCTAAAAAAGGGAGCACCGTGGATGGCAACATATCCAGATAGTTTACTGATCCTCAACGGCAAAAGTGCTGGCAACGATCTGTTGCGCCAGGCGATTACCGACCTGCGTGACGAAGGGGTGAATATCCACGTTCGCGTCACCTGGGAAAAAGGCGACGCCACACGTTACATTGATGAGGCCTGTCGGCTGGGCGTCGAGACCGTGATTTCTGGCGGGGGTGACGGCACGATCAATGAAATTGCCACTGCACTTATCAATCTGGATCCTGAAAAGCGCCCGGTGATGGGCATTTTACCGCTTGGGACCGCCAATGACTTCGCTACCAGCGCCGGGATCCCAGAAAGCCTCGATAAGGCGCTCCAGCTCGCCATCGTCGGCAAGGCCACCGCTGTGGATATTGCGCAGGTGAATGAAAAAACCTGCTTTATCAATATGGCGACGGGTGGCTTTGGGACGCGTATCACTAGCGAAACACCGGAAAAACTAAAGGCTGCGCTGGGCGGCGTGTCGTATTTGATTCACGGGCTGATGCGCATGGATACGCTCAAACCTGACCGCTGCGAAATCAACGGTGAAGGTTTTCACTGGCAAGGTGATGCTCTGGTGATTGGGATCGGCAACGGTCGTCAGGCGGGGGGTGGTCAGCAGCTTTGTCCCGAGGCATTGATTAACGATGGTTTACTCCAGCTGAGAATTTT
This sequence comes from Enterobacter sp. SCRI0065, assembly GCF_059766475.1. Lineage (NCBI taxonomy): Bacteria > Pseudomonadati > Pseudomonadota > Gammaproteobacteria > Enterobacterales > Enterobacteriaceae > Enterobacter > Enterobacter sp. SCRI0065. Next base: position 448,741 of record NZ_JCBAJB010000002.1, on the reverse strand, counting down.
CACTGGCGACGGCCTGCTTCCGGCGCTGTTTACCACGCTGACCAACCCCGAGGAGAGCCCGAATATTATTGACGGCCAGTCCGCGTGGTTTGAGGTTATCGCCCCACACGGTATGACGTTTAACCTCGACGGCGAGCCGCTCAGCGGTGAGCATTTCCGCATAACACTGCTGCCCGGCGCACTGAACTGTCGCCTGCCGCCGGACTGTGCGCTTCTGCGTTGATGCCCTCCACTAACCTCTCCCCCACGGGAGAGGTTGAGCGTAATCAAAGGAGATCCAAGAAATTAGACACTCCATGAAAAAGAACCAGACCACTTTTAAACCTGAAGTTGTTAAGTTATCAAACTACCCGCTATTACTAATCCCCAGGGTATCCCTCTTTCACACCTCGTGATTTTCGTCGCACATTTAAATCTTTAGCCGGACAAATGCAACTGTCTAAAAAATCAAGGTACGCATTCAGAATCACACAAACAATGATGTTTCTTCAAAGCATCAGGACAGCTAAGATTAATTTGTAGAAAAACTGGATACACAGTCATCTGGTAACTTAAACCACTTACATTTGTTAATTAATTCAAAATCAAAAATTGCATTGATTCTACGAATAAACAAAACTTAAACATCTAAAATACGCATAATATGTAATTTCTTTTTAATGCTCATGCAACAAAATGTGAATTACATCACATTATTACATTTAGTAAAGTCTGACCATTATGATTTATGGCAAAAGAGGATCATATGTACTACAACAATTTGATCATGGATAAAATCGGTACAGATGAACATTTAGCCGCAAGGCTCGATCAGGCTTTCGCTGGAGTAAAAGATGAGTTCATGAAATCACTGAATAACATGAATGATGGAGCGAAGCGAATCTTATACTATACCTCTTGCCTAACAGATAACTATCAAGATGTATGCAGCAAATTAAAAGAAGAAGATAAAAGATTTTTCTTAGGGTTATATCATTTAGTGAAAGATACTGATGTTGTTTTTCACATGATTTATATTTATATAAAAACTCTATTGAAAAATAGAAATGCGCAACAAAAAAAGACCATATTAGAAAGAGTTGTGCCAATTACAACTAACTATTCAGTGGGGCAAGCATCTGATGCTGCATTGATGTATGCAGTAACAAAAGCTATATGTTTGACCTACGAAATGAACGTCGCAGTGGAAAGCTCACTTGGTAAAGCAATTGCAGGACGAGCTGCGTTTGTAACCTTCGTGTTAGGCTCAGAAGGGACGATAAAGCAATCCGCTGATAGTGCTAATAATTTAAAAAAAATGTGTCCTCAGTTCTACAATGCATTATACGAAGAAACGCTTGAAATGTTGTATTTCAGCATAGAGCCAATTATAACGAAAAATGGTTACTTCAATATAAATACAGCTTCAGATGCAAAAATAGCATCTACAATAAGGAGTATGTTCAAATCATGATGTATTATTTGAAACGTATTCTAAAGTGGGTGTTAAAGCATTTTATTGATGAAATTATTAATTTAGGTGCATTCATAATTTTTATCATCATAGCAGTTACTATTGCAGTGAATATAGAAGATGCAGGAACGGTAATGGTACTCATCGGCATTTCATTATTGATAGTGCTTTTTATCTCGACATATTTATCATATTTACACCACAAAAACAGAGGATGACTTATGTCAATACCAGCTCATATATGGATGTATGATGAAGATGATTCGCCATTAGTAGGTGAATGTATTATGCCCACTCGGTTAGGCTCTACTGAAATGAAATCATTTAACCACTCGATTTGGATTCCAACAGATCATAACACAGGCAAATTAACAGGAACACGATTACATACACCAATCACATTCGAAAAAGAAATGGACAAACTAACGCCATATCTATTTCGTGCTGTATGCGCAGGGAGAACATTTTGCAAAGCCATCATTAAAATGTATAAAATTAATGAGGCTGGTATAGAATTTGAGTATTTTAATATCGAGCTTAATAATGTTAAAGTTACAAGAGTGTCACCAGTGTTATTCCCATTAGGTGTAGCTAGCGTACATCTTGAAGAAGTTGAATTGAGATATGAATCGATTAGCTGGAAGTATGTTGAAGGCAACATAATTTATAATGACTCGTGGAATGAAAGAGCCACAGCATAAATATAGAGCAAGCCCTTTACGGGCTTGCCTTGATTAGTTTACATATATAAAAAAAACTCCGGAAGGATGTCGTTTGCTCGGAAAAACTGCACCTACTATAAGGATGATGTATAAAAAAGGGGATTTCTCGGCCCCGTGCAAGTGTGGAGGAACGTTCCTGGGTTGGCATGAATCCCCATGGTTAATTAAAGGGAACCAACTTCCCGCGCCATCTCCCGACTGTACTGCTGGCTGGCATTCACCAGCATCCGCGTATAGTCGGTTTTGGCGTTTCCAGCGACCAGTTCGTCTACGGTTAACGTTTCCAGAATTTTGCCGTACTGCATCACCGCTACCTTCTGACACAGATGGGCAATCACCCCGAGATCGTGGGTCACCATCAGGTAGGTCAGATTCGACTCACGCTGGAGTTCCGCCAACAGGTTGAGAATTTCGGCCTGGACGGACACGTCCAGCGCCGAGGTTGGCTCATCCAGCAAAAGGACCTGCGGCTCCAGAATCAACGCCCTCGCAATCGCCACACGCTGGCGCTGTCCGCCCGAAAGCTGATGCGGATAGCGATCGCGAAACGCCCGGTTCAGCCCCACCTTATCCAGCAAACCGTGGATACGCCGATCCCGGTCCTGAATGCCGTGGATTTGCAGCGGCTCCTCCAGAATATCGCCAATGGTGTGACGCGGATGCAGCGACCCGTAAGGATCCTGAAACACCATCTGCACGCGACGACAGCGTTCCTGGCTGATGCGCTTCTCGAGCGGTTTGCCGTTAATCGCCAGCTCGCCGTCCCAGTGGGTGAACAACCCGGCAAGGCACTTCAACACCGTGGTTTTACCGGAACCCGATTCGCCCACCAGCCCGTAAATCTCCCCTTCCTTAACGTGAATGTTCACGTCGTCCAGCACCTGATTACGCTTTTCACCCTCGCCGAACGCGAGGTTGAGGTGTTTGATTTCGATCATCTCTGCTCCTTACTCGGTGAGCCAGCTGGCCTGACGCTGCAAAACAGGCAGCACCGGGCGGCGATGGTTAAGTTCCGGCAGCGCGCTGATGAGGCCCTGCGTGTACGGATGTTTCGCATTGTGCAGATCGCAGGCGGCGATGGACTCCACCACCCGCCCGGCGTACATCACCAGCACCCGATCGCAAAAACTGCGCACCAGGTTGATGTCGTGGCTGATAAAAATCAGCCCCAGCCCGCGCGATTTCACCAGATCGTCCAGCAACCCCAGCACCTGCAAACGCACCGAGACGTCCAGCGCCGAGGTCGGTTCATCGGCAATCACCAGCTCGGGATCGGTTATCAGCATCATGGCGATCATGATGCGCTGCCCCTGCCCGCCGGAAATCTCGTGGGGGTAAAGGTGATATACGCGCTCCGGCTGGCGAATGCGCACTACGTCGAGCATCTCCAGCACTTTGGCTTTGGCCTCCGCTTTGCGCCCCGGATGGTGCGTGAGCCAGGCTTCTGCAATCTGGTCACCTACACAAACCACCGGATTCAGCGAGTATTTCGGATCCTGCATAATCATCGAGATACGCTTGCCGCGAATGCCGCGCATCTGCGCTTCGCTGACGGCTTGCAAATCGACATCGCCAAACTGCATCCGCGTGGCACTGATTTGCGCTTTGGCCGGGTGCAAACGCAGCAGCGCCCGTCCGACCGTCGATTTGCCGGAGCCAGATTCACCGACGATTGCCAGCTTTTCTCGCCCGAGTTGAAACGAGACGCCGCGCACCGCGTGGGTGATGGCACCGCCGTTGATAAAGTCGACGTGGAGATCGCGCACGTCGAGCAGAGGATTATTCGCTGCGAGGATCGAGGATGTCACGTAGGCCATCTCCTAAGAAGTTGAACGCCAGGCTGTTGATCAAGATCGCCAGCCCCGGAATAGTCACTACCCACCAGCACTCCATCATGTAGGTGCGCCCGCTGGAGATCATCGCGCCCCACTCCGGCTCAGGCGGCTGCGCGCCGAGGCCGAGGAAACCCAATCCCGCGGCGGTCAGGATGATCCCCGCCATGTTCATGGTGATACGGATAATGACTGATGGCAGGCACAGCGGCACGATGTGTCGCCACAGCACACGCGGTGCAGAAGCCCCCTGCAAACGTACCGCGGAGATAAAATCGGCCTGACGCAAAGAGAGCGTTTCGGCACGCGCCAGTCGCGCAATCGGCGGCCAGGCAGTGATCGTAATCGCAATGACCACGTGCTCCAGCCCCGGACCGAGCGCCGCCACAAACGCCAGCGCCAGCACCAGGCTCGGGAAGGAGATAAAGATATCGGTCACGCGCATCAGTACTGCATCGACTTTGCCGCCAAAATACCCGGCGGTCACGCCCAGCAGCAGGCCCAGCGGACCGACGGTGACCGATACCAGCAGCACGATATACAGCGTGATGCGCGAGCCGTACACCAGGCGGCTAAAGATGTCGCGTCCAAACTCATCGGTACCGAACCAGTGCTGCGCGTTCGGTGCAACTAACGCGTTGTTGAGATCTTGAACCAGCGGGTTATAGGGCGCAATCCATGGCGCAAACGCCGCAACAATTAGCAGGAGCAGGACAATTCCACCGCCAATCGCGGTCAGCGGATTGCGCGCCATTTTGCCCACAAATCCTGCGGCACGCAGAGCCGTACGTTTGATACGCTGACGGCTTTCGCTGTTGCGCGCCCCCAGCGGCGTATCCAGAGAAACGGTCATGATTTCGTCCTCGGGTCGAAGAATTGATACAGCATGTCGGAGAGCAGGTTGAGCATCACGAAGATCAGCCCCACCAGCAGCACGCAGCCCATCACCGCGTTCATATCACCCAGCAGTAGGCTGCCGGTCAGATACGAGCCAAAGCCCGGCCAGGAGAAGACGGTTTCAATCAATACCGCACCCTCCAGCAGCGAGCCATACGCCAGCGCCACCACGGTTAGCAGCTGAACCAGAATGTTGCGAAACGCATGATTCCAGATAACCTGACGCTCGGTTAACCCTTTAACCCGCGCGGTGATGATGAACTCCTGCGACAGCTGCGCGAGCATAAAGCTGCGGGTCATACGGCTGATATAGGCCAGCGAGTGAAAGCCGAGTAACGACGCGGGCAGCACCAGATGGTTAATCGCGTTCCAGAACACCGCACTGTTGCCAGCGAGCAACGCATCGACGGTCATCAGCCCGGTACGGCGTGGCACGATGCCATCCAGCCCTAAGTCCAGCCGCCCTGCACCACCCACCCAACCGAGCCAGGCGTAAAATAGCAGCAGCCCCATCATCCCCACCCAGAAGATCGGCGTGGAGTAACCGGCCAGGCTAATGATACGCACCACGTAGTCAGAAAGACTGTTACGACGTGCCGCCGCCAGTACGCCCAGCGGAATGCCTAAACCGGCACCGACAATAATGGCCATCGTGGCCAGCTCCAGCGTGGCCGGGAAGACGCGCATGATATCGTCGGTCACCGGCTTGCCGGTCAGCAGCGCATTGCCGAGATCGCCGTGCAGCAGGTTGTTCAGGTAAATGCCGAACTGGGTCAACAGCGACTTATCAAAACCTAACTGCTGATAAACCTGCTGATAGGTACTGTGGTCAGCGTCCGGGCCGACAATGGCCAGCACCGGATCGACCGGCATGACGCGCCCGATGAAGAACGTCAGCAGCAGCAAACCAAACAGCGTGATCAGCACCTGCGTCAGACGCTTTGAAAAGCGTCGGGTGCGGGAGCCGGGAGAGAGGATCGCAACGCTCATTTGTCACCTCCTGTTTTGTAGACTTCGCGCAGGAAAGTGGTCGCCGACGGGTGCGACTGGAAGTTTTTGACTTCGTTACGCACCACCACCGAATCCACCATTTGCGATAGCGGGACCATCGCCGGGATCAGCTCGTCGTAACGCACCTGGATTTGCTGGTAATCGGCGATTTGCTGTTTCGGGTCGCGCTCAAGCAGCGCTTTGTCGATCATCTCGTTCAGCGGCTTGTCGTAGAAACTGGTGCGCCAGCCCTGGAAGTTGGTCAGTCGGGCTTCGTCACTGTTGTCCGGGTTATAAACCAGCGCGCGCAGGCTGGAGTGCGGATGCGGCTCAACGCCACTCCCGCCGCGCCCGACCAGCATGTCGAACTTACGCTCGCGCATTGCGCCGTAAATCTGGTTCCCGGTGCCGGTGATGATTTTGGCGTTGATCCCCGCCTGCATCAGCGTGGACTGCACGGCAATGGCGATGTTCAGGAATGGTTGATCGGCCAGCACGCGCAGCGTGGTGTCGAACCCTTCCGGATAACCCGCTTCCGTAAGCAGCTTTTTGGCCCGAGGAATATCCAGTTTATAGCCCGGGTCCGGCAGCGTGGACGGCATCCCAGCCTTAATAGGGCGTTGATGCAGTACGCCATAGCCCGGCATCAGCGCCTTGTTGATACCCTGATAATCAATCAGGTAGCGCACCGCTTCGCGCACCTTAGGATTCGCGAAGTGGCTTTCCTTCATGCTCATCGCCACGTAGTAGACCGTTCCTTTTTGCACGGCTTCGACCGTAAGATTCGGATCTTTACGTAGCGCGTTGATATCGGACACCGCCATATTATTAGCAATGTCCAGATCGCCTTTTTCAATCATCAGGCGCAGGGTTTGCGATTCCTGAAAATGGCGCAGGACGATGCGGTTCATCTTCGGTTCTTCGCGCCAGTAGTGCGGATTGCGCTGCATGCGCAGTACGTCTTTTGCCTGCCAGATGTCGAGCATAAACGGGCCGGAACCGGCCTCGTTAGTGGTCAGCCAGCGGTTGCCCCAGTCGTTGTTTACCTCGTGGGTTTGCACCGTTTTGCTGTCGAGCACGCCCAGATTCCCGAGCGCGCCAAGAGAGTAAATCACCAGTTGTGGATCGTTGGCTTTCGGCAGCACGATCTGCACGGTGTAGGCATCCGGCGCACTGATTTGCTTATCGATGTTTTTCTTAGAAAAACCGTAGGATTTCCAGACCGAGGCCTGCGCCAGATTAAGGTGTAATAAGCGACGCATCGACCACACCACGTCCTCTGCGGTCAGCGGGTTGCCGGAGTGGAACGTCACGTTATCGCGCAGGTGAAAGGTCAGGGTTTTGCCGTCTGGCGCGATATCCCAGCTTTTCGCCAGCGCCGGCCTGACGTTGGTGAGTTCATTCGGGTCGAGCTCTACCAGCGAATCGTAGAGATTCACCACGATACCGACCACTTCGTTGCCGGTCATTGCCGCCGGGTCGAGCGTCAGCAGGTTGTTCATGTTCATACCGATGATGAGCTGATCGGGCGGCGTTTTTGCGTACGCCGCACCGCTCCCCACCATCAGCGAGAGCGCGAGTAAACACGCCCTCGTGAGGGAGTTGTTGTTCATCTGTGTATACCGTTTGTAGGGTGAGATATCGTTATGTGTCAGTCGTGGCTGACGGTATTTTTTTCGATATACGCAAAATTGATGTCTTCGCCCAGTCCCGGGCCAGTTGGCAGGCTGACAATGCCGTTTTCGTCCATTGGGTCGACGATGCTGTTGAGGTACGCCGCAGGGACGTCGTAGTCGAGGAACGGATGCAGCAGGCCGCGTTCGTACCAGCGGCAATTCTTGATTGCCCCGATGACGGCCAGGCTCGCCGCGCCGTTGCCATGCACTTCGCAGTCCATACCGAACGACTCCGCCAGATTGGCCACTTTCAGCGTTGGTGAGATCCCACCCACACCATTTGCCCCCGCGCGCAGGATGTCGCACGCGCCCGCTTTCACCCAATCAGCACGGCTGTGATGTTTTCCGCCCAGGCTCTCCGGGCCGATAATGGGGATCGACAGGTTTTCAGCAAGCCAGGCGTAAGAGGCCATGCTCTCTTCTTCCATCGGCTCTTCAAACCAGGCGAAGTCGAGTTTTTCTAATTCTTTGCCGATGTACAGCGCTTCGGTGCGGCTGTACCAGTGATAGCCGTCGATCATCAGATCGATATCCGGACCGACCGCTTCACGTACGGCGGCGCAGGCTTTGACGTCCATTTTAGGGTTGGGTGCGAAAGAAACAGGTGGCATCCAGGTATGCAGCTTGATGGCCTTGTAGCCACGCGCGACCAGCTTTTCGGCAAAGCTGGCGTATTCGTCTGGCGTAGAGAGACCGCCGGGCAGATCGTCACCACACATGGTGCTGCCGTAAGCGGGGACTTTGTCGCGAAAACCGCCGAGCAGTTTCCAGACCGGCATGTTCAGCTTGCGGCCTATCAGGTCCCACAGCGCCTGCTCTACAAACGACAGCGCGCGTTCGGTCAACTGGTGTGCGCTCCCACGCTGCCAGTGCGCCAGATCCTGCCAGATGCGTTCGCGGTTAAAGGCATCCTGGCCGACCAGCACTTTGCGGAAAAAGGTGTTCACTACAAAAGGACGCACCACTTCCGGCGGCGCAAATGAGTACCCTTTGGTGCCATCGTCGGCGGTGATGGTCAGCATCGCCATTTTAGCCATGCTTTCCGGGCCGGGGTGCGAGTGCCCCGCAGTATCGGAAACCCGACGCGTGGGATACTGGAAGACGGTGACGTTTACAGATTCAATTTTCATTATCAGTCCTTAACACAACAGAGGTCAGTGCGACGTCTTAATTTGAAAAGCTGTTTCGAAACTAACTTTAAGCGCAAAATTCGTCCGCGGCCTTAGACAAATTCCGCTAAGCATCGACCATTTATTGTGCATATGCACGGGAGGGAGTGACACTTTTCACAAAAGGACAGAGAACTGTGAACTGGATCGGGATGGATGTTTGAATGGAATGAAATGAGGTTTCGAATTAATGCACTTCCCCTCACCCCGGACCGTACACCCCAAAGGGGCGAGGGTTAGGGTGAGGGGAAAGATTTAAGCAATCGTGACTTTGCTATCCAGATAGACGTCCTGCACCGCGTTAATCAGCTTCACGCCGTCGGCCATCGATTTCTTAAACGCCTTACGCCCCAAGATTAGCCCCATCCCGCCCGCGCGCTTGTTGATCACCGCCGTGCGCACCGCATCGGTCAGGTCAGTTTCACCGCCCGCCGCGCCGCCGGAGTTAATCAGCCCCGCCCGACCCATGTAGCAGTTCGCCAGCTGATAACGCACCAGATCGATTGGGTTGTCGCTGGTCAGCTTGCTGTAAACACGATCATCGGTATAACCGAAGTTCACCGCTTTATAGCCGCCATTATTTTCGGCCATTTTCTGCTTCACGATATCGGCGCCAATAGTGGCCGCCAGATGATTCGCCTGCCCGGTCAAGTCTGCGGATACGTGATAATCCACGCCGTCTTTCTTGAACGCATTATTACGCAGATAAGCCCACAGCACGGTGACCATACCCAGCTCATGCGCGCGCTCAAAGGCCGCCGAGATCTCTTCAATCTGCCGACGAGACTGCTCGGAGCCAAAGTAAATAGTCGCCCCTACCGCCACCGCACCCATGTTAAACGCCTGCTCGACGCTGGCGTACAGCGTCTGATCATATTCGGTTGGGTAGCTCAGCGTTTCGTTGTGGTTGAGCTTAACGAGGAAAGGAATGCGGTGCGCGTAACGGCGTGATACCGAAGCCAATACGCCGTACGTGGACGCCACACAGTTACAGCCCGCTTCTATCGCCAGTTCGACAATATTCTTCGGATCGAAATAGAGCGGATTCGCCGCAAAGGAGGCCCCGGCGGAGTGCTCCACGCCCTGGTCAACCGGCAAAATGGACAGGTAACCCGTGCCGCCAAGTCGCCCGGTGTTGTAGAGCGTCTGCATATTTCGCAGAACGGCCGGAGGACGATTGTTATCAATCATGACGCGGTCAACGTAGTCGTGACCCGGTAGATAAAGCTGGTCGGCTGGAATGGTCATACAACGATGCTGTAAAAGGCTGTCGGCGTCTTTGCCAAGCAGCTGCGCAATATCAGTCATAGTGATGCTCCCGTAAGTTCCGACATCATGTCGGAGCATGTGATCCAAACCCAAACGGATTGGGCAGACTAAGCCTGGTACCGACTTAACAGATTTTCCACCGCCTGCCTCTTTTTTCAGCACAATCTGCTGGCTCGTTTCGTGTACAACCAAACTGTTACATTGATCAAACATTCACCACAAAGGTATTTAAAAGGTATTATTGAATGGTATGTTAAAGGCGTACCCTTTCTGACATGCAGGATTAAACAATGAAAACGAAAGTCCAACTGTCATTCATGATGTTTGTTGAATGGTTTATCTGGGGCGCATGGTTTGTGCCGCTATGGCTCTGGCTGAGCAAAAGCGGATTTACCGCTGGGGAAATTGGCTGGTCGTATGCCTGTACCGCGATTGCCGCCATCCTCTCGCCGATCCTTGTAGGATCGCTGACGGACCGGTTCTTCGCCGCGCAAAAAGTGCTGGCAGTATTGATGTTTGCCGGTGCTGTCCTGATGTACTTCGCCGCGCAGCAAACCGAGTTCAGCACCTTCTTCCCACTGCTGCTGGCCTACTCGCTCACTTATATGCCCACCATCGCGTTGACTAACAGCATCGCCTTCGCCAATGTTGACGACGTGGAGCGCGACTTCCCGCGTATCCGCGTAATGGGCACCATCGGCTGGATTGCTTCTGGCCTGGCATGCGGGTTCCTGCCGCAGATGATGGGATACGCGGATATTTCTGACAGCAATATTCCGCTGCTGATGACGGCGGCAAGTTCGGCGCTGCTCGGCGTGTTTGCGTTCTTCCTGCCGAACACGCCGCCGAAAAGCACCGGTAAAATGGACGTTAAAGTCATGCTGGGTCTGGATGCCTTGATCCTGCTGCGCGATAAAAACTTCCTCGTGTTCTTCTTCTGTTCGTTTCTCTTTGCGATGCCGCTGGCCTTTTACTACATCTTCGCCAACGGATACCTCACCGAAGTAGGAATGAAAAATGCCACTGGATGGATGACGCTCGGTCAGTTCTCCGAGATCTTCTTCATGCTGGCGCTACCGTTCTTCACTAAGCGCTTTGGTATCAAAAAGGTTCTGCTGCTAGGCCTTATCACGGCGGCGATCCGCTACGGCTTTTTCGTCTTTGGCGGCGCAGACGAATACTTCACCTACGGCCTGTTGTTCCTCGGTATTTTGCTGCACGGTGTGAGCTACGACTTCTATTACGTGACCGCGTATATCTACGTGGACAAAAAAGCGCCGGTACATATGCGTACCGCCGCACAGGGCTTGATCACGCTGTGCTGTCAGGGCTTTGGCAGCCTTTTAGGCTATCGGCTGGGTGGCGTGATGATGGAAAAGATGTTTGCGTACAAAGAGCCCGTGAATGGTTTGACCTTCAACTGGGCCGGAATGTGGGCGTTCGGCGGCATCATGATTGCCGTTATCGCCGTGCTGTTTATGCTGTTTTTCCGCGAATCGGATAAAGAGATCACCGCTATTGAGGTGGTCGATAACGATACTGCGCTGACACGAGGGGAAGTTAAATGAAAGCAGAACGAATTCTCGGTGCCCTTTACGGGCAGACGTTGGGGGATGCGATGGGTATGCCGTCGGAACTGTGGCCACGAAGCCGTGTAAAAGCACACTTCGGCTGGATTGATCGCTTTTTGCCAGGCCCTGCTGAGAATAGCGCCGCCTGTTATTTTGGGCGCGCGGAGTTCACGGACGACACCTCAATGGCGCTCAGTCTTGCTGATGCCATTATTGAGTGCGACGGCGAGATTGATGCCGATGCCATCGGCAGACACATCCTGCTGTGGGCCGTAGAGTTTGATGCGTTTAATAAAAATGTCCTTGGGCCCACCTCAAAAATCGCCCTGAGTGCTATCCGCGACGGCAAACCAGTGAGCGAACTGGAAAATAACGGCGTGACCAATGGTGCCGCCATGCGCGCCTCCCCGCTGGGCTGTCTGCTGCCCGCCACGCGGCTTGAACACTTTGTCGCGCAGGTCGCACTGGCTTGTAGCCCTACGCATAAATCGGATCTGGCGATTGCCGGTGCCGTGGTGATTGCCTGGGCGATTTCCCGCGCGATTGATGGCGAAAGCTGGCAGAATATTGTCGACGCGCTTCCCGGTATTGCGCGCTACGCGCAAGAGTCGAAAGTGACCACCTTTAGCGCGTCGCTTGCCGCACGCATTGAACTGGCGGTCAAAACGGTACGGGACGCCAACGGCATTGACTCCGCCAGCGAAGCGATTTATCAGTTGGTCGGGGCTGGCACCAGTACCATTGAATCCGTCCCCGCCGCGATTGCTATGGTCGAACTGGCGGGTACCGATCCTAATCGCTGCGCCATCTTGTGCGCCAACCTCGGTGGCGATACCGACACCATCGGCGCGATGGCCACGGCCATTTGTGGTGCGCTGCATGGGGTTAAGGCCATTGATCCGGCTTTGAAAGCAGAACTTGATGCCGTCAATCAGCTCGACTTCGGGTATTACTGCGAAAGGTTGCTGCACTATCGGGAACAGAGAGAGGGAGTATGAATACAGATCTCTGCGAGCGTATCGATACCTTAAGCGCGCGGCGTCCGATAACGGTTTTGGGGGCAGCGGTGATCGACGTCATTGCCGACGCTTACGCCCTTCCCTGGCGCGGTTGCGATATCGAGCTTAAACAGCAGGGCGTTAATATTGGTGGCTGCGCGCTGAATATCGCTATTGCACTCAAGCGACTCGGCATCACGGCACAAAACGCACTCCCGGTGGGGCACGGCGTGTGGGCGGATATCATTCGTCACGCGATGGCAAAGCAGGATCTGCACAGTGCCGTTGACGCTGAAAGCGGCGATAACGGCTGGTGTCTGGCGCTCGTTGAGCCTGACGGTGAACGTACCTTTATGTCGTTTAGCGGCGTAGAAAATCAATGGCAACAGCGTTGGCTGGACGCGCTGACGGTACCGCCGCAAAGCCTGGTGTATTTATCTGGCTATCAGCTCGCCTCGCCGTGTGGAGAATTGCTGACATACTGGCTGGAAAAACTGACCGATATCACTGCATTTATCGATTTTGGTCCTCGCATCGAGGATATTCCAGCTGCGCTGATGTCGCGCATCATGGCCTGTAAACCGATAGTGTCATTGAATCGTCAGGAGGCGCACATCGCCGCCGTACGCCTGGGCGTTGAGGATGATTCTCTGGGTATGGCGTGGCAGCAGCATTATGGTTGCCCGCTGATTGTGCGTCACGATAAAGACGGAGCGTGGTATTACGACGCCGAAAAGACCGGCCATGTCCCGGCGTTCCCGGCAACCGTGGTGGATACCATCGGCGCGGGTGACAGCCATGCTGGCGGTACGCTCGCCGGACTGGCGGCGGGTTGGCCGCTTGCAGACGCGATATTACTGGGAAATGCGGTGGCCGCGTGGGTGGTTAGCCACCGTGGCGGAGACTGCGCGCCAACGCGCGAGGAATTACTCCTCGCATACAAAGACGTATAAATCGCTGCGACAGTAGCTAATGCTGTACTCAATCGGCCGGTGCTGCTGGTCAAGCGCAACTTGCTTGATCACCAGCACCGGTATTTTGTCGTCCATTTTAATGTGCATCTGGAATTCGCTATCAGGCATTCGCGCACTCACCCGAGAACGCGTCCGCTGCGGAAAGATATTCTGGCTGCGAAAGTAGTCATACAGCGAAATGCCAATCGCATCCGGATCGTGAATGAGCCCGACCGGCACCCAGGACTCCTCAATCGATACCGCATCGTCATCAACATAACGAATACGTTTAAGCATAAAGACCTCGCTCTGCGGCGCGATCGACAGCTCTGCCGCCACGTCATCAGGGCATTTTATCACGCGTTTGTTGACCCAGAGCGTGTCAGGCTTTTTACCGCGCAGCACCACCTGCTGAGAAAATCCGCGCGCCTCTTTAAGCGAATATTCAAAGATATTATTGATTTGTGTGCCATAACCCCGGGCGCGGGTGACGACACCTTCCTGTTCCAGCGCCTGCATCGCTTTGCGCACGGTGATACGAGATACTCCAGTCAACTGGCTGAGATCGCGCTCACCGGGCAAAATATTGCCATGCTCCAGCAAGCCAGTGCGGACGGCATTTTTGACCGTCTCGGCAAACTTGAGGTACAGCGGGGTATTATCTGGCGCTGCGAAGCGTTCACTGAGCTGAGCGATTAACCGGGTATGCGCTTGTTCCATCTCTGTTTTCCAGGCCGAAAGTCCTTATCCATTATACTACCTGAGCGCCTTACCACCACGCATGAAAATGGTGTACCGGGCCAATACCGTGACCCACCTCCAGACTATCGGCTTTCGCCAGCGCAGCAGAGAGCCAGCCTTTTGCTTCCTGCACCGTATCGGCCCAGTTTTCATGGCGCGGGCGCAAGGCTGCCAGGGCAGCGGAGAGCGTACAACCGGTGCCGTGGGTATTTTTGGTTACTACACGCGCAGCTGTAAAACGCTGCGCGCCTTCGCGGGTAAAGAGCCAGTCCGGACTTTCTGCATCATCCAGATGTCCTCCCTTCATCAGCACCGCTTCACAGCCTAGCGCCAGCAGCGCATTGCCCTGCTCTATCATCTCCGCTTCATTACGTGCAGGAGGCGTATCAAGCAATGCGGCGGCTTCAGGGAGATTGGGGGTGATCAGCGCGACGTGCGGTAGTAACTTTTTCCGCAGCGACTGCACCGCCGAGTGCGAAAGCAGCGGATCGCCACTTTTGGCCAGCATAACCGTATCCAGAACCACGTTTTGCACGCGGTAGCGTTTAAGACGCTCTGCCACCGCTTCAACGATATCCGTTTCTGCCAGCATCCCGATTTTGGTGGTATCAATGCGCACATCGCTAAAAACAGAGTCCAGCTGTGCCGCCACAAAATCAGGTTCAATGCGATAGACCGATTGCACACCACGCGTGTTTTGCGCCACCAGCGCGGTAATCACCGAACAGCCATACGCCCCCAGCGCCGAGAAGGTTTTAAGATCCGCTTGAATCCCCGCGCCGCCGCTTGGATCGGTACCAGCGATGGTCAAGGCATTAATGCGTTTCATGACTGCGCCTCCAGATTCCATAACGCGTCGATAAAGGCTGAAGCAAAGCTGCCCGGACCATGGCTTTGCGCCGCAGCACGCTCGCCCGCTCGCTTCATAAAACCGCATGCAGCGGCAATGTTATCCAGTCGATCGCCCGGGAGTGAACAGGCAGCGGCTACGACAGCGGAGAGCGCACAGCCGGTTCCCACGACCCGCGTCATCAGGATATCGCCTCCGGCAACGGTTCGCGTGCGTTGCCCGTCGGTGATGTAATCCACTTCGCCCGTCACGACGATGATGGCGTTAGTCTGGCGTGCCAGCGCCTGCGCTGCGGGTAGCGCACTGGCCGCGGAATCGGTCGTGTCGACGCCACGCCCACCGGCGCTCATTCCTGCAAGCGCCATGATCTCAGAGGCATTACCGCGAATGGCTGTGGGTTTAAGCGTCAGGATTTGCTGGCAAAAACGAGATCGAAATGCAAGCGCGCCCACTGCCACCGGATCGAGCGTCCAGGGCTTACCAGCGGCCACCGCACTTTCGATTGCGCGGCGCATGGATTGCGCACGAGGAGAAGTCAGCGTGCCGACGTTAATCAGCAGCGCATCGGCTAATGTCGCAAACTGTTCAGCTTCTTCGGCTTCTATGACCATCGCAGGAGATGCCCCTAGCGCCAGCAAAACGTTGGCTGTAAAGGCCTGCACCACATCATTAGTCATGCAGTGGGTCAGCGGAGAACGAGTGCGGAAGTGATGTAAGGCATGTAAATCGAGCAGGTCAGGCTGCATGGTTTCGCTCCTGCCTTGCGTGAAGAAGCGATAACCGGGAAGGCATCTGACTTCCCTACGCTGGCATTATCCAGATCAGGTGGTACGGGTATTTCTCAGCCTTCACGTAGAAGGGCACCCCGAGTCATTGTGTAAAACAAAATATTTCAGCTAGCGTAGAAGATGCCAGCAACGAAAGCAAGTACCTCAAGCTACCGTTTATTAATCACCTCGCTCAACCTAACGTAAAAGGCTTCAAATAATGTCTACATTAAAACACATTGATTATATAAAGATTAATTTCGCCCATCCTACTATATATTCTTCAAAATAAACCCACTCACTTAGTAAGACATTGAGATACAACACGTTATGTTGCAGATGGGATTAATCCTGGCTTATTACCGATTCGTGTCAAACCTGATCTACATCAAGATTATCAGCCTCACCTTACGGGATAGTAGCCCGGCGTAGCTATTACAGATACGCGCTGAATGTAATAAAGTACAGAGGCGAGTAATTGAACATTAATTATCACTCACGTCTTTGTCTATAATCATAATGATGGTAGCCAATGTTAAAAACAATTATCGCTTCGGCAATAGTCTCTATTGCACTTGTCGCTACAGGCGTTTTTATTGGTGTCATATATAAAAATACGGTCATCAGTCTGGCGGGTAACTGCCAGGACGAGTAACGTCAGTTTAAGCACATAGAATTAGGGTAAGTTAATGAAAAAAATATTAATGGTATTCATCACCGCCACGTCTGTTATTGCGCTTTCGGGATGCACAACGGAATCACAGCGTATCGCTAACTGTACCAATACCGGCGTGAGTCTTGATACCTGTTATAAGGTCGAACACGATAACCAAAATGTGAGTCGTGCTGCTGCACTTCAGAACGCCTATCAGCGCTCCGATGAATACGCAAAACAATACGATGCTAAACATCATCACCAACATGTTGACCAACATGCGCAGGCGGCACATGTTGCTGACCCTTTGCGCGAGGCGTCATTCTCTGCGAATGGAATCAACGCCACGGTGAGCAACGGCTTCTTTACCGCGACAATCAATGGCAAAAAAGCGACGGTTAAACGTTTTAATGCCAATGCCTATGAGCTTAGAGGCGCAGGCTACATCCTCTCTGTTACGCTTGATGAAAACGGTATTACGGATGCCTCCTGGAATAAAACCAAAGGGCGAGATCACGGCCTGCTGCAGGTTGTACAAAAATAATTGTATCGTCAGCCCTATTCTTCATAGGGCTTAATATTATCTGGCGTAATAATTTTACATAGGTTTACGCCCGTCATGCCTTAATAAAACCACATCAAAAACAATGGCTAACCCCCCTTCACTCAACGCATTTTTATTGTAACAAAACAGTAAACAAATTAACCATTGAGCCACGTGCCAAAAGGCTCTATATTGGCCCCGATTTTTCCATGACCCATCTTTCTTTTAACTATTTATTCAATCGAGGCGCTAAAGGCAGCCCCGGTTGTGGGAGTGATATGATGACGGATAAAGTCCGTATTGACACCGCAGATGCCCATAAAAGCAACGAAACCTATCTGGCCCGTCAGGCCGAGTTTGAATCGAACGTCAGGAGTTATCCTCGCAAACTGCCTTTAGCGATTACTAAAGCAGACGGCGTGTGGATAACCGATGCAGATAATAAAGAATACCTTGACTGTCTTGCAGGCGCTGGCACCCTCGCGCTTGGCCATAACCATCCTGATGTGCTGAAAAGCATCCAAAATGTCATTACCAGCGGCTTGCCGTTACATACACTGGATCTGACGACTCCGTTGAAAGACGAGTTTTCTGAATACCTGCTCTCCCTGCTACCAGGTCAGGGCAAAGAATATTGCCTGCAGTTTACCGGCCCATCCGGCGCTGACGCCGTTGAAGCTGCGCTGAAGCTTGCAAAAAAAGTGACCGGTCGTAGCAGCATTATTAGCTTCTCCGGCGGCTATCACGGCATGACCCACGGTGCATTGTCCGTTACGGGCAACCTGTCGCCGAAAGAAGCGGTCGATAACATGATGCCGGAAGTGCAGTTCATGCCGTATCCGCACCAGTACCGTTGCCCACTGGGTATCGGCGGTGACGCGGGCGTGAAAGCGCTGACCTATTATTTTGACAACCTGATTAACGACGTGGAAAGCGGCGTACGTAAACCTGCGGCGGTGATTCTGGAAGCCGTTCAGGGTGAAGGCGGCGTTAACCCGGCCCCTGCCGAGTGGCTGCAACGCATCCGCAAAGTGACTCAGGAACACGGCATTCTGCTGATCCTCGATGAGGTTCAGGCAGGCTTTGCACGTACCGGTAAGTTCTTCGCGTTTGAACACGCGGGTATTGAGCCAGACATCATTGTGATGTCCAAAGCCGTTGGCGGCGGTCTGCCGTTGGCCGTTCTTGGCATCAAAAAGCAGTTCGATGCATGGGCTCCAGGCCACCATACCGGTACTTTCCGTGGCAACCAGCTGGCGATGGCTACCGGCCTGACCACGCTGAAAATCCTGAAAGATCAGAACATCGCTGACAAAGTGGCCGCTCAGGGCGAATGGCTGAAAGATCAGTTAACCGAACTGCAGAAACGTTATCCGGTGATCGGCCACGTACGTGGTCTGGGCCTGATGATCGGTATCGAGATCGTTAAACCGAACGAAGCCGCTGACCATATGGGCTGCTTCCCGGGCGATGGCGACTTGTCTGCGCTGATCCAGAAGAAATGCTTCGAAGCAGGTTTAATCCTGGAGCGCGGTGGTCGTGATGGTGTTGTGTTGCGCCTGCTGCCGTCCTTGCTCATTAACGAGCAAGAGCTGAAAGTATTCCTGGATAAATTTGAGCAAGCGTTGCTTGCCGCGGGCGTTCGCCCGGTATAACCGGAGTTGTTGACAAAGATGTCTGATTCAAACCCAATTCTGTCGTCTTCGGCGCAAAGCATCGAAGCGTACAAGCAGGCAATCGAGCAGAGCAGCCAGGCCGTTATGCAGTGGCTGCAGCAGTCCGAAATGTATCAGGGGAAAACGGTCGCGGAACTGCGCGAGAATATCTCCCTGAGCTTCGGTCAGAAAGGCCTCGGCAACGAGGCCGCGATTGCGCGTGCCGTTGAGTATTTCCTGAAAGACAGTCTGTCCGTACACCATCCTCAATGTGTGGCGCACCTGCACTGCCCAAGCCTGGTGGTAAGCCAGGCAGCGGAAGTGCTGATTAACGCGACCAATCAGAGTATGGATTCCTGGGACCAGAGCCCGTCTGCAACCATCATCGAAATCAAACTGATTGAATGGCTGCGTACCCGCGTGGGTTATCAGGCTGGCGACGCCGGCGTGTTCACCAGCGGTGGAACCCAGAGCAACCTGATGGGGCTGATGCTGGCACGTGACGCGTTCTTTGCGCGTCAGGGCCACTCCGTCCAGCAGGATGGTCTGGTGGGCGATCTGCGTAAGATCCGCGTGCTGTGCTCCGAAAACGCGCACTTCTCCGTGCAGAAAAACATGGCGCTGATGGGCCTGGGTTATCAGTCCGTGGTTCAGGTTAAAACTGACGAATTCTCGCGCATGGATCTGACCGATCTGGCAGCGAAAATTGCGCAGTGCCATGCTAACGGCGAACAGATTCTGGCGATTGTGGCCACAGCGGGTACGACCGACGCTGGCGCTATCGATCCCCTGCGCGCGATCGCTGAACTGGCGGCGAAGCAGAATATCTGGGTTCACGTTGATGCGGCCTGGGGCGGCGCGCTGCTGATGTCCGAAAAGTATCGCGATTACCTGTACGGCATCGAACTGGTGGATTCCATCACCCTGGACTTCCACAAGCAGTTCTTCCAGACCATCAGCTGCGGTGCATTCCTGCTGAAGGAAGCGCGTCACTACGAGCTGATGCGTTATCAGGCGGCGTACCTGAACTCTGAGTTCGACGAAGAGCAAGGCGTACCGAATCTGGTGTCTAAATCACTGCAGACCACACGTCGCTTTGACGCGCTGAAGCTGTGGATGAGTCTGGAAGCGCTGGGTCAGGAGCAGTATGCCGCGATCATCGATCATGGCGTCACGCTGGCGCAGCAGGTTGCGGCCTATGTGCAGGATCAAGAGGCGCTTGAACTGGTTATGCAGCCGCAGCTGGCGAGCGTGCTGTTCCGCTTCCGTGGGCAGCAGACGCTAAACGATGCCGCCGTTGCATTGTTGAACCAGAGAATTGGTGATGCATTGCTCGACTCAGGCCGCGCTAACGTGGGCGTCACTGAGCACAACGGTGTCACCTGCCTGAAGCTGACCCTGCTTAACCCGACCGTGACGCTGGAGGATATAAAAATCCTGCTGTCTCTGGTTGAACGCACAGCACAAGAAATCCTGGCAAAATAAACGTGTATTTCGCCCTCTCTTAACGGGGAGGGCGAAATATTAGCGCCAGACCCCAGCCCACCACATCCGCCATTTTATACCCCAATAACTCGTCCATCCCGTAGTCGTGCTAAGCACCTCCCCTTTTGACACCACAACTAATGTAGGCGTCACACTGACCTGCCACCGCTGGGAAATCGCGCCACTGTTATCGTTAACCACCGGCATCGTTAGCTGTTTTTTATGCATCCACCGGGCAAGCTTCTCATCATCACCCGAACGTAACGCGACGCTGACCACGTTACCGCCCTCTTTCGCTAACTTCTCCACGGCAGGTGTGGTGTATCGACAAATCCCACACCAGGTGGCCCAGACGTATATCAGAAGCGGTCTTTGCTGGCTTAATACGGCAAGATCAATGCGGTCACCCGCGATGGTTTGCAGCGCTGTGTCAGTAAACTCAGCCGGTAGTGTCGGTTTGCGAAACTGATCCATGCCCCAGACAACCAGCCCCACCAGCAAAGCCAGTATGAAGAGCTCACGCAACCCGCGACGAAATTTACCGATCATTGTTTCTCCTTTGGCCCCTTCCCTTGATGAGGCTTATCTTAAGGAGCGATAAGCAATTGGCAATTATTACGCTGTAAAGAAGTGTCGGCTGGCGAAATTACCCGCTTTATGCAAGCGGGTTTTGGAGGGGATTGCGAGGGGGATTATCGCTTATCTTTCTGCGTTTCTGTCACGTAGCCGTAATCATAGTGACTGTAGCCCGAGGTGTAATACAGTGCGGCCGATTTCACGACGTCATTGAGAATGACGCCATCAACCTTCACCCCCACATGCTGAAGACGTTTTTGGCTCAGCCGAATCTCTTTGATGCTGGTTATGCCAAAGCGAGCAACCAGCAAGGTGGTTCCGACCCTACGCCCCACCAGTGCGGCATCGGTGACGGCGAGAATAGGTGGCGTGTCGACAATAACCATGGCGTAGTGATCTTTCGCCCACAGTAAAAATTGCTGGAATGATTCGCCCATCAATAGTTCCGAAGGATTAACGGGAACCTGACCACAGGTTAGAACGTCTATCCCCCCTGCGGCATAATGCTGAATCGCCGTTTTATACTCCGCCTGCCCCTGCAATATCCCGGACAAGCCGCACTGATTATTTAGGCCAAAGATGTGGTGAACATACCCTTTTCGCATATCTGCATCGATGAAAAGCACCTTGTGACCCGCCTTGGCAACAACCGCCGCCAAAGAGGTGCTGACCAGCGTTTTACCGCAATCCTGCGTAGGACCGGTAAGCATCAATATCTGATTATCTGCCTCCATCATCGTAAAATGCAGGCTAGTCCGCAGGCCGCGAATCGCCTCTACAAATTGATCGACAGGTCTGTCTACCGGCAGGAAAGGCACGCTGGAGGTTTTATGTTTGATACGGGAGCCAAAAGAATATCTGCCGCGTAAGCGCGTTGCTTTCCATAGCCATACCGAACGCGGCAACGTTGCAAATAACGGAATGCCCAGGGCTTCAAGATGTTCCGGATTGTCGATGCCACGCTTCAAGGCCATACGAAGCAAGACGATTCCCGATGAGAATACCAACCCGAACACCAGCCCTAAAACCACGATCAGTGCTTTATTCGGTTTGATCGGATCCGGTTGAGCCACGGCGGGATCAATAATGCGCACATTCCCAATCGCGCTGGAGCGTGAAATGCTGAGCTCTTGCTGGCGAGTCAGTAATTGTAGATAAATCGCTCGCCCGGAATCAACATCTCTGCTGAGGCGCAAAATCTCCTGCTGCGTCGATGGCATAGCGGTCACGCGCTGATTTAAGCGCTTCTTTCCATTTTCCAGCGTTTGTCGTTTCTCAATGAGCGCCCGGTAAGTTGGGTGATCTTTTTTGAAGAGCTGAGAAATCTCCGCCTCGCGGAAAGTCAGTTCGTTGAGTTGATTATCGACGTTAACGATCTGCTCCAGCACCGATTTTGCTTCAAGCGTTAAATCGACCGAATCACGCTGCTTACGGTAGACGTTCAGTCGTTCTTCAGCGATATCGAGATCGTTTCGAACCTGCGGCAGTTGCCGCTGTAAGAACTCAAGGCTTCTGGCATCCTGAGCCTCCTGACGGGCGATGTTTTGTTGCAGATAGTTATCCGCAATACTGTTTAATATTTGGGCGATCTGCGCGCGATCAGCACCGGTCAGTGACAAATTAAGGATGCCGCTCTGCTTGCTGGCTTCAGCCACCACGAGTCTCTGGCTGAGTGCGTTGATGCTTTCCAGAATAGTCTTCTCACTGAGCGTGAACTGCGTGCCGGGCGCGGCCGTCATCGTTTCGACCAAAAGGGATACGCCACCTTTCTCAAAAGAGGTACCGACTTTTCCTTCACCCTGAAAATCATCGCCTTCTACCCGATAACGCCCCTTTTCAAGAACGGTCAGTAGCAACGAGCCACGCTCGTTATCAACCGTCGGGATATCCAGATGGACGATGTTCAACGTAGCCGGTTTTTGCCGGATAAGTCTTGCCCACGCGCGACCCACAACAGGGAAATAACGCACCTTGACGATGTCATTCAGATGCAGGTCTTGCACGGTTTTTCCGATAATCATCCGCGATTTGAGCAACATGATTTCCGGGGTCGCATCGGGTGAACTATCCGGGCTCAACTGGCTGAGGCTTTTCAGCAAGCCATTATCCTGCTTACCCTCTACCTGCACCAAAGCATCGGCTTTATATATCGGCGTCGCGAGAAGGGCATATCCCCCTGCGCAGACCGTAAACAGTAAGGTGATACAAATAATAAGAAGACGATGGTCGATCAGTTCACCCAACAGGCGAACCAAATCTATCTCATGAGTTTCCGAGGCTGGAACATCATAAGCATTTGAAGTAGTTGACGACATTAGCGCGCTATCCCTTTATTGACGCAATTTTAGAGCCCATTTCTGGCTCGCTCTGCCAAGCAGTCCAAAGACGTACTCATACGCTTCATGACTCTTACAGTAAGGATCGGGTATTTCGCGCATTTGCATCCATTGTCCAAACAGGAGCGCCTTGCCTCTGATTTCCGGTGCAATGGTTGAGATATGGTTAAGATGCCCGGGCTCCATCGCCAGAATCAGATCGTATTCGCGCATCATTTGAACGTTTAGCTTACGGGCCTGATGACCTTCCAGCGATACCCCGTGAAGCGCCGCGATTTCCTGTGCACGCGCATCTGCAGGGCGCCCTACCAGCCCACAAATGCCGGCTGAATCAACGATGATTCCGGGCATATGCTGACGAAGCAGGCGCTCCCCCGTTGGCGAGCGACAGATGTTTCCGGTGCATACCACTAAAATTGACTTAAACATTATTCTGGCCACGACTTAATGAAACGTGCCGTTTCGGTCAGGTCATGCACACCGCTGATCGTTGGAACTAGTTGAGAAATAACACGATTCCAGCGCGATATTGGCGCCGTGGTGACATAGACAATATCGTAAGGTTCAAGCTGGAATTCGGTTCCCAAAACCAGCGCTGAAGCATCTTTGGCATCAAGCTGATAAATGCTGGCGATTTTCCCTGCCTGAGGGGTTTTTGACGCTGAGCGAATCACAAAAATGCCCGTGGCATCAGCCATGTTTTGGTTCAAACCACCTGCATTCCCCAACGCCTCAGCGAGCGTCATTCCGCTGCGATCCATTTTGAGTGTGCTCTGTTTTTCGACTTCGCCCATCACAAATACTTTTAATGCGTCGTTGCGTGGGACAAATAAAATATCCCCGGGATAGAGCAATTTGTTCTGCGTCAGGTCGCCATGCTGCATCAACGCATAGAGCGAGACGCGCGTATCCTGCCCCTTATGCGTTAACACGACATTTCGCCAGTCCGCATCCGTCGACAGGCCCCCTGCCGCATTGACGGCGTCCATGACGGTAAGCGGAATATTGGTGATAGCCTGCTGCCCTGATTTTTGAACTTCGCCCGTCACATAGGCTTTTTGCGATCGAAAAGCCGCCACGCTCACATCAACCTGTGGGCTTTCAATGACACTGTCCAGGCGTTTGGCGACCTCTTCGCGCACCTGAGAGGCCGTTTTACCCGCCACGCGGAGCTTGCCAATATAGGGATAGAAGATGGTTCCATCCGAATTGACCCAGTTACCCGTATCGCTTGCGCTACGATACTGCCCAGCAGGTGTCGTGAGCTCTGGATGATCCCAGACGGTAATAGTCAAAATATCCCCCGTACCAATGCGGTATTCCCAGTTCTTTAATTGCTCATCCAGAGTAGGATTTGGCTGAGATTTCAGGGAGTCAGGGCGTAATTTTTCTATTAGTGAAGGCGTGACGGGATAAACATCAACCCTTTTATCAAGTTGATAGTGGGTATCTGTATCTTCAATAACATTTTTACCCGACACGCTAAGATGCTGCCCAGGAGAAAAGACACAACCTGTCAACGGAATTATAACTAATGCTAAAAAAGGGAACGCTACTTTATTTTTCATTTATATTAACAGGTCTTAATAATACTCGCGGCATCAGATTGCACCAACATACCAGCACGCATATAAATATCTATTTTTCATATGAATATGACAAATCCGCCATAATCGGAAAATAAATAATGCTTTAAAAAGCACTGATAGTCGAAATAGTAGTCAGTTAAGGAGGGTGAAAAACAATCACCTGGAGCCAATATTAAAGGCTGAGAGCATTAAACGCATATAGTTATAAGTACATTTTTGTACCCAAAATACGTTTTTCAGAATTTGTTAGCAAAAACATAATTTAAATAATTGATTCGAGTGCAATTGATTTACGCAGTGTATGATTAAGCATTGCAAGAGCCCGTTCAGATTTGTTACATTTTTTTTCGAACAAGCTCAACGCCGATACATAGAATAGGCTGCTGGCCGCAGGTAGGCCGAGGGTTTAAAGTATCAGTAAAATGGTTTAACTGGAGAAAAAATGGCTAAGTGTAAATTGCTGCTTCTGGGTGTGTTGATGTCAATGGCGGGTGCTGCTTACTCTGCCCCGCAAACGGCTGTCGCGCCCTCTGGTATCCAGGCCTATGAAGAACAAGAGTTCATTGCCGATTTCACTAAATTCAAAATTGGCGACACCGCCCCGGCGCAATATCAAACGCCTGAATACACCATTAAGCAGTATCAATTGCGTAACCTCCCCGCACCAGATGCCGGTACGCACTGGACCTACATGGGCGAGAACTATGTCCTGATTGGTGATGCAGACGGCAAAATCCATAAAGCCTATAACGGGGATATTTTCTATCACCGCTAATCCATCACTTAACACGGTGAAGCACTTTCATTCGTTGCTGATGCATGACAGGCTGCTCTGACGAACAGCCTGTCAGTTGCGCGATTACACCGCGCGGAAGGCAATTTCACTCGGAATGACTTCGCCCTGCCAGTACATCTGCGCCGCAACGCGACCTGCCAGCTGACGATACATCTCAGCAAACTCACTTTCGGGACGGCTAACCACTGTTGGCTTACCGCTGTCCAGATCTTCACGTAAGGTGATGTGCAACGGCATCTGACCGAGCAGCTGCGTATGATATTGCGCAGCCAGTTTTTCTGCGCCACCGGTACCGAAAATTGGCTCATGGTGCCCACAGTTGCTGCAAATGTGCATGCTCATGTTCTCGACAACGCCGAGTACCGGCACTTCCACTTTTTCGAACATCACGATGCCTTTTTTGGCGTCGATCAGCGCGATATCCTGCGGTGTTGTCACCACGACTGCACCTGTGACCGGGATATTTTGCGCCAGCGTCAGCTGAATATCCCCGGTACCTGGCGGCATATCAAGCACCAGATAATCCAGATCCGGCCACATCGTTTCTTGCAGCATTTGCAGTAACGCTTTGCTGGCCATCGGACCGCGCCAGACCATGGCGTTATCGTCAGTCACGAGATAACCGATCGAATTCGTTGCCAGTCCGTACGCCATAATCGGTGCCATGTGGGTTCCATCCGGCGACGTCGGTCGCTGATTTTCCGCACCCAGCATGTTTGGAATGGATGGACCGTAAATATCGGCATCCAGAATGCCGACCTTCGCCCCTTCGGCGGCCAGCGCCAGCGCCAGATTGACGGCGGTAGAAGATTTCCCAACCCCACCTTTGCCGGAGCTAATAGCGATAATATTTTTAACGCCGTTAACGCCTGGCTGATTTTTCACGCGCTTGAGCGTGGCAATGCTGTGCGTCAGCTTCCAGTCAATCGCCTTGGCGCCAGTGATACGTAGCAGATCGGAACTGCACTGCTCTTTTAGCGTCTCAAACGCATTGCTCCAGACAAACGGCATTTGCAGTTCAACGTGCAAAGTATCATCCAGCCACGCGACGTGGTGCAGCGCTTTGAGCGTCGTAAGATTATGCTTCAGTGTTGGATGCTGAAAATTAGCCAGCGTCCCGGCGACCATTGCTCGTAAGGCTTCCGGTGATTTGGCCTGGGATTGAGAACTCATCCCGACTCCTTTGTTGTTGTTCGGAAAAAAACATTCGTAACTACCAAGTTTACCCCAGAGGACACAATTATTCATTTAAGGATTGATGCCCTTATTTCTTGGCGTAGTTATTCCCTTTCGGGTAACATCAAAAGCCCTTTTTACAGCTATAAGAAGTAATGCCCACTATGACTCAAGTCGCGAAAAAAATTCTGGTAACGTGCGCACTGCCGTACGCAAACGGTTCAATCCACCTCGGCCACATGCTGGAGCATATCCAGGCTGATGTCTGGGTCCGTTACCAGCGAATGCGCGGCCACCAGGTAAACTTCATCTGTGCAGACGATGCCCACGGCACGCCAATTATGCTGAAAGCGCAGCAACTGGGAATTTCTCCAGAGCAGATGATTACCGAAATGAGTCAGGAGCATCAGACCGATTTTGCTGGCTTTGACATTAGCTACGATAACTATCACTCGACGCACAGCGACGAGAACCGCGAGCTGTCTGAGCTGATTTACACCCGCCTGAAGGAGAACGGTTTTATTAAAAACCGTACCATCTCTCAGCTGTACGATCCGGAAAAAGGCATGTTCCTGCCGGATCGTTTTGTGAAAGGCACCTGCCCGAAATGTAAGTCTCCGGATCAGTACGGTGATAACTGCGAAGTGTGCGGCGCGACCTACAGCCCAACCGAGCTTATCGAGCCGAAATCCGTGGTATCCGGCGCGACGCCTGAAATGCGTGAATCCGAGCACTTCTTCTTCGATCTGCCGTCCTTTAGCGAAATGCTCCAGGCGTGGACTCGCAGCGGCGCGTTGCAGGAACAGGTCGCGAACAAAATGCAGGAGTGGTTCGAATCCGGTTTACAGCAGTGGGATATTTCCCGCGATGCGCCGTACTTTGGCTTTGAGATCCCTGATGCACCGGGCAAATATTTCTACGTCTGGCTGGATGCGCCAATTGGTTATATGGGTTCGTTCAAGAACCTGTGCGACAAGCGTGGCGACACCCTAAGCTTCGACGAATACTGGAAGAAAGACTCTGACGCCGAGCTGTATCACTTCATCGGCAAAGACATTGTTTATTTCCACAGTTTGTTCTGGCCTGCCATGCTCGAAGGTAGCGGTTTCCGCAAACCAACCAACCTGTTCGTTCATGGCTACGTCACCGTCAACGGCGCGAAGATGTCCAAATCTCGCGGCACATTCATTAAAGCCAGTACCTGGCTGAACCACTTTGATGCCGACAGTCTGCGTTACTACTACACGGCAAAACTGTCTTCCCGTATCGACGATATCGACCTGAACCTGGAAGATTTTGTGCAGCGCGTTAACGCCGACATCGTGAACAAAGTAGTGAACCTGGCGTCCCGAAATGCAGGCTTTATCGGCAAGCGTTTTGACGGCGTATTGGCAGCTGAGCTTGCCGATCCTCAGCTTTACAAAACCTTCATCGACGCTGCTGCAACCATCGGCGAAGCATGGGAAGCGCGCGAGTTTGGTAAAGCAGTGCGTGAGATCATGGCGCTGGCAGACCTTGCTAACCGTTATGTCGATGAGCAGGCTCCGTGGGTGGTGGCGAAACAGGAAGGCCGCGATGCGGATCTTCAGGCTATCTGCTCAATGGGGATTAACCTGTTCCGCGTGCTGATGACGTATCTGAAGCCGGTACTGCCGACGCTGTCAGAACGTACAGAAGCGTTCCTGAATACCGAACTGACCTGGGATGCCATCCAGCAGCCGCTGCTCAGCCACAAAGTGAACACCTTTAAAGCGCTATACAACCGCATCGAAATGAAACAGGTTGAAGCGCTGGTTGAAGCGTCTAAAGAAGAAGTGAAAGCCGCCGCAGCACCGGTGACCGGTCCGCTGGCTGACGATCCGATTCAGGAAACCATCAGCTTTGACGATTTCGCCAAAGTCGATCTGCGCGTAGCGCTGATTGAAAACGCAGAGTTCGTCGAAGGCTCAGACAAACTGCTGCGCCTGACGCTGGATCTCGGCGGTGAGAAACGTAACGTCTTCTCCGGCATTCGCTCAGCTTACCCGGATCCACAGGTGCTGATTGGTCGCCAGACAGTGATGGTTGCCAACCTGGCGCCGCGTAAAATGCGCTTCGGTATTTCTGAGGGAATGGTGATGGCCGCAGGCCCCGGGGGGAAAGATATCTTCCTGCTTAGCCCGGATGAGGGTGCAAAACCTGGCCAACAGGTGAAATAACAAAAAAGCCGGAGATAATCTCCGGCTTTTTTTTAGGCTTTTTTGTGCATTCGATTCGTCAGCCCGCGCAGGAAGTAGCGCAAAAACTGATCGCCGCATTCGCGATAATTCTTGTGGTCCGGCGCGCGCATCATGGCGGTAATTTCCGGCAACGATACGCGGAACTGCTGCTCGGTCAAAATCGCCAACACGTCGTCTGTTTTGAGCGAAAACGCAATGCGCAGCTTCTTGAGTACAATATTGTTGTTGATTCGACGCTCGGGAGAGAGTGCTGGCGTAGACTCATCCTTGCCGCGCTTCTCGTAAATCAAACCGTTCAAAAATGAGGACATGATGATGTCCGGGCAACGCACAAAGCCCTCTTCATCTTCTTTTGTCACCCACTTTGCGATATCCGCGGAGGTAACCTCAACGTCAGCCAGCGCGAGAATGCGCACCAGATCGTTGTTATTGCATTTCAGGATGTAGCGCACGCTACGAAGAATGTCATTACTTACCATAGTGCCTTCAGCTTTCGGTGATGCGATGGGGCGCAGTGTACCAGTTTTATAACCCAATCGCCTCCTTCAGGCTTTTGAGGTAGCGTCGGCTCACCGGCACCGTTTGACCGGCCTTCAGCACCAGTTCAGCCTGACCATTTTCTTCCAGACGGATCTCTTTAAGGTGCGCCATATTCACCAGATATTGTCGATGGCAGCGAATCAACGGTGTTCGGCTCTCAAGCGTTCGCAACGTCAGCTCGGTAAATCCTTCACTCCCTTCAGCGCTGGTCACATACACGCCGCTCATACGGCTGCTGACAAACGCAACGTCGTCCATCTGCAACAGATAAATTCGGCTATGCCCGGTACAAGGGATAAATTTCAGCGTCTGCTGGTGTTCGGGGAGCAGCGTGACGTCCTGCACGGTGCGCTCCTGGCGCAGGCGATTGAGCGTCTTTTCAAGACGCTTTTCTTCAATCGGCTTCAACAGATAATCAAAAGCATGCTCTTCGAAAGCCTTCACCGCATATTCATCAAACGCGGTGAGAAAGACGATATACGGGCGATGTTCAGGGTCCAGCATTCCCACCATTTCCAGGCCACTTATACGCGGCATCTGGATATCAAGGAATAGCACGTCCGGGCGCAGCTTGTGCACCGTACCAATGGCTTCGATGGCGTTGGCACATTCACCGACTATCTCAATGTCGGTTTGCTCCTGTAGCAGGATCCGCAGATTTTCCCGCGCTAACGGCTCATCGTCGACAATCAGCACTCTCAGCATGCGTTTTCCTCCAGGGGCAATCGTAGGGTAATACGGGTAAATTTATCCGGCTCGCACGCCGCGGTGATCCCGCAGCCATCGCCAAAGTGGGCCCGCAGACGTTTATCCACCAGCGTCATGCCCAATCCGCTGGACTCAGCGCCGGGCTGATAGAGTCCGGCATTATCTTCGATATCCAATACCAGATGGTGATTAAAGCGACTGGCAGTAATGCGGATTTCACCAATGCCCAGCAGTTGTGACGTTCCGTGTTTGATAGCATTTTCGACGATCGGTTGCAGCGTAAACGCCGGAAGATGCTGATACGCCAGTTCATCCGGCACGGATAACGACACCTGCAAGCGAGACTGGAACCGCGCCTTTTCGATTTGCAGATAGGCATTCACATGCTCAATTTCATCGGCCAGCGTGACAATCTCCGACGGACGTTTCAGGTTTTTACGGAAAAAGGTCGACAGGAACTGCACCAGTTGCGCAGCCTGATCGCTGTCGCGTCGGATCACCGCTTTTAACGTGTTGAGCGCATTGAACAGGAAGTGCGGATTTACCTGCGCGTGCAGTAGTTTTATCTCTGACTGGGTCAGCAACGCTTTCTGGCGCTCATACTGTCCGGCCAAAATCTGCGCCGAAAGCAGCTGCGCAATCCCCTCCCCCAGCGTACGGTTGATGGAGCTGAACAGACGATTTTTTGCTTCGTATAATTTAATCGTCCCCATCACCTGCTGATTTTCACCACGCAGCGGGATCACCAGCGTCGAACCGAGCTTACACTGGGGATGCAATGAGCAACGATAGGGAACTTCGTTGCCATCGGCGTACACCACTTCGCCAGTTTCGATAGCGCGCAGCGTGTAGGTTGATGAAATCGGCTTGCCTGGTAGATGATGGTCGTCGCCTGTGCCGGTGAAGGCCAGCAGCCGTTCGCGATCGGTTATTGCCACCGCACCAATGTCCAGCTCCTGGTACAGTACCTGTGCCACCTTCATGCTGTTCTCTTCGTTAAAGCCCTGGCGCAGGATCCCCTCGGTCGAGGCGGCGACTTTTAAGGCCGTGGCGGAAAACGCCGAGGTGTATTTTTCGAACATGGCGCGCTTGTCCAGCAGGATGCGCATAAATAGCGCCGCCCCGACGGTGTTCGTGACCATCATGGGCGCGGCAATATTACTGACGAGATGCAGGGCATCTTCGAACGGGCGCGCAATCAACAAGATGATCAGCATCTGCGCCAGTTCAGCCACAAGGGTAATGGCTCCTGCGGTGAGCGGGCTAAAGACTTTATCCGGGCGGCCGCGCTTCACCATATAACTGTGGACCAGACCGCCGAGCAAACCTTCTACGATCGTCGAGATCATGCAGCTCAGCGCCGTCATGCCGCCCATTGAGTAACGATGTAATCCGCCGGTTAACCCCACCAGACCACCGACAACCGGGCCACCAAGCAGCCCGCCCATCACGGCACCGATGGCGCGAGTATTGGCGATAGAGTCTTCGATATGGAGACCAAAATAGGTCCCCAAAATGCAGAAAATGGAGAAGGTCACGTAGCAGAGCAGTTTGTGCGGAAGACGTACCGTCACCTGCATCAGCGGGATGAACAATCGCGTCTTGCTCATCAACCACGCAATGACCAGAAAAACGCACATCTGCTGAAGCAGCAGCAACACCAGATTAAATTCGTACATACCCAGAAACCGCACTCTCTAAAAACGCGTAACATACACTGATGCGACCTAACTTTCTTTGAAGCATTCCAAAAAAGCCGTAATTCGTGCCTGGCATCACATCCTTTCGCCGAAGATAATTCATCCTTCGCATTATTTGGTTAAAAAACGGCCAATTCTTCCTGGTTCGCGAATCAGCGTCTACAGTTATTCTGGGGACGCGTAAGCCAGGGGGCGAACATGGCGCTTTACACGATCGGGGAAGTGGCACTCCTGTGTGATATCAATCCTGTTACCCTGCGGGCGTGGCAGCGACGTTACGGTTTACTCAAACCGCAGCGAACGGATGGCGGGCATCGCCTGTTTAACGATGCCGATATCGACCGGATCCGCGAGATCAAAAGCTGGATCGATAACGGTGTGCAGGTCAGCAAGGTCAAATCACTACTCTGCGAAGACGATCCCGAAACGCAAAGCGAGTGGCGTGAGCATCAGGAGACGTTGTTGCGTTTTCTGCAAGCGGGCAATTTACAGCGCCTGCGTCTGTGGATTAAAGAGCAAGGGCGCGATTACCCCGCACAAACGCTGATTGCTCATCTTTTCATTCCACTGCGCCGTCGACTTCAGTCCCAGCAACCGACCCTGCAAGCCTTACTGAGCATGCTGGACGGCGTGCTGATTAATTACATTTCAGTGTGTCTCTCCTCTGCGCACAAGAAAACCGGCAAAGACGCGCTGGTGGTGGGCTGGAACGTGCATGACACCACTCGACTGTGGCTGGAAGCCTGGATCGCGACGCAACAAGGCTGGAGAGTGGACGTGCTGGCGCATTCGTTGCCGCAGCTTCGTCCCGAGCTGTTTGAAGGACAAACGCTGCTGGTCTGGTGCGGCGATATTCCCACCGCAGCTCAGCAACAGCTGCTGAGCGAGTGGCGCGAACATGGGTATCCTGTTATCACCCTTGGCCCATAATCCGCCATAACGGCATTTAATGGTTCATTAACAGGCGTGCTTCACCGTATAATTACGCGGTTAACAAAAGGAGCACATTATGCAGGCAACCAAAGTCGCCGTTATCACCCTCTTCGTTTTGATGGCCGTCAGCGGCATCGGCGGCGTTATGCTGGCCGGTTACTCATTTATTGTGCGCGGCGGTGTCGGCTGAGGTAGTGCGCCAGACGTTCGAATCCTCTGTCAACCACGATCGCGGCTAAGGCCACCAGCACGGCGCCCTGTAAAATATAGGCCGTGTTGAATCCGCTCAACCCTATGATTATCGGTGTGCCTAACGTGTTGGCTCCCACCGTTGAGGCAATTGTCGCGGTACCGATGTTAATGATCACCGAGGTTCGAACGCCCGCCAGGATCACCGGAGCCGCCAACGGCAGCTCCACATTTCGCAGCCGCTGTCCGGCGCTCATGCCCATTCCTTCTGCCACGCTAATGACCCCAGCGGGAACCGCCGTCAGTCCGGCAAGCGTTGCCTGTAAAATCGGTAATACGCCGTAAAGTATCAGCGCAATAATGGCAGGCTCCTGTCCAAATCCTATCACCGGTACCGCAATCGCCAGCACCGCAACCGGCGGAAACGTCTGGCCGATCGCCGCGATAGTCTCCACCAATGGCCGAAACTCTTTGCCAGCCGGACGGGTCACGATAATGCCCGCACCAACGCCCAGCACCATCGCTACCACGCTTGACACCCCAACCAGCCAGAAGTGCGCCAGCGTCAGGCTGATAAAACTCTCCTGCAAATACACGGGCCGAGGGAGTTCGGGGAATAAAGCGCTAAACAGCCAGCCGCTGTGTGGCATCAGAAATAAGAGTGCGACAAAGCACAACACTAGCCAGAGTAGCGGATCACGTATCCATTTCACGTGCAACCTCCCCCGCCAGCAGATCGCGAAAATGCAGCGTACCGCACGGCGCGCCCTGGTCATCGACTACAGGTAATACTTCGCACTGGCGGGCGACAAAAACAGAAAGCGCATCGCGCAGGCTCATCTGCGCGCGTAACGGCTCGCCCTCTACAGCATGAGCCTGTGGACGCATATAGTCATTCACCGTGCGCAGTGAAAGCAGCCGCACGCCCAGCTCGCTGCGCCCAAAGAACTCACGGACAAAATCGGTGGCCGGATGCGTTAATAGCTCCAGCGGCGTACCCTGCTGCACCACTTCTCCGTGGTCCATCAGCACCAGCCGGTCGGCCAGGCGTAGGGCTTCATCAATATCATGAGTCACCAGGATAATGGTGCGCCCAAGGATGCGATGAATGCGGGTCATCTCCATTTGTAACGCGCTGCGCGTCACCGGATCCAGCGCGCCAAAAGGTTCATCCATCAACAACACCTGAGGATTCGCCGCCAGCGCGCGCGCCACGCCAACGCGCTGCTGTTGACCGCCAGACAGTTGATGCGGATAGCGGTGACGCAAAATTGGCTCCAGCCCCAGTA
The DNA here is from genome assembly GCF_059766475.1 of Enterobacter sp. SCRI0065. Classification (NCBI taxonomy): domain Bacteria; kingdom Pseudomonadati; phylum Pseudomonadota; class Gammaproteobacteria; order Enterobacterales; family Enterobacteriaceae; genus Enterobacter; species Enterobacter sp. SCRI0065. The sequence goes on along the minus strand of NZ_JCBAJB010000002.1, from coordinate 414,463 downwards.
GCGCCATGAGTTCATCCACACGATCGGCTATTTTCTGTCGCGACCATTTTTGCAGTTGCGGCACTGTGGCAATGTTCTGAGCCACCGTCCAGTGGGGAAAAAGACCGATGGACTGAATGGCGTACCCCATCCGGCGGCGAAGCTCCAGTATCGGTAGGCTGCGGATCTCTTCCCCGGCAAAGCGGATAAGCCCGCTGTCATGTTCCACCAGGCGGTTGATCATCTTTAAGGTGGTCGATTTGCCCGATCCGGAGGTGCCGATAAGTACCGTAAACGCCCCTTCTTCAAATCGTAGATTCAGGTTGCTCACCGCCGGCTGTCCGGCAAAGCTTTTATTTACATCGTGAAATTCAATCATTGTTTCTCCCCTTGAGCAGGGCCAGCCACAAGGCAAAGAGTGCGTCAATGATCACCGCCAGGGCGATCGTCGGAATAACGCCCAGCAAAACTAAATCCAGTGCGCTGCTGAGAAGCCCCTGGAACACCAGTGCGCCAAAGCCACCTGCGCCAATCAGCGCCGCAATCACCGCCATCCCCACCGTCTGTACCGCAACCACTCGCAGGCTGCGCAGCAGTACCGGTAAGGCAATCGGTAGCTGAATCTTCCAGAAGCGCTGGCTTTGACTCATCCCCATGGCGTTTGCGCTTTCCAGCACATCCGGTGATACCTGGCTTAATCCCGCCACCACGCCTCGCGCAAGCGGTAGCAACGCATAGAGCACGAGCGCAATCAGCGCTGGCGTCATCCCCGTCCCGGCAATACCCAGCGAGGAGAGCAGCGGAAAGGTCTTCACCAGCCCCGCCAAAGGCGCGATCAACAGGCCGAACAGCGCAACGGAGGGAATAGTTTGAATAATGTTCAGTACGGTGAATACCGGCCCTTGACGCGCGGGATGGCGATAACACCACAGGCCAATCGGTACGCCGATAAGCAATGACGGGAGCAAGGTGCCGAACAAAATGGTCAGATGCTGTAGAAAGGCATCATCGAACACGTCCTGCCGGTTCGCGTACTCTTTGAGCAGGGAGAGAGAGTTGAGTTCACCGCTAAATAACAGCCCCAGCGGTAGGATCCAAATCTGGGCGTGCAGGAGCCAGCGCCAGAAGGGCTGGTGAGTCAGGCGTCGAATGACATCGCTACAGGCCAGCAGGCATAACGCCATCCACAACCATAGCCCGCTGCCTATCGAGGTACGCGCAAGCGGGCTTTCCGTGTTCGCCAGATGGGTAGCTGCCTCGCCCGCGCTCCAGGTCAGCACCCCAAACAGGAGCTCACACGCTATCAGCGTCAGAATAAGCGGCAACCGCCCTTGCCGCAGCGCGAGCGTCGCAACAAAACAGATCGCCAACGCCAGCAGGAGAGGCGCAAACGGCCAGACCTGCCAGACAGCACGCCCCTCACCCGACATCAGGCGGTTGGGGGAAAAGTTTACATACGGGAGCGCGCACGCCGCCAGCGCAAAGAACACCAGAAGCAGCAGTACGCGGTTATGACATTTTATCGGCACAGCATTACCTTGTTACTTCACGAGCCCTTTTTGCTTCAGGAAATCTGCCGCCACTTTTTTGGCATCCAGCCCTTCCACCGCAATGCTCGCATTCAGCTGCTGCAGCGTTTTTTCATCCAGTTTTTCAAAGACCGGCTTCAGCCATTCATCCATTTGCGGATAGGCTTTTAGCACCGCTTCGCGCACAACCGGCGCGGGGGCATAAATAGGCTGGACGCCTTTAGGATCGGATAAGGTTTGTAGTCCCAACGCGGCAACCGGGCCGTCAGTGCCATAGGCCATGGCGGCATTCACGCCGGAGGTCTTCTGCGCAGCCGCTTTAATGGTCACCGCCGTATCACCACCGGCCAATGACAGCAGCTGGCTCTGTTCTAATTTAAAGCCATACGCTTTTTCAAAAGCGGGCAATGCGTCCGGGCGCTCGATAAATTCCGCCGAGGCCGCCAGCTTGAATTCGCCTTTGTCTTTCAGATAGCGACTCAGGTCGTCAAGCGAGGTCAGCTTGCCCTTCTCCGCGAGATCTTTGCGTACGGCAATGGTCCAGGTATTGTTGGCCGGTGCAGGCGTCAGCCAGATTAGCTTGTTTTTTTCGGCATCGAGTTTTTTCACTTTCTCATAGCCCGCGCGGGCATTTTTCCACGCTGCGTCGTTCTCATCTTTAAAGAAAAACGCACCGTTTCCGGTGTATTCCGGGTAGATATCCAGCTCGCCCGAAGTGATCGCACCGCGCACCACGGGCGTGGTACCGAGCTGGACTTTGTTAACGGTTTTCACCCCGTGGCTTTCAAGCACCTGCAGAATGATATTCCCCAGCAACGCCCCTTCGGTGTCGATTTTTGATCCTACTTTCACCGGCTCTGCGGCGTGTAAAGGCAAGCTCAGCGCCGCAAGAAGCATCGCTGAGCCTATTATCCCCTTTGAAATTGTCATGCTGCTTTCCTCATTATTTTGCGGCCTTTTTCAGAGGCTTGAGAGAAAAGCGTAGACGAAAACCACCGTTTCTACCTGGAATCAGCGCTCAGCGGGGAGTTTCAGCGGAATCGTCAGCACGCTGGCGGCAAAATAGAGGATGGCGATGACCCACAGCGTGCCTTCCACGCCAAACGGTGAAACGCACAGCGTCACAATCAGCGGGCCGACGAAATTGCTCAACCCGGACCCCAGATTAAGACACGAGATGGCTGCGCCTTTGTTGTCCGGTAGTAACGATGGGATAAGCGCACTCAACGGGCCAAACGCCCCCAACCCGATGGCGTAAAGCGCCAGCGCCAGAAACAGCGCGATTTCACTGTCACCAAACCACACCGGGGCGTAGCACACTGAAATCATCGCCAGCCCACACAGCGTGCCAGAAAACCAGACCACCGTGTTGCGCCAGCCGAGGGTATCGCCCAACCAGCCGAAGAAATAACTGGCGAAAATATTCACCACGTTCACCAGCCCCCAGATGGTGAGCCACTCCGCGATGCTAAAACCAAAGCGCGGCAGGTAAACCGGCATCAAAATCACCAGCGAGAATTTACCGATATCGTTGATGGTTTTGACGATAACCGCGAGACGCATTTTCGGTTCACGGACCAGCACCAGGATCCCTTCAGCACAGGCGGCTCCGAGTCGCCCGTCGCGCTGCCAGTGAGGACGGTCACGATTGAGCACCAGCGCACAACATGCGCCCAGCATGACAAATGCAAAGCCGCTCAGCAGCGTGGCTATTTCACCGATAATCGGCAACATCAGGCTGGAATACCAGGGCCCAACAATGGTCATCCCCACGCCGAAAGCAATCCAGAACCACGACACCGCGCGGCCTAATATTGCCGGTTCGCAGCGCTGATTAATCCACACCAAAAAAGAGTAGGCAAACAGTGGATACGCCACGCCGCGCAGGGCATAGCTCGCCACCATCAACGGATAATTCCCGTGCGGCAGCGCGTAGCCAATAAACGGAATCGAGCCGATAAAATAGACAAGCGTGGCGGCCCACATCAATCGCCGCAAGCCGAGCACCCCCGCCCCGATGCCGGAAAACCACGACACCGCCGCCACACACAGGCCGAATACCGAAGAGAGCAGGCTGATTTGTACGGCATCAAAGCCACGATGTTGCAGCATCGATGCCAGCCAGCTCTGCTCAATCGTGGCTCCGGTGATAAACAGAAAGATGCCGATAAAACCCCAGCACAGCTCCCGGGGCAATCCCAGCCGAGCCCAGAGCCCCTGCTGGATAAAGACGCTCTGTTCCGTCATGCGATTTTGTCCTGAAGCAGGCGGGCATTCATCCGCTTGCGGTTCAGATAACCCACGGTGTTTTCGCCCCAACAGCACTCATAGGGCATACCGGTCAAGCTTTCTATCACCGCCTTATTCTCGGCGCTCACGGTGGCCTTACTGCCGCCCTGCTTCAGACGGGCCACCTCTTCATTAAGAATGCCGTGAGTTCGGCTGTTGACCTTAAACTGGAAGGCAGACCAGATCCCCCACACGGTGAGGATCACCGGCAGAACAATCATGATCATCAGAATCATGTTGATGGCCGACTGCGGCTGCACGCTTTGTCCCGAAACAAATCCCGACATCTGTAACGCTACGCCGACCAGGAAAATCGACAGCGCCTGAGAAGCTTTGCGCAGCAGGCTCATAAACCCGGCGAAAATGCCCTCCCGACGGCTGCCCGTCAGAATTTCGTCCACGTCAGCGACAAAGGTGTAGTTATTCCACGGGATGGCATAAATCCCGCCGCGCGCCAGCCCGGCGACCGCCGCTCCAACGTACAGTAACGACATTCCGCTTGTTCTGCTGAAATACGCCGCGACGAACAGGGCAAACGCCACCAGCGCCATCGTGGCCTGAGTTGCAAACGCGCGCGACGGTGAAAAGCGTAACGTCAACCAGGTGGCGATGCCGACCCCAAAGAATTGCAGTCCATTCACGACGCCCAGCAAATTGGATGCCATGACCGATGAGGTCATCAGTGCAAAGACCACAAAGTAGGTAAAGACGGAGTTGAAAATATCCTGGGCAACCGACCCGCCCAAATACATCCCCAGATGCGAGCGGAACGTTTTGATTTTCAGCGTTGAGACAAAATCGTAATAGATATGGTAAACCCGCGTCGCGAACGGCTCTTTTTCTTCGTCCTCATCGTGTTGTTCGTTTTGCTGGATCTCTTCCAGCGAACGCTCCCAGGTACCGAAGTAGACAAAGAACAGCACGATCATAAAGGAGACGGTGAATATCGCCCCGGTATAGAAAAAGGAGTCCGACGACTCAGGGCCGAACCAGGCCACCAGCCGCCCGGGGAGGAACGCTGCTGCAAATCCGGCAAGCTGAGCGATATACATCCGGGCGCTGGTCAGTTTTGATCGTTTTTTGAAATCGGACGTCATCTCTGCCGACAGGGTGTCGTAAGGGATAATGATCATGGTATAGACGATTTCAAACAGGATATAAAACAGCAGGTACATCCAGTAGTTAAAGCCTTCAACCCACAGCAGGCTATAGACAGACACCAGCGGAATGCTGGCCAACAGGAAGAAACGGCGGCGACCAAAGCGACGCCCCAGGCGTGTTTTATGGAAGTTATCAGAAACATATCCGATCACCGGGCACATAATCACATCAACAATGCGCGCCACGGCAAACAGGGACCCCGCCTGAATGGGCGTCAGGCCGCAGAAGGTGGTTAAAAAGAACAGCAGCCAGGCGCTTACCAGCGTAAATGCCCCGGAGCCAATCACATCCGCCAGCCCGTAACAGACATAGTTACGCAGCTTAATTTCCCGCACTTTTTTTATCATTTTGATCCCCTGCTTTCGCCGCTGTTGATTCGAACATCGTCTGTATCCCAGCCCGCAGGAAGCGGCGCGGGACGGGTGAGATTGACCGCATTGAGATGCAGGTTCTGCACCCCGCTGGCATAGATGGCGGGAAGCCCGTGTGGGTAACGTTCCACGCCATGAGCGCAGCCCGTTTGCGGATCGACCCAATAGGCGTTATCCAGCCCCATTCCGGTTGGACGCTGCGGATTGCACGGCGGGCGCACGTCGTAACGCCCCTGCTGATCCGAGCCGCTGACAATTTGATGGAAGGTCAAACCGTTAAAGCTGATATCACGAATAGCGCCCGCTATTTCGCTATGCAGATTGATGGCCCCCTCGCCGGTACCGTTCAGGTTGGTGAAGCTGATTTGGCTGATTTCACCCGGCATCACGTCGGGCGCGCGGTGGCGAACGGAGATGAATACCGGGTCGGCTTTGCCCCAGTGGCAGGGATCGCCGTGACGGCAGTCGAAGGTCATGTTGCAAAAGCTCATCTGGCGGAAATGTCCCCCGTCGCGCGAGACCAGGCCAATCCCGCGATTGGACTCATAAATCACACAGTTGGCGACGGTGACATTGCTGATATCGGCGAAGGTTTCGGTGCCGACTTTGATGGCACAGCTTTTTGAACGAATGATGCAGTTGTTGACCGTGACGTTTTCGATTGGCTGCTGGAGTGCAGCTGCCTTGGCGGTAGTCTTCAGGCAGATGCCATCATCGGCGGCGCTAAAATAGCTGTCGCTGATGTGAACGTGCTGACAGCTATCGATATCCAGCGCGTCGGTGTTGGACAGCGTCAGGTCGTTATCAATGGTGATATTGCGGATAAAAACGTGATGACAGCTGACCAGATGCACCGTCCACATAGGCGCGTCGCAGAGCGTGATATCCGTCAGCCGGACCTGCTCGCAGCCTTCCAGCACCAGCAGTCGCGGGCGATGGACTTTCGGCTGCCTGTAGCCCTGTTTATCAACCTGCGGACTAAACCAGGCGGTCGCACTCCCATCGATACAGCCCGCCCCGCTCAGGGTGACGCGCTGCGCATCCCTGGCGTAAATCAGCGCCATGCGGGAAAGCTCGGCGATACTGTGCGTTTCGGCGGCCTGATAATCTGCCTCGTGCGGGCTGGCGTGCAGCCGCGCCCCGGCCTCAAGGTGTAGCGTGAAATTCGACGGCAGTATCAGCGTACCCGTCAGGTAGGTGCCCGGCGTCACCACCAGCGTCCCGCCGCCGGCCTGCGCGAGCGTAGTAATGGCGTGCTGAAGTTCGACGGTTACCGCCGTCATGCCGCTGCGGTCGAGATCGACATTTTCTAAAGAGAGCTTCATGTGAATACCTGTCAGCTGTAATTTGACAGGCATTAAACGGCGTCATGGCCCGGCATCGGGGGCGCATTTCACCAGATTTTATGTGAAAAGTGAGAGCCATCACTCCGCCCGGAGAAGGCGACAAGCACTTATGATACTGTTCACGTTTTCAGCTGACGCGCAGAAATGAGTTGTGAAAAGCCTCACACTTTAGGGGGAACGGCGTGTTGAAAAGGGCGGAATTGAGGTGATTAATGCGCAGAGACGAGAAAAGGTGTGTTATCTGTCACGAAACCCGCAGCGAGGCGGGTTTCGTGTGTTGTCTTTGGTGATGTCTATTACTTCAGTTCGAACTCACCTTTATTGACGCGTGCAGAATCGACCCCGATATAGACGTTAAACTTGCCCGCCTCAGCGTCGTACTTCATCTGCTGGTTCCAGAACTTGAGCGCATCCACATCAATCGGGAAGCTCACGGTTTTGGTTTCGCCAGGTTTAAGGTCAACTTTGTCAAAACCACGCAGCTGCTTCACCGGACGGCTCATCGACGCCGTAACGTCCTGAACATACATCTGAATAACCGTTGCTCCTTCGCGTTTGCCGGTGTTGGTGACATCCACGCTGGCCGTCACGTTGCCGTCACGCGTCATGGACGGTGCAGACATTTTCACATCGGACACCGTAAAGGTGGTGTAGCTCAAGCCGTAGCCGAACGGATACAACGGACCGTTGGCCTCGTCAAAGTAACGCGACGTATATTTATTCGGCTTGTCGGCATTGTAAGGACGGCCAGTGTTCAGGTGGCTGTAATACACCGGAATCTGTCCCACCGAGCGCGGGAAGGACATCGGCAGCTTGCCAGACGGGTTGTAATCACCAAATAGCACGTCGGCAATCGCATTTCCGCCCTCGGTACCGGCAAACCACGTTTCGAGAATCGCATCCGCCTGCTGGTCTTCTTTCACTAACGTCAATGGACGACCATTCATCAGCACCAATACCAGCGGCTTGCCGGTGGTTTTCAGGGCGGCAATCAAATCACGCTGGCTTTGCGGAATATTGATGTCAGTTCGGCTGGAGGCTTCATGCGCCATACCCTGCGCTTCACCCACAACGGCCACCACCACGTCAGCCTGTTTCGCTGCGTTAACGGCTTCGTCGATCATCTCCTTAGCCGAGCGCGGATCGACCTTCACCGCCTCTTCATACTGGTTCAGGAAGGTGACGATATCCTTGTCGCTGGTGACGTTTGCGCCTTTGGCGTAAACCACTTTACCGTTTTCACCGAGCGCATTTTTAATGCCGGTTAATACAGTGACAGACTGGTCAGCCACACCCGCAGCGGACCAGCTTCCCATCACGTCGCGTTTACTGTCGGCCAGCGGACCAACCACGGCAATCGAGGCGGATTTTTTCAACGGCAGCGTGTCGAGGCGGTTTTTAAGCAGAACCAGGCTTTCGCGCGCCACTTCACGCGCCTCTTTACGATGCAGACGGCTTTCGGCGTTGGTATCTTGCGGATCGGAGTCTTTCGGCCCCAGATGGCTGTACGGATCGTTAAACAGACCCATGTCATATTTCACGTTCAAAACGTGACGCGTCGCATCGTCCAGCTCCGCCATCGTCACCTTGCCGGTTTTTACCAGGTCGGGCAGATATTTGCTGTAATACTCGTCGCTCATGCTCATGTTAATACCGGCTTTGAGCGCCACGCGCACTGCGTCTTCGGGATCGGACGCCGCACCATGCTTAATCAGTTCTTTAATTGCGCCGTGATCGGAAACCGTAATGCCTTTGAAGCCCCACTGGTCGCGCAGCACATCTTTCAGCAACCATGAATCAGAGGTAGCAGGCGTACCGTTCAGCGAGTTCAGCGCCACCATTACCGCACCGCTGCCAGCGTCCAGCCCCGCTTTGTACGGCGGCATGTAGTCGTTAAACAAACGCTGCGGACTCATATCAACGGTGTTGTACTCTTTACCGCCCTCTACGGCACCATAAGCCGCAAAGTGTTTCACGCTGGTCATTACCGAGTAACGATCGGCCGGACTTTTGCCCTGCATCGCTTCGACCATGGTTTTACCCAGCGTGGCGGTCAGATAAGTATCTTCACCAAAACCTTCAGATGCCCGGCCCCAGCGTGGATCGCGAGAGACATCGACCATCGGTGCCCAGGTCATGTTCAGGCCGTCATCGGCCGCTTCATACGCGGAGACGCGCCCAACGGTAGTCACGGCATCCAGATTGAAAGAAGAGGCTAACCCGAGGCTAATAGGGAAAACGGTACGCTGGCCGTGAACCACGTCGTAGGCAAAGAAGAGCGGGATTTTCAGGCGGCTAAGCTGCATGGCCTGATCCTGCATTTTGCGGATATCTTCACGCGTGACGGTGTTAAAAATCGCCCCGACCTGGCTCTCTTTGATCATCTCGCGGATGGCTTCTTTAGGATTGTCCGGCCCGACGCTTATCAGACGCAGCTGGCCGATTTTCTCATCGACGGTCATTTTAGTGAGCAAGTCCGTGACAAAGGCGTCACGCGCTTCTGGCGTTAACGGGTGATTGCCAAACAGATCTTCAGCCAGCGCGGGTTGCAGCGCCAGACCGACTGCGACAGCTACAGAACAAAGCCATTTCATGTTGTTGTACTCTCTCATCATTAACCGCCGGACTTTCTCGACCAGACCGTACGAAAAGCGCAGTGTGCCATAAACCCTGTGAACCTGGCAGGGTTATTCTCTGATTTTTCTGGTGAATACTCGCTCGCGTAACGGTTAATCGCGCTATGCTTTATGGCGAGAAATTTGCCCCATCACAAGGAGTGGATAATGACTTCCGTTCGGACCCAAAATAACAACGTATTCATCAACGAACTGTCGCGCCTGGTGGGTCACTCTCACCTGCTCACCGACCCGGCAAAAACCGCTCGCTATCGTAAAGGCTTCCGCTCGGGTCAAGGCGAAGCGCTGGCGGTGGTTTTCCCTGGTACCTTGCTGGAACTGTGGCGCGTATTAGCCGTCAGCGTCGAAGCCGATAAAATCATTCTGATGCAGGCGGCAAATACCGGCCTGACCGAAGGCTCTACGCCAAACGGCAATGATTATGACCGTGATATCGTCATTATCAGCACCTTGCGTCTGGATAAGCTTCACATCCTGGATAAAGGCGAGCAGGTTCTGGCCTATCCTGGCACCACGCTCTATTCGCTGGAAAAGGCGCTGAAACCTTTGGGTCGCGAGCCACACTCGGTGATCGGATCGTCCTGTATCGGGGCGTCGGTCGTGGGTGGGATCTGCAATAACTCCGGCGGTTCGCTGGTGCAACGCGGCCCGGCCTATACCGAGATGTCGCTGTATGCCCGCATTGATGAAAATGGCAAGCTTCAGTTGGTTAACCACCTGGGGATCAATCTTGGCGTGACGCCGGAACAGATCCTCAGCAAGCTCGACGACGAGCGTGTCAATGATGGCGACGTCCAGCACGACGGGCGTCACGCCCACGATCATAATTACGTCGAGCGCGTACGCGATATCGAGGCCGATACTCCAGCGCGCTATAACGCGGATCCGGACCGTCTGTTTGAATCCTCAGGCTGCGCAGGCAAGCTGGCCGTGTTTGCCGTCCGTCTGGACACGTTCCCGGCAGAGAAACAACAACAGGTCTTTTATATCGGCACCAATCAGCCTGAAGTGCTGACCGAAATTCGTCGTCATATTTTGGGGCAGTTCACGAATCTGCCGGTCGCGGGCGAATATATGCATCGGGATATCTACGATATCGCCGAGCGCTACGGTAAAGACACCTTCCTGATGATCGACAAGCTTGGCACCGACAAAATGCCCTTCTTCTTCACGATGAAGGGACGCGCCGACGCCATGCTGGATAAGGTGTCGCTGTTCAAACCGCATTTTAGCGACCGCTTTATGCAGAAGCTGGGCAGCGCCTTCCCGTCGCATCTTCCCCCGCGCATGAAAAGCTGGCGCGACAAGTATGAACATCATCTGCTGCTGAAAATGTCAGGTAACGGCATTGCTGAAGCGCAAAGTTGGCTCGCTGAGTTCTTCAAAACCGCTGAAGGCGATTTCTTTGCCTGTACGCCAGAAGAAGGCAGCAAAGCCTTTTTGCATCGCTTCGCCGCTGCGGGCGCGGCTATTCGTTATCAGGCAGTGCATGCCGATGAGGTAGAAGACATTCTGGCGCTGGATATCGCGCTGCGCCGAAACGACACGGAATGGTTCGAACATCTGCCAGCGGAAATCGACAGCAAACTGGTGCATAAGCTCTATTACGGCCACTTTATGTGCCATGTATTCCATCAGGATTACATCGTCAAAAAAGGCGTCGATGCGCATGCATTGAAAGATGAGATGCTTGAATTGCTGCGCGTACGCGGGGCGCAATACCCTGCTGAGCATAACGTTGGGCATCTGTATGAAGCGCCAGAAACGCTTAAGCGTTTTTATCGCGAGAACGATCCAACAAACAGCATGAATCCCGGAATTGGTAAGACAACCAAGCATAAATACTGGAAAGAAGCCGTGGAGACAGTGGCTGACGATCCACAAGCCATTGAACCCACAGTAAAGCCGCACTAACGCTATTGTTAAGCGCGTCGTAATCGTACTAGAGTAACGTCACATTGCCGGAGAAACGTTTCTCCGGCCTTCCCTGACGAGGAGCAAACCCACCATGTCGGCCGTCGAAATATTATCTACCACCGAAGTTGAGGTGCGTGACGCCCAACCTGACGACGTTCATGCTATCGCCGCGATTTACGCCTGGCATGTGCTTAACGGTCGTGCATCATTTGAAGAAATCCCCCCAACCGTTGATGAGATGCGCCAGCGCATGAGCAGCATAGTGGCCGAAGATTTACCCTGGATGGTGGCGCTGTATCGTGGCGTGGTCGTCGGCTATTGCTACGCCTCGCTGTACCGTCCGCGCCCGGCTTATCGTTATACGCTTGAAGAATCCATCTACGTTGACGCCAGCGCCACCGGACGTGGGTTTGGCAGCGCGCTGATGGACGCCCTGATAGAACGGTGCGAGAAAGGCCCATGGAGGCAGATGATTGCTGTCGTGGGTGACGGGCACAACAATGCAGGCTCGATTCGACTGCATAAAAAGCATGGTTTTGAGATTGCCGGACAGCTCAGAAGCGTGGGTTACAAGAAAGGAAACTGGCGGGATACATTAATAATGCAGCGTCCACTCAACGAGGGTGACTGGACGCTGCCGGAATAGTTAGTCGTTCTGCGCGGTTTGTTCACCGGACGTTGACGCACTGGCCATTTGCGCTGCCTTTTGCTTTTTATAGCTCAACGCAGCAGCCGGAACAGGCATCACCTTCCCGGTTTCAATCCAGGTACGCAGACGGCTGGCGTCGGCAAAGTGAGTATATTTGCCGAAGGCATCCATCACCACCAGCGCCACCGGTTTGCCGTTAAAGACGGTACGCATCACCAGACAGTGACCAGCCGCATTGGTAAATCCAGTTTTGGTAAGCTGAATATTCCAGTTATCGCGATACACCAGATGGTTGGTATTACGGAACGGGAGGGTATACGGCGGGTTGGCAAAGGTCGCCATCTCTTCACGAGTGGTGCTGAGCTGGCCTATCAACGGATACTGCTTACTGGCAATCAGCATTTTGGTTAAATCACTGGCGGTCGAGACGTTATGAATCGACAGCCCTGTCGGTTCAACAAAGCGCGTATTCACCATACCCAATGACTTCGCTTTCGCATTCATTGCACGAATGAATGCGTCATAGCCGCCGGGATAATGATGCGCCAGGCTTGCCGCTGCGCGGTTTTCAGACGACATCAGCGCCAGCAGCAACATATTCTTGCGGCTGATTTCACTGTTTAAACGCACGCGAGAATAAATCCCCTTCATTTCCGGCGTCTGGCTAATATCGACTTTTAGTTTCTCATCCAACGGCAGCCGTGCGTCCAGCACCACCATCGCGGTCATTAATTTGGTGATAGAAGCGATCGGGCGCACCAGATTCGGGTGGCTTGAGTAGATCACTTTATTGGTATTGAGATCGACAATCATCGCACTACCGGAGGCGATATCCGGTTGGGCGGCGCTGGCCACCGTGGACGTTTTGGCGATCGCAGGCAGCGCAACGGGCACCGCCAGCATCAGCGCGAGGCTAAGTAAAGAAACTCGGATTTTCAGCATGGTGAGACTTCTGATAATTATTCAGGCACGTGATGACGTACGCCTCCTGTGAAAACGGGCCTACACAGGCTGGCAAAGGCATCATAGCGGTCCATGTAGCATGTCGCCAGTGGATATTCGTGAACAGATGCTGCATTGCTGGCATTTACGCCAGCAATGCATTCAGGTCAGAAGAGGCGGTAACCATAACCCCACAGGATGACGGTCAGCGCGAGGAGCGCTTCGAGGACCAGCACCCCAATGGCGAGGGTTGAGCCGGAGAAGTTGAGCCCCTCATCTTTGTTGATATTCAGGAAGGTTGGGATCCCGACAAACAGCAGGTAGCCGGTATAAAATAGCGCGATAGTTCCTATCAGCGCGCAAAGCCATACCAGCGGATAAAGCGCCACAACGCCGCTCATAAACAGCGGTGTTGCCACGTATCCGGCGAAAACCATACAGAGCGTCAATGACGGACGTTGCGGATAGTTCCGCGCCATCCAGTATATGACTCGCCCCATGATCGCCACGCCTGCCAGCATCAAACCGTAGAACACCACGGCCAGCGCCAGCCCGGACATCCATGAGAGCTTCACGATGTTACCATCGCCGAAGTTCCAGCCAATTTGTGTTGTGCCAATAAATGCGCAGATCACCGGCACTGCCGCCATGAGCAGAACATGATGGGTGTAGTGATGCGCGACCGTTTCGTTCTCAGTTCTAATGACATGCATCTCACGATCGGGATGGGAAAACAGTCCCCAGACATGGTTCATACAGCCCCCTTGTTGTCGACCCGGACAGCGATACTCTCAGTATAATGCAGCATTTAGATTATTTTATGTACAGCATGAAAAATGCAGTTGATGGGAATTGTCTGTGGTTTCCCCTCCATTGATTCACAGGGTGTATGCTTAATGCAGACTTTCGCAGGGAGACTCCACTGACGTTATGGATATCAATGGTTTGATAGAACAATATGGTTATGCTGCGCTGGTGATAGGCAGCGTGGCTGAAGGCGAAACCATCACCCTTCTTGGCGGTGTGGCGGCGCATCAGGGATTGCTGCGTTTTCCACTGGTTGTAGCCGCCGTTGCCCTGGGCGGCATGATTGGCGATCAGCTGCTCTACCTCCTGGGCTTGCGTTTTGGGCCAACCCTTTTGAAACGTTTTGCGAAACATCAAAAGAAAATTAACCGCGCCCAACGTCTCATCCAGCGCCACCCTTACCTGTTCGTGATAGGAACGCGGTTTATGTACGGCTTTCGCATTATCGGCCCGCTGCTGATTGGGGCGAGCCGACTTTCGCCGAAAATTTTCCTGCCGCTTAATATTGTCGGTGCCATTGCCTGGGCACTGATCTTCACCTCGTTAGGCTATGTTGGCGGCGAGGTGATTGGTCCGTGGCTGCATCATCTCGATCAACATCTTAAGCACTGGGCGTGGCTGATTGTGGTGGTCGTGGCCGTGATTGCGGTGCGACTGTGGCTGAAGCACCGCGAAAAAAATCGGGAGTGACGGGTTATCCTCATGCCGGCTTAAACTGCGGATTTGCCAGCATAAACCCACCGTCGACGATAAACGATTGCCCGGTGGTGTAGCTGGCGTCCGTATCGCATAACCACGCCACGAGGCTGGCAATCTCTTTGGTATGCCCCGGCCTCGCCAGCGGGATTTCTGGCATTGAACCGTCCTCCACTTCGTCGTCGTCCATGTCATTCATTGGCGTGGCGATGGCGCCGGGCGCAACGGCGTTGACCAGGATTTTGTGCTGTACCAGCTCCAGCGCCATGGACTTGGTGAGCCCGCCCAGCGCATGTTTCGCCGCCGTGTAGGCGCTGGCGTCAGGCAGCGGAGTATGTTCATGCACCGACGTAATATTCACTATTCGCCCCCCTTGCCCTTGCTTCACCATCTGCCGGGCGGCAATTTGCGAGCAGAGAAAAGCGCCATCCACATCGACGGTGAAAATTGAACGCCAGTCGTCAAAGTTCATGTCAAGAAACGGCGCTTTTGCCATTGCCCCGGCATTGTTAACCAGCACGTCGAGTCGACCAAAGCGATCAATAAGCGTCGCAATGGCTTTTGCCCCATCAGGAAGATGGCTTAAATCCAGTTGGATAGCTTCAGCGCGACGGCCACGGCGCTCAACTTCGCGACATGTTTCCTGCGCGCCTTGTTCATCAGAATGCCAGGTGACGCCAATATCAAAGCCGCGTTCAGCCAGCATTAACGCCGTGGTTTTGCCAATTCCTGAATCCGATGCGGTGACAATCGCAACACGATGATTCGATTCCATACTCACCTCCTGAAAACCTGCAAAGAGGTAAGTATAGATAACCCTCACGTTTTACCCGTGATGATAGCCGCCACCCAGTGCCGAGGTCAGTTGAAGCGTCGCATCGACATATTGCCCCTTGAGCATTAGCCCGGCAATTTGCTCCTGCAGAGCCGGAATTTTGGCCTCGCTCACGCGCGATCCGGCAATAATTCCGGCGCTTAACCGTGCCTGCGCCAGTCCAACAACCCGTGCCGCATCGGCTTCTACCCGCTGCTGGTGCTGGTTTTTCGCCATCAGCGTTTCCACTTCGCTGGCGGTACGTGCGACTTGATTCACTGCATCAACAACGGCCTTGTTGTAATTTGCGACGCTCAGGTTGCTTTGGGCCTGGGCAATATCAAGATTTGCATTGAGCCGACCGCTGTCAAATATCGGCAAGGTAAACCCTGCGGTCACCCCCATTTGCTGCGCCGAGGAGCGGAACAAATCGCTTAAATGCAGCGCATCCTGTTGCAGGAAGGCCATCAGGTTAACATCGGGATAAAATGCCGCTTTTGCCGCGTCAATCTGGCTGAGCGAGGCCTCGATATACCAGTGTGCTTCCTGAAGATCCGGACGACGGGCCAACAGTTCGTAACCCAAAGTAGAAGGCAGAGAAGCTTCAACCTTAGGCAGCGCATGCGGGGTCAGTTTTATAGATGTGTCATTGGTGAGGGCCTGTAAACGCGCCTCAATGGTCTTCATTTTCCCGCTGACTTCTGCCAGGCGCTCATCGGTTTTGCTGGAATTAATATCCGTTTCAACCCCTTCTACAGAGGAGGTAATACCGTGCTGGTACAGCTCACGATCGGCAGCGATAATATTGTCCTGCTCCTGTTTAATCGCCGTCAGCACGTTGCCAATCGCAGACTGCGTTTGCCACTCCCAATAGAGACGCGCCACGCTGCTCGCGAGCAGTTGACGTGTTTGTTCCATCTCTGCCTTTTGCGCGTTGACCTTACCAATGCGTGCTTCAACCTGCGCGCGGTTTTTACCCCACAGGTCTAAATCCCAACCCGCAGTCAGGCCGAATGTCCCGTTGGTATACCAGGGCCCGGTTGTCCCTGCCGCAGGATCGGTTAACGCAAACGGCCCCATCAGGCCTTCAGCCGACATTTTTTGTCGTTCGGCATCGGCTGAAAAATCAACCTGTGGCCCATCAGCGGCCGCCGCCATTTTCGCCTGCGCCTCGGCCAGGGCAATGCGCTGCCGGGCAATTTGCATATCCGGCGCGTCTGCCTGTGCTTTAGCAATTAACGCATCAAGCCTGGGATCGTGGAAATCTTTCCACCACTCATTTTTCGGCCACTGACCCGTGGTTAACTGAGTGTCTATTTTTGCTAAAGGAGCGTGCTGTTGAAGCGACGCCGTATCGTGGCTGGGCGCGCAGGCAACAAGAAGTAACGACAGAGGCAAACTGCAAGAATAAATAATTGAACGTTTCATGACGCATTCACATAAAAATAAAGTGGCAAATTACGCCTGCTGTTTTTCTTTTTTTTAGTAACCCGTGGCAATCCGTAAAATGTCATACATTCACATATTTGGAAAAATATTCCCCTTGAGAATTAGATAATTGCAATCATTCACGGTGCTTATGATTTTATGCTTCCGTCTGGCTGCTACACTTATTAACTTACGCTCGTTTAGCAAGGGAGAAGGGAATGAAAATATTACTTTGGGCTATCTTAATCATATTCATTATTGGCCTGCTGGTGGTCACTGGCGTATTTAAGATGATTTTCTGATGATGTTGCCCGTCAGGTATTGCACCTGACGGGCACGTCCTACGCTTACTCCGCTTTCAGCGACGCCCCGTTGGTGGCAATCACTTCCTGATACCAGTAGAAACTTTTCTTACGGCTGCGCGCCA
This sequence comes from Enterobacter sp. SCRI0065, assembly GCF_059766475.1. Taxonomy (NCBI): domain Bacteria; kingdom Pseudomonadati; phylum Pseudomonadota; class Gammaproteobacteria; order Enterobacterales; family Enterobacteriaceae; genus Enterobacter; species Enterobacter sp. SCRI0065. Next base: position 397,472 of record NZ_JCBAJB010000002.1, on the reverse strand, counting down.
GCGTACCGTTACCGCTATCATCGCGATCGACATAGATAAAGCCATAACGCTTAGATAGCTCAGCTTTGGACGCGCTCACCAGATCGATCGGTCCCCAACTGGTGTAGCCCATTACTTCCACGCCGTCGTCGATCGCCTCGCGCACCTGCACCAGATGGTCGTTGAGATAGCTAATGCGATAGTCGTCCTGCACCACGCCGTTAGCGTCTGGCTTATCCTTCGCACCCAAACCATTCTCAACGATAAACAGCGGCTTCTGATAACGATCCCACAGCACGTTCAGCAGCGTACGCAGGCCAATGGGGTCGATTTGCCAGCCCCACTCGGAACTCGCCAGGTGCGGGTTGGGTACCATGCTCAAAATATTGCCGCGCGCCTGCTGGTTTAGCTCCTCGTCGGTGGTCACGCAGCCGGTCATGTAGTAGCTGAAGGAGATAAAATCGACGGTGGCTTTCAGCGCTTCGCGGTCGGCATCGGTGATTTCAAGCGTAATACCATTATCGCGGAAGAATCGCAGCATATAGCCCGGGTACGCCCCGCGACACTGGACGTCGCCAAAGAACTGCCACGCGCGGTTTTCCTGTAAGGCTTCCAGCACGTCTTCTGGCTTACAGGTTAGAGGATAAACCAGGCCGCCGAGCAGCATGTTGCCGATTTTAGCGTCCGGGATAATCTCGTGGCAGGCCTTCACCGCCAGCGCACTCGCCACCAGCTGATGGTGAATCGCCTGATATACTTCCGCTTTGCTGCTGGTTTCCGGCAGGCCGACGCCCGTCATCGGCGCATGCAGGGACATATTGATTTCATTAAACGTGAGCCACAGCTTCACTTTCTCTTTGTATCGGGCAAATACGGTACGCGCATAGCGCTCGAAGAAGCCGATGGTCTGCCGACTGCCCCAACCGCCGTATTGCTTCACCAGCCCCCACGGCATTTCATAATGCGACAGCGTCACCAGCGGCGTGATGTTGTGTGCCGCCAGTTCGTCAAACAGCTTGTCGTAAAATGCCAGTCCAGCTTCGTTCGGCTGCTGCTCGTCGCCATTCGGGAAGATACGCGTCCAGGCAATCGACACGCGCAAGCAGCTAAAGCCCATTTCGGCAAACAGTTTGATATCGTCCGGGTAGCGATGGTAGAAATCGATCGCCACATCTTTAATGCCGCTGTCGCCCTCAACGCGCTCTACCACCTTGCCAAATACCCCCTGCGGCTGTACGTCTGAGGTCGACAGGCCTTTACCCTCCTCCAGATAAGCGCCTTCTACCTGGTTTGCGGCAACCGCGCCGCCCCACAGAAATGTTTCCGGGAAAGTTTTCATCACGTTCTCCTGTTATTGATGGCTTACGTTTAATAGCGGTGCTCCGGCACTGACGGACGTTGCCGCCACGGTCACCACATCACGGTAATCGTCACTATTGCTGATAATAATGGGGGTCGCCAGATCGTATCCGGCGTCGATAATGGCCTGACGATCGAACTCCAACAGCAGGTCGCCGGGCTGAACTTTGTCTCCCACGGTAACATGCGCGGTGAAGGGCTTACCGTCGAGCTTCACGGTGTCGATGCCGACATGGATCAGTACCTCAATACCGCTCTCGCTCAGCAGACCGATGGCATGTTTGGTCTGGAACAACGACGCCACTTCGCCTGCAAACGGGGCTATGACTTTATTGTCGGAAGGAATAATCGCCACGCCTTGTCCCAGCAAGCCGCTGGCAAAGGTGGTGTCGGGCACCTGATCAAGCGCCAGCACGGTTCCGCTCATTGGGGCTAAAACTTCGCCCTCACCCACCGTTATAACCTGCTCATCCTGCGCGGCGCTTTTAGGCATTCCGGCGACCAGCGTCATGACGCAGCTCAAGACCAGCGCCACCAGCGTGCCGATAATGCCGCCCCACAGCGTGGCATTGACGCCACCCGGCGGGATCATCTGCGCCACGGTAAAGATATTGGCAAAGCCAAAGGAGTAAACGTGCGTGTTGCTAAAGCCTACAATCGCGCCGCCCACCGCACCCGCCACGCAGCCGAAGATAAACGGGCGGCGCAGCGGCAGGTTGACGCCATACACAGCCGGTTCGGTGATACCGAAAATCCCCGCGGTAACGGAGGAACCCGCGATCATCTTCTGGCGCGCGTCTCGGGTACGCAGGAAGACACCCAGCGCGGCCCCCACCTGCCCCATCACCGCAGGCAGCAACATTGGCAGCATAGAGTCGTGGCCCAGTACGGCCAGGTTATTGATCATCAACGGCACCAGCCCCCAGTGCAGCCCGAAGATCACGCAGACCTGCCAGAGTGCCCCCATCGCCGCCCCTGCCAGCCACGGTGCCAGAACATAAATCCACTGATAGCCGTTCGCCAGTAGCTGGCTCAGCCAGGTTGCGATGGGACCAATAATCAGGAACGTCAGCGGGACGGTCACCACTAAACAGATGAGCGGCGCGAAGAAGTTTTTCATCGACGACGGTAACAACCTGCTGCTCTGCTTTTCCAGCCAGCAGCTCACCCACGCGGCAAGAATGATGGGAATAACCGAAGAACTGTAGTTAAACCAGGTCACGGGAATACCCATAAATGCCTCTGACACCGCCCCCACCTGCTGGCTGGCTTCAAACGCCTGAATCATCATCGGATGAGTGAGCGCCCCGCCGATGACCATGGTGATAAACGGATTGCCGCCAAACTTTTTACCGGCGGTGTAGCCCAGCACCAGCGGAAAGAAGAAGAACAGCGCATCGCTTGCTGCGAACCAGATTTTGTATGTTCCGCTGTCGGTCGTGAGCCAACCGCAGACCACCGCCAGCGCCAGTAACCCTTTCAGAATACCGGAGGCCGCCAGAATGCCGAGAAACGGTGTAAAAATACCGGAAACGATATCAATCAGACGACCCAGCAGATTGCCTTTATCACCTTTGTCATCAGCCGCAACGGGGGTATCGTCCGTCAGGCCTGCTTCTGCCCGCACCGCCTGCCAGACGTCGTGAACGTGATTACCGATAACCACCTGAAATTGACCGCCGCTTTCGACAACCATAATCACGCCCGGATTTTGCTTCAGCCCTTGCGCATCGGCCTTTTGATTCTCTTTTAATTTGAAACGAAGTCGGGTGGCACAATGAACCAGACTGCCGATATTCTCTTTGCCCCCAACGTGGGCAAGAATATCCTTCGCCAAAGCTTGGTATTCCATCTCGATTTCCTTACATCCAATGCCCGCAGGCACCCGTTGACTGAGTATAAAAATAAAAAAACCCGAGAACGTCTTCCTCTCAGAAGCCGCGCTCAGGTTTTGCCTGCGTTATGCAGTAACAATCCAGTTTTGGGCTTAACGCCCTTCTTTTCTCACCCGTTCAATATGAATGGCGAGGAACATAATTTCTTCGGTCGTCAGCTCACGCTGATAACTCTTCTGCAAATGTTGCCCTATCTTTTCAGCGCACTTCCACGCTTTGGCGTAGTTGTCCTTCACCGCTGTATGCAGCGACACATCGTCGTCCTGCACCACGGTGCGGGTCAGCATGCGTTGGGCAAAGAACTTCAAATGCGTCACAAACCGTTGATAGCTGAGTGACTCTTCGTCGTACTCAAGCTTCAGCTGATACTTCACCAGGTGCAAAATCTCCTGCATCACCCGGGTCACGTGCATCACTTCCGGCATTTCGCTATTGAGTTGCGCGGTCACCAGATGCAGAGCGATAAAACCAGCTTCATCTTCGGCAAGTTCCACACCCAACCGTTTAGCGATAATGGCTCGAGCCTCCTGTCCCAATGCGAATTCTTTCGGATACAGACGTCGAATTTCCCACAACAGCACGTTCTTGATGGCGACCCCTTTCTTTTGCCGCTCGATAGCAAAGTTACAGTGGTCCGTTAATGTGATGTAGAGGCTATCCTGCAATTTCCCGAGTCTCTGCGCCGCCAGCCCAATAATGCGATCGCAGGTGGTCATCACTTCAAGGGGGATTTGACTGAGTAACTCCCCAAGCCGCCCGACCAGTTCATCGCTTTGCAGCGCAAACACTTTCTCTATTTTATCTGTGTCCAGATCTTCACCGACGCGTTTCTGGAAGGCCAGCCCACGGCCCATCACGACCTGCTCACGTCCGTGCTCATCCAGAACAACCACCACATTATTATTAAGAATTTTGGCGATTTTCATTGGAACCCCAGAAACAAAAAAACCTGACTTCCGACAAATGCCAGAAAATCAGGTTTTGCCTGCCGCAGCAGTAACAATCCAGTTTTGCCACTCTACCACTTTGATTCGTGGCCTCAATGCATCACGGGTAAAAACGTGATGCAGATCGTGATTAGTACCGCCGGAAAGAAAGGTTTATCGGTTTTATTTGGACTGGATGACGCGCGCAATATCGGCTGACGTTTGCAGCGTGCGGACTTCCTGGAATAACCCCAACGCTTCGCTGTACTCTTTGCGTAAATAGCTTAGCCACTGCTTAATGCGCGCAACATGATAAAGGCCGGTATCGCCCTGTTTTTCCAGACGTGTGTATTTTTGCAATAGTGTGACAACGTCAACCCAGGCCATACGCGGTTCGTTATACTTCACCATTCGGCTCAGATTCGGCACGTTGAGCGCGCCGCGACCAATCATCACTGCATCGCAGCCCGTCTCTTTGAGACAAGCCTGCGCGCTGTCGTAGTCCCAGATTTCGCCATTAGCGATAACGGGAATAGACAAACGTTGACGAATTTCACCTATCGCCTGCCAGTTGATGCGTTCTGCCTTGTAGCCGTCTTCTTTTGTGCGGCCATGGACAACCAACTCGGTCGCTCCGGCCTGTTGCACCGCATCGGCAATTTCAAACTGCCGGTCGCCGCTGTCCCACCCCAGGCGAATCTTAACCGTCACGGGCAGATGGGCTGGCACCGCTTCACGCATCGCTTTTGCGCCGCGATAAATCAGCTCGGGATCTTTAAGCAACGTCGCACCGCCACCGCTGCCGTTGACCATTTTCGACGGGCAGCCGCAGTTTAGATCGACGCCGTAAGAGCCGAGTTCCACGGCGCGAGCAGCGTTTTCCGCCAGCCATTCAGGGTATTGCCCCAAAAGCTGAACGCGAACTAGCGTGCCGGAAGTCGTGCGGCTCTGGCGATGTAGCTCAGGGCAAAGGCGATAAAACGACTTTACCGGCAACAACATATCGACCACCCGCAAAAATTCGGTGACGCAGAGATCGTAGTCGTTAACCTCGGTCAGCAGCTCGCGCACTAATGAGTCGAGCACGCCTTCCATCGGGGCCAGTAAAACACGCATTATCAGTACCTGTGAAAAAAGACCCGCTATAGTAGCGGGTCTCCCGATAGGTGAAAAGGCCTCTTTCTGCGCCGTTTTTAGCCTGGTACGCTTTCTCCAGGGCGTAGCGTCAGCACCTCGTAGCCGTCTGCCGTTACGGCAATCGTATGTTCCCACTGCGCCGACAGTTTTTTGTCCCGCGTGACCACGGTCCAGCCGTCTTTCTTCGTTTTTATCCGGCTGCCGCCCTGGTTAACCATCGGTTCGATAGTAAAGACCATGCCCTCCTGCAACACCGCGCCCTCGCCCGGCTTACCGTAATGCAGCACCGAGGGTTCTTCATGCATCTCCTTCCCGATGCCATGCCCGCAATATTCCCTCACCACGCTGTAGCCGTTGCTTTCAACGTATGACTGAATCGCATGACCAATGTCGCCAAGCGTCGCGCCAGGCTTGACGGCTTTAATGCCTTTCCACATCGCTTCGTAGGTTTTCTTTACCAGCTGACGGGCGAGCGGCGAGACGTCACCAATCAGGTACATCTTGCTGGAGTCGGCGATCATGCCGTCCTTTTCCAGAGTGATATCCACATTCACGATTGCGCCAGACTTCAAATGTTCTGATTCCTTAGGGATCCCGTGACAAACCACGTCGTTCACGGACGTATTTAACACGTAAGGAAAGTCATACTGCCCTTTGCTGGCAGGGCGGGAATGCAGTTGATTAACAATAAAATCTTCCACGCGATCGTTAATCGCCATGGTCGTAACGCCTGGTACGATAAATCCGTCTAACATAGTAAAGACAGAAGCCAACAGTTCACCGGCGTGGCGCTGTCTGGCTAGTTCGTCTGCGGTTTTAATGATTATTGACGGCATCGTAAATCTCCTGCGGCGTTATACTTAATCGATTGATTCCTATATAAAACAAATACTGGCATGTAAACAGAGCCCTGTCTATTTGTGGAAATGCCCGACGTTCCAAAAAGGAATGTCTGGTATGCTCAAAAATCATGATGTGATCCGTAGCACGTTTTGAGGTTTAATTGTATGATGAATGCGTTTTATTAAGGACTTTAACCATGACCAAATCATTGATTGTTGTCTGGCAGTACCTGCGCGCATTCGTCCTGATTTATGCTTGTCTGTATGCGGGAATATTCATCTCTTCCCTGCTGCCGATTACCATCCCCGGCAGTATCATTGGCATGCTCATTATGTTCCTGTTGCTGGCGCTACAGATCCTGCCTGCTAAATGGGTCAACCCTGGCTGCTTTGTGCTGATCCGCTATATGGCGCTACTGTTTGTGCCGATCGGCGTAGGGGTGATGCAATATTATGATGTGCTCAAAGCCCAGTTTGGTCCGATTGTGGTCTCTTGCGCAATCAGCACGCTGGTTGTGTTCCTGGTCGTCAGCTGGAGTTCACATCTGGTACACGGTGAGCGCAAAGTGGTCGGGCAGAAAGGAGCCAAAAAATGATGGCGAATATCTGGTGGTCGTTGCCCTTAACGCTGATGGTTTTCTTTGCCGCGCGTAAGCTCGCTGCTCGTTTTAAAATGGCCTTGCTGAACCCCTTACTGGTCGCGATGGTGGTGATTATCCCTTTTCTGCTGTTGACCGGCATCTCGTACGATCGTTATTTCGCAGGCAGCAAAGTCCTGAACGATCTGCTGCAACCTGCCGTCGTCGCGCTGGCGTTTCCTCTTTATGAGCAACTTCATCAAATCCGCGCGCGCTGGAAATCCATTATTACGATCTGCCTGGTAGGCAGCGTGGTCGCTATGGTGACCGGTACAAGCGTCGCTCTGTTAATGGGCGCATCGCCGCAAATCGCCGCCTCTATATTGCCAAAATCTGTCACCACGCCGATTGCAATGGCGGTCGGCGGCAGCCTGGGTGGTATCCCGGCCATCAGTGCGATGTGCGTTATCTTTGTGGGTATTCTGGGTGCCGTGTTTGGCCATACTTTGCTGAATTTGATGCGTATTCGGACCAAAGCAGCGCGTGGCCTGGCCATGGGTACGGCTTCGCATGCCCTCGGCACCGCCCGTTGTGCAGAACTGGACTATCAGGAAGGCGCGTTTAGTTCACTGGCGCTGGTGATCTGCGGGATCATGACCTCGCTCATTGCCCCCTTCCTGTTCCCGATTATTTTGGCTGTAGTGGGCTAAAATTTGCGATGCGTCGCGCAATTTTCATTTTGTTTTCATAAGTTGCATAAATAATGAGATTTGGATCACATATAAAGCCCTTTTGGCTCCGTACACTACCGATCCATTAACCTTTATGAGGCATTGCCATGCACCCACGTTTTCAAACTGCATACGCCCAGTTCGCCGAGAATTTGCAATCAGCCCTGGCCCCGGTTCTGGCGGATGCGCATTTCCCCGCCCTGCTGACGGCTGAGCAGGTCGCGACGCTGAAACAGGCTACGGGACTGGACGAAGACGCGCTGGCTTTCGCACTGCTGCCGCTGGCTGCCGCCTGCGCCCGAGCCGATCTGTCCCACTTTAACGTTGGCGCGATTGCTCGCGGCATCAGTGGTATCTGGTACTTTGGCGGGAACATGGAGTTCCTTGGTGCCACCATGCAGCAAACTGTCCATGCGGAACAGAGCGCCATCAGCCACGCCTGGTTGCGCGGTGAAAAAGCGCTGGCCGCCATCACCGTTAACTACACCCCTTGCGGTCATTGCCGCCAGTTTATGAATGAGCTGAATAGCGGTCTGCAACTGCGCATCAACCTGCCAGGACGCGAACCACACACGCTCGGCGACTATCTGCCAGACGCCTTTGGTCCAAAAGATCTTGAGATTGAAACACTGCTGATGGATGAACAGGATCATGGCTACGCGTTAAGCGGCGATGCGCTGGCTCAGGCGGCCATCACTGCTGCGAATAAAAGCCATACGCCGTACAGTAAATCCCCAAGCGGTGTCGCGCTGGAATGCCGTGACGGGCGCATCTTCACCGGCAGCTATGCCGAAAACGCGGCGTTTAACCCAACGCTGCCACCGCTGCAGGGCGCACTGAATTTGCTGAGCCTGAACGGGTATGATTACCCGGATATCCAGCGTGCAATTCTGGCCGAAAGAGCCGATGCGCCATTAATCCAGTGGGACGCTACCGCCGCCACGCTGAAAGCGCTGGGTTGCTCAAATATCGACCGCGTTTTACTTGGGTAATATCTCCTCGCGGGCAGAAATGCCCGCGTATCTGATGAAAATCCCCCCAATCAAACCGCTGTTTCTTGCGATTAGCAGGCGGGTAAAGTAGCCTGAATGAAATTCCACCGTCGGTACGAGTCATCTTCATGTTAAAGCGTGTGTTTTACAGCCTGTCTGTCCTGTTCGGCATACTGCTGTTGACGGCACTCGGCCTCGACCGCTGGATGAGCTGGAAAACCGCACCGTATATCTTTGACGATTTGCAGGATCTGCCCTATCGACAGGTTGGCGTGGTTCTGGGGACAGCCAAATATTATCGTACCGGCGTCATTAACCAGTATTACCGCTACCGCATTCAGGGAGCGTTAAACGCCTACAACAGCGGCAAGGTGAATTATCTGCTGCTCAGTGGTGATAACGCTCAGCAAAGCTATAACGAACCGATGACGATGCGTAAGGATTTGATTGCTGCAGGCGTTGATCCGGCGGATATCGTCCTCGACTACGCGGGATTCCGCACGCTGGACTCTATCGTACGTACGCGTAAAGTTTTTGATACCAACGATTTCATCATCATCACCCAGCGCTTCCACTGTGAACGCGCGCTGTTTATCGCGCTGCATATGGGCATTCAGGCCCAGTGTTATGCCGTTCCTTCTCCAAAAGATATGCTCAGCGTTCGGGTGCGGGAGTTTGGTGCGCGCTTTGGTGCGCTGGCCGACCTGTACCTCTTCAAACGTGAACCACGCTTTTTAGGCCCGCTGGTGCCCATTCCTGAACTGTATGAAGTGCCTGAAGGCGCGCAGGATTACCCGGCGGTGACGCCGGAACAGCTGCTGGAATTAGAGAAGAAAATGAAAAAATAAAAAGCCCGCTCGTAAATGAGCGGGCTTTTTTATCAACAGAAGTATTATTTCTTACGAGCGTACTTCAGTGAATCCAGGGCAACCGCGAAGATAATAATCGCGCCCTTGATAATGTACTGCCAGTAAGGGTTCACGCCGATATAGGTCAGGCCATAGTTGATGACGGTGAAGATGATTACACCGGTCACTACACCCACTACGGTACCCACACCACCGCTGAAGGAAACACCGCCTACGACGCAGGCCGCGATGGCATCCAGTTCGTACATGAAGCCGAGGTTGTTGGTCGCAGAGCCGATACGTCCTGCTTCCAGCAGACCACCGAACGCGTAGAACACACCGGACAATGCGTAGATCATCAGCAGGTTCAGCGCGACGTTAACGCCAGATACTTTCGCGGCTTCTGGGTTGCCCCCGATAGCGAAGATATTTTTACCAAAGCGAGTTTTATTCCACAGGATCCAGACAAACGCCACTGCGATTAATGCATAGAAAGTGATGTAAGAGAGTCTGAAGCTACCCAGCGCAACAAATCCTTGGGCAAACGTCGAGAATCCGCTGTCAAATCCAGAGATTGGCGATGCACCAACAAAGTCGTAATAAAGGGAGTTGATACCGTAAACGATAATCATCGTACCCAGGGTAGTGATGAACGGTGTGACGTTCAGATAAGCGATAATAATACCGTTAATCAGACCAATCACTGCACCAATGACGCAAACAATCAGCACCACCAGGATAATGGGCATGGTCGCCATTTCCGGGAAGACCTTGTTGGCGTTTTCCATTGACTGCAACAGCGTTGCGGCGACAACCGCCGCCAGACCAACCTGACGCCCTGCTGACAGGTCAGTACCTTGAGTAACGATCAGACCCGCAACGCCCAGGGCGATAATAATACGCACTGAGGACTGGGTCAGAATGTTACTCAAGTTCAGTAAACTTAAGAACGTAGGGTCCTGGAAAATAATAATGGCCAGTAATACTAAAAGAACGACGTAAATACCGCCCTCTTTCAGATAAGTGAGAAAGCTTTTTTTATTTAACGCACTCATGAGGAGCCCCTGATCTTAAAGGTGCAAAGACGCAAGACGGAGAATTTCGTTTTGCGTTGTCGTTTTGGTGTCAACAATTCCGGCAACGAGACCATTGCTCATAACCAGAATACGATCTGTGATCCCTAACAATTCCGGCATTTCGGAAGAAATAATAATAATCCCTTTATTCTTTTTGGCTAGCTCAGCTATAAGCTGATAGATTTCAAATTTTGCACCTACATCGATACCGCGCGTGGGTTCATCGAGCATTAAAATTTCTGGCTGTGTTAATAACCAGCGACCAATAATCACTTTCTGCTGATTTCCGCCGGAAAGTGAACCAATTTGCGTCTGGTGGCCTGGTGTTTTAACGCGCATGGAGTCGATTACCCATTGGGTATCGCTTTTCATACGAGACGTATCCAGTAAACCGACCTTATTTTTGTAATTACGAATATTGGAGATCAGCGAGTTAAAACCAATGTCCAGATAAGCATAAATACCGGTTGAGCGGCGCTCTTCCGTCACCAGCGCAAAACCATGATTAATGGCTTCGTTCGCGTTGTGATTATTAATTTTTTTGCCATGCAGCGTAATCGTACCGCCCGATTTCTCACGGATACCAAACAAGGTTTCCACGATATCGGTACGCTTCGCACCGACCAGACCAGCAATACCCAGAATTTCGCCTTTATGCAGGTCGAAAGAGATATCGCGGATAGAAGGCTGACGCAGCGACGTAAGGTTACGCACTTCCAGAATCACTTCGCCAGGTTGGTTTTCTTTATCCGGGAAACGCTGGTTCAGGGAACGGCCCACCATCATGGCAATGATCTTGTCCATGTCCAGCCCTTCAAGAGGCTGAGTGGTGATCCACTGACCGTCACGCAGAATGGTGATTTCATCGCACAGCTGGAAGATCTCTTCCATCTTATGCGAGATATAAACGATGCCGCAGCCACGATCCTTCAACTTACGAATGATGGTGAAAAGGTGATTAACCTCTTTTTCCGTCAATGATGAAGTCGGCTCATCCATAATAACGATTTTGGCGTTATAGGAGAATGCCTTGGCAATTTCGATCATCTGCATTTGTGAAACGGATAAGGTGCCTACGCGCGCGCGCGGGTCAATATCAATATCCAGTTCATCGAATATCGCTTTGGTGTCGCGATACATTTTATCCTGATCGACAAATACGCCTTTGGTTGGATAACGACCCAACCACATATTGTCCATAACAGAACGTTGAAGTACCAGGTTAAGCTCCTGGTGAACCATCGAAATCCCATTTTCCAGCGCTTCTTTGGCTGAATGGAAGTCGATCTCTTTCCCCTGAAATAGAATGCTACCAGTATCTTTTTGATAGATCCCAAAAAGGCATTTTAATAATGTCGATTTACCCGCACCGTTCTCCCCCATCAACGCATGAATAGAGTGAGGACGAACTTTTAAATTAACATTATCGAGAGCCTTAACGCCGGGGAAAGACTTGTCAATACTGCTCATTTCCAACAAGAATTCGCCTGACGACTGACTATTTGTGCTGACCATAATTATACCTTTCGGTCTCGCATATCGCGTTGTAAAAGGGCGCAACGAATTGCGCCCATTGGGAACGTGCTCTATCTAAACTTATTTACCGATAAACTCAGACAGGTTTGCCTGGTCTACGCCCACGTAAGGGATGCGAACGATTTTGTTTTCGATTTTCCAGTTGGTGCCATCAGCAGCACCTTTACCGTCGGCCAGGTTTTTAGCCAGATCGAAGGTCGCTTTCGCCTGGTTGTTGGCATCGTTCAGCACGGTACCGGCCATTGCGCCCGATTTCACCAGAGACAGCGCTTCTGGCAGTGCATCGACGCCGAAGACAGGAATAGAGGATTTGTTGTGCGCTTTCAGCGCTTCAACGGCACCCATCGCCATCGCATCGTTGTTCGCGATAACCACTTCGATTTTGTTCGCGTTAGGACCAGACAGCCATGCGTCCATCTTATCTTTCGCCATCGCGGTGTCCCACATCGCGGTATCTAATGCCAGCTGCTGAGTTTTCAGGCCCTTCTCATTCAGCTCTTTGATAACGTAAGCGGTACGTGCTTCAGCATCCGGGTGGCCCGGTTCGCCTTTCAGCAGAACGAACTGCACCTGGCCGTCTTTGTTCAGATCCCAGTTCGGGTTCGCAGCCCAATGCTTAGCAATCAGGTCGCCCTGAATAATACCGGACTCTTTAGAGTCAGTACCCACGTAGAAGGCTTTGTCGTAGCTATCCAGCGCCTTGCGTGAAGGTTCTTTGTTAAAGAATACGATTGGCACATTCTGGCCACGCGCTTTCTCGATAACAGTACCTGCCGCAGCCGGGTCAACCAGGTTGATGGCCAGTGCTTTCACGCCTTTCGCCAGCAGAACGTCGATCTGGTCGTTCTGTTTGGATTGGTCGTTTTGGGAGTCGTTCATCAGCAGCTGAACGTCTGGCGCTGATTTAGCATCTTTTTCGATTGCTTTACGCACAACAGACATAAAGTTGTCGTCGTATTTATAGATAGTCACGCCAATACGGGTATCCGCAGCGTGCGCTGCTGCGCCAAAAAGCATGCTTGCCATAACAGCAGACAGAGTCAAAACCTTCTTATTCATGGTATCTCCGGTTTTTTTTATGCAGGGTAGTTCTCGTTGTGAATAACGGTCGGCGGGCAAATGTTAAAAAAAAGATAATGACCGCCGAAGTTCACTTATAAAATTCTATCTTCCGTGTTCGGTAACGCTCCAGAATGCGTTTTTTTGGTCGTTTGCGGCACTTTGGCTATAGTGAAAGTGATTAATCACCGTTACATAGCGTTTCAGCTCCTAAAACGCTGACATCATAGTCAGCGCCTTGTTAAGATACTGTGAATTTACTCACAGATTGAAAACGGTTACATCACTCCATGTAATCAGTTAGTGATCGGAGCCACAATTTGCCTTGGGGCGACAGAATGGCGTCGAACTAACGTCGGCATAAAACAGTGTGTTGCACTCGGATCCAGCTGTCCTGCGGCCCCCAGTAACGCCAGCTCAGTGGCCAGCTTAGCCATTGAGGCAATGGGATATCGCACCGTGGTCAACTGCGGATCGGTGTAACGGGCAATGGGAATATCATCGAAGCCAATCAATGAAAGATGCTGTGGCACCGCAATGCCGTTATCTTTGAGCGCCGTCAGCGCTCCGGCAGCCATGCTGTCGTTATAGGCAAACACCGCAGTGAGCTGCAGATTGCGCCCCAGCAGCTCGACCATCGCGGCCTCCCCGCCCTGCATATCTGGCGAACCGGTTCCTATCCAGCTGTCCATAGGCATGATGCCCGCATCTTTCAGCGCGTTTTGCCAACCTTCGCGCCGCATATCATCATCTTCAATGTGATGACTGGACGCCAGATACCCTACGCGCTGATGACCGTTGTTCAGCAGCATACGCGTCGCCATCGTTGCACCGCTGACGTTATCCAATGCCACACAGCGATGGGCATACCCAGGCACAACGCGGTTAACCAACACCATGCCAGGAATATGGTCCATAAACCCGGCGAGTTCTTCATCGCTTAATGCTTTTGAGTGAACAATCAGCGCGTTACAGCGCTGACGTATTAGCACCTCAATGGCATGACGTTCTTTTTCAGCTTCGTGATAGCTGTTGCCGATCAGGACATATTTGTGATGCTGTTGAGCAACGACATCCACCGCTTTGACCAGCGCGCCAAAGAACGCATCTGATACGTCCATCACCACTACGCCAATGGTATCGCTGACCTGCGTGGCGAGCGCCTGGGCGTTCGCGTTGGGTCGATAGTCAAGCTGCGCCACCGCTTTCATCACGGTTTCACGGGTGTCAGGGCTAACCAGTGCGCTGTTATTGAGCACACGCGAAACGGTAGCAACAGATACACCCGCGAGGCGGGCTACGTCACGAATGGTGATCATGTTCACCATCCTTCAAAGGATTGCAGCAACTCACAGACACCCCCTGTGTTTAGCAAGGAGGCTATTTTGGCAGCGACAGCGAGGGGACTACGTGAAGGAGGTCACACTGATGAAAACGGTTACATCCGTTTTGTTAATGATTGTGATCCAGATCGTTATCTGGATGTATTAGTCAATGAGTGACCTGACGCATACGCGGTTAATTGACGCCATAACCATTCCACCGGTCCCTGACGGAAATAACGCAGCCAGATGACCGAAAACAGCAGGTTGAACATCCAGACCGGAATGACAAACGCCAACAGTTGCAGCCGATCGAATTTCATAAACAGATCTAATCGATAGAAAAGCGTCGTACAAATCAGCGTTTGTAGCAGGTAGTTGCTGAGCGCCATTCTGCCCACGCACGCCACGGCCCCCACCAGCTTATAGCGGGATAACTGTGGCCAGAAGCCGTAGATAAGCGCAGCGTAACCGATAGTTTGAAACGGGGCGCTGAGTTCACGGGGAGCCTGTAACAAGAAAGCACACCAGCGATAGTCCCAGCCAAGCATCCACTGGGTAATGATGGCCGGAAGATTGATGGCCATACCGAGGACGATCAGTATCATCCCTGTGCGGCGATAATGCCTGAGGCTAAACTCCCCTTTCAACCAGCCGGTACGCATTAGCGCCGCGCCCATCAGCATCATTCCCGCCAGCTGCCAGCCGTACTGAGCGCCCAGAGCAATCAGATTATCACCGAGCATATCGGAACGATTGCTGATGGCCTCTACACCACCTTTAAGCTTCCAGTATTGTTCATACTGGAGGCTTGCGGCACCCGGGATCCACGAGCGATTTGTCGAGCCGCCCGAAATCAACCCCAGCAGTAACAGCACGCCGATACCGATGATGTACAGCATAACGCCCGTGTTAAAGAGGCTTTTCACGTCTTGCGCATCGCGGATCATCCGCCAGCAGATAAGCCCGACCAGACCATAGGCCAGCAGAATGTCACCATCCCAGAAAAACAGTCCGTGAATAAACCCGAGGATAACCAACAGCGTCAGCCGACACTGAATCCAGCGTTTGCCGCGTTTGAGCAACAGCTGCAATCCTGCGCCGAAAAGCAGTGCAAAGAGGGTGAGGAATTTAACCTGCGCAAAGAGATCTAAGATTGCCCAGGTCCAGGCATCGCTGCGGGTAATGTCGCCATACCAGGCAGGATTAAGATATGCAGCCTTCGGTAAACCAAAGGCGCTGATATTGAGCAGCAGGATCCCCAGAATGGCCACGCCACGAACAAAATCCAGCGTGACATTACGCTCCATTGATCCTGCCTTCTGATTAGTTGTGGTGACGCACGGCGCGCAGGAATTCCTGGCGGGTGTTCTGGCTGGATTTAAACAAACCACCCAGCGACGTGGTGGTGGTTGCGCTGGTAGCATCGCGAACGCCGCGCGCCTTCACGCAATAATGCACTGCATCAATGGATACCGCTACGTTGTTGGTGCCCAGCAGCGTTTGCAACGCGGTCAGAATTTGCTGCGTCAAACGTTCCTGAACCTGCGGACGCTGCGCGAAGAACTGCACGATGCGGTTGATTTTCGACAAGCCAATCACGGTATCTTTTGGGATATACGCGACGGTCGCTTTGCCGTCGATGGTAACAAAATGATGTTCGCAGGTGCTGGTCAGCGTAATGTCACGTACGGTCACCATCTCATCGACTTTCATTTTATTTTCGATGACGGTGATTTTCGGGAAATTGGCATAATCCAGGCCGGAGAAAATCTCGTCGACATACATTTTGGCAATGCGTTGCGGCGTCTCCATCAGGCTGTCATCGCTCAGGTCGAGATTCAGCAACTGCATGATTTCGGTCATGTGTCCGGCAATAAGGCGCTTGCGCGTTTCATTGTCCAGTTCATTCACTGGCGGACGCAATGGAGTTTCAAGACCGCGCGCAACCAGCGCTTCATGGACGAGAGCGGCTTCTTTACTGAGTGATGGCATTATTTTTCTCCTGCAGGTGTGGCTGCCTTTTGCCCTCGTTGAGGCAAAAGTGTGCGCTTATTGTGCGTGAGGTGGCGCACATAATCCAGTATTCACGGTGATAATTATTGCAATTGCTATTGCCTTTCAGCCTGACGATTCCAGACCAGCGCCCCGCCGATAAACAGTGCAAGACCCGCCAGACCTAATGCAGGCTCCAGCCGGTGCGTGAACCATGTCGATATGGCAGAGGTGACGGGGCCTACTAGCTGCCCGATCGCGTAGCCGGTGGTAAGCAGTCCCGCCATGTAACGGGTATGATTAGGTGCCAGTTCACGCCCATAAAGCAGCGAGAGCTGAACGGCGCAGAGAAATCCGCCGCCGACCAATAACGCCCCGGTAATAAGACCGCTAATCCCCGGCATGAGCCAGGCAGCAAAAACGCCTACGCCTTGTAATGCCAGCACAACAGCCAACCGACGATTCGCCGTGGCGATATGACGCAAGGCAATGCTCAGCGCAATCCCAACGACGGCTGCGGCACCAAATACCGGCCAGACAAACTGCGCAAATAAACTGCCGGGAAAACGCAGCGCGGCCATCTGCGATAAAAACGTCGCGGGGAGAATGTAGCCGAACCCCGCCAGGCTGTAGCTCCAGACAAGACGGCGCAAATCTGGCGTCAAAATTAACGGTGCCGGTGCTGTTTCAGGCCGATGGAGCTGACCAACTCGCGGTAGATAGCGCGCAACCAGCGCAATTAACACCAGCGCCAGCACGCCATAAATCTGCCATGCTGCGCCTGCGGATAACCCATGAGCCTGAATATAGACGGCCAGTAATCCGCTTATCGCGATACCCGCGCCCGGCCCCGCAAAGACGGCGGCGCTGAGCCTCGGTTTGCCATAATGCGCCAGTCGTTCGTTGGTCCACGCGGCGATAAGCACCATCGACCAGCCGCTCATGCAACCGATGATAAAACGCAGGACGCCATGCACGATGGCGTTATCCGCAACGGCGGACAACAGCGTTAACACCACCGCACCGGTAATGCCAAGATACAAGCGCCCTTCGACAAAACGGTGCGCGCGCATGGCATCCCATGCCCCGACTAAGTAGCCCAGATAGTTCATGGCGGCCACCAGCCCGGCGCTGGTTAGCGTCAGTTGTCCCGCCGCGATCATCAGCGGAACCTGCGGGGTAAAGGCAAACCGCCCTATTCCCATCACAACGACCAAAACCACAAATCCGCTAAGCGCGATGCGCAGCGCCATGACCGCTCCAATTGTTAAAATTAAGTTAATTCATGATGCAACATATGACCAGTGAGCGGAAGTGAAAGTTGCTCACAGGTGAATGAATAATCTGTATTATGGCTTTAATGAATAACATGACACATCAGGAGCCTTGCATGGAACTGCTCGAAGAGCACCGTTGTTTTGAAGGTCGGCAGCAGCGCTGGCGGCACGACTCCGCCACGCTGAACTGCGCCATGACGTTCAGCATTTTTCTGCCTGACGCTGCGAACGGCGCAAAACCGCCGGTGCTGTATTGGCTTTCCGGTCTCACCTGTAACGACGAGAACTTCACAACCAAAGCAGGCGCTCAGCGCGTGGCAGCAGAACTCGGGATTG
This sequence comes from Enterobacter sp. SCRI0065, assembly GCF_059766475.1. Classification (NCBI taxonomy): domain Bacteria; kingdom Pseudomonadati; phylum Pseudomonadota; class Gammaproteobacteria; order Enterobacterales; family Enterobacteriaceae; genus Enterobacter; species Enterobacter sp. SCRI0065. The sequence continues at coordinate 379,584 of NZ_JCBAJB010000002.1, read as the reverse complement.
TGCTGGTCATGCCGGACACCAGCCCGCGCGGTGATGATGTAGCAGACGATGCGGGATACGATTTAGGCAAAGGCGCCGGGTTCTATCTGAACGCCACGCAGCAGCCGTGGGCAAGTCATTACCGTATGTATGACTACCTTCGTGACGAATTACCGTCACTGATTGCGGCTGAGTTTGCGGTCAGCGATCGCTGCGCGATCAGTGGCCATTCGATGGGCGGCCATGGCGCACTCATTATGGCACTCAAGAATCCTGGCAAATTCACCAGCGTGTCGGCATTTGCGCCCATTGTGAACGCGACTCAGGTCCCGTGGGGGCAAAAAGCGTTTAGCCATTATCTGGGTGACGATGCTGATCAATGGCAGGAGTGGGATAGCTGCGCACTGTTGCAGGCAAGCTTGACCGAGCAGGCCATTCCAATGCTTATCGATCAGGGTGATGCCGATCAGTTCCTGGCAGAACAGTTGCAGCCTGCGGTATTCGCGGAAGTGGCGCGTCAAAAAGACTGGCCTCTGACCCTGCGTATCCAGCCGGGGCATGATCACAGCTACTATTTCATCGCGTCGTTTATTGAAGACCATCTCCGCTTCCATGCGGAGCATCTGTTCAGATAACAGCTCGCCGGGGCTATCTCTTTCTCTGAGAGATAGCCCCGTTAACATCATCAGAACTTGTAATCTACGCCCATAAAGTAACGACGACCGTCTTCAGAGTAGCTGTAATCATCACGGCTGAGATCTTTATCCAACAGGTTCTGTACGCCAGCACGAAGCTTAACGTTTTTGGTTGCCTGCCACGCACCGCCGGTATTCCAGACCACGTAGCCGCCAGGTGTTGCTGCCCCATCGGTGATAGCGCGTTTTTCACCCGTATAATTGCCCTGCACATAGAATGACCATGCCTGAGACGCCTGCCAGTCAACCGTGCCGTTCGCGGTATGGAACGGGAGTTCGGACAGGGGTTTATCGCCGCCGTTGCTGATATCACGACCATCGTTATAGGTGTAATTCAGCGTCATTTTCCAGTCTTCTGCCAGCGGGAACTTGAGCTCCGTTTCAACCCCACGGATGCGCGCCTTGTTGACGTTGTAATAGCGGAAAATAGGTTCGCCATCGGCGTTGAGACCGACATAGTTCGGATAGCTCTGCGCCTGATCGACGTTAGCTGTGCGGCTGATGCTGATGCGGTCATCAACATCATTCTGGAAGGTGGTAATGCTGGCCTGCACGCCCTCTAGCCATCCCTCTTCCCCCGCATAGTAAAGTCCGAGTTCGAAGCTTTCGCTGGTTTCAGGTTTTAAATCCGGGCTACCGACTATTTCGCAAGCTCCACGGCATGAGCCGGTGGTCCAGTCCGGGCTTAGCTGCAGCAGCGAAGGCGCTTTAAAGGCTGTCGCCCAGCCGCCTTTAACGGTGACGGTATCGGTCGCGTTATAGACCAGATAAGCACGCGGGCTCCAGTGATCGCCGTAGGTTTCGTGGTCATCCATACGCACGCCGGTGGTCAGCGCCAGCGGCTCGAAGATGCGCCACTCGTCTTCGATGAACAACGCATACTGGCTCGCGGATGTACTGCTGCTGGAGCCGCCCGTCAGGTTAATCGGATCCTTCAGCTTGTCATGACGCCACTCGCCGCCTAAGGTCAGGAACTGGTTGATGTCACTCAGCGGCAGAACGTATTTGCCGTCTACAGCGTTGCTTTCCGAGGTGATTGGGCTGCTGTTACCCGGATTTTTATTATCGACTTTTTCGCCGTAGAACTTCAGCTCACTGTTGCCGAGATCCCAGCGGCCATTGTGGCTCAGGGAGTAGTTCTGACGCTCAAGGCGGTTTTGATCGAGGGAATCCGAGTCACGATCCTGACGGTCAAAGCCGTAACCTGCGGTGAAGTCATGATTTTCATCCGGCGTCCAGGCAAACTCCACGTTAGCATCACGGCTGGTGAAGCCTTCAATTCCCGGTGTTTCACCGGTTGTGGTGGTTGAGGATTTCTGCTGGTCGTCTTTTTCGCGTTTAGACAGACTTCCGTAGGCTTTCAGGCCCAGCACGCCGTCTACCAGCGGGCCGCTGGTATAGAACTGACTGTTGTAAGTATCACCGCGATCGCGATGTTCCTGAATAGTAGTATCCGCCGACAGCGTACCGGTCCATTTTTGGCCGATCTTTTTGGTAATAATGTTGATTACGCCGCCCAGCGCGTCTGAACCGTAAAGTGACGACATCGGGCCACGCACGACTTCAATACGTTCGATGGCATCAACCGGAACCCAGTTAAGGTCAAAATCGTTATGGCGGAAGACGGCATTGCGGGAACTTACGCGTTTGCCATCAATCAGGATCAGCGTATAGCTACTATCCAGACCACGGATGCTCACGCCTTTGCGATTATCCCCTTCGTTCGTCAACTGCACACCTGGCACGTCCTGTAACACATCTTTCAGGTTCTGCACCGGTTTACGTTTCAGATCTTCCTGAGTGATGACGCTAATACTGGCGGGCGCATCTTTGAGGTTTTGTTCTGTGGCAGACGCCGTGACAACCATTGTATCGCCAGATTCGACCGCGATAGCAGGCAGGGCCAAGGACAGAGCAGACGCACACAGTCCTCCCCTGACGAAGGGATTCAACCTAAACATTCCATATCTCCATGAGGTAAACACAACAATATCAAATAATTATTGCTCACAGCGTAGTGCATTCCGCCCGCGTCTTAGACGGGCTGGTATTTTCCGTAACGATAAAGCAAACGATAACTATTATCAATTTTATTGTTAATAATTATGTCTTTTCTCCATACTATGGACATAAAAAAACCCGCTCGATTGAGCGGGCTTTGAAAGAGGAGTTGCAATTAGTTCTTAAATCGTCCGGGGAAATCCATCTCGCTATAGCTGACGAAGCGTGTGCCTCGGGACAGCTTATAACCAAACCAGATAATCAAGAACAGTGGAATACCGATATACGTCGCCATCACGCCGCCCCAGTCAATGGTGTCAGACAGGAAGGCTTCGTAGTTCTGACCGAGGGTAATAATCAGACACAGAACGAACGCGAAGATTGGTCCCAGCGGGAAGAAACCTGAACGATACGGCAGATCGTTAATATCGTGACCCTGCATAACGTACCCGCGACGGAAGCGATAGTGGCTAATCGCAATCCCTAACCAGGCAATAAAGCCCGTCATACCGGAGGTGTTAAGCAGCCACAGATAAACCGTCTGGTTGCCAAACATTGAGGTCAGGAAGCACAGACCCGCAACAATCGTCGTCGCATACAGCGCGTTACGCGGTACGCCACCGCGAGACAGTTTGGCGAAGATGCGCGGCGCTTTGCCATCGCACGCCAGGGTGTACAGCATACGCGTGGAGGCGTACATGCCGGAGTTACCCGCCGACAGCACAGCCGTCAGAATAACGGCATTCATTACCGCCGCGGCTGACAACAGTCCCGCGTGCTGGAACACCAGCGTGAACGGGCTGACGCTAATGTCTTTTACATCGTTACGCAGCAGGCTCGGATCGGTATACGGAATGATCAGACTGATAATCAGGATAGCAAACACGTAGAACAGCAGGATTCGCCAAAAGACCTGACGCACCGCGCGTGGAATGTTCTTCTCTGGATCTTCAGATTCACCGGCTGCAATACCAATCAGCTCGGTCCCCTGGAAGGAGAAACCAACGATCATCGCCACGCCAATCATCGCGGCAAAACCACCGGCAAACGGCGCGTCGCCTATTTCCCAGTTGCTCCACCCCGCAGGTTCAGCTCCTTTAAAGATACCGAAAATCATCGCCACACCGACGATGATAAAGATAATCACGGTGGTCACTTTGATCAGGGAGAACCAGTACTCCGCTTCACCGAAGCCGCGTACAGAAATATAGTTAAGCAGGAAGATGACCGCGAGGAACATCGCACTCCAGATCCAGCCTGGTGTATCCGGGAACCACCAGGTCATCACCAGCTGTGCCGCCACGAGATCAACGGCGATAGTCACCGCCCAGTTGTACCAGTAGTTCCAGCCCAGCGCGAAGCCAAAGCCTTCTTCAACGTACTTTTGCCCATAGGTAGAAAAGGAACCGGACACCGGCATGTAAGCCGCCAGTTCACCCAGGCTGGTCATCAGGAAGTACACCATCAGGCCAATCAGGATATAGGAAAACAGCGCGCCGCCAGGGCCTGCCGCTGAAATGGTCGCACCGGATGCGACGAAAAGACCTGTACCGATTGAACCGCCAATGGCAATCATCGTCAGGTGACGCGCCTTAAGTGAGCGACGTAGCCCGGGCGCTTCTGTTGTTTTAGTTTCGGAAACCATATGAAAATGCTGTCCATTTTAAAAATGAGGCGCGATTGTAGCAGACGATAAGCCATCCTTCTGGCAGAAATGCGCAGTTATAAGAGACCTTCATGACGTGCGCCAAATTATAAGTAAAGCAGAATCTCGGCTAGAGTTCGCAGTAGCGTAAAAAGCGCTGCAGCGAGTTCGAAAGATGTTTTTGGCGGTGATGAATGCACCATAGCGTGCGCACCAGCTTAGGCAGCGGGACCACAATTTCGACTAAGGATCCACTCTCAAGCTGTTCGGCAATCACCCGGCGAGACAAGCAACTGATCCCCAGCCCATGACGCACCGCATGCTTGATAGCTTCTGAGTTACCCAGCTCCATCCCCAGATGAAACTGCGGTAAATGCGAGAGCAGCAGGTAGTCGACAATTTCGCGCGTGCCGGAACCGTGTTCACGTAAAATCCACGGTGCCTGCGCCAAACGTTCTAGCGTCACCTCGCCCTGCAACAGCGATGAGGCCGGAGAGGCAAACACCACCAGTTCGTCTTCCAGCCACGGCTCGGCGACAATATCCACGTTATGACACGGGCCTTCGATAAGGCCGATATCCACGCGAAAATCAATAATGGCGTTTATCACATCCTGGCTATTGCCAACGCTCATTTCCAGCGGCAGCGTCGGGAAATCGCGGCGATAGCGGGCAATCACTTCCGGCAGGATATAGTTGCCGATAGTGCTGCTGGCGAATACGCGGATTGCACCGTTATCTTCGCGGAACAACTGCTCAATTTCGACAGCTTGTTCCAGCAGCGCCAGCGCGCGCGGATACAGCAAGCGGCCATGCTCATTCACCACCAGACGCTTCCCTACTCGGTCGAAAAGCTGAACGCCAAGCTGACCTTCCAGATCGGTGAGGGCAGCGCTCACCGCAGACTGCGATAAAGCCAGTCGCTGAGAGGCCTGGGTTGTTGACCCACTTTTCAGCACTTCGGCAAAAACTTCCAGCTGACGCAATGTTATGTGCATGGTTGCTTACCACTTATAGAGATTAATTATAAATATATAATCAATTTTATTTTTAAGCCAGAGCGCCGTAATCTTTTAGCCAGACAAAGGAGAAGGTTATGACAGCACTCACCCTACAACATCATCGAACAGTCTGGCATTTCGTGCCGGGCCTTGCGCTCAGCGCAGTCATCACCGGCGTAGCATTATGGGCAGGTAGCTTTCCGACGGTTGCGGGAGCGGGTTTTAGCGCATTAACGCTCGCGATTCTGCTCGGGATGGTGGTTGGGAATACGGTCTACCCGCAGATCACGAAATCCTGCGACGGTGGCGTCATTTTTGCCAAGCAGCACCTGCTACGTCTCGGGATTATTCTTTATGGTTTCCGCCTCACTTTTTCGCAGATTGCGGACGTAGGCGTTAGCGGGATTGCCATCGATGCCCTCACGCTGACCAGCACCTTTTTACTGGCCTGCTTTATCGGACAGAAAGTCTTCGGTCTGGACAAGCAAACCAGCTGGTTGATTGGCGCGGGGAGTAGCATTTGCGGCGCGGCGGCGGTGCTTGCTTCCGAGCCTGTGGTCAAAGCGGAATCCAGTAAAGTCACCGTAGCCGTTGCCACTGTGGTGATATTCGGTACGCTGGCGATTTTCCTGTACCCCGCCATGTATCCGCTGGTGTCACACTGGTTTACCCCTGAAACCTACGGCATCTATATTGGCTCGACGATGCACGAAGTGGCGCAGGTAGTAGCGGCGGGTCATGCCATCAGTCCGGATGCTGAAAACGCGGCGGTGATTGCTAAAATGCTGCGCGTCATGATGCTGGCACCGTTCCTGATTATTCTGGCAGCCCGTGTTAAACAGCTCGCCCCTGCCGGAAAAGGCGAGAAAAGCAAAATTACTATTCCGTGGTTTGCGATTTTGTTTATCGTGGTGGCAGCGTTTAACTCCTTCCACCTGCTGCCAAAAGCAGTGGTTGATATGCTGGTCACGCTGGACACCGTTCTGCTGGCGATGGCGATGGCGGCACTGGGCCTGACAACCCACGTCAGCGCCCTGAAAAAAGCCGGCGCGAAACCGCTGCTGATGGCACTGGTATTGTTCATTTGGCTTATCGTCGGTGGCGGCGCAATTAACCTGGCGGTTCACAGCCTGATGGCATAAACCACTACATCCTTCTCCTGTTAACCCGCTATCATAGGCGTTTCGGGTTAACAGGAGTCCCTTTATGAAATATGTTGGAGCGCACGTTAGCGCTGCAGGTGGCCTTGCGAATGCCGCCATTCGCGCCGCCGAAATCGAGGCGACCGCTTTCGCCCTGTTTACCAAAAACCAGCGTCAGTGGCGCGCCGCGCCGCTCACCCCTGAAATCATCAATGACTTCAAAGCCGCCTGCGAAAAGTATCATTTCGGGCCGGGGCAAATTCTTCCGCACGACAGCTACCTCATTAATCTGGGCCATCCGGTGCAGGAAGCGCTGGATAAATCTCGCGACGCGTTTCTCGATGAACTGCAACGCTGCGAACAGCTTGGCCTGACGCTGCTTAACTTTCATCCGGGCAGCCATCTGATGCAAATCGACGAAGATGCTTGTCTGGCGCGCATCGCAGAATCCATCAACATCGCGCTGGCACAGACCGACGGCGTTACGGCGGTGATTGAAAATACTGCGGGTCAGGGCAGCAACCTTGGATTCAAATTCGAGCACCTGGCCGCGATTATCGACGGCGTGGAGGATAAATCCCGCGTCGGCGTCTGTATTGACACCTGTCATGCCTTTGCTGCCGGTTACGATCTGCGCAGCCAGGAAGAGTGTGAGAAAACGTTTGCTGAGTTTGAACGCATCGTCGGCTTTAAATATCTGCGCGGGATGCACTTAAACGATGCGAAAAGCGCCTTTGGTAGCCGCGTCGATCGCCACCATAGCCTGGGTGAAGGCAATATCGGTCATGACGCCTTCCGCTTTATCATGCAGGACTCCCGCTTTGACGGGATCCCGATGGTGCTTGAGACCGTTAATCCGGATATCTGGGCAGAGGAAATTGCCTGGTTGAAGGCACAGCAAACCGCTGAACAGGCGGCATAAAAAAAGCCGGGTTGCATAAGCACCCGGCTTTTTACTTGGTTCAACTGACTTATGCGACTTTAGCGACCGCCGCCGCGTCTGCTTCCGGGCGCTTCAGCACCGCGTAAGACAGACCTGCAATCAGCGTACCGGCAATAATCGCGAACAGATAACCCAGCACCGGGGTAATCGCCCCAGGGATCAGCAGAACGAACAAGCCACCGTGTGGTGCCATCAGTTTCGCGCCGATTGCCATGGAGATAGCTCCTGTTACCGCACCGCCAACGATACAGCAAGGCAGGACGCGCATCGGGTCACGAGCGGCGAATGGAATCGCACCCTCAGTGATGAAGCACAAACCCAGTACCAGAGCCGCTTTACCGCCTTCCTGCTGCGCTTTATCAAACTTACGACGGGCAATGATAGTGGCCAGACCGAGCGCCAGAGGTGGCACCATACCTGCCGCCATAATCGCTGCCATCGGCGCATACGTCTGAGTACTCAGCAAGCCAACACCAAAGGCGTAAGCCGCTTTGTTCACCGGCCCCCCCATATCGGTACACATCATGCCACCGAGGATTGCACCCAGCAGTACCGCATTCGCGGTGCCCATGGTTTGCAGCCAGTGAGTCAGACCTTCAAGAATCCCCGCAACCGGTTTACCGATCAGGTAGATCATACCCAGGCCAACCACCAGGCTGGAAATCAGTGGGATGATCAGAATCGGTTTCAGCGCTTCCATACTTTGCGGCAGCTTCAGCTTAGAGCTGATGGCTTTCGCCACGTAACCTGCCAGGAAACCGGCGATGATTCCGCCGATAAAGCCAGAACCGGTACTTACCGCCAGCATACCGCCGATAAGACCCGGGGTCAGACCCGGACGGTCAGCGATGGAGAACGCAATGTAACCTGCCAGCACCGGGACCATCAGCGCAAATGCCGAACCGCCACCGATCTGCATTAATGCAGCAGCCAGCGTACCCGGCTCCTTAAACGCCTCAATACCGAATGCAAAAGAAAGCGCGATACACAGACCACCCGCGACCACCATCGGCAGCATGAAGGACACACCGGTCAACAGGTGACGATACGCCCCTGCGGACTGTTTCTTGCCTTCGGTTGCAGACTGGGATTTCGCAGACGCCTGATACGGCTTGGCTTCTGCCAGCGCCTTGTCAAATTCCTGCGACGTTTTCTTCAGCGCCAGACCGGTAGAGGTACGGTACATCGGTTTACCGGCAAATTTCGCCAGATCCACTTCGATATCCGCCGCCACAATCACCAGATCCGCTTCAGCCACTTCTTCTGGAGTGATCGCATTGCCCGCACCCACCGAGCCGCGTGTTTCAACCTTCACCCACCAGCCGCGTTTTTTCGCTTCGGTTTCGATGGCTTCAGCCGCCATGAAGGTATGTGCAACCCCCGTAGGACATGCGGTGATCGCCACGACGCGTTTTGGACCATTCGCCGTCACCGCAGCAGTCGCAACTGGAGCCGTATAAATAGCGGCGTGGCCTTTCGCTTCGCTCAGGAATAATTCTGGATGTGCCACGGCGCGATTAATATCACCCAGCCACACTTTTTTACCGTTCAGCGCACTGTCAGCAGGAATGCTATCGCCCAGAACTATGGCCATTTCAGCGTCGTTCGGGTTATCGACAATCTCGACATGCGCTTTGTGTGCCGCCGCGCTTAGCAGAGTCTTCGCCATATAGGCACGAGCCTGTCCAAGACCGGAATCAATGATCAGCAGCGTTTTCATTATGCCTCTCCTGCTGTTAGTTAAAAGGTTGTAAGTCAACGCGCGCCATCATCGCGGCCAACTGGGTACGTTCGGTAATACCAACATTGCTCTGGCTAACGGCCAGGGCGGCAACAGCGGTAGCAAGACGTAACGTATGCTCACTGGATTCGCGCATCAGCAGGCCATAAATCAGACCGCCAACCATTGAATCTCCTGCACCTACAGTGCTGACAACTTCCACCGACGGTGGTTTGGCAATCCATTCGCCAGACGCGTTAACCCACAGCGCGCCCTCCGCACCCAGAGAAATCACCACATGAGCGATACCCTGCTCACGCAGCGCATGGGCTGCTTCAATCACATCTTTTAATTCTGGCAGCTTACGGCCAGCCCAGATTTCCAGCTCGCGGCGATTTGGCTTAACCAGCCACGGCGCGGCTTTCAGACCGGCAACCAGTGCTTCACGGCTGCTGTCGAAGATAATGCACGGACATTGACTGCGCAGACGCAGCATCCAGTCGGTAAACGCTTCTGGGCTGACGCCGGACGGCAGGCTGCCGCTCACGCAGACCATGTCAAACTGGCCGAGCCAGGTCAGAGAATCGTTAACAAAACGTTCCCAGTCGGCAGGCGTGACTTCAAATCCGGAAAAGTTAAGATCGGTCACTTCACCGTCTTTTTCGGTCAGCTTCACGTTGATGCGGGTACGGCCCTGCACCACCTGGAAACGGTTAGCAATGCCCAGTTCGCTGAACAACTGCTGGAAACCGTCCTGGTTGTCTTTACCGAGGAAACCGCCCACGGTCACATCAATGCCTAAATCTTTAAGCACCTTAGCAACGTTGATCCCTTTACCCGCAGCATGCAGGCCGGTGGTCCGCACCAGGTTCACTTCACCGCGTTCCACTTCAGGTGTAAAGCCGACCAGGTCATAGGCCGGGTTGAGGGTTATCGTAGCAACACGTCTGCTCATTATGCGCCCTCCCCAAGACCTGCCGCGATGGCATCGCCAATCGCTTTCAGCGCCTGTTCAGCATCAGGACCTTGTGCGGAGAAACGCAGGCGATGGCCTTTCTTCACGCCCAATGCAACAACCTTCATCAGGCTGCGACCGTTCGCCGGTTTGCCGGAACCATCAAGGTTAGTCACGGTAATATCGCTTTCGAACTGCTTGATGGTATTCACCAGCATCGTGCCCGGACGGGCATGCAGACCGTGTTCATTACGGACCACATATTCAGCGCTCAGCACGTCGTCAGTTGGCGCGTCATCGCTGGTCAGCAACGCCAGCAGCGTAGCGGCGTCGGCGTTCAGCAAGTGGTCAGCTTTATTGTTCAGCAGCAGGTCACTCAGGCGCTTGAGCACCGCAACCGGCTGATCGTCAGCCATCGCCACGGTCACCAGCAGCGCTGCGTTTTCGCCTTCTGCGTCAAATGCAGTGGCAGCACGGCTTACCGCGATGGCACTGCGCACGTTGCCTTCGGCGCTGTCGTTCAGCCAGATACCCTGGCCTAAATTCAATGGTTTATCGTTGATGGCGCGAACCACAAATGCGGTATCAACCGCGCCTACGGCTTTCAGGCGTCCCGCGTTCAGCGCCTGCAACGTCACCAGGTCGGAGGCGACAACGTCCAGGGCCAGCGTATCGTTATCCAGTTTCAGCGCTTCGCTTTGCTTCTCACCCATCAGCAATGCGCGGAGTTCTTCTGCTGTGGCGGCTGATTTCAGCTGCTCAGCAACAGAATCATCGCTCAGCACGTGCGTCAGCTGACGCAGCAAACCTAAGTGTTCATCGCTGCTGGCGGCAATCCCGATAGCCACATAAGCCACCTGACCTTCACCCCAGAGAATGCCCTGCGGGAACTGATAAACCTGAACGCCGGTTTTCAGCACCTGATCGCGGGTGTCGGTGGTGCCATGCGGAATAGCGATGCCATTACCCAGGAAGGTAGAGGTCTGCTGTTCACGCGCCAGCATGCCGTTAACATAGCCGTCTGCCACATTGCCTGCCTGCACAAGGGCGGCTGCAATCTGGCGGATGGCCTCTTCTTTATTACCGGCCTGCTCGCCCGGATGAATGTCTTGCACTGATAACTGGAACATGGCTCTCCTCTCGTGCTGAAATTGAATCGTTTCAGCTTCTATGAGAAAAAATGCGCTAACTTACTTCGTTAGATAAGGCAAGATAGCGCTGAAACGTTTCAAGAAGTCTTGCGCTTTCTGCTGAACCTTGCAAGAAAAGTTACATTTCTCGTTTCAGAACTTAGATATACAGCACATTTTTCATCCACCCTTCTCTTTTTGCTGATGCTAAAACCATGCAAAACCGCTCACTTCAGCAATGTTCAGCTTGAACATCTAACCTGAAATGCCATTTTGATTTTTCGTGGCGAAATTGACCGCAACATCTGTTTATTTTCTGACAGGCGGCGTAAACTCCGCCCTTCTTCAAATCACTGATACAGAAACATGCACAACTCCCCCGCTGCCGCCTCACCAAAGCCATTTGATTTGACGTCATCGGCGTTTTTGATTGTTGCCTTCCTCACGGGTATTGCCGGTGCGTTACAGACACCAACGCTCAGTTTATTCCTGACTAACGAAGTCCACGCTCGCCCGGCGATGGTTGGCTTCTTTTTCACGGGTAGCGCCATCATCGGCATCCTGGTCAGCCAGTTTCTGGCCGGCCGCTCCGATAGAAAAGGCGATCGTAAAAGTCTGATCGTTTTTTGCTGTCTGCTTGGCGTCTTTGCGTGCCTGCTATTCGCCTGGAACCGTAACTATTTCGTTCTCCTGTTTGTCGGCGTGTTCCTCAGCAGTTTTGGTTCGACCGCTAACCCGCAGATGTTTGCCCTTGCGCGCGAACATGCAGACCATACTGGCCGCGAAGCGGTGATGTTCAGCTCTATTCTGCGCGCCCAGGTTTCTCTGGCGTGGGTCATTGGCCCGCCGCTGGCGTATGCGCTGGCGATGGGTTTCGGCTTTACGGCGATGTATCTCAGCGCTGCTGTTGCCTTTGTGGTGTGCGGCGTGATGGTGTGGTTTTTCCTGCCGACGATGCGTAAAGAACCGAAACTGGCAACGGGGACGCTGGAAGCTCCGCGCCGTAATCGTCGCGATGCCTTGCTTCTGTTTACCATCTGTACGCTGATGTGGGGAACCAACAGCCTCTATATCATCAATATGCCTCTGTTTATTATAGATGAGCTTCATCTACCGGAAAAATTAGCGGGCATAATGATGGGCACGGCGGCTGGTCTGGAAATCCCGACCATGCTGATTGCAGGTTATTACGCTAAACGCTTCGGTAAACGTTTCCTGATGCGCATTGCGGTCGTGGCGGGTCTGCTGTTTTACGTGGGGATGCTAACGGTTCATACGCCAGCCTTGTTGCTTGCTTTACAACTGCTGAACGCCATTTATATCGGCATTCTTGCAGGCATCGGTATGCTCTACTTTCAGGATTTGATGCCGGGTCAGGCAGGAGCAGCAACCACTCTTTATACCAATACTACGCGCGTCGGCTGGATTATTGCGGGGTCGCTTGCGGGTATCGTGGCGGAAATCTGGAGCTATCACACGGTGTTCTGGATTGCGCTGGTCATGTGCATCATTACGGTCGGCTGCCTGACACGCATCAAAGATGTTTAGGGCGCGGTAAGCGCCTCTAATTCAAGAAGATACGTTATCGCCTGTTCACGCGAGTTGCCGCACATATCCTTTGCAGGCTGAAGCCCAGCGCACACTTGCGGACGCAGCGGCGAACCAAAAATATGACACAGGTTATGTTCGGAAAGTTGGATACAACGCGTGTTGGCAGGCTTGCCATCCGGCATCCCCGGAATGGGGCTTGAAATGGACGGCGCAGTACAGCACGCGCCACAGTCTGGACGGCAATCCATAAGCACTCTCTGTCATTAGCTGAAGCCCGTGTAGTCGGGCATCGGGCGCACAGTAACACCTTTTGTGTATTGATAGCAAAAGCCACGAATTCCTCTTGCCTGAAAGGCCGCGCACGAGTAATTTGGCGCGATATTTTTTACCTCTCCGTAAACAGGATTATTGCAATGCCAAGAGCGAACGAAATTAAGAAAGGTATGGTACTGAACTACAACGGCAAACTGCTGATTGTGAAAGATATCGATGTTCAGTCCCCGAGCGCCCGTGGCGCAGCAACGCTGTACAAAATGCGTTTTGCCGATGTCCGTAGCGGGCTGAAGGTTGAAGAGCGTTTTAAAGGCGATGATATTGTTGATACCGTGACCCTGACCCGTCGCTTCGTTGATTTCTCCTACATTGACGGCAACGAATACGTGTTCATGGATAAAGAAGATTACACCCCTTACATCTTCACCAAAGATCAGATTGAAGATGAGTTGCTGTTTATTCCTGAAGGTGGAATGCCGGATATGCAGGTTCTGACCTGGGACGGCCAGCTGCTGGCGCTGGAACTGCCACAGACGGTCGATCTGGAAATCGTCGAAACATCCCCTGGCATTAAAGGGGCATCAGCAAGCGCACGTAACAAACCTGCGACGCTGACCACAGGTCTGGTGGTACAGGTTCCTGAATACCTGTCCGCTGGCGAGAAGATCCGCATCCATATCGAAGAAAAACGTTACATGGGTCGCGCAGACTAAACAAAAAACCCGGCTTACGCCGGGTTTCTTTTTACAACCATTCTGGTTACAACAGTTCTGGATATTTCGTCATCTTCAGCGCCAGTTCAACACCGCGCACTTCCGCCATCCCTTTTAGTCGACCAATCGCCGAATAACCTGGATTCGTTTTCTTGCGAAGATCGTCCAGCATCTGGTGCCCGTGGTCCGGACGGAATGGGATCGGACGCAAATCACCTGCCTGCTTACGACGTTGCTCTTCCCCAAGAATCGCATCAACTACTGCCACCATATTCACATCGCCGCCCAGGTGAGCCGCTTCGTGGAAGGTTTTTGGGTTATCTTCACGACAGGTCGCACGCAGATGGGTGAAGTGAATACGATCGCCAAAGGCTTCGATCATGCGCACCAGATCGTTATCTTCACGCACACCGTACGAACCGGTACACATGGTGAAGCCATTGTTGATGCTATCAACGGTCTCTTTCAGCCACTGCATATCTTCAATCGTTGAAACAATACGCGGCAGGCCCAGGATAGGACGCGGTGGATCGTCCGGGTGGACGGCCAGGCGTAAACCGCAGGCTTCAGCTACCGGAACAATCGCCCGCAGGAAGTAAGCCATATTTTCGCGCAGCTGATTCTTGTCGATGTCGCCATATTCCGCCAGACGCGCGCGGAACTGATCCAGGGTATAACCCTCTTCCGCACCGGGTAAACCGGCAATGATGTTGCGGGTCAGCTTTTCGATATCCGCATCGCTTGCGTCGTTGAACCACTGCTGCGCTTGTTGCTGCTCTTGCGCAGAGTAATCCGCTTCGGCACCCGGACGCTTGAGGATATGCAGTTCGAATGCCGCAAAGGCAATCTGGTCGAAACGCAGCGCTTTTGAACCGTCCGGCATTTGGTACTCAAGATCGGTACGCGTCCAGTCAAGAATCGGCATAAAGTTGTAGCACACCGTATCAATACCACAGGTTCCGAGGTTACGAATGCTCTGCTGATAGTTAGCAATCCAGGTCTCGTACTCACCGGAATGCGTTTTGATATCTTCATGGACGGGAATACTTTCTACGACTGACCAGGTTAAGCCCTTTTCCGCCAGAATAGCCTGACGCTTTTTGATCTCTTCCACCGGCCACATCTGACCGTTTGGAATATGGTGCAATGCTGTCACAACGCCCGTTGCGCCAGCCTGACGCACATCATCAAGAGAAACCGGATCGTTCGGTCCGTACCAACGCCAGGTTTGTTCCATTGCCACACCCTCTCAAGTTGTTATACCAAAATATGTTAACGCAATGACGACTACCATACATGCTTGGTGATGATGGTCAATCCACCGCGCAACATTGATTGTTCGAACTCACAGAATCCGGATATTTACGGCATACCAATTTAATTTGCTGTCATATAACTTTACACTGGCGTTGTTAATTAATGGTTAATCAGGTGTGTATTTCATGAAGACAATCGCTTCCGCCTCACTCCCTTCCCACGTTCAACAGCCGCGTTACGATCGCCAGCAGCTGCGCTCTCGTATTGTCCATCTTGGCTTCGGGGCTTTTCATCGCGCGCATCAGGCGCTGTTAACAAATCGCGTGTTGAACGCTAAAGGCGGCGACTGGGGTATCTGCGAGATCAGTCTGTTCAGCGGTGACGTGCTCATGAGTCAGCTCCGCGCCCAGAACCACCTGTATACGGTGCTGGAAAAAGGAGCAGAAGGTCATCAGCCGATTATCGTCGGGGCGGTGCACGAATGTCTGAATGTAAAACTCGATTCGTTGGCGGCCATCATAGAGAAATTCTGTGAACCGCAGGTGGCGATTGTCTCTTTGACGATTACCGAAAAAGGCTACTGCATTGATCCGGCAACCGGAGCATTGGATACGCAAAATACGCGCATTGTTCACGACCTGGAACATCCGACAGAGCCGCACTCCGCGCCTGGTATTCTTGTTGAGGCCTTGTACCGTCGACGTGAGCGTGGCTTGCCCCCCTTCACGGTGTTGTCGTGCGATAACATTCCGGACAACGGACATGTCGTGAAAAATGCCGTGCTCGGCATGGCTGAAAAGCGCGATCCGCAGTTAGCGGAGTGGATTGCCTCTCACGTGAGCTTCCCCGGTACGATGGTGGACCGGATTGTGCCCGCCGCAACCGAGGCGTCTTTGGCAGAAATCGCCCAGGAGCTGAACGGAATCGACGACCCCTGCGCCATCAGCTGTGAGCCGTTTATCCAGTGGGTCATTGAAGACAATTTTGTTGCTGGTCGCCCGGAGTGGGAAATCGCAGGCGTGCAAATGGTGCAGGACGTCCTGCCGTGGGAGCAGATGAAACTACGGATGCTTAACGGCAGTCACTCGTTTCTGGCCTATCTGGGTTATCTTGCCGGTTACGCCCATATAAATGAATGTATGGAAGATGACGCCTTTCGCGATGCGGCCCGCCGTTTAATGCTCGACGAGCAAGCGCCGACGCTGCGTATCACCGACGTTGATTTGACAGCTTATGCCGATAGCCTGATCGCCCGTTTTGCCAACCCGGCGTTGCAGCATCGCACCTGGCAGATCGCAATGGACGGCAGTCAAAAACTGCCCCAGCGGATGCTGGAAGGCGTACGGGTGCATTTACAGCGTGAAAGTGCCTGGCCGCTTCTGGCGCTCGGCGTTGCGGGATGGATGCGCTACGTGAACGGCGTGGATGATAAGGGCAATGCCATTGATATTCGCGATCCGCTTAGCGATAAAATTCGTGCCAGCGTGGAAACCAGCCACGATAATGAGCGAGTCAATGCGCTGCTGATGCTGTCGGAAATATTCGGCACCGATTTACCTGCCAATCCGCAGTTTGTCGAAGCCGTAAATCATGCTTACCAGCTGATTGCCCAGCGCGGTGCGCGTCAGGCCATTATTGACACTCTGGCGATTTAACGATTTTTGCGTTTAAAGGCGAACAACGTAGCTCCGCGTTCGCCCTCCCCCTTCCCATTGCTGTTCTTTTTCGCCAGGATTACGGATAATTGTCATCGCATTATCCTTTTTCCTGGAGCTCACGTGACCAAAACCAACCTGGTAACCGGATTTCTCGGTAGCGGTAAAACCACCTCAATCCTGCACCTACTCGCAAATAAAGACCCGTCCGAAAAATGGGCTGTGCTGGTGAATGAATTTGGCGAAATCGGTATTGATGGCGCATTGCTTGCCGACAGTGGCGCGCTGGTTAAGGAAATCCCGGGCGGATGTATGTGCTGCGTCAATGGATTACCGATGCAGGTCGGGTTGAATACACTGCTGCGTCAGGGAAAGCCCGACCGTTTGATCATTGAACCCACTGGATTAGGTCACCCTAAGCAGATCCTCGATCTGCTTACCGCACCGGTTTATGAACCGTGGATCGATCTGCGCGCCACGCTGTGTATCCTTGATCCTCGCCAGCTGCTTGATGAAAAAGCGGTGCAGAATGACAATTTCCGCGACCAGCTGGCCTCGGCCGATATTATCGTGGCGAATAAAGCCGACCGTGCCACCCAGGAGAGCCGCGAAGCGTTTGAGCGCTGGTGGCAGCACGCTGGCAACGACCGCCAGTTTGTTCAGACCACGCAGGGTTGCATCGATAATGCTCTGCTTGATCTGCCTCGACTAAATTCTGCGGAACTCCCCGCGAGCGCGGCACATTCCCATCATCATGCTAACAAAAAAGGACTGGCGGCCTTGAGCCTGCCGGAGCATCAGCGATGGCGTCGCAGCCTGAATAGCGGCCAGGGCCATCAGGCCTGCGGCTGGATCTTTGATGCCGATACTCGCTTTGACACAATCGGTATTCTGGAGTGGGCAAGGCTTGCGCCCGTCGAGCGCGTTAAAGGCATCATGCGCACGCCAGATGGACTGGTGCGGATCAACCGTCAAGGGCAGGATTTCTTCATAGAAACGCAAAATGTTGCCCCACCGGACAGTCGAATAGAGTTAATTAGTGCGGTTAACACCGACTGGAACGCACTTCAGGCCAGCTTGTTGACGCTTCGTTTAAGTTCGGGCGATTAACGTTGCCCTCGACTAAACTGCCTTATTTAGATGATGATGATTAAACGAATTCCGCTGATTTTATTGCTTAATGCTGCCGGCCTGGCGCTGTTTTTGTCCTGGTTTTTGCCCGCCAACCATGGCTTCTGGTTGCCACTGGACACCGGCATCTTTCACTTCTTCAACCAACAGTTGGTAAAGAGCCAGGCATTCTTGTGGCTGGTGGCAATCACCAACAATCGTGCCTTTGACGGCTGCTCTCTGCTGGCAATGGGCGGCCTGATGCTCTCGTTCTGGCTCAAAGAAGATGCCACAGGTCGTCGCAGGATAATCATCATCGGCCTGGTGATGCTGCTGACCGCCGTGGTGATTAATCAGCTGGCGCAGGGGCTGATGCCGGTTAAGCGTTCCAGCCCAACGCTCTCTTTCCCCGATGTTTACCGCGTCAGTGAATTACTGCACATCTCCACCAAGGATGCATCGAAAGACAGTTTCCCTGGCGATCATGGAATGATGCTGCTTATTTTTTCAGCATTCATGCTGCGTTATTTCGGCAAAAAAGCCTTCTTTATTGGTCTGATGATTGTTGTAGTTTTCGCCTTCCCGCGCGTAATGATTGGCGCGCACTGGCTGACTGATATTGCCGTCGGCTCTCTTTCTGCCGTATTAATTGGTCTGCCGTGGTGCTTAATGACCCCGTTGTCCGACCGTTTGATTGCCGTTTTCGATCGCTATCTGCCAGGTCGACGCAACAAAATTAAAACAAATAACTAACCAAAATTAACACCATCCATCAGGGATCATTTTCGATCCCTGCCTGGCTTCCCCTCAATTACTCCCTCAGATGTCATCTTCTTGTAATACTATTCATTATATAAATGAATGCGTTGTGCGTTCTTTAACCTAAATTAACACCTTTATGTCCAATCCCGGTTAATCACTTTCACTATCACAATTTCTTATAAAAAAATGGATATTTTTACTCGCAATGACTAAGGCAATCGGTTAATCTCGAACTCGTTTTGCCTCACAGAGATAATTATTCTCAGGGTGAATAAGTTTGTGCGTTAGACCACAGATTTGACCATAAAGAATTGTCTCATTGTGCGCAGATATTTAGTCTCGTCACGTTTGGCATTTTTATAACGAATTTTATCGTTAAGGACTTCAAGGGAAAATAATCAACATGGTCAAATCTCAACCGATTTTGAGATATATCTTGCGGGGAATCCCGGCAATAGCAGTAGCGGTACTGCTGTCTGCATGTAGTTCGACAAATACCGCCAGGAATATGCATCCTGAGACGCGTGTTGTGGGCATGGAAGATGCCTCGTCACTGCAAGCCTCTCAGGATGAATTTGAAAATATGGTGCGTAATCTGGACGTTAAGTCCCGAATTATGGATCAATATGCTGACTGGAAAGGTGTGCGTTACCGCCTTGGCGGCAGCACTAAAAAAGGTATTGATTGTTCCGGTTTCGTACAGCGTACATTCCGTGAGCAATTTGGATTAGACCTTCCGCGTTCAACTTATGAACAGCAGGAAATGGGTAAATCCATTTCGCGTACGAAACTGCGTACTGGCGATTTGGTTCTGTTCCGTGCGGGTTCAACGGGTCGTCACGTTGGGATTTACATCGGCAATGACCAGTTTGTACATGCGTCCACCAGCAGCGGTGTGATGATCTCCAGCATGAACGAGCCTTACTGGAAGAAGCGCTACAACGAAGCGCGTCGCGTTCTGAGCCGCAGTTAGCCTATCGTGTTGTCGGTTATCCCTTGGCTGACAACATGATAAAAAAAGCACTGCTTCGGCGGTGTTTTTTTTCGCCTGCCAATCGTCAGACACCCATTTATTAAATATCACTGGGTACCTTAAACCAGACTATAGTCTTGTAAACACGTAAGTTTAGCCGCCCCGATGGATCTCAGGCCCTTCAGGAACAATGACGTTTATGTTCACCCGCTACTTTTCAAACAGCCGTAAAATTCTGACAGGCAGCATTCTCGCAGGGATATTCATCGCCCTGCTCTGCGGTATGTTGCAATTTTTTTTGAGCTACCATAAGCGGGCAGAGACACTCGACACGCGTATTGTTGACCTGCGCATCTACATGGAAAGCTATTTTGACGAGCTCAAAAGCACCATTGACAGCCTCCAGCCGCTTACTCTCAATAATTGCGAAGACGTTAGCGGAGAGCTGACCTCAAGTGCCGCGTTTAGCGTCAACGTCCGCGCCTTTTTGCTGGTTAGAGATAAAACGGCATTTTGCTCTTCTGCGACGGGCGGAATGTTTGCGCCCATGCAAGAACTCATGCCGCAACTGCATATCGATAAATCGATCGACATGGCGCTTTTATCCGGTACGCCAATGCTACCGAACAAACCCGCAATCGCAATCTGGTATCGCAACCCGCTGGTCAAAGATGGCGGCGTGTTTGCCTCTATCAATATCACTCTGATGCCTTATATACGCCATACCTCGCGGCAGGATGAATTCAGAGGGATGGCGCTGATTATTGGCGATACAGCGCTCTTAACCTCGTCTGGCCAGTTAGTTAGCGTGAGCGATCTGCATGAAACGCCGGTTCGCGCAGCAACCCTCAAAAGCGTACCGTTAACGCTTAAGCTTTACGCAGACCGGTGGACGACTGACGAAATATTGTTTGCCCTTTTCTTCGGCCTGATTTGCGGAATTGCCGCAGGGACGCTTTCTTTTTACATCCTCACCATCCGTCTTCATCCCGGTAAAGAGATTTTGACCGCTATTAAGCGCGGTCAGTTTTATGTGGTTTATCAGCCTGTCGTGGATGCTAAAGAACTGAAGATGACGGGTGTTGAGGTGCTTATGCGCTGGCGGCATCCGGGCGCGGGTGAGATCCCACCGGATGCATTTATCAACTTCGCCGAAGCGCAAAAGCTGATTGTCCCCCTGACACTGCATCTGTTTGAGCTGATTATTCGTGATGCTCCGCTTCTGCAAACCGTACTCCCTGCCGGCGCGAAGTTAGGCATCAACATTGCTCCTGGCCATTTGCATGCAGACAGTTTTAAAGAAGACATGCGCAAACTCGCGGCATCGCTGCCTCCGGACCATTTCCAGCTAGTGCTGGAAATTACCGAGCGCGACATGATTAACCAGTATGAAGCCGTCCCCCTGTTTGAATGGCTCCATCATGAAGGTTTTGAGGTAGCAATAGATGATTTTGGCACCGGACACAGCGCGCTGATTTATCTTGAACGCTTTACGATGGACTATTTAAAGATCGATCGCGGTTTTGTTAACGCTATTGGCACAGAAACCGTGACCTCTCCGGTGCTGGACGCGGTGCTGACGCTTGCCAGAAGGCTGAATATGGCGACCGTTGCCGAAGGCGTAGAAACGCCTGAGCAAGCCGCCTGGCTGCGTGAGCACGGAGTTAACTTTTTACAGGGCTACTGGATTAGCCGTCCCATGCCATTGGCCCACTTTATTAAATGGCAGCCAGATTTCCTAAAGGACAGTGAATAATTTCACAACGGCAGCTTCGTCACTTATGATTCAGCTTAACCAATGTCCCGCTGCCAGTGGGTCAGGATAAAAGAGGGATACGCTGCGAAATGTTAATGCGCTTCGTTTTGATGTTGCTGACGTTCATCAGCCTGACGTGCCAGGCGCAAACCATTAAAGAGAGCTACGCGTTCGCCGTGCTGGGTGAGCCAAAGTATGCGACCAATTTCAGCCACTTTGACTACGTCAATCCCGCAGCCCCGAAAGGGGGAAACGTCACGCTTTCCTCGCTGGGTACTTTTGACAATTTCAATCGTTTCGCCCTTCGCGGTGTAGCCGCTGAGCGAACTGACTCGCTGTATGACACCCTCTTTGTCACCTCAGACGATGAACCCGGCAGCTATTATCCGCTGGTCGCGGAGATGGCACGCTATGCCGATGATTTCTCCTGGGTGGAAGTCACGCTTAACCCCAACGCCCGTTTTCATGATGGCTCTGCAGTTAAAGCCAGCGATGTTGCCTTTACCTTCCATAAATTTATGACCGAAGGTGTGCCGCAGTTTCGTCTGGTGTTTAAAGGCACAACCGTCAAAGCGATCGCCCCGCTCACCGTACGCATTGAACTGGCAGATCCAAGCAAAGAGAGCATGCTGAGCCTGTTCTCGCTGCCGGTCATGCCGGAATCGTTCTGGAAGGATCATAAGCTGAGCGATCCCCTCTCTACGCCTCCGCTGGCGGGTGGTCCCTACCGCATCACCAGCTGGAAAATGGGCCAATACGTGGTTTATTCCCGCGTTAAAGATTATTGGGCGGCAAATCTGCCGGTGAATCGCGGTCGCTGGAATTTCGATACCCTCCGCTACGATTACTATCTCGATGATAACGTCGCCTTTGAGGCCTTTAAGGCTGGGGCGTTCGATTTACGCCAGGAAGTGAGCGCCAAGAATTGGGCGACTCGTTATGTAGGCAAGAACTTTGCCAACCACTACATCGTAAAAGAAGCACAGAAAAATGAGTCGGCTCAGGATACGCGCTGGCTGGCCTTTAATATCCAACGCCCCTTTTTTGCCGACAGGCGTGTGCGTCAGGCGATTACCCTTGCCTTTGATTTTGACTGGATGAACAAAGCGCTGTTTTATGGTGCATACAGCAGGACCAATAGCTACTTTCAAAATACCGAATATGCTGCCCGTCAGTACCCTGATGCGGCGGAACTGACCTTGCTTGCCCCTCTAAAAGCCGAAGTTCCACCCGAAGTTTTTACCAGCATCTTTGAGCCTCCTACCTCGAAAGGTGATGGATACGATCGCGACAATTTGTTAAAAGCCAGCACACTACTGGATGAGGCTGGCTGGGTGTTAAAAAACCAGAAGCGAATCAATACCCAAACCGGGAAACCGCTCAGTTTTGAGCTGTTGCTCTCTTCAGGGGGCAACAATCAGTGGGTCCTTCCGTTCCAGCATAATCTGGCACGTCTGGGGATCACCGTTGATATTCGCCAGATAGATAATGCGCAAATCACCAACCGCATGCGTAATCGCGATTACGACATGATGCCCCGTCTGTGGGAGGCCCAACCGTGGCCAAGCACTCAATTGCGTATATCATGGGCGTCTGAATATATTAACTCGACCTATAACGCACCAGGCGTTGCAAGTCCGGCTATCGATGCGCTGATAACCAAAATCATTGCCGCTCAGGGTGACAAAGACAAACTATTACCTCTCGGACGTGCGCTCGATCGCGTGCTAACCTGGAATTATTACATGCTGCCGATGTGGTATATGGGGGAGGACCGCCTGGCCCGCTGGGATAAATTCTCGCTGCCGTCTATCCGTCCGATCTATTCACTGGGATTCGATAACTGGTGGTATGACGTCAATAAAGCCGCAAAACTGCCCGCAGAACGGCGTTAAGGAATAAACATGGGCGCTTATCTGATTCGACGCTTACTGCTGATTATCCCGACGCTGTGGGCCATTATCACCATTAACTTTTTTATCGTGCAAATCGCGCCCGGTGGCCCGGTGGATCAGGCCATCGCTGCTATTGAATTTGGTCATAGTAACGGCTTGCCAGGCGCAGGCGGCGAAGGTCTGCGCGCCAGCCATGCGCAAACCGGAATCGGCAATATTAGTGAAAGCAACTATCGCGGAGGACGCGGGTTAGATCCCGAGGTGATCGCCGAGATTACCCAGCGATACGGCTTTGATAAACCGATCCATGAGCGTTATTTCAAAATGCTGTGGGATTATATCCGCTTTGATTTCGGTAACAGCCTGTTCCGCAGTGCATCCGTGCTACAGCTCATCAAAGACAGTCTGCCGGTATCCATTACCCTGGGGTTGTGGGGAACGCTCATTATCTACCTGGTGTCGATACCGTTGGGTATTCGTAAGGCGGTATATAATGGCAGCCGATTCGATATCTGGAGCAGTACTTTCATCATCATTGGCTATGCTATACCAGCGTTTCTGTTTGCCGTGTTGCTCATTGTCTTTTTTGCGGGTGGCAGCTATTTCGATATCTTCCCGCTACGCGGGCTGGTGTCGGCCGATTTTAGCTCACTGCCCTGGTATCAAAAAATCACCGACTATCTTTGGCACATAACCCTGCCGGTGCTGGCCACGGTGATTGGCGGATTCGCGGCGCTGACCATGCTCACCAAAAACGCGTTCCTTGACGAGATTCGTAAGCAGTATGTGGTCACCGCACGCGCAAAAGGCGTAAGCGAAAAACAGATTATGTGGAAACACGTTTTTCGTAACGCCATGCTGCTGGTGATTGCCGGTTTCCCTGCGACTTTTATCAGTATGTTCTTTACCGGTTCGCTGCTGATTGAGGTGATGTTCTCCCTTAACGGGCTGGGCCTGCTCGGCTACGAAGCCACGGTGTCGCGCGATTATCCCGTGATGTTCGGCACGCTGTATATTTTCACCCTGATTGGCCTGCTGCTTAATATCATCAGTGATATCAGCTATACGCTGGTCGATCCTCGTATCGATTTTGAGGGCCGCTGATGCCGCGTTTAAGCCCCGTCAACCAGGCCCGCTGGGCTCGTTTTCGCCATAATCGCCGTGGCTACTGGTCGCTGTGGATTTTTGCCGTTTTGTTTGTACTGAGCCTCTTTTCAGAGCTGATCGCCAACGACAAGCCTTTGCTGGTTCATTTCAACGATCGCTGGTACATGCCGGTTATCACCAACTACAGCGAAAGTGATTTTGGCGGGCCGTTTGCAACACCGGCCGACTATCAGGATCCCTGGCTTCGCGATCGGATTGATAACCACGGTTGGGCAATATGGGCTCCCATCAGGTTTGGTGCCAACAGCATTAACTTTGCTACCACGACTCCTTTCCCTTCTGCCCCTTCCGCACAAAACTGGCTTGGAACGGATGCCAACGGTGGAGACGTGCTGGCGCGCATTCTTTACGGTACGCGGATCTCAATTCTGTTTGGACTCATGCTGACGTTGTTTTCCAGCGTCATGGGCGTTGTCGCCGGTGCGATTCAGGGGTATTACGGCGGGAAAGTAGATTTATGGGGACAACGTTTTATTGAAGTCTGGTCCGGGATGCCGACCCTGTTCTTAATCATTTTGCTCTCAAGCGTGGTGCAGCCTAACTTTTGGTGGCTGCTGGGAATAACGGTTCTCTTCGGGTGGATGGCGCTGGTAGGCGTGGTGCGCGCAGAATTCTTGCGAACCCGTAACTTCGACTATATTCGGGCAGCGCAGGCGCTTGGCGTTAGCGACCGTGGCATTATTTTTCGTCATATGTTGCCGAATGCCGTGGTGGCGACGCTGACCTTTTTGCCATTTATTTTGTGTAGTTCCATTACCACCCTCACCTCACTCGATTTTCTCGGCTTTGGTTTACCGCTGGGTTCACCGTCGCTGGGCGAGCTATTACTGCAGGGCAAAAATAATCTTCAGGCGCCATGGTTGGGTATTACGGCGTTTA
This sequence comes from Enterobacter sp. SCRI0065, assembly GCF_059766475.1. Taxonomy (NCBI): domain Bacteria; kingdom Pseudomonadati; phylum Pseudomonadota; class Gammaproteobacteria; order Enterobacterales; family Enterobacteriaceae; genus Enterobacter; species Enterobacter sp. SCRI0065. The sequence goes on along the minus strand of NZ_JCBAJB010000002.1, from coordinate 354,383 downwards.
TTTCGGTCGCGATGCTTCTCTCATTACTGATATTTATTGGCGAAGCGGTACGCGATGCCTTCGACCCCAACAAGGCGATATAAGATGACGCAGCCCCTTCTCAGTATCAATAATCTGTCCATCGCCTTTACCCAGCAAGGGGAAACGCGCGAAGTGGTGAGCGATTTATCCCTACAGATTCAGGCGGGTGAGACGCTGGCGCTGGTAGGAGAGTCCGGCTCTGGTAAGAGCGTGTCCGCCCTTTCGGTCCTCCGCCTGCTTCCATCTCCACCTGTGGTGTATCCGCAGGGAGATATTCTTTTTCACGGTCAGTCTTTGCTGCATGCCGACGAGCACACGCTGCGCGGCGTGCGTGGCAATAAAATTGCGATGATTTTCCAGGAGCCAATGGTGTCGCTCAACCCATTGCATACTCTGGAAAAACAGCTGTATGAAGTGCTTTCACTGCATCGCGGCATACGTAAAGAGGCCGCGCGGGGCGAAATACTGGATTGCCTGGAACGTACGGGCATTCGTAACGCCGCCAAAAGGCTGACGGACTTTCCACATCAGCTCTCTGGCGGAGAGCGTCAGCGCGTGATGATCGCCATGGCGCTGCTGACGCGCCCGGAATTACTGATTGCCGACGAGCCAACCACCGCGCTGGACGTCACGGTGCAAGCGCAAATCCTGCAATTACTGCGTGAACTGCGCGATGAGCTCAATATGAGCCTGCTGTTTATCACCCACAACCTGAGCATAGTCAGAAAACTCGCCGACAACGTTGCGGTGATGCAAAACGGCCGCTGCGTCGAGCAGAATACGGCAAGAGCTTTATTCCATGCACCTCAGCATCCCTACACACAACGTTTGCTCGACAGCGAACCGTCTGGCGATCCTGTCCCGTTACCGTCAAATAGCGTGCCGCTGCTAAACGTCGAGAACCTCGCGGTATCTTTCCCGGTCAGGAAAGGTATTTTCCGGCGGGAGGCTAGTCGAAATGTGGTCCTTAAGAACGTCAGCTTTACGTTGCGTCCGGGCGAAACGCTCGGTCTGGTGGGAGAATCGGGTTCGGGTAAAAGTACCACTGGCCTGGCGCTGCTGCGCTTGATCGCGTCGCAAGGCTCCATTTTGTTTGATGGAAAACCGCTGCATGACTGGAATCGCCGTCAAATGCTGCCTGTACGCCACCGTATGCAGGTCGTCTTTCAGGATCCCAACTCGTCGCTCAATCCCCGGCTCAACGTCTTACAAATCGTTGAGGAGGGTTTACGCGTGCATCGGCCTGAGCTTAGTGCCCACCAGCGTGAAGAGGAAGTTATCCGTGTGATGGAAGAAGTGGGGCTGGATCCGCAAACCCGCTTTCGTTATCCCGCCGCATTTTCGGGCGGGCAGCGTCAGCGAATTGCTATCTCCCGGGCGCTTATTTTGAAGCCTGAACTGATTATTCTTGATGAACCGACATCATCGCTCGATAAAACCGTCCAGGCGCAGATCCTGGCCCTGCTGAAGGGGTTACAGCATAAGCACCGGTTAGCGTATATTTTTATCAGCCACGATCTGCAGGTTGTGCGCGCACTTTGCCATCAGGTTATCGTGTTGCGTGAAGGGGAAGTGGTTGAGCAAGGTGAATGTCAGCAGGTTTTTGCCGCACCAACTCAGGACTATACGCGCCAGCTGTTAGCGCTACGCTGACGCTTAGAAAGGGTATTGTCCGGAAAACGGCTCGGCGATAGCGACGCCAAAGTTTTTCAGGCGGCAGGTTGCGGCAAACTCATCCTGGCTGCTAACGAACAAGCAAGGCTCGCCTTCGCACTCCAGCACCGAGCTTACGACCTCGATATCAGTCAGCGCCTGGCTCAGCCGTTCCATTACCGGCCACGCATTCTCATCGTCCGAGCTCAGTAATTTAAGCGCAACAAGGGAATTATCGGAGTTTGGGCCATTTTGCGGAATCGGTTCAACTTTCGAACCTGCAAAACCGACCGACCAGCGATAGCTCTGCGGCAGACGATGGACAATGGAGAGTTGTAATGTATTCACGTTCGTTCCCCGGAAGCTCAATTTACTTCACAATTTATTTACATTTATAGTAACACATCGTTGCAAACCTGCCCTTGTTTTGCTGAAAAACCACACCCCGCCTTATGTTAAGGGCTATAGGGTCTCGTTTTTGAGGGCGTTATTTTGTGAGTTACAGGCTCGCTTTGGCGCTATATGTACCCGTTTCTGCGATCTAACTCAACCTTTTTAACTACAATGATGTGACTTTTTACATAAATAGATTTTACATAAAAGAAACAAACATGGGGTAAACAAACGTCGGTTTGGTTGATACGTATCAAAAAAAGGGGCCTCTTAAGCCCCTTATTGATATTAAGTTGCCGATTTTCTCGGCCGACTGGCGTACAGATAGAAGATTATCGAGCAGGTCGCACAAAATGCAATTGACCAGATCATCGGCCAGGCGGTGTTAAACGTCGCTAAGGATAGCAACGCCCCGACGATGGCCCCGATGCCAAAGCGGAACGTACCCGCCAGCGAGGAAGCGGTGCCAGCCATATGAGGGAACTCATCAAGGATGACCGCCATCGCATTCGAAGAGACCATCGATACGCAGCCAACAAATGCAGCAACGCCCACGACCAGCGCCCAAAAACCGACATCGAAGAAGGCCGTCAACACCATCCATATCGCCATCACAAACTGGATCCACAGACCTGCACGGAACATGTTTATCGCGCCAGCACGTCGCACAAAGCGGCTATTTATGATGGTCATGACGAACAGGAAAACGATATTCAGCGCAAAGTAATAACCAAAATGCTGAGGCAAAACGTGGTTAATCTCGATATAGACAAATGGTCCCGCGCTCAGGAACGAGAACATTCCTGCGAAGCTGAATCCGCTCGCCAGCATATAGCTCAACACACGCTTATGACGAAACAGCGAGGCGAAGTTACCGATCGTGGTACGAATGTGAAACTTCTGCCGACGTTCAACCGGCAAGGTTTCATCAATAAAGAAGAAGATCATCGCTGATGCCAGCAGAGCTGCAATCGCCAGAATCCAGAATATGGCGTGCCAGCTAAACCAGACCAGCACCGCCCCACCTATCATCGGCGCCATCAAAGGCGCAATAGTGGTCACCAGCATGACGAACGACATCATGCGAGAGAACTCTTCTTTCGGGTAGATATCACGCATCAGGGCGTTGATCACCACGCTCGCTGCAGCCGCCGCCAGACCATGGAAAAAGCGCATCACGATCAGTTGGTCGATGGTTTGTGCCAGCGCACAGGCCACTGCCGCTGCGGCAAACACCAGCGTACCGCCAAGAATGACTGGCTTACGTCCAATGCTGTCCGCCATCGGGCCGTACAGCAACTGTCCCACGGCAAAGCCGAGGATATAGGTGCTGAGGGTCATTTGCGCGCTGCCCGCCGGTACGCCAAACTGCGCGGAGATCACCGGCAGCGCGGGCAAGTACATGTCGATAGACAGCGGCATCAGCATGGCCAGAAGGCCAAGGATAAAAACAATGCTGAACGATGAGTGTGGCCTGGTGGTCACATTTAGCTCCTGAAATTAGCGTGTAGGCATGCCAACGCTGGCAATTTCTTCTTCCGTAAGCGGACGATATTCACCCGGGTCGAGATCCAGGTCGAGCGTGATTCCGCCGATACGTTCGCGGTGCAGGCCAATAACACGATTGCCTACCGCAGCGAACATGCGCTTCACCTGATGGTAACGGCCTTCAATAATGGTCAAGCGGACTTCAGTCGGGGTAATGACTTCAAGCACCGCCGGTTTGGTCAGATCTTTTTCATTATGCAACTGAACGCCACGCGTGAATTGCTCCGCCGTGTCATCCGCAACCGGTGATTCAAGCGTCACCAGATAGGTTTTTTCGCAGTGATGGCGCGGGGAAGTAATACGATGCGACCACTGGCCGTCGTCGGTCATCAGCACAAGGCCGGTGGTGTCGATATCCAGACGCCCTGCCGCATGCAGCTTATGCGCCACAGGTACATCGAGGAAATAAAGCACCGTTGGATGATCGGGATCGTCCGTTGAACAGACGTAGCCTTGCGGCTTATTGAGCATAAAATAGCGTGAGCCGATTTGCTGGGTCAGCGTATTACCGTCGAACTCTACCTCGTGCTCAGGCAGAAGTTTGAAAGCACTGTCGCGTACAATATCGCCGTCCACGGTAACGCGGCTGGCGCGAATTTCGCGCCCGGCAATAGCGCGGCTGACGCTGAGTTGCTGAGCGATAAACTTATCAAGTCGCATGAAATCTTTTTAGCCTTAATGGTGCTGGAAGTCGGACAACATGTCCGAAAAAGAAGCAGTCGAGAACTGTCCAGTATAACGGTCTGATTGCGCCACTCAAGGGAAAAAGTTTCGTGGCATACTATGTGCGAGATAACAAAATCGAGACCCCATGACTTTTACACTTCGCCCCTATCAGCAGGAAGCGGTTGACGCCACCCTCGCCTGGTTTCGCAAACACAAAGAACCTGCTGCCATTGTGCTCCCGACTGGAGCCGGGAAAAGCCTGGTGATCGCCGAGCTCGCTCGCCTGGCTCGTGGACGCGTGTTGGTGTTGGCGCATGTGAAAGAACTGGTGGCGCAAAACCACGCGAAATATCTCGCGCTTGGGCTGGAAGCCGATATCTTCGCAGCCGGGCTGAAACGCAAAGAGAGTCATGGGAAAGTGGTATTTGGCAGCGTCCAGTCGGTGGCGCGCAATCTTGAACTTTTTCGCAGTGAATTTTCCCTGCTGATTATCGATGAATGTCATCGCATCAGTGATGACGACGACAGCCAGTATCAGCAGATCCTGACTCACCTGAAGGACGTCAACCCTCATGTCCGACTGTTAGGACTGACTGCCACCCCGTTTCGTCTGGGCAAAGGCTGGATTTATCAGTTTCACTATCACGGGATGGTTCGCGGTGATGAAAAAGCACTGTTTCGCGACTGCATTTATGAACTGCCGCTTCGCTACATGATTAAACACGGGTATTTAACCCCGCCCGAACGCCTGGACATGCCCGTTGTGCAGTATGATTTCAGCCGTTTACAGGCGCAGAGCAATGGGCTGTTTAGCGAAGCAGACGTGAATCTGGAGCTAAAAAAACAGCAACGCATCACGCCGCATATCATCAGCCAGATTGAAGAGTTCGCCCAGACGCGCAAAGGGGTGATGATTTTTGCCGCGACCGTTGAACACGCCCGTGAAATTACCGGCCTGCTGCCGAAAAATGACGCTGCATTGATTACCGGTGAAACGCCAGGTCCGGAACGTGACGCCCTGATCGAAGCCTTCAAGGCCCAGCAGTTCCGTTATCTGGTTAACGTCTCGGTACTCACTACCGGCTTTGACGCCCCGCACGTCGATCTGATTGCCATTTTACGCCCGACGGAATCCGTGAGCCTGTATCAGCAGATTGTCGGACGCGGGTTACGGCTTGCGCCAGGTAAAACGGACTGCCTGATTCTGGACTACGCGGGCAACCCGCACGATCTGTATTCCCCGGAAGTTGGCACCCCGAAAGGGAAAAGCGGTAATGTTCCGGTGCAGGTTTTTTGCCCTGGCTGCGGGTTTGCCAATACGTTTTGGGGCAAAACCACCGCCGAGGGGACGCTTATCGAGCATTTTGGTCGTCGCTGCCAGGGCTGGTTTGAAGACGATGACGGTCATCGTGAACAGTGCGACTACCGTTTTCGCTTTAAAAACTGCCCACAGTGCAATGCCGAAAATGACATTGCCGCTCGTCGTTGCCGGGAATGCGACACCGTACTGGTTGATCCTGATGACATGCTGAAGGCGGCGCTTAAGCTAAAAGACGCGCTGGTGCTGCGCTGTTCAGGCATGGTGCTTCAGCCAGGGGCTGATGACAAAGGCGAGTGGCTGAAGATAACCTATTACGATGAAGATGGCGCGGACGTCAGCGAGCGTTTTCGGCTGCAAACCCCCGCCCAGCGTACCGCGTTTGAGCAACTGTTTATTCGCCCGCATACTCGTACACCTGGCGTACCGCTGCGCTGGATTACCGTGGCGGACATCGTTCATCAGCAGGTCCTCCTTCGCCACCCTGATTTCGTTGTCGCCCGTAAAAAAGGCCAGTTCTGGCAGGTGCGCGAGAAGGTATTCGACTATGAAGGACGTTTTCGCCGGGCCAATGAATTGCGGGGTTAAGGCACTTTTCATTGATGTGAAGTGCGTTTGAGTATAAAATGCCGCCCGCTTCACATCCGTGAGGCAGAACACTCACCTGCTGCTGGGTCGCCTGTTGCAGGACTTATATACAGAGAGAAATCAATGTTCACTATCAATGCAGAAGTTCGTAATGTGCAGGGTAAGGGTGCGAGCCGCCGCCTGCGCGCAGCTAACAAGTTCCCGGCTATCATTTATGGTGGCGATGCCGCTCCAGTTGCTATCGAACTGGACCAGGACAAAGTCTGGAACCAGCAGACTAAAGAAGGGTTCTACACTGAAGTTCTGACTATCGTTTTCGATGGTAAAGAAGAAAAAGTGAAAGTTCAGGCTGTTCAGCGTCACCCGTTCAAGCCAAAACTGTCTCACGTCGACTTCGTTCGCGCTTAATCGCCAACAAGTTGAGAAAAACCCCGCATTGCGGGGTTTTTTTATGTCTGCTATTTGCTGCCGGACGTGCGGCGCTGGAGCTGATCGCGCAGATTCGGTGGCGTACCTTTAATGGTCAGCGTATCAGTGGCCGGATCCCAGAAGATGCGTTCGCCCAACAACATCGCATCAAAATTGACGGTTAAGCCACCGCCGCTGCCGGAAAATTTGGTTAACTGGCGCAGCGTACTACGATCCGCGGGGAAGCTCTCTTCCAGCTCGTAGCCCTTATCTGCGGTAAACGCCTGGAAACTGACTTCGCTGATGCCTGCCAGCTCCTTAGACAGCGATTCCAGCTCGATCTCTTCGCCAGCCTGCAACTGCTCGCTGCAATAGCTGTAAACCTGCTGACGCACGTTCTGACGCTCAGATTTATCAAGTTGTGCCTCAGCGGTGAAGTCATCCAACGCTTGCAGTAAACCTTTATTCTGCGCTTTCGCGTTCAGGCCTTCGCTGGCACCGAGGAAGTCCATAAAGAAGTCCGCGACTTTGCGTCCAACGCGCCCTTTCAGGAAGGTCAGGTAGCGGGTCGAATCAGGATTGGTTTCCCATTCGGTCAGATCGATGCGCGCCACGATATCCGCGTGGTTGATATCCAGATAATGCGTGGAGCTAATGTCGAGCTGCTCATTCACACGCATGCTGCTCAGGTTATTCAGTACTGTGACCAGCAAATATTCTACCGCCAGGTAACGGTACTGGCAGAACAGCACGATGCCGCCATCCGCAAACGGGTATTTTGCCAGTTCGTCACGCAGACGCCCGGTTGCCGCCCGGCTGAATGCGAGAAAATCCTCTTCGCCCTGGCGCTGAAGGCGCAGACTTTGTGCCAGTTCACTCTCTTCGGTGAACATGCCATACGCTTTATTTTTGGCACTATAGACGCGGTGTAATTCCGCCATCATGTCCACGACGGTTGCCGTTGGTTCAAGTAACGAATCGCGCAGCACCAGCTCCAGGGTTTGCTCATCGCGCTTGATAAGCTGGTGCAAGGCAATCTGGTTGATATCCAGACTCATGATAAACTCTCCTTTAAGACCGGGCGGTATTCAACCACCACCAACGGATGTGTGCAACAGAAGATAAAAAAGGGGAAAAAAAGCTACTGCTACGGTAATATGTTGCCCTTTCATCAACAAACTGATTTTGATTTATGCCACAACATTCCCGCTATAGTGATGAACACGTTGAACAACTGCTCAGTGAGCTGGCCAACGTACTGGAAAAACACAAAACACCGACCGATCTTTCCCTGATGGTTTTGGGAAATATGGTTACCAACCTTATCAATACCAGCGTTGCACCCGCTCAACGTCAGGCGATTGTAAAATCTTTCGCTCAGGCTTTGCAGTCCTCGGTTAGCAACGATCGGGCGCATTAAGGGAAACGAACAACAGTTTATGGTAACGAATCGTCAGCGCTACCGCGAAAAAGTCTCCCAGATGGTTAGCTGGGGGCACTGGTTTGCCTTGTTCAACATTTTGTTGGGCATGGTGCTTGGCAGCCGTTATCTGTTCGTGGCCGACTGGCCGACGACGCTAACCGGGCGTATCTACTCCTGGATAAGCGTTGTTGGGCACTTTAGCTTTTTAGTCTTTGCCACGTATCTGCTGATTCTGTTTCCGCTGACATTTATCGTGATGTCGCAGCGGCTGATGCGGTTTTTATCCGCGATCCTTGCCACTGCGGGCATGACGCTGCTGCTTATCGACAGCGAAGTCTTTACCCGTTTCCACCTGCATCTTAATCCTATCGTCTGGGAACTGGTGATTAACCCCGACCAGAACGAAACCGCACGTGACTGGCAGCTGATGTTTATCAGCGTGCCCATTATCCTGCTGATTGAAATGCTGTTTGCCACATGGAGTTGGCAAAAACTCCGTAGCCTGACGCGCCGTCGTCACTACGCAAAACCTGTCGCCGCGCTGTTCTTCGTGGCGTTTATCAGCTCGCACGTGATGTACATTTGGGCGGATGCAAATTTCTATCGCCCGATTACCATGCAGCGAGCCAATTTGCCGCTTTCCTATCCGATGACGGCGCGCCGCTTCCTCGAAAAACACGGTCTGCTGGACGCGCAGGAATATCAGCGTCGGCTGGTCGAGCAAGGCAATCCAGAGGCCGTTTCGGTTCAATATCCGCTGAGCGATTTGCGCTATCGCGATATGGGACAAGGCCAGAACGTTCTGTTAATCACCGTCGATGGTCTGAACTATTCTCGCTACGAGAAGCAAATGCCTGCATTGGCTGAATTTGCTGATAACAATATTAACTTCACGCAGCATATGAGTTCGGGTAACAACACCGACGCTGGCATCTTCGGCCTGTTCTACGGTATCTCGGCAAGCTACATGGATGGTGTTCTGTCTTCACGTACGCCTGCAGCACTGATTACATCACTGAATCAGCAGGGCTATCAGCTGGGTCTTTTCTCATCAGATGGTTTTAGCAGCCCGCTTTATCGTCAGGCTTTATTGTCAGACTTCTCGCTCCCTAGCCCGCAGAGTCAGTCTGACGAAAAAACAGCGGGTCAATGGGTAAACTGGCTTAATCGCTACGCACAGGAAGATAACCGTTGGTTCTCCTGGGTCGCGTTTAACGGCACCACGCTTGATGACAGTAATCAGAAAGGCTTTACCCGCCGTTACAGCCGTGCCGCTGGCGATGTAGACGCACAAATAGCACGCGTTCTGGATGCGTTACGACAGTCAGGCAAACTGGATAATACGGTGGTCATTATTACCGCCGGTCATGGTGTGCCGTTGGGTGACGAAACCAAGAGTATCAGTTGGTCGCGCCCTAACCTGCACGTCCCACTGGTTATCCACTGGCCGGGTACACCTGCCCAGCGCATTAGCATGTTGACCGATCATAAAGATGTGATGACCACGTTGATGCAACGTCTGCTGCACGTGAGCACGCCAGCGAACGAATACTCTCAGGGTCAGGATTTGTTTAGCCCAGTACGTCGTCACAACTGGGTCACCGCGGCGAGTAGCCATACGCTTGCGGTGACGACACCGGTTCTGACGTTAGTCCTGAACAGTAATGGTAATTATCAGACGTACAATCTGCAGGGTGAGAAGATTCACGACCAAAAACCGCAGTTGAGTTTGCTGTTGCAGGTACTGACGGATGAGAAACGCTTCATCGCTAACTGATTAATAATAAATCAATTAGCGCCGTAACCCCTTGCATTCAGAGTGGAAACGGGTAGGATTATTTTACGCGTCGGCACGTAGCGCAGCCTGGTAGCGCACCGTCATGGGGTGTCGGGGGTCGGAGGTTCAAATCCTCTCGTGCCGACCAAAATACTCCATAAAAAAACCAACCTCTTGAGGTTGGTTTTTTTGTATCACCATTAAGCTTACTGCTTATCGCTTCCACCGAGGAAATAAATTCCCAGCGGTATCGCAAGCAGTACGGTAAAGACCAGGCTGTAGACAAAGATCATTGCCGACTGCAGCACAAACATACTGGTGGTCCATGCCGAGAGCGGAATGTTGTATTGCTCAATCACGCCAACAATGGTTGCTCGCCCCACTCCAGCGGCTGCAATCAAAAACACAACGAAAAGCGCCAATAAGAATTTGCGGCCTTCAGGCGTTTTAAGCTTTGCGCGAACCATCATGTCTCTCTTCCCTTTACAGATGAATAACATTATTTGCCGCTAACCCTAACACGATCGCGCCCTGCGTTCCAGAGCAGCATTTACCTCTAAACATGCGCTAAACAAGCAGTTAAATTCACCACGCAAAGTGAAAAAATAGGTAAATCAATCTCCTTCACAAAGTGCGCTATGCTAATCTTGCCCAGAACGTTTGACATAAAAGGAATGACTGTGAAAAACGCACCTAAATTTGCCATTGCCCTTCTCGCCGCTGCCTGCATGAGCACCAGCGCTTTTGCCAGTGAACAACAGAAAGTCCAGCCGCTGGAAAAGATTGCGCCCTATCCGCAGGCTGAAAAGGGAATGAAGCGCCAGGTCATCCAACTGCCGGCTCAGGAAGATGAGTCAGGATTTAAGGTGGAGCTGCTGATTGGTCAGAACCTTGAAGTGGACTGCAACCTGCATCGTCTGGGTGGCAAACTGGAAAGTAAAACGCTGGAAGGCTGGGGTTACGACTATTACGTTTTTGGTAATGTGACCTCCCCGGCCTCTACCATGATGGCTTGTCCGGATGGCCAGAAAACGCAGAAGTTTGTGACGGCTTATCTGGGCGACAACAGCCTGCTTCGCTACAACAGCAAACTGCCGATCGTGGTCTATACGCCTGAGAATATTGACGTGAAATATCGCGTCTGGAAGGCAGAAGAGAAAATCCACAACGCCGTCGTGCGTTAGAAAAAAGGCCGGGTTGCGATAACCCGGCCTTTTTTAAACTCAGAGCGCGATATCCGCGACCGGTTTAGCGTCCGGCTGAGGTTTTGCCTGCGGTTGGGCCTGTGGCGCAACGTCGGCGGCTTGCGGTTTGTCGTATTTCAACTGCAGAACGTGGCTGGTGAACTCCAGCTCTTGTTCCGTCGCTGCGACGTTACCATTTAGCCTGGTGCCATAAGAAGGAATAATCGTTTTCAGCTTTGCCTGCCACTCAGGGCTGGCAACTTTGTCTTTGAACACTTTTTCCATCAAATGCAGCATGATAGGTGCAGCAGTAGATGCGCCCGGTGATGCTCCCAACAGCGCCGCAATTGTGCCGTCTTTGTCACTGACCACTTCGGTACCCAGACGCAGAACACCACCCTCTTTTGGATCGCGTTTGATTATCTGAACACGCTGGCCTGCCTGCCACAAACGCCAGTCCTCTTTCTTCGCCTGCGGATAATACTCTTGTAGAGCCGCAAAACGATCGTCGTCAGACAGCATCACCTGGCTCAGCAGATATTTCACCAAATCAAAGTTATCCAGACCCACGTCAACCATTGGCATAAAGTTTGAGGTTGTGGTTGAGCTCAGCAGATCCCACAGAGAGCCATTTTTCAGGAATTTGGTGGAGAAGGTTGCGAAAGGTCCAAACAGCACCACGCGCTTGCCATCAAGAATACGTGTATCAATGTGCGGCACGGACATCGGTGGCGCACCCACAGAGGCTTGACCGTAAACCTTCGCCAGGTGACGGTTCACAACTTCTGGGTTATCGGACACCAGGAACTGGCCGCCAACCGGGAAGCCCGCATAGTCGTCTGCTTCAGGAATACCGGATTCTTGCAGCAGTTTTAACGCAGCACCACCTGCTCCGATAAAGACAAACTTCGCCTTGATAACATGTTCCGCTTCGTTATTTTTGAGATCGGCAACGGTCACGCTCCAGCTGTTATCCGCGTTGCGCTTAAAACCACGCACTTCGGTGCTGAGTTGCAGATTGAAATCATCTTTTTTCTGCAACGCGCTTACCAGCTGACGGGTGATTTCACCGTAGTTAACGTCAGTACCAATCTCAGTGCGGGTTGCCGCCACTTTCTGATTCGTGTTACGCCCTTCCATGACCAGCGGTGCCCACTCTTTAATCTGGGCATGATCTTCTGAATATTTCATGCCACGGAACAGGCTGCTCTGCTGTAATGCCGCGTAGCGCGCGCGCAGGAAATTGACGTTCTGTTCGCCCCAGACAAAGCTCATGTGCGGCACGGTATTGATGAACGAGTGCGGATCGTGCATGACGCCGCTGTTAACCTGATGGGACCAAAACTGACGCGAAACCTGGAAAGCTTCGTTGATCTCCACGGCCTTCTCGATACTAATGGAACCGTCCTTTTTCTGCGGTGTATAGTTCAGTTCCATAAGTGCCGAGTGACCCGTACCGGCGTTGTTCCAGCCGTTTGAGCTCTCTTTTGCTACGCCATCAAGACGTTCAACCATGGTCATCGACCAGTCTGGTTGTAATTCTTGCAGATACGTACCCAGAGTGGCGCTCATGATGCCGCCGCCGATTAAAAGGACATCCGTTTCCTGCTCTTTCGGCGCATCAGCCATCGCGGTCAAAGAGACGGCGTTTAGCCCCACAGCCATAGAAAAGAGCATGGCAGTCATTTTTTTCATCATTTATGCCTTACTTGTTATCGAATTTTTTGTGGAAATTGCAGGTGAAATAAACTGCGGGGCAACGGTAGCAACTTTTAAATGGTGTTTAAAGGTTACGAAATTATTGTAATTGTGAAATTTAATGATGTGTTGTTTATAAGGATATTATTTTACCGACTGGCAAAGAGCCTCTTTTCTGGCTACTATGCTGCACTTTGTGATCGCGCGCACGGATGCCTGCCCAAACCTGCGAATTTTATGTCATTACCACACTCTTCTCACCTGACGCCTGAAGATAGCCGCGTCGCAAGCGTGCTGCGCTCGCCAAAACTGTTTATGCGTGAAACGCTGGCCGGTGTTATTACTGCGCTGGCGTTGATCCCCGAAGTGATTTCATTTTCTGTTATCGCAGGCGTTGACCCAAAAGTAAGCCTGATTGCGTCGGTGGTGTTGTGCCTGGCGCTTTCCGTTATGGGCGGTCGTCCAGCAATGGTGACTGCCGCTGCGGGGTCTGTCGCACTGGTTATCGGCCCGATGGTGCATCTGCACGGTGTTCAGTACATCCTTCCCGCCGTCTTACTCGCCGGCGTTATCCAGATTCTGTTTGGGGTGCTGGGAATGGCGCGACTGATGCGCTTTATTCCGCAGTCGGTCATGACAGGGTTCGTGAACGCCCTGGGGATTCTTATTTTCTTCGCTCAGGTTCCCCATTTCTGGAGTAAAGAGCCGCTGATTATCGGCCTGTTCGTACTGACATTGCTGATTGTGCTGTGGGCGCCGCGCGTTATCAAAAGCGTGCCGTCCCCGCTCATTGCGATTGTTCTGCTGACTCTGTTCACCGTGTTCAGTGGGCAAATTCTGCCAACCGTTGGTGACGAAGGCTCGATGAGCGGCGGTCTGCCTGGTTTTACGCAACTGTTGGTTCCGTTAAATCTGCACACCTTGAGCATCATCTGGCCCTGTGCGTTAAGCATCGCGTTTGTTGGCCTGATGGAGTCGTTGTTGACGGCAAAACTGGTGGACGAACTCACGGCAACGACGTCCAACAAACGTCGTGAAAGTATTGGGCTGGGTGTCGCTAACATGATGTCCGGGATTTACGGTGGTATCGCCGGTTGCGCAATGATCGGTCAAACTATCGTCAACGTTGAAATGGGCAAAGGTCGCAGCCGCGTTTCGACTATTGCCGCCGGTCTGGTGCTGCTTGTCCTGGTCACCGGGCTAAGCGAAGTGATGGCTAAGATCCCCATGGCAGTGCTGGCCGGGATTATGGCGATTGTGGCGTTCAAAACCTTTAACTGGCACAGCATTCAGCCTGCTACGGTGAAAGGCGCGCCAATAGCCGAAACGGTCGTGATGTTGATCACCGTGGCGGCTACCGTCTCAACCGGTAACCTGGCGATTGGCGTGCTGGGCGGGATCGTCGTGATGGTGATTATTCCCTCCCGCCTCAACCATAAACACGCCGCTACATCAGGAAAATCGTCGCCAGACCAAGAAAAATAAAGAAGCCGCCAGTATCGGTAATGGCGGTAATCATCACGCTCGACCCCACCGCGGGGTCGCGCCCAAGCTTGATCATCGTGAGGGGAATAATGACCCCCATAACCGCGGCCATCAGCAGGTTGAGCACCATCGCCAGAGTCATCACACCACCCAGCGCCATATCGTCATACAGCCACCAGGTCACGCAGCCCATTATCCCGCCCCAGACCAAACCGTTAATCAGCGCCACCCCCATCTCTCTGAAGATCAGGAAAGAGAAGTTGCCCGGCTGAATATGTTGCAGCGCCAGCGCACGCACGATCATGGTGATGGTTTGGTTTCCTGTATTGCCGCCAATTCCTGCGACAATAGGCATCAATGACGCCAGCGCCACCAGCTGAGAAATCGTGTGTTCAAAACCGTCAATCACCCGCGAAGCAATAAACGCGGTGCACAGATTCACGGCGAGCCATGCCCAGCGAGTTTTTACCGCTTTACTCACGGGCGCATAGACGTCCTCTTCAGCACTCAGACCACCCATAGCGCGCATGTCGTTGTCGGTCTCTTCGTAAACGACATCCACAATTTCATCAATGGTGACGCGGCCCATTAATTTGCCAACCGAATCGACCACAGCGGCACTGATCAGGTTCTCACGCTCAAAGGTTCGGGCGGCTTTTTCAGCATCGTCTTCCGGTGAGAAGATCATCGGCTGGGCTTCCATAACCTCGCTAACCCGACGCTGCGCGCTGTTTAGCAGGATCGTTTGCAGCTCAAGTTCACCGAGCAATGTTTTATCACGCGACGTGACAAACAGCTTATCGGTGTTCTGAGGCATCTTGCCTCGGCGCCGTAAATAGCGCTGCACGGTCGCCAGCGTAACGTCGGGACGCACCATGATCACCTCAAACTCCATGATCGCACCGACGCTATTCTTCTCGTAATTCATGACCTGACGAACGCGAGCGCGTTCATCCGCTGGCAGCGATGCCAGCAGGCGACCGGTCAGGTTACGCGGCAGGTGTTGTACCAGATAGATTTGTTCGTCGATATCCAGCGTTTGCACCGCGTCGAGAATATCGCGGTCGCTCATCTCATCAATGAGATCTTCCCAAACGTTTTCGGAGGCCTCGAGCAGTACCTGCCCGCGTTCATGGGCCTGAACCAGGCGCCATAGCGCATGACGCTCTTCCGAAGGCAATGCTTCGAGCGTATCTGCCAAATCGGGTGGTGGCAGGTGAGCAACCAGTGCCCCTACCTCAGCAATATCGTCGGATAACTTACCGACATCATATTGCTCAGCCAGGGTCAATTTGCCTAATAACGTCGAGGTGACGGCTTTGTCAGTGGTGAGCAGCCAGATGAGACGGGCGCGCTCCTGGTCGCGCACCCTTGCGCTGTTTTTAGTGATTACAGACATCAATCATTAATCCATGAAATAAGATGGCATTAAGCATAGCGCGAGGATATGTAAATGATAATAAGCAGAGGAAAGATAGAGGGAAAAAAGCGGCTATTGTGGGAAATGAATGCCGGGTTACCCCGGCATTTACCCATTATGCGGTGCGGGCCACTGCATCACGCGATGCGGCATCGCGTTCATCGCCGATCAGTTCGCTCAGCTGGCCATTACGCATTTCAAGGAGACGATCGGCGTGAATGAAGTAGTGATCGTCATGACTGATAGCAAAAATGGTCTTACCCATTTCCTGCATCAGCGGCAGCAAAATCTGATAAAACTCGCGGCGGAAGTGCGGATCCTGATCGGCGGCCCATTCATCCAGCAAAATGATATCGCGCTCTTCTGCCAATGCCAGCAGTAACGCCACGCGCTTTTTTTGCCCTTTCGACAGCTTGAGATTAAGGATTTGGCCATCCTTCAGCTCAAGCTTGTGCGACATTTGCAGTTGCTCAAGCCACTTCGTGACCAACGCTGGATTAGCCTGTTTGCCTTCTGGTCCCAGCAGCCGATCGAATAGCCAGACGTCAGTAAAGACCGCAGAAAACAGCTTGCGGTAATCTTCCGGCTTGTCGACGGAAACTGGTTTACCGTCCAGCAAAATGGCCCCCGACTGCGGCTGATAAAGGCCGGTCAGCAGCATCGCCAGCGTGGATTTACCGCTCCCGTTCCCCCCAATCAGGAACAACAGTTCACCGCGGTTGATGGTCAGATTAACAGGGCCAACGGCAAAATTATTGTCCTGGTAATGGAACATCGCATCGCGAAGCTCCAGGGTTTTCCAGTCAGGGAATGCCTCAGGACGCGGGAACTCCGGCCTGAACGGAGCCAGTGCAAATTGATTCAGCTTTCTGAAGGCCACTTGCGCACTGAGCAGCGTCGGCAGTGCGCCTACGGCAGACAGCAGCGGCGTACGTAAAAACAGCAGCGTCAATGAGTAGGTTGCCGCCACGTTAGTGTCAGCCCATCCGAGGCTGTTCGCCATCCAGAACACCAGGCCAATCGCACCCAGCATCATGATGTTGGACCAGTTCACCGCGCTCAGATGGAAAGTATCAGCCCGAATAATATGGTGACGATATTCACGCGCGTCCGGAATATAAAGGTTGTTGAAAATGTGTTCGGCGCGTTCGCGGTTGAGCGTCAACTCTTTACGTCCTTCCAGCACCGTCTGGTAGTCGTTGTACAGCTTGTCTTCGGTTTCGCGCAGCACCGCCATATGCTTATAGACTCGCGACACCAGCAGATAGCCACCCCAAATGGTGACGACTATCCACAGTGCGGTGACGGCTAACATTTTGGTTGAAAGCCACGCGAGGTAAGCCGCAGAACCAAAGGTTAAAATGATCCCCTGCACCAGTTCTGGCAGGCGAACAAAAGCAATCGTAATGGCGCGTACATCGCTGGTCAGCCCGGCAAGCAGCGAAGCACTGCCCAGCTGTTCAATGCGTTCAACCTGAGTATCGAGAATACGTTTGATAAACTCACCGCGCAGGCGATAAACAAAATGGTGTCCCAGCGCCGTGAGTGCCAGCTGTGAAGCCAGCGTCACCGCCATCAGCAGCAACAGCAAGCCCAGAAATTCCGGCAAAACCGACAACGTAGAGTCGACCATTTCGATCAGGCGAACATTAATGAAAGCGATAAGGCCAATGCCCAACGCGGCGCTGGCAAGGCTTAACGCCATTACCGCGACAAACGGCCAGCGGTACTGGCGCCAGACAAGAAGAAGTAGCTGCATGCAAAGCGATCCGGACAAGAAAAAACAGCCAGCAGTGTAAACTGCCCGACGGTTACATCAAGAATAATTCTTATTTTTATTCGCTATACGATGCCTGACGGAAGGTCAGATTGAGACGATACTCCCCTGTCAGAAGATGTTGGCCCGTTTTAAGCGGCTGAATGCCGTGATAAAACAGACGCGATTCCCCGCCCCAGACCACGACATCACCATGTTCAAGCATGATACGTTTTAACGGATCATTACGCTGCAAACCGCCAAACTGGAATATGGCTGGCAAGCCCAGTGATACGGAGACAATCGGTGCGCGAAGGTTGGGTTCGTCTTTATCCTGGTGCAGGGACAGTTTCGTCCCTTCTGCATAGCGGTTTACCAGACAAGCATCAGGCTTAAAATCAGCATATCCAGCCGCGACCGCTGCCTCGTGGCATAGGGTGGAGAATGCTTTCGGCATTGTTGGCCACTGGCGGTGAGTCATGGGATCGGTAGGGGAATAGAGATAACCCCGATCGTTGGTCGTCCAGCCTAAATCGCCACAGTTGGTCATGGCTACCGACATCGTATATCCGCCGGGTGTAATCATATGCCGAAACGGAGATACAGCCGCCACTTCCTCGATACCCTGCAACAACGCCTGCGCGCGCGACAGGGCAAAACGGCGCAGCACCACAGCACCAGGGGCCAGTGGTTCTTCCCAGGGTTCTTCTTCTGCAAAAAGATCGAGCATTATTCCTCCTGCGTTTTGACTTCGCGCGCCAGCAGCTGTGCCTTACGCGCAATTCCCCAGCGATAGCCTGACAGCGCCCCATCATTGCGTACCACCCGGTGACAAG
Source organism: Enterobacter sp. SCRI0065 (assembly GCF_059766475.1). Lineage (NCBI taxonomy): Bacteria > Pseudomonadati > Pseudomonadota > Gammaproteobacteria > Enterobacterales > Enterobacteriaceae > Enterobacter > Enterobacter sp. SCRI0065. The sequence continues at coordinate 336,209 of NZ_JCBAJB010000002.1, read as the reverse complement.
GAATAACGATCGCCAGCTTGTTAGCGGCGCAGGCACTCGCTACCGCGCGTACGGCGTTAGGTTTACCAATCGCCTTGGCAACCTGCTGGTAAGTCACCGTTTCGCCGTAAGGAATAGAGCTTAGCGCCTGCCAGACCTGCTGCTGGAAAGCCGTCCCGCGGATATCCAGTGGCAAAGCCTGCGCGGCTTCGCGATTATCCAGGCCGTTAATCACCAGGTGTACCCGCGCCTCGAACTCGCTGTTTGATGTCCCTGGTCTGGCAAAAGGAAAAATGGTTTTTAACTCTTCCAACAGCGTAGGATCGTCATTACCCAGCAAAATGGCGCAAATTCCGCGTTCGCTTTCGGCCACCAGACAACGTCCCAGCGAACAATCGCTCAACGCATAGTGGATAGCAACCTCATCGCCGCCTTTGCGGTATTGCTTTGCAGTCATACCCAGCGCTAAATCCGCTTGTCGATAATAGCTGCTGCTGTCGGGGAATCCCGCAGCCAGCACAGAATCGGTAATGCTTTCACCTTGCGTCAGCGAATGGCGCAAACGGCGCGCACGCGCAGCCTGCTGCCAGGCTTTTGGCGTCATACCGGTGACGGACTTGAAGAGGCGGTGGAAATGCCAACTGCTCATCGCAACCTGCTCCGCCAGAGCGTTCAGCGTGAGGTTTGGTTGCTGCTCCAGCAGACGGCAGGCCTTTTCGACTTTAGCCACCCGCAGCACCTGAGGATCGGATCTGTCCGGTAAGCAGCGTTTGCAAGGACGGAAACCAGCCTGCTCCGCGTGGCGGGCATCGGGATAAAAGTGCACATTTTTGCGCAGCGCATGACGCGCGCGACAGGAGGGGCGGCAAAATATACCGGTGGTCTGCACCGCAAAAACAAACTGATCATCGGCATGACGATCGCGAGCCAGCACGGCCAACCAGCGATCGTCATCAGTGTTAAGCGTCACGTTTTTCATCATGGACTCCTCTTACAAGCATACTCACACAATGCCCGAGCGCCACTGAATAAAAACCCGCAACCTTGCTTTTTAATTCTTATCGTTGACCAGGAAGCTTTGAAACTGCGGCGAGCTCCAGGTTTTAAAGTTCTCGCCCTCTTTGGTGATCATATACACCGCCAGACCTTCCTGGCGTACCACCTCTTTCGCTTTCTCCGGTCCGAGCACCATCAGCCCCGTATCCCATGCATCAGCCTCAAGCGCGGTAGGCGCGATGACGGTGACGGATACCAGATTGTGTTCGATAGGACGACCGGTTTGCGGATCGATAACATGAGAAATACGCTTGCCATCCAGCTCGTAGTAATTGCGATAGCTGCCGGAAGTGCTGATGCCATGGCCATTGATATCAACAATCGCCTGCACCGCGTTTTGTTGATCGGTTGGTTTCTGAATAGCAACGCGCCACGGCTTATCACTGGCGTTCATTCCCCGGCTGACCAGAGCGCCTCCCACCGACACCAGATAACGCGAAATGCCTTCCTGAGCCATCAACGCTGCCAGATGATCCGCTGCGTAACCTTCTCCGACCGTTGAGAGATCGACAAACAGATCGGGGATGTCTTTTTGCAAATACTGCTGACCATATTGGTGTATCACCGTCAGATGCTGCAATCCCGTGCGAGCCCGCGCATCGTCAATCTGGGCGATGTCCGGTGTAGTCACTGGCTGTTTGTTTGGGCCAAATCCCCACAAATTCACCAGCGGTCCGACGGTGATATCCATCGCTCCGTTGGTTTTATACCCGACGTGCAGCGACTCGATAACAATATCCGCCATCGCTTCACTCACCGGCCAGAGCGAAGTGCTGTTCGACAGGTTGAACCGCATCAGCGCCGAATCATTTTTATAGGTTGAAAGCAGCTGATCGTCAGCGTCGAGCTGGGACTGAATTTTACCGCGAAGTTCGTCTTCGCGTTTTTTATCAATATTGATGACGCTCACGCGCCAGGACGTTCCCATAGTCTTACCTTCCAGCACGCTAGCCGCCGCAGCAGTCGTGGTGGGTGCGGAGGAAGAAGAATCGCATGCCGTCAGAAAGAAAAGTGTCGCCAGAAGGCTGGCTCGCAAAAAAGTCATGTCCATTCGTTATTATCCTCATGCCAGGTCGGCAAGGGTACACCAAAAAGCATCGTTTGTAAGACCTTATAAAACGCATGAAAAAAGGGGCCTGCTGGCCCCTTCTGCAATACTGACTGCGTCTTAGAACTGGTAAACCAGACCCAATGCGACGATATCATCAGTACTTACACCAGCCTGTTCGGTAAAGTTGTTTTTATCCAACAGGTTGATTTTGTAATCCACGTAGGTGGACATGTTTTTGTTGAAGTAGTAAGTCGCGCCAACATCCACATATTTCAGCAGATCCTGATCGCCGAAGTTGGTGGTGTTGTTGCTTACGTCCTTGCCTTTTGACTGCAGGTAAGCCACGGAAGGACGCAGACCGAAGTCGAACTGGTACTGAGCAACCACTTCGAAGTTTTGCGCTTTGTTAGCAAAACCGTAGATGTCGCTGCTGCTCTGGGAGTTACCAAAGCGGGTTGCGTTGTAAGTCTGAGAGTACTGTGCTGCCAGATAGATGTTGTTCGCATCATATTTCAGGCCGCCGCTGTAGACTTCAGCGTTGTCGCCTTCACCGTAAACGCCTGCTGCGTTCTGGTCCGCAGTACGTTTAGAAGAAGACATCGCGCCACCCACGCTGAAACCTTCGCCCAGATCGTAAGTCAGAGACGCGCCATAACCGTCGCCATTCTGTTTCAGGGTACTACGACCAGCGTCGTTTTCACCGCTGACGCTGCCGTTTTTACCTTGATACTGCAGAGCAAAGTTCAGGCCATCGACCAGGCCGAAGAAGTCCTGATTACGGTAGGTCGCAACACCGTTTGCGCGGGATTGCAGGAAGTTGTCAGAACCGTAAGTATCGCCGCCGAATTCCGGCAGAACGTCGGTCCAGGAAGTCACGTCATAGATAACGCCGTAGTTACGGCCGTAATCGAAAGAGCCTGCATCAGCAAATTTCAGACCCGCGAACGCCACACGAGTCCAGGACTGGTTGTCGCTTTCAGTGGTGTTACCCTGAACCTGGTATTCCCACTGGCCGTAGCCGGTCAGTTGATCATTGACCTGCGTTTCGCCTTTGAAGCCAATACGCATGTAGGTTTGATCGCCGTCGTTGTCTTTATCGTCGGAGAAATAGTGCAGACCGTCGACTTTACCGAACAGATCTAATTTGTTGCCATCTTTGTTGTAAATTTCAGCCGCATTTGCTGCGCCTGCTACCAGCAGTGCTGGTACCAGGAGGGACAGTACTTTAACTTTCATTTTATTAACCCTCTGTTATATGCCTTATTATGACCACTGCTTACTGGTTAACCCTCTTAACCAATCGGCAACTTCATTCTCCGCAAAAATACAGAATAATCCAATGCGAATATGATACGAAAACTTTGAAGATGTTTCATTCATCGCTAGAGATGTTTCATTTTGTAAATATCACGGAACTTTTACACAGCACAAATAGCTAAAAAATTAAGCACGTATAATCAACAAGCCAACTTTACAGATTAATATCAATAAGTTGCAGTAAAATACCCTTACAGCACTGAATGACAAAACAAAAGGTAACGAGATCACTAAAATATATCTCGCTATCATCATTAACTTTATTTATTACCGTCATTCATTTTTGAATGTCTGTTTATCCCTAATTGAGCCGAGTGCAATGCATTCGGTTTTTTTTTACTCTTCTTTACGCAAATATGAATAATTTGTGCTACCACCACGAAATTATAACGACTATTAATTAATCCTCTACCATCTATCACTCTCGCCAACTAAATTGTTTCAACTCTTAATTTCTTGTTATTTCGTGCTATTTATTTGCGATTTTGGTAATTATGTATACAGCACTGTTCTTTTTGTACACATTTGGCATTGCCACCCAACACGATCCCCTCTGCGTAAAAAGTCTTCTCTCCTCCGTCAACGGCGCTGGAAATTCAATTATTACCCTTTATACTGCCGTATTCCCTAAAGTGCGGCCAACGCGGGTTAATCCTATCAATGAGTCAGTCTGAAACCACAGCATCGAGCAAGTTCTCCCTTCTTCCCGGGAGCATCACCCGTTTCTTTCTTCTATTGATCATTGTGCTGTTGGTGACCATGGGTGTGATGGTGCAAAGCGCGGTCAATGCATGGCTTAAAGACAGAAGTTATCAGATTGTTGATATCACCCACGCCGTACATAAGCGAATCGATACCTGGCGATACGCCACCTGGCAGATTTACGACAATATTGCCGCCGCACCGGGAAACGCATCCGGCGAGGGCTTACAGGAAACACGTCTCAAACAGGACGTCTATTACCTTGAAAAACCGCGTCGTAAAACCGAAGCACTCATTTTTGGCTCGCATGACAGCGCGACGCTTGAGATGACTCAGAGAATGTCGACCTATCTCGATACGCTCTGGGGTGCCGAGACAGTGCCGTGGTCGATGTACTATTTGAATGGTCAGGATAACAGCATGATCCTGATCTCCACCCTGCCGTTAAAAGATCTCTCTTCCGGATTTAAAGAGTCTACGGTGGGTTCGATCGTTGATTCACGCCGCGCCGAAATGCTCCAGCAGGCAAATGCCCTTGATGAGCGTGAAAGCTTCTCTTCTCTGCGCCGCCTCGCATGGCAAAACGGCCACTACTTTACGCTACGCACCACATTTAACCAGCCAGGTCATCTGGCGACCGTCGTTGCATTCGATCTGCCAATCAACGATTTGATTCCGCCCGATATGCCGCTGGACAGTTTCCGCCTTGAGCAGGATACCGCAGTACAGAATATGCGTACCCCGCCCGATAAAGAGGGAGCGGAGAGCGTATCAATCTCCTTTAATGGCACTAAGATCGAGATTGCCTCCTCGCTAAACACCACCGGTATGCGTCTGGTATGGCAGGTTCCCTTTGGCACGCTGCTGCTGGATACGCTACAAAATATCCTGCTGCCGCTTTTATTGAATATTGGGCTGTTGGCACTGGCGCTTTTTGGCTACAGCACTTTCCGATTCCAGCCTGGACGCTCGGGCGAAAACTTGTCGTCTTCAAGTTCTAATAGCGAGTTGCGGATCTTGCGCGCGTTGAATGAGGAGATCGTCTCAGTGCTGCCTCTCGGGCTGTTGGTACACGATCAGGAAGCCAACCGCACCATTATGAGCAATAAGATTGCGGACCATTTGCTGCCGCATCTCAATCTGCAGAACATCACCTCCATGGCCGATCAGCATCAGGGGATTATTCAGGCAACCATCAATAACGAGCTGTACGAAATCCGCCAGTTCCGCAGCCAGGTCGCCTCCCGTACCCAAATCTTCATTATTCGCGACCAGGACAGAGAAGTTCTGGTGAATAAGAAACTGAAGCAGGCTCAGAGGTTGTATGAGAAAAACCAGCAGGGTCGCGCGGCATTTATGCACAATATCAGTGAGGCATTTAAGCGACCGTTGAAAGCCCTGGCCGTTCAGGCTGAAGCGATAAACACACCTGAGAGTAAACAGCTTTTGAGTCAGACGGACACGTTGGTTCGTCTGGTCGATGAAATTCAGCTCGCCAATATGCTGGAAGATGACAGCTGGAAAGGCACTTCATCACTGTTTTCAATCCAGGACTTGATCAACGAAGTGGTACCCGACGTTCTGCCGGTGATTAAGCGCAAAGGTCTTCAGCTCCTGATTAATAACAATTTGCCCGCCAACGACCAACGTCATGGCGATCGTGAAGCATTGCGCCGCATCCTGCTGATGCTTATTCAATATTCCGTTACCACCACGCAAATTGGCAAAATCACGCTGGAAGTCGGCACGGATGAGTCCGCAGAGGACCGCTTAACCTTCCGTATTCTGGACACCGGTGAAGGCGTTACGCTGAGTGAAATCGATAATCTCCACTTCCCGTTCCTGAACGACACGCAAAGTGACGGATACGGTAAAGCCAACGCCCTCACCTTCTGGCTTTGCGACCAGCTGGCGCGTAAGCTCGGCGGGCATTTAAATATCAAAGCTCGCGAATCGCTTGGCACACGCTACTCTCTGCATGTGAAAATGCCGGCCAATCCGCAGGAAGAAATAGATGAAGAACGCCTGCTCGATGATGTCGTGATCATGGTCGATGTGACCTCAAATGAGATCCGCAGCGTAGTGGTTCGTCAGTTAGAAAACTGGGGGGCAGTATGCATAACCCCGGATGAAAGGCTCACGAGTCAAGAATTTGATCTCTTTTTGACAGATAATCCGTCTAATCTTACTGCCTCGGGCTTGCTTTTAAGCGATGATGAGTCAGGCGTGCGGAAAATCGGCCCTGGCCAGCTGCGCGTCAACTTCAATATGAGCAATGCAATGCAGGAAGCTGTACTACAACTAATAGAAGAGCAGCTGGCGCAAGAAGGGATACTGGAGTCGCCGCTGGGCGGCAATGAAAATGCTGAACTCCATGCCAGTGGATATTATTCACTCTTTGTAGATACAGTACCAGATGATGTTAAGCGGTTGTATACTGAGTCCGCAGCGAAAGATTTCGCTGCACTGGCACAGACAGCACACCGACTTAAAGGGGTGTTTGCCATGCTCAATCTGGTTCCGGGCAAGCAGTTATGTGAAACGCTGGAACATCTTATTCGCGAGAAGGATGCTTCTGGCACAGAAAAATACATCAGCGACATTGACGCCTACGTCAAAAGCTTGCTGTAGCAAGGTAGCCTTATACATGAACAATATGAACGTAATTATTGCCGATGACCACCCGATTGTACTGTTCGGTATTCGCAAATCACTTGAACAGATCGAGTGGGTGAATGTTGTCGGTGAATTTGAAGACTCTACAGCACTTATAAATAATCTTCCGAAACTTGATGCACATGTACTCATTACCGATCTCTCCATGCCTGGAGATAAGTACGGCGATGGGATCACCCTGATCAAATACATTAAGCGTCACTTCCCGAGCATCTCGATTATTGTTCTGACGATGAACAACAATCCGGCGATCTTAAGCGCCGTACTGGAACTCGATATTGAAGGGATTGTCCTGAAGCAAGGCGCACCAACCGACCTGCCTAAAGCGCTGGCGGCACTGCAGAAAGGGAAGAAATTTACCCCGGAAAGCGTTGCCCGTCTGCTGGAAAAAATCAGTGCAGGTGGTTACGGCGACAAACGTCTGTCACCGAAAGAGAGTGAAGTGCTACGCCTGTTTGCAGAAGGTTTCCTGGTGACGGAGATCGCTAAGAAACTGAACCGTAGCATCAAGACCATCAGTAGCCAGAAGAAGTCAGCAATGATGAAACTGGGCGTGGAGAACGATATCGCCCTGTTGAACTATCTCTCTTCCGTTACGCTGAGTGCAGTCGATAAAGACTGATTGGTCTTAGCCCTCAAAAAAAGCCCGGTAAAGCTTACGCTTACCGGGCTTTTTTACGCTCTTGTCTTTCTGACTCGTTCTGCGTAAACCGACAACGTCTGCTTCAACACATCCAGAGTGACCGGCTTTGACAGACAACTGTCCATTCCCGATTCCAGGCATCGCTGTTTTTCTTCCGCCAGTGCGTTTGCCGTCACCCCAACAACCGGCAACGTCATGCCTAGCTGGCGTATACGCTGAGTCAGGCGGTAGCCGTCCATGTTCGGCATGTTCACATCGCTCAGTACAATATCGACGTGGTTTTTGCTCAAGACATTCAACGCATCAACGCCATCGTTTGCCGTCAGACATTGATAGCCAAGCGAGCCAAGCTGGTCAGCCAAGAGGCGGCGGTTAATGGGGTGATCGTCCACGACCAGAATCATCATATCGTCATTCATCGACACCGCTGAATCTGGAGACGGTAACGCCGCTGCACCATCGCGTGAGTTGACGTCAACGTGGTAAATATGGGCGAGTAGCGTGAGCAGCTCATGCGGCGTTGCCACACTGTGGACCCACTCCCCAGGCACACGCTCCTGAGGGATGCCAATATGACGGCGACAGAAAACAATCGCCGCTCTCCCCTTCCACGATGCCTCCACCGCATCATCGGTCAGCAATACATCGTCTGCCCCTGCCGTTTGTCCTTCATAGAGCGCAACGCGGATACCGCTACTGGTCAGCAGTGATTCCAGGAAGGTGTGCAGCGAAGCGTTGCGTACTGCCAACCAGCAGGTCTTATCGCTTAGTCCTTCTGCGACTGTTTCTTCTGCATACCGCGCGGCATAAAGCGGGATACGGATGGTAAACTGGCTCCCCATACCGGGTTCAGTATCGACCGAGATATCACCGTCCATCATGCTGATGAGCTTCTCACAAATCGCCAGCCCCAGGCCGGTTCCCTGGAAGTTACGCTGAACGCCCGTCCCCACCTGGAAGAACGGATCAAACAACTTCACGACTTCTTTTGCCGGGATCCCCACCCCGGTATCGCGAACACGAATACTGAGATAATCCCCGGCGCGGCTAACGTGCAGAATAATGCAGCCAATATCGGTAAATTTAATGGAGTTGCTTAGCAGGTTAGAGATGACCTGCTGCAAGCGCATTGGATCGCCATGCAGCGTCAGCGGCACGTCAGGTTCGATAAAGCAGTAAAGTCCAAGCTGTTTACGCACGACCAGCGGCATATAGTTGGCACTAATGTGGTTCATCACCTCGCGAGGAGAAAACTCGCTCGGTTCAATTTTCAGCTGTTCTGACTCAATTTTGGAGAAGTCGAGAATATCGCTGATGATTTTCAGCAGTAGACTCGACGAATTGTTCATTGCCGTCACCAGGCGGTCGACGCCTTTTGGCAACTCCTTGGTTTGCAGCAGATCGAGGTTTCCGATAATCCCATACAACGGGGTGCGCAACTCATGGCTGACGGTTGCCAGGAACATTGATTTCGACTGGCTGGCCTGCTCTGCCGCCTGCGCCATTTCCTGTAGCGACTCTTCCATTTTTACGCGCGACGACACGTCCACCAGCACACAAATCGCCACGTTCTCGTTTCGGTAACGGGAATGGACAAAGCTGATTTGCAGATTGGTGTGGTTACTGGTCAGTACATCGACAAAATTGACCTGCTGGCCGCAGATAATCTGCGTGAGCCGCTGCCGGTCTTCATGCGTCAACATGTTGAGATAATTATGCGCCAGTTCATTGCTGAGGATATTGGTTCCATCCTGAGTGCGTAAAATACAAATCCCGACCGGTGCAGAAGCGACAATTTTACGGTTAAATTGCTCGTGTTCTTCCAGTCGTTGGGCATCAATTTCAGCAGGAATAAATATTTTACGCTCGTACATACGCGCCAGCATAAACAGCGCGATACCCACCAGCACGTTAAGCAAAATGGAGTTCAGGATCAGCATTCGAATTCGTTCCAGTACCATATCGACCGGTACGGAATAAACAATGCTCAGGGAGGACGGCGGAAGGCTCTTCTTGAGAACCAGCTCGCGGAAACCAGAGGTATAACCGAACCAGGAGCGTTCCTGCATCCAGCGCGGATCCACTTTTAACCGGCTTTCCGGTCCGGTCAGCGAGATCAGCGTATGACCGTTTTCATCGAGGATAGTCACACCCATCGGCAGGCTGCCTGGCGTAAAGAAGTTTTCCATCCTGATGGACTGCTCAGTACCCAACAGTGCCTGCAGACGATTGGCCAGGTAGACCGGCGTCAATGCATAGAAATAACCAATGCCCGGACGCGGGCCCTGGCTTATCCAGAAGATGTTATTACCGCGTTCTTCCTGCGGCGCGTTGCGGTATTTTACGATACGTTCATGCAGGCTTTTCAGGGCGTCATCACGCTCGACCGGCAGATCGCGTAGACCGAAATCAGCCATACAGAGGTTATCGCTGCCGATGAGAAAAACGCGATTGAGATCGTAAGCGGCAGAGAAATTGTCCCGCCAGTAGCGCATAAACCAGGCCAGCGATTCCAGCGAACCACGCCAGGTATTTCCCATCGCTGAACAATCGGAATCCGGGAATAGCGGCTCGAAATCCGGCACCTCTGTTTTGTCATCTCGCCCACGGATAGCAAGAATACCGTTTTCTGCCGTCAGACGGTTTTCAGCAATATACTTCAGCTCTTTCATCACATCAGACGTGCGCTGAATATAGCGCTGGGCCTGGTCGGAGCTTAAGTTAAACTCCTGACGAATCTCCGATTCTTTTTGATGCAGTGCGTTAACGATGTAAAACACTGAGAACAAAGCAACCAGTAGCCAAAGCAATAGCGCCAGCGCCCGAAATAGATAGCGAGAGACTTTTAGCGTGGTACGAAAGGAGACGAGGTATTTCAAAGGGGCGAGGCTCCGCCATCGGGGTCAAAAAGAATGTGGTTAAGGTAGCGGTAAACGCGCTTTGTCGCAATGTTCAGTTGTCTGCAATAAAGAAAGGGCCGGAAACCGGCCCTTTTTTCGTCAGAAGACATTACTCGTCGGCATCATCTGCCACATCGTCGTCGGTTTCCGCTTCCGGCGCGATTTCATCATCGCCTTCCGCTACGCTCCCGTCGATGGAGTCCAGTTCTTCATCATCTACTGGCTCAGCAACACGCTGCAGACCCACAACGTTCTCGTCTTCCGCAGTACGGATGAGGATTACGCCCTGAGTGTTACGACCGACCACGCTTATCTCTGATACGCGCGTACGCACCAGCGTACCGGCATCGGTGATCATCATGATCTGGTCGCTATCTGTCACCTGCACAGCGCCGACAACGGAACCGTTGCGCTCGGTCACCTTGATAGAGATAACGCCCTGCGTGCCACGAGATTTAGTTGGATACTCGCCTTCTGCGGTACGTTTACCGTAACCATTCTGCGTCACGGTCAGGATTGCGCCTTCGCCACGTGGAATAATCAGGGAAACAACGCTGTCTTCACCCGCAAGCTTAATGCCGCGAACGCCGGTAGCCGTACGGCCCATCGCGCGTACTGCACCTTCTTTAAAGCGAACGACTTTACCCGCAGCAGAGAACAGCATGACTTCATCGGAACCGGAGGTCAGATCCACACCGATCAGTTCGTCACCTTCGTTCAGGTTCACCGCAATGATGCCGGCTGAACGTGGACGGCTGAACTCAGTCAGCGCGGTTTTCTTCACGGTACCGCTCGCGGTAGCCATAAAGACGTTTACGCCTTCTTCGTACTCGCGTACCGGCAGGATCGCGGTGATACGCTCGTTCTGCTCAAGCGGCAACAGGTTGACGATTGGACGACCACGCGCACCACGGCTCGCTTCTGGCAACTGATAAACCTTCATCCAATACAGGCGACCACGGCTTGAGAAGCACAGGATCGTGTCGTGGGTGTTGGCCACCAGCAGGCGGTCAATAAAGTCTTCTTCTTTAATACGTGCTGCCGATTTGCCTTTACCACCACGACGTTGAGCTTCGTAGTCGGTCAGCGGCTGATACTTCACATAACCCTGATGAGAAAGGGTGACTACAACATCTTCACGGTTGATCAGATCTTCAATGTTGATGTCGGAAGTATTCGCAGTGATTTCAGTACGACGTTCGTCGCCAAACTGATCGCGGACCAGCTCCAGCTCTTCACGGATGACTTCCATCAGACGATCGGCGCTACCGAGAATATGCAGAAGTTCTGCAATCTGCTCCAGCAGCTCTTTGTACTCATCAAGCAGTTTTTCGTGCTCAAGGCCGGTCAGTTTCTGCAGACGCAGATCCAGAATCGCCTGGGCCTGCTGTTCAGTCAGATAATATTGACCGTCACGCACGCCAAACTCAGGTTCCAGCCACTCAGGACGTGCTGCGTCATCGCCCGCGCGTTCCAGCATGGCAGAAACGTTACCCAGCGCCCAAGGCTGAGCGACCAATCCTGCTTTCGCTTCCGCAGGCGTAGGTGCGCGACGAATCAACTCGATAATCGGGTCGATGTTTGCCAGCGCCACGGCCAGAGCTTCGAGGATGTGGGCACGATCGCGCGCTTTGCGCAGTTCGAAAATAGTACGACGCGTCACGACTTCACGACGGTGACGTACGAACGCGCTCAGAATATCTTTCAGGTTCATAATCTTCGGCTGACCATGGTGCAGTGCAACCATGTTGATACCGAAGGAAACCTGTAGCTGAGTCTGGGAATACAGGTTGTTCAGAACAACCTCACCCACCGCGTCACGTTTAATTTCAATTACGATGCGCATACCGTCTTTATCAGACTCGTCACGCAGCGCGCTGATACCTTCAACGCGTTTATCTTTTACCAGCTCGGCAATTTTCTCGATCAGGCGTGCTTTGTTCACCTGATACGGAATTTCATGCACGATGATGGTTTCGCGACCGGTTTTAGCGTCAGCTTCCACTTCTGCACGGGCACGAATATAAATTTTGCCACGACCGGTACGGTACGCTTCTTCAATACCACGGCGGCCATTAATGATAGCGGCGGTAGGGAAGTCCGGACCCGGAATGTGTTCCATCAGCCCTTCAACGGTGATCTCTTCATCATCGATGTAAGCGAGACAACCGTTAATGACTTCGGTGATGTTGTGCGGCGGAATGTTCGTTGCCATACCGACGGCGATACCAGAAGAACCGTTAACTAACAGGTTCGGGATCTTGGTTGGCATAACGTCTGGAATTCTTTCGGTGCCGTCGTAGTTATCGACGAAATCAACCGTATCTTTTTCCAGGTCGGCCATCAGCTCATGGGCGATTTTCGACATACGGATTTCCGTATAACGCATCGCCGCGGCAGAGTCACCATCGACAGAACCAAAGTTACCCTGGCCATCTACCAGCATGTAACGCAAGGAGAATGGCTGCGCCATACGGACGATGGTGTCATAAACGGCAGTATCACCATGTGGGTGATATTTACCGATGACGTCACCCACGACACGGGCAGATTTTTTGTAGGCTTTATTCCAGTCATTGCCCAATACATTCATGGCGTATAGTACGCGACGGTGTACCGGCTTCAGGCCATCTCGGACGTCTGGCAGCGCACGGCCAACAATGACCGACATCGCATAATCCAGATAGGAGCTCTTAAGCTCTTCCTCGATGTTAACCGGTGTAATTTCTCTCGCAAGGTCGCTCATCTAACCGCTATCCCTCTACTGTATCCCGGATTCAAAGGTCGCAAATTATAACACAACCGCGTTGATACAGGTAAACCTGTATGCTTTATTCATACGCCCTGCCTGATATACTCGAAAGTCTTGCTAAATAAGGAGTAAAAGTGCCCATGAATGCCGAAAAATCCCCGGCGGCTCACAACGTCGACCATGCAGAAATCGCCAAATTTGAAGCGGTTGCATCCCGCTGGTGGGATCTTGAAGGTGAGTTTAAACCTCTGCATCGTATTAACCCACTGCGTCTGGGCTATATCGCAGAGCGTTCCGACGGCCTGTTCGGTAAGAAAGTGCTCGATGTTGGCTGCGGTGGCGGCATCCTGGCAGAAAGCATGGCGCGCGAAGGGGCAACGGTCACAGGGCTTGATATGGGCTTTGAGCCATTGCAGGTTGCCCGCTTGCATGCGCTGGAATCCGGGGTTCAGGTCGAATACGTTCAGGAAACCGTTGAAGAACACGCGGCAAAATTTGCACACCAGTATGATGTGGTGACCTGTATGGAAATGCTTGAGCACGTGCCCGACCCGCAGTCGGTGGTCAAAGCCTGCGCGGCGCTGGTTAAACCTGGCGGACAGGTATTCTTCTCCACCATCAACCGTAACGGCAAAGCATGGCTGATGGCCGTTGTTGGCGCGGAATATGTCCTCCGCATGGTGCCTAAGGGTACGCATGACGTGAAGAAATTCATCAAACCCGCCGAGCTACTGGGTTGGGTGGATGGTACCTGGCTCAAAGAGCAGCATATCACCGGCCTGCATTACAATCCGTTAACCGACAAGTTCAAGCTTGGCGCGGGCGTGGATGTTAACTATATGTTGCACACAACCGCTAAAAACGACTAACGTCATCAACTATTCTTATAAAGATTGCGCAGCATCATGTTGCGCAATTCTGACCTCTCGTTGAAGAAATCAGCACTCGATCAAATTTTAGATTTTTTTTCTTATTTATTGACATGACGTCCAGGCCTTACGGTACGAGGACTTAGCCTTTTTTACGCTTTGACAACCTCAATTTAACGTCAAAATCAACTCTTGTACTGAAAAGAATCCTTACTAGAATACTCACCATATAGCGTTCATTTTATCGCAAACCCCCTACATATAGTATTTATCCACAGAGTTAGTCACAAGACGGCGCTGTGGATAAAACTGGGGGGACTATTTTTATTTCACGGACAGGTAAAAAACCCACATGAATCAGAGTCTGCTGGTGACAAAGCGCGACGGTGCAACCGAGCGTATCAATCTGGACAAAATCCATCGCGTTCTTGACTGGGCAGCAGAAGGACTGAACAACGTCTCTATTTCACAGGTTGAACTGCGCTCTCACATTCAGTTTTACGACGGCATCAAGACCTCTGACATCCACGAAACCATTATCAAAGCCGCGGCGGATTTGATCTCCCGCGAAGCGCCGGATTATCAGTATCTCGCTGCGCGCCTGGCCATTTTCCACCTGCGCAAAAAAGCATACGGTCAGTTTGAGCCACCAGCACTGTTAGATCACGTGTCAAAAATGGTTGAACTGGGTAAATACGACGCCCATCTGCTGGAAGACTACACGGAAGAAGAGTTCAAGCAGATGGACGGGTTTATCGACCACTGGCGCGATATGAACTTCTCCTACGCTGCGGTGAAGCAGCTTGAAGGGAAATACCTGGTTCAGAACCGCGTAACCGGCGAAATCTACGAGAGCGCTCAGTTCCTGTATATTCTGGTGGCGGCATGCCTGTTCTCTAACTATCCGCGCGATACCCGTCTGGAATACGTCAAGCGTTTCTATGATGCGGTTTCTACCTTTAAAATTTCTCTGCCTACGCCGATCATGTCTGGCGTGCGCACCCCGACGCGTCAGTTCAGCTCCTGTGTTCTGATCGAGTGCGGCGACAGCCTGGATTCCATCAACGCCACCTCCAGCGCCATTGTGAAGTACGTTTCCCAGCGTGCTGGTATCGGCATCAACGCCGGTCGCATCCGTGCGCTGGGTAGCCCAATTCGCGGCGGTGAAGCGTTCCACACCGGCTGTATCCCGTTCTATAAGCACTTCCAGACCGCAGTAAAATCCTGCTCTCAGGGCGGCGTGCGCGGCGGTGCAGCAACGCTGTTCTACCCGATGTGGCATCTTGAAGTCGAAAGCCTGCTGGTGTTGAAAAACAACCGTGGCGTTGAAGGCAACCGCGTGCGTCACATGGACTACGGTGTACAGATCAATAAGCTGATGTACACCCGTCTGCTGAAAGGCCAGGACATCACGCTGTTCAGCCCGTCCGATGTACCGGGCCTGTATGATGCGTTCTTCGCCGATCAGGATGAATTTGAACGTCTCTATACTCAGTACGAGCAAGACGACAGTATCCGTAAGCAGCGCGTGAAGGCGGTGGATCTGTTCTCTCTGATGATGCAGGAACGTGCTTCTACCGGCCGTATCTACATTCAGAACGTTGACCATTGCAACACCCACAGCCCGTTCGATCCGGCGATTGCGCCAGTGCGTCAGTCTAACCTGTGCCTGGAAATCGCTCTGCCGACCAAGCCGCTGTACGACGTTAACGATGAAAACGGTGAAATCGCGCTGTGTACGCTGTCTGCCTTTAACCTGGGCGCGATCAAGAGCCTGGCTGAACTGGAAGAATTAGCGGATCTGGCGGTTCGTGCGCTGGATGCCCTGCTGGATTATCAGGATTACCCGATTCCGGCGGCAAAACGCGGTGCAATGGGTCGTCGTACCCTGGGCATTGGCGTGATTAACTTTGCCTACTGGCTGGCGAAAAACGGCAAACGCTACTCCGATGGCAGCGCGAATAATCTGACCCACCAGACGTTTGAAGCCATTCAGTACTACCTGATGAAAGCATCGAACGAGCTGGCGAAAGAGCAAGGTGCGTGCCCGTGGTTCAACGAAACCACCTATTCGAAAGGCATCCTGCCGATCGATACCTATAAAAAAGACCTGGATGCGATCGTGAACGAGCCGCTGCATCTCGACTGGGAAGCCCTGCGCGAATCCATCAAAACGCACGGCATGCGTAACTCCACCCTGTCTGCCCTGATGCCGTCTGAAACCTCTTCGCAGATCTCTAACGCCACCAACGGCATCGAGCCGCCGCGCGGCCACGTGAGTATCAAAGCGTCGAAAGACGGCGTGCTGCGTCAAGTTGTTCCAGATTACGAGCTGTTGAAAGACAACTACGAGCTGCTGTGGGAAATGCCGAACAACGACGGTTATCTCCAGTTGGTCGGTATCATGCAGAAGTTCATCGACCAGTCGATCTCTGCGAATACCAACTACGACCCGACGCGCTTCGCGTCCGGTAAAGTGCCGATGCAGCAGTTGCTGAAAGACCTGCTGACCGCCTATAAATTTGGCGTGAAAACGCTGTACTATCACAACACCCGCGATGGTGCTGAAGATGCGCAGGACGATATGGCACCTTCAATCCAGGACGATGGCTGTGAAAGCGGCGCATGTAAGATCTGATTTTGTTGCCGGGTGGCGCGACGCTTACCCGGCCAACCGAGCTGTAGGCCCGGCAAACGAAGTACCGCCGGGCAATGCATTTCCAACAGGACACACTCATGGCATATACCACCTTTTCACAGACGAAAAACGACCAGCTCAAAGAGCCGATGTTCTTCGGTCAGCCGGTCAACGTGGCACGCTACGATCAGCAAAAATATGACATCTTCGAAAAGCTGATTGAAAAGCAACTCTCCTTCTTCTGGCGTCCGGAAGAAGTTGACGTTTCCCGCGATCGTATCGACTTTCATGCTCTGCCAGACCATGAAAAACACATCTTTCTGAGTAACCTGAAGTACCAGACGCTACTGGACTCCATCCAGGGTCGTAGTCCGAACGTCGCGCTGCTGCCACTGATCTCGATTCCAGAGCTGGAAACCTGGGTTGAAACCTGGGCGTTCTCTGAAACGATCCACTCTCGTTCGTATACCCATATTATTCGCAACATTGTTAACGATCCGGCGGTGGTGTTTGACGATATCGTCACCAACGAGCAGATCCAAAAGCGCGCAGAGGGCATTGCCCACTATTACGATGCGCTGATCGAGATGACCAGCTATTGGCATCTGCTGGGCGAAGGCACGCACAACGTCAGCGGTAAAACCGTGACCGTTAACCTGCGCGCGTTGAAGAAACAGCTGTACCTGTGCCTGATGAGTGTTAACGCACTCGAAGCGATTCGTTTCTACGTCAGCTTTGCCTGCTCATTTGCGTTCGCTGAGCGCAAGCTTATGGAAGGTAACGCCAAAATTATTCGTCTGATCGCCCGTGATGAAGCCCTGCATCTGACCGGCACCCAGCATATGCTGAACCTGCTGCGCAGCGGCGTGGACGATCCAGAAATGGCGGAAATTGCCGAAGAGAGCAAACAGGAGTGCTACGACCTGTTTGTGCTGGCCGCTCAACAGGAAAAAGAATGGGCAGATTACCTGTTCCGTGACGGCTCCATGATTGGCCTGAATAAAGATATCTTGTGCCAGTACGTGGAATATATCACCAACATCCGCATGCAGGCCGTTGGCCTGGAGCTGCCGTTCAAGACTCGCTCAAACCCGATTCCATGGATCAACACCTGGCTGGTTTCCGATAACGTGCAGGTCGCGCCGCAGGAAGTCGAAGTGAGCTCTTATCTGGTGGGTCAGATTGACTCTGAAGTGAATACTGACGACCTGAGCAGCTTCGAGCTCTGATGAGCCGCGTGACGCTGAGCCTTTCCGGTACAGAAGTGCTGTGCCGGGAAGAACACCCTTCCCTGCTGGTGGCGCTGGAATCGCATCAGGTTGAAGTGGAATATCAATGCCGTTCAGGATACTGCGGATCCTGTCGATGTCGTTTAGTCGCGGGTCAAGTTGACTGGCTGACCGAACCTCTGGCGTTTATCAACGAAGGGGAAATTTTGCCCTGCTGCTGCAGGGCAAAAGGCGATATTGAAATCGAGATGTAAAAAAGGGCCTTACGGCCCTTTTACTATTTTAAGAAACTCACCGCTTTATCCGGGAAATCCGTAAATAGCCCGTCCACCCCCGCCTGGTTATACAACACGTCGTAAAGCTGATTGACGTCCGTCGCATATTCCGGCAACTGGTCGGCACGCACCGTGTACGGATGCACCTGCATCTGACTAGCATGCGCCTCTTTCACCATTGCCGTGAGTTTCACGTGGCCCGGCGTTGAACCTTCTGCCACCAGCATATGGTAATCCGGCCCGATACCGTCCGCGTATTGTGCAATCTCCTTCATCGCACCCGGCTTAAACATCCAGTCGTAGTTGTAGTTTATCCACTTCCCGTCTGGCTGTTTTTCCTGGGTTTCATTCCAGTCGGTATAGGCGATCAGCTGCACCAGATTGAGGTCCATCCCCATCTTCGGCTCCAGCTCGTTTTTGATGCGTTTCAGTTCAGCAGCATCAAAACACTGCAAGTAAACCTTATCCTTCTTGCTGGCGTAGCCGTACTGTTTGAGTACTTCCAGTGTTTTCGCCGCAATGTCCTTCCCTTCCTGGTGATGGAACCACGGCGCTTTGATTTCTGGATAAATGCCGATATTTTTACCGGTTGAGTGGTTCAGCCCCTGAACAAACTCAATTTCCTCTTCGAAGGTATGAATACGGAAGTCAGATTTACCCATCGGAAAACGCCCCGGATAAACCTGCACCTTCTTGCCGTTTTCAATCTCAAAGCCTTCAGTAAACTTCAGTGAGCGGATCTCCGCCAGCGTAAAGTCAATGGCATAGTAGCGACCATCTTTACGGACGCGACCCGGGAAACGATCCGCCACGTCCGTCACGCGGTCAAGATAGTGGTCATGCAAGACGACCAGATAGTCGTCCTTAGTCATCACCAGATCCTGCTCAAGATAATCGGCACCCTGCGCATACGCCATCGCTTTTGCCGGCAGCGTGTGCTCCGGTAAATAGCCGCTCGCACCACGATGAGCGATCACGATTTTATCGGCTGCCAGCGCAGAGCCTGTCATTAAACTGGCCAGCAGAATGCCAGTTGCTAATTGAGTCAGCTTCATCGTAATCCTCCCTATTGACGACGCGCCTGCATTTCCGCGTGATGGCGTTTTTCGCCAAACATCACCACGATCAGCAGGATCACTGCCATAATGCTACCGCCAATCATGACCATAAATCCGCCGTCCCAGCCGAAGAAATCGACCGTATAGCCAACAATGGCACTGGCTGCAACCGAGCCGCCCAGATAACCAAACAGACCGGTAAAGCCTGCCGCCGTACCAGCCGCTTTTTTCGGTGCCAGCTCTAGCGCATGCAGACCAATCAGCATCACCGGACCGTAAATCAAGAAGCCAATCACGATCATACAGGCCATATCCACGCCCGGATTGCCCGGCGGGTTTAGCCAGTAAACGATGGTCGCAATGGTCACCAGCGTCATGAAGAAGACGCCCGTTGCGCCGCGGTTGCCCCTGAACACTTTGTCCGACATCCAGCCGCATAACAGTGTGCCTGGAATACCCGCGTACTCATACAGGAAGTAGGCCCAGGAAGACTTATCTAGCGCGAAGTGCTTCACCTCTTTCAGATAGGTTGGCGACCAGTCGAGGATGCCATAGCGCAGCAGATAGACAAACACGTTCGCGACGGCGATGTACCACAGCAGTTTGTTCGGCAGCACATACTTCATGAAGATCTGTTTCGCAGTTAGTTCTTCTTCATGCTGCGCGTTGTAATCGTCCGGATAGTCATTTTTGTACTCTTCAATCGGTGGAAGACCACAGGATTGCGGCGTATCGCGCATTAAAGCAAAGGCGATGAGCGCAATCACGATGGCACCAAACGCTGGCATATACAGCGCCGCTTTCCAGTCGTTAAACCAGGCCATCCCTAGCAGGAACAGCAGCGGTGGAATACCACCACCCACGTTGTGCGCGCAGTTCCACACTGACACGACGCCACCGCGTTCTTTCTGCGACCACCAGTGCACCATGGTACGTCCACACGGCGGCCATCCCATGCCCTGGAACCAACCGCACAGGAACAGCAGCACAAACATAATCGCAATGCTGGAGGTCGCCCATGGCACAAAGCCCATAAACAACATCACTGACGCCGCCAGGATCAACCCGGCGGGCAAGAACACGCGCGGATTCGAACGATCCGACACCGAACCCATGATGAATTTTGAAAAACCGTAGGCAATAGAAATGCCCGACAGCGCAAAGCCCAGATCGCCGCGCGAAAAGCCCTGTTCAACCAAATAAGGCATCGCCAGCGCGAAGTTTTTACGCACCAGATAATAGGCAGCATAGCCGAAGAATATTCCCAGGAAGATTTGCCAGCGCATACGGCGATATAGCGGATCGACCTCTGCTTCTGAGACGCGCGCTCGATGCGGCGCAGGTTTGAAGATACTGAGCATAATAGCCTCCGTGGCCTTGTAATAAATAACCGGGGAGTTTGCTAACCCCAGCTCCAGAGGCGGCGATGTTAAAAAATCACAGCGATTGTTACTGTGAATCAACGCACAGAATGTTACAGAAATATGACAACGTGCGCAAAAAGGCGCACGAAATCACGTTTCATTTTCGTATTGCGCTCGATTATGTTCGAAATCAAACAAACCACACTATTTATGTGGCTGAATGATAAAAAAACGAACATGAGGGAAGATAATGACAACCCGCGATCCCCGTTATGGCGATGTGATTATCATTGGTGGAGGCGCAACCGGCGCAGGCATCGCACGAGACTGCGCGCTGCGCGGTTTACGCGTGACGCTACTGGAGCGCCATGACATCGCAACCGGTGCTACTGGACGAAACCATGGTCTGCTGCACAGCGGTGCACGATACGCCGTGACCGACAACGAATCCGCCCGCGAGTGCATTGCTGAAAACCAGATTCTGAAACGTATTGCCCGTCACTGCATTGAGCCTACCGATGGCCTGTTTATCACCCTTCCTGAAGACGACCTCATGTTCCAGCAAACCTTTGTAAGCGCATGCACTGAGGCTGGCATAAATGCTCAGATACTGGACCCCGACCAGGCGCGGCGCATTGAGCCTTCGGTTAACCCAGCGCTGATTGGCGCGGTAAAAGTGCCTGACGGTACCGTCGATCCTTTCCGACTTACGGCTGCCAATATGCTTGATGCTCGGGAACATGGCGCAACCATCCTGACCGCACATGAGGTGACAGGGCTCATCCGCGAAGGCGATACCGTGCGCGGTGTGCGGGTCTACGACACGCTTTACGGGGAACACAGCGAGCTGTATGCGGGGGTAGTGGTTAACGCGGCGGGGATCTGGGGACAACGTATTGCGGAATATGCCGACCTCTCTATCCGTATGTTCCCGGCAAAAGGCTCGCTGCTTATCCTTGATCACCGAATCAATAACCACGTTATTAACCGCTGCCGTAAACCCTCTGATGCCGATATCCTGGTGCCCGGCGATACCATTTCGCTGATTGGCACCACCTCCACGCACATCGACTATCAGGATATCGACCGCAACCGCGTCACCGCTGAAGAGGTGGATACCCTGCTGCGCGAAGGAGAAAAGCTGGCACCAATCATGGCGCAAACCCGCATTCTTCGCGCTTATTCAGGTGTGCGCCCTTTGGTGGCCTGCGATAACGATCCAAGTGGACGCAACGTCAGTCGTGGCATCGTTCTTTTCGATCATGCTAAGCGCGACGGAATGGAAGGTTTTATCACCATTACCGGCGGCAAACTGATGACTTATCGATTAATGGCGCAATGGGCGACCGATGCGGTCTGCCGCAAACTGGGCAACAGTCAGCCCTGCGTCACCGCAGACCGACCTCTGCCCGGTTCGCAGGAACCCACAGAAAAGACGCTGCAAAAAATCATCTCGTTGCCAGCCCCGCTGCGAGGTTCGGCTATCTATCGTCATGGCGACCGAACGCCCAGCTGGTTAGGCGAAGGCCGCCTTAACCGTAGTCTGGTATGCGAATGCGAAGCCGTGACTGCGGGTGAAGTGCAGTATGCGGTCGAAAATCTGACGGTCAATAATCTGCTCGATTTACGTCGGCGTACTCGGGTAGGCATGGGCACCTGCCAGGGGGAACTGTGCGCCTGTCGCGCTGCCGGATTGCTACAAAGATTCAATGTCACTACCTCGGCACAATCATTAACTCAGCTCAGCGAGTTCCTCAACGAGCGCTGGAAAGGGGTGCAGCCTGTCGCCTGGGGTGACGCGCTACGCGAAAGCGAGTTTACACGCTGGGTATACCAGGGGTTATGCGGCCTGGAAAAGGAGCACCACGATGAAATTTGATACGGTGATTATCGGTGGGGGTCTGGCTGGTTTGGTCTGCGGACTCAAGCTGACGCAACGTGGGCTGCGCTGCGCGATAGTCAGTCGCGGTCAGAGCGCGTTACATTTCTCGTCAGGTTCGCTGGATCTGCTCGGTGCGCTACCCGACGGGACGACGGTCCAAAACCCGCTTTCTGTCCTGCATGCTTTGCCGCCAGAGCACCCTTATAGTCTGATAGGTTCCGGGCATATTGCGCGCCTTGCCGCCGAAACCGAAACCTTGCTGGCAACCTGCAATACCCGCCTGAAGGGGAGTTCGCAACGAAACCATCAGCGCGTAACGCCGCTTGGTACGTTGCGCCAGGCATGGTTAAGCCCTGAAGAAGTCCCCGTTGCACCTTTTCACGCACAGCGTGTTTGCGTGGTGGGCATCAGCGGTTTTCTTGATTTTCAGGCGCATCTTGCTGCGGCATCACTACGTCAGCAAGGAATGAACGCGGATACGGCAGAAATTGAATTGCCTGAACTGGATGTGCTGCGCGATAACGCCAGTGAATTCAGGGCGGTTAATATTGCCCGTTATTTGGACGGCGATGACAAATGGCCCTTGCTGTTCAGTGCGCTTGAGCCGCTTTGCAAAGGCTATGACACCCTGTATATGCCCGCCTGCTTTGGCCTGGCAGATAACCGACTGTGGCGCTGGCTCTCAGATAGACTCCCCTGCGCACTCTATTTACTTCCCACCCTTCCCCCTTCAGTACCGGGTATTCGCCTGCATAATCAACTACAGCGCCAGTTCATCGCCCAGGGTGGCGTGTGGATGGCGGGTGATGAAGTCAGAGAAGTGACGTTGACGGACGGTGCCGTCAGCGCGGTCTGGACGCGTAATCACGAGGATATCTCCCTGCGCACGCGGTTTGCCGTGCTGGCCAGCGGCAGCTTTTTCAGCAACGGATTATTGAGCAGTCGTGAAGGTGTGCGCGAAGCCGTGCTGGATCTGGACGTGCGCCAATGCGCCTCGCGTGCAGACTGGTATCAAAGCGATTTCTTCGCGCCTCAGCCATGGCAGCAATTTGGCGTTATCACCGATGCCAGTTTGCGTCCCCAGCTATCCGGTTCGCCTGTCGATAATCTTTATGCCATTGGATCGGTTTTGGGCGGATTCGATCCTATCGCCCAGGGCTGTGGCGGCGGCGTTTGCGCGATTACCGCGCTGCATGTCGCGGAGCAAATTTGCCAACGTGCGGAAGGTGAATAATGAACGATACCCGTTTTGAAAGTTGTATTAAATGCACGGTCTGCACGACCGCCTGCCCGGTCAGTAGCGTCAACCCTCGCTATCCTGGCCCTAAACAGGCCGGACCGGACGGCGAACGCCTGCGCCTGAAAGATGGCGCACTGTACGACGATGCGCTGAAATATTGCATCAACTGCAAACGCTGCGAAGTGGCATGCCCGTCCGATGTCAAAATTGGCGACATCATTCAGCGCGCCCGCGCCCGTTACAGCCAGCAAAAGCCAACGCTGCGCGATGCCATATTAAGCCACACGGATTTGATGGGTAGCTTGTCGACCCCGTTTGCTCCACTGGTCAACGCCGCGACGTCCCTTAAGCCCGTTCGGCAACTGCTTGATGTCGCTCTTAAAATCGACCATCACCGGAGCCTGCCAAAATATTCCCACGGCACATTTCGTCGCTGGTACAAATCCGTAGCAGCAGAACAAGCGCAATATGCCGACCAGACAGCGTTCTTTCACGGTTGCTACGTGAACTATAACCACCCGCAGTTAGGTAAGGATCTGATCAAAGTATTGAATGCCATGGGCACTGGCGTGCAATTGCTCAACAAAGAGAAGTGCTGCGGCGTACCGCTGATTGCCAACGGCTTTACCGAAAAGGCGCGTAAACAGGCTCAAAGCAACGTGACCTCACTGCGCGAGGCCATCAATGATAAAGGCATTCCAGTACTTGCCACGTCGTCTACCTGTACCTTCACGTTACGCGATGAGTATCCGCACCTGCTGGATGTAGATAATAGCGGCTTGCGCGAGCATATCGAACTGGCGACACGTTTTCTCTGGCGCAAGCTGGAGGGTGGCAAAACGTTGGCGTTAAATCCATTGCCGCTGAAAGTGGTGTATCACACACCCTGCCACATGGAGAAAATGGGCTGGTCGCTGTATACGCTTGAGCTATTGCGCTTGATTCCAGGGCTGGAGCTGACGGTGCTGGATTCCCGTTGCTGCGGAATTGCGGGGACCTACGGATTTAAGCGTGAAAACTATCCGACATCTCAGGCTATTGGCGCGCCGCTGTTCCAACAGATTGAAGAAAGCGGTGCAGACCTGGTGGTGACCGACTGCGAAACCTGTAAATGGCAGATTGAGATGTCCACCAGCAAACGCTGCGAACATCCCATCACTCTGTTGGCAAAATCACTGGGCTAAAACAAACCGGGGCTTTTCGGCCCCGGTTGTTATGATTCAATAAACAGTGAATCTACCACGTTAATCCAGCCGTGCTCGCTGGCCACGTCTTTGCCATTCAGCCAGCGACGCAGCATATTCAAGGCCATCATCGCGCAGACTTCCTGACGCACCTGTAAACTATGGCGCGTCACGCTCATTTTGACCCGCAACGCATGGGTCCCCTGAGGCGTGGCCAAAGCAAAGTTGAGATGCTCATCCTCAAGCCCTGTCACTGCCATCGCCAGTCCGGCAAAATGCTTCACCCGACGGTCGGCCGCCCAATGCGCGGTTTGCGCGAGGGTCTCTTCCTGCGATGGTACCACTTCGCTGGCCAGCAAGGCCGCATGTTGACGCGACAGTTGCAACGCCAGCAGGCCTCCCGTGAACTGCTCACTTAACGTCAGACTCAGCTGTCGTTCCTGTAAATGACGGGCAATTTGCGCAGGCAGGCCTTCCGTTCCTTCGAAGATCAGGCTTTCACCCGCCACACGCTGTACCTCTGGCCACAGCGCCAGCATAGCGGCCTTCTGGGTGGCAGGACCGGTAAGTTTCAGCTCGATGATAGGCATCGAGGAGCGATATCCCATCGATACCCCTTCAGGCAGCGGGAGAGGGTCGAGACTTTGCGCCAGATCGCTTTCAGAACGGCCAAACGTCGTCAGACGCAGGCAAATAGGTGGTTCAGGCAGCGTGAAGCGCTCACGTAGCCGCGGCAGAATTTCATGTTCCACCATCACTTTAAATTCAGAGGGGACGCCCGGCGTGAAGAACATCAGACAGCGATTAAGCGTAACCGCAAATCCGCATGCCGTGCCAACTGGATTATCGACCAGCTCAGCGCTGGCTGGGATTTCCGCTTGCTTACGATTGCTGGGGGCCATCACCCTGCCACGCTCGGTAAAGAAGCGTTCCATTTGCACCAGCCACTCGTTGTGCAGAACCAGCCCCTCCCCTTTTGCGGTCGCGGCGGCCAGCGCGCTAAGATCGTCACTGGTGGGGCCTAGCCCGCCGTTAACAATCAGCACATCCGCATGCTCACTGCGCTCACGAAGAATACTCACCAACGAATCGAGGTTGTCACCGACGGTATTACGTCGTGTTAAAGGTAATCCCTGCTCAAAGAAAAAATTGGCCAGCCAGGCGGCATTGGTATCAGTAATCTGTCCATGCAGCACTTCGTCGCCGGTGGATAACATCTCCACGTTTATCATTGTGTTCTCCCGCTTATATGGTGAAAACACTATAGCGCAATCAGATGGGGTGGGAAGAGGGAAACAGGCGCGGCAGAACACCGCGCCGGAAAATCAGAAACCTGCGCTCACACCAACGTACGGACCGTCGGCCAGGGCGTTGTCGCGATTGCCGTCTTTACCTGCCAGGTTCAGATAGCGATAACCTGCTTCGATAGTGATCGGACGCATGATGGTCCAGCGCGCGCCAGCGTTGGCTTCTTCATAGCTCTCGATACCGCTGGAGAGCGAATCCGGGGAGTAATAGTACTCACCAAACAGACCGAAGCTGTCGCCAATTTTCCACTGCAGACCGCCACCCACTGCCGCCGCGTAACCTTCATCACCGTCGTTAGGGTTGGTGTAGATACCTTTACCGCCGACGGTTGCCAGGAATGGCCCCAATGGCACGTTTAGCCCGAGCCCCAGGCTTGCCGCGTCGCCGTCGTCATCGTTATGCGTCCAGTTACCGCTCATCGCCAGACCTGAGGTATCAGTCCCGAGGCCAAATCCGAGGTTGGTGTAATCCTTACCCGCCTGACCGCTGATGCTAATAGCGTTAGCCGCCGCAGATACAAACATCAGGCCGCCAAGGCCTAACAATGCCACTTTTTTCATTGTAGTGATCCCGCACAAATTAATCGTAGAAAGTCCCAAACCGCGAGAGTGTAACGCGAGACCGTCAGGGATCAATGCTCTATGCGTGCGCAAGGTCTTTTGTTTGTAACGATTTGAAACTACCGCGGCTTTAGACGGATTAGTGCCCCGCAGATTGTCCACGATCAATATAAGGATATCGGAAGTTACCTAAATTAAATTGTGCTTAATACGGAAGAGTAACGAATTGATATATATAGCCCAGGGAGGCAAAAATGAGCAAAAAAGGTTTAACGACTGCGTCTGGCGCACCCGTCGCGCATAATAACAATGTTGAAACAGCGGGTCCGCGCGGTCCGATGCTACTGCAGGATGTCTGGTTTCTCGAAAAGCTGGCCCATTTTGACCGCGAGGTGATCCCCGAGCGTCGAATGCATGCGAAGGGTTCCGGTGCATACGGTTCATTCACTGTCACAAAGGATATTTCGTCGTTTACTCGGGCAAAGATTTTTTCCAGCGTTGGGAAAAAAACCGATCTCTTTCTTCGCTTTTCGACCGTAGCCGGCGAGCGCGGCGCGGCAGATGCCGAGCGCGATATTCGCGGCTTTTCGATCAAGTTTTACACCGAAGAGGGCAACTGGGATTTAGTCGGTAACAACACGCCGGTCTTTTATTTGCGCGATCCGCTTAAATTCCCTGACCTCAACCATGTGGTGAAACGTGATCCACGCACCAACCTGCGCAACGCCACCTACAAATGGGATTTCTTCTCGCAGCTACCAGAAGCGCTCCATCAGTTGACTATCGACTTTAGCGATCGCGGTCTGCCTCAATCCTATCGCACCATGCACGGCTTCGGCAGTCACGCCTTCAGCTTCATTAACAGCAAGAATGAACGTTTCTGGGTCAAATTCCACCTCAAATCTCAGCAGGGCATCCATAACCTGATGGACGATGAAGCCAGGAAAATCATTGCGGAAGACCGTGAAAGCTCGCAGCGTGATTTGTTTGGATCCATTGAAAAAGGTGATTTCCCGCGTTGGACTTTTTACGTGCAAATTATGCCGGAAGCCGACGCGTCTAAGGTGCCGTATAACCCGTTTGATTTAACCAAAGTTTGGCCGCACGGTGATTATCCACTGATTGAAGTGGGTGAGCTGGAGCTAAACCGTAACCCGGATAACTACTTCGCTGAAGTTGAGCAGGTGGCAATGTCACCGGCAAACATCGTGCCTGGCATTGGCTTCTCACCGGATAGGATGTTGCAAGGCCGGTTGTTCTCTTATGGTGATGCTCACCGTTATCGCCTGGGCGTTAATCATCATCAGATCCCAGTGAACACGCCGCGTTGCCCGTTCCATAACTATCACCGCGACGGTGCAATGCGCGTCGATGGCAACAGCGGCAACGGCGCTACTTACGAGCCAAACAGCTATAACGTTTTCCAGGAACAGCCTGATTTCAGCGAGCCACCGCTGTCACTGGAGGGTGCTGCGGATAACTGGAATCATCGTGAGGATAATGACTACTTTAGCCAGCCGCGTAAGCTGTATGAATTGCTGAGTGCGGATGAGCATCAGCGGATGTTCGAACGTATCGCAGGTGATATGCAGGACGTACCTGAATTTATCCAGCAACGTCAGATTGCGCTGTTTAGCGAAGTCCATCCAGAATATGGTGCTGGCGTAGCAAGAGCGCTGAAAATGCGTAAGTAAGCGAGATACCATTTAGCCTAACGGGAGCGTTGGCTCCCGTTTTCATAGATCAATGTCTGGCCTGCTCGACAATATCTGGTGCAAGTCCAGTCAGCCTGCTTACCGTTACTGGATCCATTCCATTTTCCAGCATGGTTTTAGCAATTCGCAAAGCTTCCTGCTGAATGCCCTCCGTTCGCCCCTGAGTCAATCCCTGAGACAGCCCCTGAGATAGACCCTTTGCCATGCCTTCTTCCCGGAGAAACTGCGCAATATTCATTAACGTTTCCTTTTGCTGCCGATCGCTGGTTCTGTTGGCTAATACGTATAAAAACGCTGCGGGATCCGCAGTATTACCGGCCTGTAGCAGATAATTTAACAACGTTTTCAGTTGCGTATCGTTAGTGTATCCCAGCGCCAGTAAACTCACCAGTTGCTCCTGAAGCTCAAGCATATCCCTGTGTCGAACATGCTTTTGCAGTAACTCAAGCATTGCGACGCGGCGATGCTGCATAATGGATTCATCAGGTAGCACAGTGATGTCAATTATCGGGAAAGCTTCTGTGTACAACGCTTTTGCTTCCTGGGGAAGCTGAAAGGCGTCTAGCCAGCGAGTCGACCAAGGGTAAGGCGAGGCTTTACCATGGTAAAAAAGCAGCGGTATCACAAGCGGAAGCTCGCGATGGCCTTTATCAAGATGGCGCTGCATGGCCGCTATCGCATAACGCATCAAGCGAAAAGCCATGTTCTTGTCCGGCGAGCTTTGATGTTCAATCAATGCGTAAACGTACCCTTGGCCCGAGGACGTTTTCAATGAATAAAGGATATCCGAGTAACAGAGCCGAAGATCCTCTTCGACAAAACTCCCCGACTCAAGACGTAAAGTAGATAAATCACAGAGCGAAAGTAATCGCTCATTTAAATGTATCGTTAAAAAATCTCGTGCCGTATCACTATGCGATAGCACTTTTCGAAAGACTGCGTCATGCGGTGTTGGAGATGATGAGTTATGCATAATTTTCCCTACCCAATCCTTTGGGCGGAAACTATCACAACACACATCACGGGTATTTTTCGCTGTTCAGTTTACCGAGGAGGTTCGCAAGTCAGCCCTTCAGCACCGCGTTCACCCATTGTTGAAGCGCTTTACGCGAAACTTTAATCCCACCATGTTTAAGTTCAGCGGGCATGATCAACCAATGCAACGGCTGCTGAAAACGGGCCAGCTTTTCGCGTACCCATTCAGGGAAGCCGGCGATATTCGCATTTTCTTCACACTCAACCACAGCCACCGGGCGTTGACCAAATTCGGCATCATCCAGAGGCACCACGAAAACCTGGCTTATCTGCGGATGCGCAACGATAACCCGCTCCAGCTCTTCTGGCTGTATCCCTTCGCCGCCGCTGAAGAATAGATTATCCAGACGCCCAATTATTGTCAGACGCCCTTCATTCAGCTCACCGCGATCGCGAGTGGCAAACCAGCCTTGTTCGTTGGTGAGCGGGATAAGCGTCTCATCACGCCAGTACCCGCTGGCTATACTTGCTGACTTTAGCCACACTTCACCATCCACAATCCTGACCTCACGGCCGGGCAGTGCCACGCCGACATCGGGTTTACCGTCGGCTTCTTTTGCGCAGACCGTTGAAGCAAATTCGGTCAGACCGTAACCGCACCAGCAGCGAATCTCCTCTTCCTGCGCCTTAACCGTTAAGTCCACGGGGATTGCCGCGCCCCCCAACAACACAGCGTTGAGTGAGAGAGGAGTCTGAGTATTCAAAAGCCGCCAGAGCTGTGTCGGTACCAAAGACGCGTGAGTACATCCCTGAAGCATCAGCTCCAGCGGTTGTTTTTCACGCACGGTTAACCGTGCCCCAGCCAGTAGCCAGCGCCACATAATGCCCTGCCCCGACACGTGGAATAGCGGTAGCGACAGTAACCAGTCATCTTCACCACCGTAGGGCATCAGCGCCACTACCCCATTGGCACTGGCAAGATGAGCGGAGCAAGTATGTACGGCGGCTTTAGGAAGTCCTGTAGAACCTGAGGTCAGCGTCATGGAGGCCAGGCGATCCGGTTGCCAGTGTGTCGCAAAGCTTCCCGTTTGTTCAAACAAGGCAAGCGGTGTTACACCGTGATATTCCCCCTCCAGCACGAGCGCAAAACGCAGCGTCATTTGCGGGATTAGCACGTCGAGCAATGGGCGGGGTAATTGAGGGTTCACCGGTAAAATACGTGCACCACATTGCAACAAGGAAAGCCAGGCCAGCAGCGTGCCCGGATGATTTTGCGCCAAGAGCATTACCCCATCACCTTCGCGTACGCCCTGATGATGAAAGCCACTGGCCAGCGCGTCAATGCGTTGGCAAAGCTGTTGCCAGCTCAGGATGTCGTCATTCAGGCGCAGTGCAGGTTTATCCGCATGCTGTTTGCACCAGTGTCGCCACGGCCAGTCGGTAAAACTCATAGCAGCGGCTCCAGCGCCTCAACGTTCAGGCATGGAAGCGAGCTTTGCGGCCACTGACGGATAAGCTGCGACTGCATCAGATTCAACGTATCAAGCCCCGGAACGGTTTGCGGCGTTAACCATGCCGCAATACGCGCCAGCTGTGTCAAGCCAAGACTCGATTCAATGGATGAACTGATCACCGCAGTGAGCCCTAACGCATGGGCTTTTTCGACCTGCTCACGTACGATCGAAAGGCTACCCGTTAGCGTCGGTTTGATCACCACAGCACTTACGCCCGGCTCAGTGATGAACTGGAAATCTGCCTCACGCAGACTTTCATCCCAGGCGATAGCAATCCCGGTTTCCTGTGCAAATGCCCGCGAATCGTCGCGGGTTTTACACGGCTCTTCCAGAAAAGCGATCCGGTCGCGATACGCCGGATTGACGTATTTCGCAAACTGCTGCGCCTTGAGCGGCGTCCAGGCACGGTTGGCGTCCAGGCGCAGGCGCAAATCCGGAATGGCTTCCAGCAGCAGGTTTACCACCATGCCGTCACGCACCGCTTCATAAAGACCCACTTTCACTTTTGCCACTTTCTCACCCGGCATAGCGGAAAGCACGGCGAACAGCTCATCGGGGTCGCCTGTACATAACGGAGCCGCACGGTAATTTGCCTCGTCGGGCAGACTGCCATCCAGCTCAGCCAACGCGCAGCTGATCCCGAAGGCAGCAGAAGGAACGCCCGGTAGTACCGGTGAGTTGCCTTCACGCCAGGCAACAGCCCACGTGAGCAGAGCCACCTGAGCCTCCTCCAGCGATTCCTGGCTAAACCCCGGTAGCGGCGAGATCTCACCCCAGCCTTCCTGTTCATCGTCTTGCAAATGAACAAAAAGGCCGTCACGGGTTTTTAACCGCCGTTCACGCAGCACCACGCCCGCGTCCATAGGTATCTGCCAGCGGTAAACCTGCGCGCGACGCATTACGGGTTACGCTTGTATTTACTGAAATCAGGCTGGCGCTTTTCGTTAAACGCGTTGCGGCCTTCCTGACCCTCTTCAGTCATGTAGAACAGCATAGTGGCGTTACCCGCAAGCTCCTGCAGACCCGCCTGACCGTCGCAGTCGGCGTTCAGTGCGGCTTTCAGACAGCGCAGCGCCATCGGGCTATTTTGCAGCATTTCGCGACACCAGCGCACGGTCTCTTTTTCCAGATCGGCGATCGGAACCACGGTGTTGACCAGGCCCATGTCCAGCGCCTCTTTCGCATCGTACTGACGGCACAGGAACCAGATTTCACGCGCTTTTTTCTGACCAACAATCCGCGCCATGTAGGACGCCCCCCAGCCACCATCGAAGGAACCGACCTTCGGGCCAGTCTGCCCAAAGACGGCATTTTCTGCGGCAATTGTCAGGTCACACATCATGTGCAGCACATGGCCACCACCGATAGAGTAGCCAGCAACCATCGCTACCACCGGTTTCGGACAGGTACGAATTTGACGCTGGAAGTCGAGCACGTTCAGGTGATGTACGCCTGAATCGTCCTGATATCCGCCGTAGTCACCGCGCACTTTCTGATCGCCGCCCGCGCAAAAGGCTTTATCACCTTCTCCGGTCAACACGATCGCGCCGATATTGTCGTCGTAGCGCGCATCGGCCATCGCCAGCATCATCTCTTTAACGGTCAGCGGACGAAAGGCGTTACGCACCTGCGGACGGTTGATGGTGATTTTAGCGATACCATCGGCAGATTTGTGATAGCGAATGTCGGTGTAACCTTCGGAGCAGTCTTGCCATTCAACCGGTGCATATAACATGTGTTCATCAGGATAGATCATGGAGTGTCCTTTGTTCGAAGACGCAGTATCTGCGCCAGACTCGCGGCAACCGCTGCGGGATTGTCCCGATGGGCGTTGTGTCCGGCATTAGGAATCGCATGGCGTTCGGCACACAGCTTTGCAGCAATCGCTGCAAATTTGTCATCCCGCTCGCCGTATAAATAATGAAAGGGGTATGAAAGGATACTCAATGCCGCGCGGAGATCGGGCTGTTCTGCAAGCGAAGTCGCCTGAAGCATCTCCGCCAGCGCCAGGCCGCTGTTTTGGCGGCGTAATGTCACCAGATCCTGTCGCTGCATATCAGTTAAAGACGCAAACACGGGCTGTTGATACCAGTCAGAAAACACAGAATCCAGGGGCTCATCAGCAAAACGTGTCGCCCAGCGCCTGTCCACAAGACGCCTGTTTTCGCGCGCCTGCGCGCAGTCCAGCCCAGGATGCCCACCTTCGACAATCAATCCGCATAGCCCCGTTGGCTGCTGACACGCGTGATACATGGCGATACGACCGCCAAGCGAATACCCCACCAGCCAATATTTAAGTATGTTGTAACTAACAAAGGTGTCGTTAAGCAATTTGCTGACACCGCTGAACCCAGACACGCTCATTTGACTGGAAGCACCGTGCCCGGGCAAATCAAGATGCAGCTGTGGATAGTCGGGCAGATGCTTACCGACCTCTTGCCACTCGCGACAATCCCCGGAAAAACCGTGCAGAAAGATCAGCCAGGGATACCCCGACTTTCCTGCACGCGTTTCACCGGCAAGATTCATAGATGGCTCACCTGCGCCAACAGGTTCTGCAATTTCTGCGCCCCGTCCGAATCATTGACCACCAGTTCAATCAACGTGGCTCCGGGCCGTCGCCAGGCACGGCTAAGCGCGTCATCTAAATCCGACCAGCTTTCCGGGCAATGGTATTTGAGGCTGAACATGGCCGCCGCGTGCTCAAACTGAACGTTTTGCGGCATCAGGTAGAAGCGCTCGCGCTCGCTTTGCGGCGTTGGCAACAGGGAAAATATCTGTCCGCCGTTGTTATTCACCACGATCAGCACAAACGGTGCCGATACCTGGCGCAGTAATGCCAGCGCGTTAAGATCGTAAAGCGCGGATAAATCCCCAACGATGGCTAGCGTCGATTTTGCACTGGCACGCTGCACGCCAGCCGCGGTAGCAATCAGGCCATCAATGCCGCTGGCACCACGGTTGCTATAAACCGGATAGCCTGCCGGCAGTTGAGAAAGCGCATCAATTAGGCGCACCACCAGGCTATTGCCGACGAAGAGCTGTCCTTGTTCTGGCAAATAGCGACGAATACGGTGTGCCAGTTCAGCTTCACCAAAACCTTCGCATTGCTGCGCCGTCAGTTGCCATGCCTGCTGTGAAAGCACCGGTGTCTCAGTGGCCCAGGGTTGCCGTTTTTCCGCCGGATGCTGCTCAAGCCAATCGCCGATGTCATTCACCAGACGGCGGCCACGATGATGCGCAGGATCCAATCGCCCTTCAAGCGGATCGACAAGCCAATACTCTTGTGGCTCGCAGGTGGTCTGCCACTGTAGCAGACGCTTGCCGGTCAGACTCGTACCAAGCTGAATAACGATTTGTGCCCTGGACAACTCGGTGACAGCCCTGGCATTGCCCAACCATAAATCCGCACAAGGCAAGGGTTGTCCCGTCTGCGAAAGCACATCACCGATCAGCGGCCAGCCGAGCGTTTGTGCCCATTCTGCTGCCAGTTTGCCCTCAGCTGCGCTCATACGCCCGGCGAGAATGACGCCGCGTTTCTGCCGCCAGAAGAACCAGTCACGCTGCTTCGCGCTTTGCAGATGCGTTTGCGCCTGCAACCAGGGTTTATCACTTTGCCACCAGTTACCGAGCGATTGTTGCCAGTCGAGACCGGTATCGTCCATTTCGCCATACAGCGGCTCGGCAAACGGACAGTTAATATGCAACGCGCCGCTGCGCAGTGAGCCAAGCGCATCGTCCAGCGTCGACACCAGCCAGCTTGCCGGAATGTCCTGCGTGGGGCGCGGTAAAGAGAGAGCCTGCGAGGGATGCGAGGCAAAAATCCCCGGCTGGCGAATCGCCTGATTTGCGCCACAGTCAATCAACTCTGGCGGCCTATCGGCCGTGAGCAAGATCAGTTTTTCACCCGTCAGTCCGGCTTCGATAAGCGCCGGATAGAGATTGGCGACAGCGGTACCGGACGTCACAATCACCGCGACGGGCGCTTGACTGACTTTTGCCAAACCCAGCGCCAGATGGCCAAGGCCACGCTCGTCAAAATGGGTGTGATGAATGAATGCGCGATTTTCTGCCGCCGCGAGCGTCAGCGGCGTAGAGCGGGAACCTGGCGCAATGCACACATGCCTGACGCCATGGCGCGTCAGGGCTTCGAGAATGACCGCCGCCCAGCGTCGGTTAAAAGAACTTACTGACATGAAATTGTCCGGTATCAATATTACGACGTAGTATAAATAATAGTGAGATATGGAATTTTGATGTGAATCGGGAATGCGCGACTCTGTGTTAATCCATAAGGAGCAATGTTCTCAGCCCTGCGGCTTTATTTTCTATCTCCTGCCACTCTTCTTCCGGTTCGGAACCACTGACGATCCCAGCTCCAGCGTATAAACGTACCGAAGAATGACTCACGCGAGCCGAACGCAGCGCGACGCAGAATTCACTTTGCTCTGAGGAAAGATACCCGGCGGAACCGGCATACCATTCCCGATCAAAGGGTTCAACCTTCTGAATAAACGCCCGTGCAGGCTGACGAGGCAACCCCGCCACGGCGGCCGTCGGCTGTAAAAGTTGCAGACATTGAACATCATCCGCATTTTTTAATTCCGTCCAGATGCAGCGACGCAGATGCTGCACTTTTCGCAGACGAACAATTTGCGCAGGTAATACCTCAAGCGCGTGAGTATGATGCTGTAATCGCTGGCAAATGTCTTCGACGACCAGCATGTTTTCACGCTGATTCTTATCGTCGTTCATCAGCCATTCGCCAAAACGTCGGGCGAGCTTGTCATCACCGTGGCTGGCAACCGTTCCTGCCAGTGCTTCAGTACGCAAATGATGGCCGCGACGCCGCCATAAACGCTCCGGCGAGGATCCCAAAAAAGCGTCGTGCGCATTAAACACCATGCAGAAGTGATAGCAATTGAGATTAAGGCGTCGACTGGCGGCCATCAGCGCTATCGCCTTGACCGGCAGATCAAATTGCAAATCCGTCGCCCTTGCTAACACCACTTTTTCGAATTCGGCTTGAGCGATGGCATGTGTCGCTGTAGCAATCAATTTCAGCCATTCATGCTTTGCGGGCAGATGCGTTTCACTTTCGATTTGCGCGGCAATGGCCGTTATCGGTTTTGCATCACAAAGAGATTGCAGGAAGTCTCGCGCAGACTGCGCATCCTCCAGAAGCGAATGTTCGCTCGACAGGTTCAGGCGCAACGTTGCCGTGCCGCCGATGCGCAGCCACAGTAATCGTGGAAGAAATAACTGACTCAACTCAGGATTGAAGGCGTTCAAACCACAAATGCGGGTATCACAGGAGGCCGCTCGGTCTTGCAGGAATCGTTGCGCGGCAGATAAAGAGGTAAAATGAGCAACCGCCCCAAAAGCCGCGAGTTCTTCATCGCCGTTACGCTGTTGCCAGTAAAACTGAGGATAAGAGACTTGCGCCCCCAGCCAGGCCAGCGGGTCGAAGGCATCATTTAACGGGAAAGGGACGTCAACGTGACGCAAACCAGGCGACGCGGGAAAGTCTTGCGCAAGAAAGTGGCGAAGACTTTCCATGGCGATTGAAATCGAATGCACGCGGACCTCTCCCTGTAAAACCTCATATTATACGGGGTACTTGCCGTAAAAAGCAGTACCCACGTTTAGGGAGGGGTCACCGTTTATGCATGATGCTTAACGACGGGCGAGCAACAGACCTAATACCAAACCCACCGCCGCGCCGACACCGATGCCTTGCCACGGTTTTTCATGCACGTAGTCATCAGCACGGTAAACCGCTTTTTTGGCGCGGTAATAATAATTGTCAGAGGCGTGACTCACGCGATTTTTCACCTCTTCCAGTGCCTGCTCGGCACGCGCTTTAAGCTCAATGTATTTTTGATCGGCAGGATCGCCTGATGAACGCAGCACTTCTTCCAGCGTTTCGCTCAGCAGAGCCAGATCGTCGTCGATACGGGTTTCCCAAGATTGAAATGACATAGTTTTCTCCATGTGAGTGCATCAGTCCGGTAACTATAGACAACGACTACCGATTACGCCTGTTTCACTTCCCGCGCCATGCCAATGTGCGCAATGCCGTCTTCGTCGTAAATATCGGTCACGGGGGCAAAACCAAAGTGAGCATAAAATGGCTGGAGATGCGCCTGCGCCCCTAAGTATAACGCCTTGTCTGGCCACTGTTTTTCACAGGAGGCTAGCGTTTTTTCCATTAACGTGAATCCCAATTTTTCGCCTCGCGCTGCGCGGCTTACGATTACCCGGCCAATCACCACGGGGTCGAAATCGTCTTCACTTTTCAGAATCCTCGCATACGCTACCAGCGCGTCATCTTTCCAGCCGAGGATATGGCGATTTTCGCCCACCAGGTCGTCGCCATCGATGTCCTGATAGGGGCAGGTTTGTTCGACAACGAACACTTCGCAACGCAGTTTGAGCAGTGCATACAGCGCAGAAACGCTGAGTTCACTATGGTGTAAATCTTGCCACTGAATCATGTCAGACTCCTTATGAGTTATCATCCCGTTATACTAAACACTTTTACGTTCGGCAAAGAGTCTGATTAAGTTATGGAACTGATTTTTCTGGGCACTTCTGCTGGTGTGCCAACCCGCTCGCGAAACGTAACGGCCATGCTGTTGGATCTGCAGCACCCCACTCGCGCAGGATATTGGCTGTTTGACTGCGGCGAAGGCACGCAGCACCAGCTGTTACGCACCGCGTACCATCCTGGCAAGCTTGATAAATCTTTATCACTCATCTGCATGGCGACCATCTCTTTGGCCTGCCGGGCCTGCTGTGTAGCCGCTCGATGGCGGGGAATATGAATGCGTTAACCATTTACGGTCCTGCCGGGATTGGTGAATTTGTTGAGACGACCCTGCGCCTGAGCGGCTCATGGACCGATTACCCGCTTGAGGTTGTTGAAATATCTGAAGGCGTGGTATTTGAGGATGATCTCTATATTGTCACCGCGCACCTGCTGAATCATCCCGTCGAATGCTACGGCTATCGAGTTGAAGAGCACGATAAGCCCGGCACCCTGGATGCCGCGGCCTTAATTGCCGATGGTGTTAAGCCGGGACCGTTATTCCAGTTGCTCAAGCAAGGCGAAACGGTAACCCTGCAGGATGGACGCATCGTTAATGGCCGAGACTATCTTTCTGCGCCGCAGCCGGGCAAAAAGATAGCGCTCTTTGGCGATACGGCCCCCTGCCCTGCAGCGCTGATACTGGCGCAAAACGTCGATATCATGGTTCACGAAGCGACGCTCGAATCGGCCATGGAAGAGAAAGCTAACAGCCGCGGCCACAGCTCTACACGCCAGGCAGCTCAGCTTGCTCACGAGGCAAACGTGGGGAGATTGATCGTCACGCATGTGAGCTCACGTTACGACGCCGAAGGGTGCGCAATGCTACTGGCAGAATGTCGTAACGTCTTCCCGGCCTGCGAGCTGGCGGAAGATTTCACTCAAGTCAGCGTTTAACCCTTCATTTTTCCCTCAGTGTGCCGATAACGATTAAAAGGCAAGCATCTCACTTGAGGGTAAAATGGATAATTTCCAGAAAGATATTGATGACAGGGCAAATTTGACCCTATCAAACCGATTTGAACTCCTGTTGTTCCGTCTCGGCACCTCGATGGATGAAAGCAAATCCGAGCTGTTTGGCATTAACGTTTTTAAGCTTCGCGAAATTGTACCTATGCCCTCATTCACTAAGCCTGCGGGGATGAAATCCCCGCTGATGGGAATGGTGAACATTCGTGACCAGGTGATTCCGGTTATCGATCTGGCCGCAGTGGCAGGCTGTAAGCCAACCACCGGTTTGAATATCCTGTTGATTACCGAATATGCTCGCAGCGTGCAGGCCTTTGCCGTTGAGTCCGTCGAGAACATTATGCGTCTTGACTGGAAGCAGGTACATGCAGCAGAAACCGCCGTCAGCGGACGTTACATCACCAGCATTGCGTGTCTGGATGAAAAGACCGATACCAACGATCTGGCGATGGTGCTGGACGTTGAGCAGATTCTTTATGACATCACGCCTGCCAACCACGATCTGCACGCGACCAATCTGAAAACCAACAAATTCAATATTAAGCCAGGTGCTGTCGCGATCGTGGCTGAAGATTCTAAAGTCGCGCGCTCAATGCTGGAAAAAGGTCTGGAGGCAATGAACATCCCGGCCCAGCTGCATATTACCGGCAAAGAAGCCTGGGAAAAAATCGGCGTCCTTGCCGCACAGGCGCAGGCTGAAGGGGTACCGATTACCGATAAGATTGCGCTGGTTCTGACTGACCTTGAGATGCCAGAGATGGACGGTTTTACGCTAACGCGCAAAATCAAGACCGATGAATTCCTGAAACATATCCCGGTGGTGATCCACTCATCCCTTTCCGGCAACGCTAACGAAGATCATATTCGCAAGGTGAAGGCCGATGGCTATGTGGCGAAGTTTGAACTGAATGAACTGTCGTCGGTGATAGAAGAAGTGCTGGATCGGTCGATGAAGAAAATTGACGGGCCGTTGATTAGTCGTAAGCAGCTGGCTTAATCGCTGCTGGGCAAAAAAAACCCGCCGAGGCGGGTTTTTTATTTTTACCTTGCTTACATCAGCGGCATCGCGTGCTGTACCAGAGTAATCAGCGGCTGCGGAT
This sequence comes from Enterobacter sp. SCRI0065, assembly GCF_059766475.1. Taxonomy (NCBI): domain Bacteria; kingdom Pseudomonadati; phylum Pseudomonadota; class Gammaproteobacteria; order Enterobacterales; family Enterobacteriaceae; genus Enterobacter; species Enterobacter sp. SCRI0065. The sequence continues at coordinate 296,664 of NZ_JCBAJB010000002.1, read as the reverse complement.
AGATACCGAAGATAAGCACCAGCAGCGCGGAAATCAGCACCACAATCCCACCAGCACTGTATTGCCAGTTGGTCGGCGCATCACGGGTGAGCTGCTGAGGTGCATTCAGATACAGGCTCACGGCAACACGCAGGTAGTAATACAAACCAATCGCGGAGCCGATAACGACCGCCGCAGTGAGCCACCACAGACCCGTCTGCACACCGACGGCCAGTACGTAGAACTTACCAATGAAGCCCAGCGTCATTGGGATACCAGCCAGAGACAGCATCATCACGGTCATGACCGCCGACAGAATCGGACGGTGCCAGAACAGACCACGATAAGAGAACAGCGAGTCTGCATCCGGGCCACGATACGGGCTGGACATCAGGCTCACAACGCCAAACGCACCGAGGCTGCTAAACAGATAACCCGCCAGGTAAACGCCAACCGCTTCCATTGACATAGAGCCGCTTTGCAGCGCGATCAATGCCACCATCAGGTAGCCCAGATGGGAAATGGAGGAGTAACCGAGCAGACGTTTGATATTGGTCTGGCTCAGCGCCATCAGGTTGCCGAAGATGATAGAAACGAACGCGATAATGCCCAGCACCACGCGGACCGCTTCACTATCTCCCACTGGAGCGTACAGGAACAGACGCATTACCACACCGAAGATAGCGATTTTACTCGCCGTCGCCAGGAAGGTAGAAACCGGAGCCGGAGCGCCCTGATAGACGTCTGGCGTCCACAGGTGGAACGGAACCAGAGACAGCTTGAAGCCCAGGCCAACAATCATCATACCCAGACCCGCTAACAGCAGCGGTTCGTGCAGCATGCCATCGCCGAGACTCTTACCGAGTGCCACGAAAGAAAGGTTACCGGACTGTGCGTACAGCAGCGCAATACCAAACAGCAGGAAAGACGAAGCAGCAGCAGACAGAATCGTGTACTTGATACTCGCTTCCAGAGAGCGTTTCTGACGGAAGGCATAACCAATCAGACCGAACAGCGGCAGAGAGATAAGCTCAATTCCGAGGAACAGCGCCGCCAGATGGTTGGCATTAGCCAGCAGAATCCCGCCCAACGAGGCAATAAGTACCAACAGGTAGAACTCTTCTTTGTTGTCGGTATAGCCTTCGAGCCACGGATACGCAAAAGTACAGGTCGCCAGACTCGCCAGCAGAACCAGTCCGGTGTAGAGCATGGCAAAGCCGTCAACGCGCATCAGCGGCGTGACATCCATCGCGCCCGCCTGGCCAACAAACCAGAGGGAGACTAACGCAGCGTTCAGACCCAGAACCGCCAGCGTGGCATTCAGGAAGTGATTGCGTCGCCACGCAATGGAGAGCATCACAACCACCACCGTCAATCCGACGATCAGCAGCGGTAGCAGCGCAATCAGTTGTTGTGGAGTTATTGTCATGGCGATTTACGGCCTTGTAGTAGAAGCAGAATTAACAAACCACTGCTGGATGTTACTCATCGCTGAATGCGAGGTATCCAGAATCGGCTGCGGGAAGAAGCCCAACAGCACCAGCAGTACGACCAGCAGCAGAACGATGGACAGCTCACGCAGCGACATTCCCGGCAATTCTTGCTCAGCAATTTGGCTTTTCGCTTTACCGAAGTAAGCGCGATGCAGCATCGCCAGCGAGTAAACGGACGCAAAGACCAGGCCGAAAGTGGAGATCACGGTAATGACCGGAACCACTTTGAAGCTGCCGAACAGAATCATAAATTCGCCGACGAAGTTACCGGTACCCGGCATCCCCAGCGTCGCCACCGCGAAGAACATTGAAAGTGCAGGTAACCATTTAATTTTGCTCCACAAACCGCCCATCATGCGCATGTCGCGCGTGTGCAGACGCTCGTAAAGCTGACCACAGAGAATGAACAGACCTGCCGCAGACAAACCGTGCGCAATCATCTGGATGACCGCCCCCTGGTACGCCAGCTGGCTGCCGGTATAAATGGCAATCAGGACGAAGCCCATATGGGATACGGAGGTATATGCAATCAGACGCTTGATGTCGTACTGCGTGAAGGCCATCCACGCGCCGTAGAAGATACCGATAACGCCCAACCACATGGCAATCGGTGCAAACTCAGCGGAAGCATTCGGGAACAGCGGCAGCGCAAAGCGCAGCAGACCGTAGGCCGCGGTTTTCAGCAAAATCCCCGCCAGGTCGACGGAACCCGCCGTTGGCGCCTGGGAGTGTGCATCTGGCAGCCAACCGTGCAGCGGCACTACCGGCATTTTCACCGCAAACGCAATGAAGAAGCCCAGCATCAGCAGGTATTCAACGCCGTGCGACATAGGGGTTTTCAGCAGCGCTTCGTAGTTGAAGGTCCAGACGCCGGTCGCATTGTAATGCACAAAGACCAGGCCCAGGATCGCAATCAACATTACCAGACCACTCGCCTGGGTGTAGATGAAGAACTTGGTTGCCGCCGTGATACGCGTTTTACCGTCGGATGCCTTATGGCCCCACAGCGCGATCAGGAAGTACATCGGCACCAGCATCATCTCCCAGAAGAAGAAGAACAGGAACATGTCGATGGCCAGGAACACGCCAATGACGCCGCCGAGGATCCACATCAGGTTCAGGTGGAAGAAGCCCTGGTATTTTTGAATTTCTTGCCAGGAGCACAGTACCGCCAGAACGCCGAGCAGACCGGTCAGCACCACCATCAGCAATGACAAACCGTCCAGCGCCAGGTGGATAGTAATCCCGAAACGCGGGATCCACGGCAGGATAAACTCAGATTGCCACTGCGGCAGGCCCGCAGACTGGGTCAATGAATAGCCGCCCTGCATCCACAGTTGCAGCGACAGTGCCAGCGTCAATCCCATGGTGATCAGCGCGATCCAGCGCGGCATCTTCACGCCAAAGCGTTCGGTCTGCCAGCACAGGAACCCACCAATGAAGGGAATTAATATTAGCCAGGGTAATAACATGGCGATTTTTATTCCTTTTTAAGGCCCCACCAGGAGGCCTGATTTTCAACGAATTCGAGAAAAATTCACGCTACGATCAACGTAAGAACATCAGCAGTGACAGCACAACGACCGCACCGATGCTCATGGATGCCACATACCAGCGCAGATAGCCGTTCTCGCTCAACAGCAGGCCTTTACCTGCAAAGCGGGAAAGTATCGCCGGGATGTTCATCATTGAGTTCATCGGGTCGCGTTTCACCAGCCACGCAATGCCCAGGAACGGTTTCACGAAGATCTTATCGTACAGCCAGTCGAAGCCCCACGCGTTGAACCACAGCGTACTGAGCAAACGGCCCGGCGCGCTGTTGGCAATAGACGTGACCAGCGTGCGTTTGCCCAACCACAGCCATGCTGCAATCAGGATGCCCGCGATAGCGACCACACCAGAGGTGATTTCAAGCGTCAGAACGCGACCGTGCTCAAGCTCGGTGGTATCTGGCAATACGCCCTGCAACGGCGGCACAATCATTGCGCCAACGAAGGTAGACAGTATCAGCAAGACAATCAGCGGCAGATGATGGGTAATCCCCTTCCCTGCGTGAGCGTGAATTTGTTCTTTACCGTGGAACACGATGAAAATCATACGGAAGGTATACAGGGAGGTCATGAACGCACCGACCAGACCTGCCACCATCAGATTGATATGACCATTCGCCATGGCTCCCGCAAGGATTTCATCCTTACTGAAGAAGCCTGCGGTAATCATCGGCAAGGCTGACAGCGCCGCACCGCCCACCAGGAAGCAGGCGTAAACCAGTGGAATAGATTTACGCAGACCACCCATCTTGAAGATGTTTTGCTCGTGGTGGCAGGCCAGAATCACGGAACCCGACGAGAGGAACAGCAGCGCTTTAAAGAACGCATGCGTCATCAGGTGGAAGATCGCCGCGTCCCATGCCTGCACGCCCAGCGCCAGGAACATGTAACCAATCTGGCTCATAGTGGAGTAAGCCAGAACGCGTTTGATGTCGGTCTGAACCAACGCGGCAAAGCCCGCCATCACCAACGTGACCGCACCGACGATACCGACCAGATGCAGAACTTCTGGCGTCATCAGGAACAGGCCATGGGTACGTGCAATCAGGTAGACACCCGCGGTAACCATCGTCGCGGCGTGGATCAGCGCGGAGACAGGCGTAGGGCCGGCCATCGCGTCAGCAAGCCATGTCTGCAACGGCAGCTGCGCGGATTTACCCACGGCACCACCCAGCAGCATCAGCGTCGCCCACGTCAGCATGTTGTTGCCTGCTTCGAAGTGAGCCGGAGCCAGTTCCACCATTTCGCGGAAGTTCAGCGTACCCAATTCGTTGTAAAGAATGAACAGCGCGAAGGCGAGGAAGACGTCACCCACACGGGTCACGACAAACGCTTTCATTGCCGCTGCGCCATTCTTCGGATCGGTGTAGTAGAAACCGATCAGCAGGTAAGAGCACAGACCCACGCCTTCCCAGCCGAGATACATCAGCAGCAGGTTATCGCCCAGCACTAATACGACCATGCTGGCGATAAAGAGGTTGGTGTAGGCGAAGAAGCGGGAGTATCCCTCTTCACCGCGCATATACCAGGAGGCGAACATGTGGATCAGGAAGCCCACACCGGTAACAACCGACAGCATGGTCAGAGAAAGACCATCCAGCACCAGGTTGAAACCGATGTTGAAATCACCGACCGACATCCAGGTCCACAGCGGAACGCTGAAGGCCTGCTTGCCGTTGTTAAAGAAGTCGACACCTACGTACGCTGTTACCAGGGCAGCCAGGCCGATTGAACCCATGCCCACGGTCGCGGACAGGTTTTCCGACCAGCGGCCGCGGGAAAATGCCAGCAGCACAAAGCCAATCAACGGAAAAATAATGGTTAAGGCAAGCATGTTCATCCACGCAACTCACTTACTGAATCGATGTTCAGGTTCTGGCGGCGACGATGGAGCTGCAACAACAGCGCCAGGCCAATACTCGCTTCGGCAGCCGCAAGGCTGATGGCGAGAATGTACATCACCTGACCATCCGGTTGGCCCCAGTAGCTACCGGCGACCACAAAGGCCAGCGCAGAAGCGTTAATCATGATTTCCAGACCGATCAGCATAAACAGCAGATTGCGGCGGATAACCAGACCCGTCAGCCCGAGAACGAAAAGAATCGCGGCGAGGATCAGTCCATGTGTTAAAGGAATCATGCGCGCTCCTCCGTTTTTCTTTTCGCGCGATCGTCGGAACGGTTGCTCAGCACTTCACCAGCACGCTCTTCGCGGCCAACGTGGAATGCAACAACCAGACCCGCCAACAGCAGCATCGACGCCAGTTCAACCGCCAGAACGTACGGCCCAAACAGCGCAATACCCACTTCTTTAGCGCTAATTGGCGTTCCGTCAATACCCTGGTCGTTCACACCGAGAATGGCATAAACAATAACCACCAGCATGATGGCCGACAAAATGGCCGGACCAATCCACACCTGCGGTTTCAACCACTGACGTTCCTGCTCGATTTCAGCGCCGCCCAGGTTCAGCATCATCACCACAAACACGAACAGCACCATGATGGCACCCGCGTAAACGATGATTTCAAGCGCACCTGCGAAGTGTGCGCCAAGCGCAAAAAACACCCCGGAAATAGCCAACAGCGAAATGATTAAGTAAAGCAGCGCATGCACCGGATTGGTGTGCGTGATCACTCGCAGCGTGGCCAGGGTGGCGATGAGGCCACAGATATAAAAAGCGAATTCCATTGCCCTTCTCCTTACGGTAACAGGCTCTTGACGTCGATAGGCTTGGCTTCGTTCTCTGCTTCGCCCTTATCTTTGCCGTCGATTGCCATACCCGCCATCCGGTAGAAGTTATATTCCGGGTATTTGCCCGGACCGGAAATCAGCAGATCCTCTTTCTCGTACACCAGGTCCTGGCGCTTGTACTCACCCATTTCGAAATCGGGGGTAAGCTGAATCGCCGTGGTTGGGCACGCTTCTTCACACAGACCGCAGAAAATGCAGCGTGAGAAGTTGATGCGGAAAAACTCCGGGTACCAGCGGCCGTCTTTCGTCTCTGCTTTCTGCAAAGAGATACAGCCTACCGGACACGCTACCGCACACAGGTTACAGGCAACGCAGCGCTCTTCGCCGTCCGGATCACGCGACAGCACGATACGGCCACGATAGCGCGGCGGCAGATATACCGGCTCTTCCGGATACATCTGGGTTTCGCGTTTAGCAAACGCGTGCAGCCCAATCATCCAGATACTGCGAAGCTGGGTGCCGGCGCCTACAAGTAATTCTTTTAAGGTCATGGTCTTTTAGCCCCTTATTGCGCCTGCCAGAGAATGACAGCCGCCGTTCCCAACAAGTTGATTAACGTCAGCGGCAGGCACACTTTCCAGCCGAAGGACATTACCTGGTCATAACGCGGACGCGGTAATGAAGCGCGAATCAAAATGAACATCATCATAAAGAACGCGGTTTTCAGCGCGAACCAGATGAACGGCGGTAAGAACGGGCCATGCCAGCCACCAAAGAACAGCGTTACCATCAACGCGGAAATGGTGACGATACCGATGTACTCGCCCACAAAGAACAGACCGAATTTCATACCGGAATATTCAATGTGGTAACCGTCTGCAAGTTCCTGCTCGGCTTCTGGCTGGTCAAATGGGTGACGGTGACACACCGCCACGCCTGCGATGGCAAAGGTGACAAAACCAAAGAACTGCGGGATGACGTTCCAGATATCAGCCTGGTTGTTGACGATGTCGGTCATGTTAAATGAACCGGCCTGCGCCACCACGCCCATCAGGGAAAGTCCCAGGAACACTTCGTAGCTCAGCGTCTGCGCAGAAGCACGCATTGCACCCAGCAGCGAGTATTTGTTGTTACTGGACCAGCCAGCGAACAGCACCGCGTACACCGCAAGACCCGCCATCATCAGGAAGAACAAAATCCCGATGTTCAGGTCAGCCACAACCCAGGTCGGGCTCACCGGAACGATAGCGAAGGCCAGCAGCAGCGAGGTGAAGGCGATCATTGGTGCCAGGGTAAAGATGACGCGATCCGAGAATTTCGGGATCCAGTCTTCTTTAAAGAACATCTTGATCATGTCCGCAACCAGCTGGAGTGAACCACCCCAGCCCACGCGGTTTGGTCCGTAACGGTTCTGGAACAGACCGAGCAGACGGCGTTCACCAAAGCTCATGAACGCACCGCAGGTGACGACCACCAGCAGAATGACCACGGCCTTGAGAATGCTTAACAGAATGTCGATGAGATCCGGCGTTAACCAACTCATGCTTGTGCCTCCTGCAGATTATCAAGACGCGCGCCTGCCAGCACCGGGGCGATGCCCGGCATACCCATCGGCAAACCGACCTGCCCTGCCGTCAGACCTTCGGAGATAATCAGCGGTAAGCTGATCGTCTGGCCTTCGTAGCTAAAGGAGATATGGCTGCCCGCGTTCACGCCAAGCTTCGCGGCGTCAGCCGGGTTAAGCTTGATATACGGCAGTGGCATGCGCGTCTGGAACACAGGAGAACGCTGGGACATCTCGTCGCTACCGAACAGATGGTAGTAAGGCGCGATACGCCAGTTGCCTTCCTGAGCCTCAAAGCTTGCCGGAACCGTCGTGAAGTAATCCAGACCGTTTTCGCTTGCTTCAATCAGACGTACGCCCGGATCGCCGTGACGCAGAGAACCGCCCACTTCGGCCTGGAATTTGTTCCATGCCTGCGGGGAGTTCCAGCCTGGTGCCCATGCGAACGGGATCTGAGAGCGCGGAGCAGACGGCTGGTTGTTCCCTTCCATCGAGAAGGCGAACATGGTGTCTTTATCCTGCGGCTGACGCGGTTCGTGTACGCTGATGTTGGCACGCATCGCGGTACGACCACTGTAGCGGTGTGGTTCACGCGCCAGTTTCTGACCGCGAATGCGGAAGCTTGCATCCGGAGCCGCATCTTTGATGCCTGCCAGCTGAGGCAGTTTTGCCACGGCCGCGTCGATAACATCATCGAGTTGAGTCCAGTCGACCTCACGGCTTTCCACCGTGCTGTGCAGGGAGTGCAGCCAGCGCCAGCTTTCCAGCATCACAATGTTGCTGTCGTAGTAGGACGGGTCATAGACCTGGAAGAAACGCTGTGCGCGACCTTCGTTATTAATAACCGTACCGTCGCTTTCGGCGAAGCTTGCCGCAGAGAGCACCAGGTGGGCTTTGTCCATAATCGCCGTACGCTGATGGTCAATAACCATCACCAGCGGCGCTTTAGACAGCGCAGCATCAACTCGTGCAGCAGAAGCATGACGATGCAGGTCGTTCTCCAGCACAATAACGCCGTCAGCGGCACCCGTTTCGAGTTCGCTGAGCGCTTCTTCAAGAGAACCGCCGCCAATCATACCCAAACCAACGCTGTTCACCGCGCGGGCAATCATGGTGACGCCAACGTCAGCTCCACGGCCTTTCAGCGCTTTAGCGACGTTAGCCGCGGCCTGAATGACGTCCGGGCTTCCGGCATTAGTTCCGGAAATAATCAGCGGTTTTCTCGCACCGGCCAGCGCCTGCACGATCACGTCGATCTTGTTCTGCAGGTCACGATCCAAACCTTCAACAGCTGGCGCGTTGTTATCCAGCGCGTGCGCAATGGCAAAACCAAGGCGCGCCTGATCTTCTACCGGTGCGCGATAGGTCCACGCGGCGATATCGTCCAGACGGGTGTTGTCGACGTTGGTGACAAACAGTGGATGCTTGGCACGCTGTCCGATGTTCAGGATCGCCGCAATCTGCCAGTCAGCCACTTTCTGGGCTGCTGCCATTTCACGTGCTTTACCTTTCACTGCCTGGCGAACCGCCAGTGCAACGCGTGCGCCGGTTTGGGTCAGATCTTCGCCCAGCACCAGTACCGCGTCGTAAGATTCGATTTCGCGCAGCGCCGGGGTACGAATACCGCCTTCACGCAGCACTTTCAGTACCAGTTGCAGACGTTCCTGCTCGCCGTTAGCGATACCGGTATAGAAGTTATCAGCCCCTACCAGCTCACGCAGCGCGAAGTTACTTTCAACGCTGGCGCGCGGGGAACCGATACCGATCACTTTCTTCGATTGACGCAGAATATCTGCCGCGCCCTGCATTGCTTGTTCAGCGTTCAGGGTGATCAGGTCATCGCCACGACGCTGAACTGGCTGACGCGGACGGTCTTTTAGGTTCACATAGCCATAGCCGAAACGACCGCGGTCACACAGGAAGTAGTGGTTAACCGTACCGTTGTAGCGGTTTTCGATACGACGCAGCTCGCCGTAGCGCTCACCCGGGCTGGTATTACAGCCAAGAGAACATTGTTGACAGATGCTTGGCGCAAACTGCATGTCCCACTTACGGTTGTAACGCTCAGAGTGCGTTTTATCGGTGAAGACGCCGGTCGGACAGATTTCTACCAGGTTACCTGAGAACTCGCTTTCCAGCGTGCCGTCTTCAGGACGACCAAAGTAGACATTGTCATGCGCGCCATACACGCCCAGATCCTGACCGTCTGCGTAATCTTTGTAATAACGTACGCAACGGTAGCAGGCGATGCAGCGGTTCATTTCGTGAGAGATGAACGGCCCCAGATCCTGATTACGGTGGGTACGTTTGGTAAAGCGATAGCGACGGAAGCTATGACCCGTCATCACGGTCATATCCTGAAGGTGGCAGTTACCGCCCTCTTCGCAGACCGGACAGTCGTGCGGGTGGTTGGTCATTAACCACTCCACCACGCTTTCACGGAACTGTTTCGCTTCTGCGTCGTCGATAGAAATAAAGGTACCTTCGGTGGCTGGCGTCATACAGGACATCACCAGGCGACCACGCGTGTCTTCCGCGTTTTGATATTGCTTCACCGCACACTGGCGGCAAGCACCGACGCTCCCCAGCGCCGGATGCCAGCAAAAATACGGAATATCAAGGCCAAGGGACAGACAGGCCTGTAGCAGGTTGTCCGCACCGTTGACTTCGTATTCTTTGCCGTCTACATGAATCGTAGCCATTAGCATGCTTCCAGTTGGCTCAGTCGAAACTGAGCGTTAATCAAAATTCAATATCGCTACCAGCGCGCTTTAAGCAGGTTCGGCTGAATACCGTTTATCGCATGGGTATTGCTGAACTGCTGCTTGATGCCTGCTTCGAATTCGTCGCGGAAATATTTAATCGCGCTTTGCAGTGGCTCAACGGCACCCGGTGCGTGGGCACAGAAGGTTTTACCCGGCCCCAGGAATCGACACAGTTGCTCAAGTGTCTCGATATCGCCAGGCTGGCCTTCACCACGCTCGATAGCACGTAGGATCTTGACGCTCCACGGCAATCCATCGCGGCATGGCGTACACCATCCGCAGGATTCACGGGCGAAGAACTCTTCCAGGTTACGCACCAGCGATACCATGCCAATCTCATGATCGACCGCCATTGCCAGCGCAGTACCTAAACGGCTACCTGCTTTACCAATGCTTTCGAATTCCATAGGCAGGTCAAGGTGGGCTTCGGTCAGGAAATCGGTTCCTGCACCGCCCGGCTGCCAGGCTTTGAACTTCAGGCCATCACGCATGCCGCCAGCGTAGTCTTCGAGAATTTCACGCGCGGTAGTCCCGAACGGAAGCTCCCACAGACCTGGATTCTTCACGCGACCGGAGAAGCCCATCAGCTTGGTGCCAGCATCTTTACTGGTAGAAATGTTCTGATACCACTCCACGCCGTTGGCGAGGATAGCCGGAACGTTGCACAGGGTTTCGACGTTATTGACGCAGGTCGGTTTCCCCCACACGCCAGAGCTTGCCGGGAACGGCGGCTTAGAACGTGGGTTGGCGCGACGACCTTCGAGGGAGTTAATCAGCGCGGTTTCTTCACCACAGATATAACGCCCTGCGCCGGTATGCACGAACAGCTCAAAGTCAAAACCAGTGCCAAGAATATTTTTGCCCAGCAGGCCGGCTTCGGTGGCTTCTGCAATCGCGCGACGCAAATTCTCTGCCGCTTCGATGTACTCTCCGCGCAGGAAGATGTAGCCACGATAGGCTTTCAGCGCAAACGCAGAAATCAGCATGCCTTCCACCAGCAGGTGCGGCAGTTGTTCCATCAGTAGACGGTCTTTATAGGTGCCCGGCTCCATTTCATCGGCGTTACACAGCAGGTAACGGATGTTCATGGATTCGTCTTTCGGCATCAGGCTCCACTTCAAACCGGTGGAAAAGCCTGCGCCGCCGCGCCCTTTCAGGCCACTGTCTTTAACGGCATTGACGATTTCATCCGGAGCCATACCAGCAAGCGCTTTACGCGCTCCGGCATAACCGTCTTTACTTTCGTATTCTTCAAGCCATACCGGCTGTTTGTCATCGCGCAGACGCCAGGTCAGCGGATGTGTCTCAGCAGTACGAATTACCGTTTTCATTTGTACTGCTCCAGCAGGTCAGGAATCGCTTCCGGAGTCAGATGGCTGTGAGTGTCCTCATCAATCATCATGCTCGGCCCCTTGTCGCAGTTACCCAGGCAGCAGGTCGGCAGCAGGGTAAAACGACCGTCGAACGTCGTTTGTCCTGGCTTAATATCGAGTTTTTTCTCGAGCGCGGCCTGAATTCCCTGATAACCCGTAATATGGCAGACCACGCTGTCGCAGTAGCGGATCACGTGACGGCCAACCGGCTGGCGGAAAATCTGGCTATAGAACGTAGCCACACCTTCCACGTCGCTTGCCGGAATACCCAGCACGTCAGCGATCGCATAAATTGCGCCATCTGGCACCCAACCGCGCTGTTTCTGAACGATTTTCAGCGCTTCAATGGACGCCGCACGCGGGTCTTCGTAGTGATGCATCTCGTGCTCGATCGCCGCACGTTCTGCCGCACTCAGCTCAAAAGCCTCGGTTTGTGGTTGTTGATTCTCGTGCATAATTAGCGGTCCACATCTGACATAACAAAATCGATACTACCCAGATGGACGATCAGGTCGGACACCAGGCTGCCGCGAACCGCCACCGGAATCTGCTGCAAGTGCGCATAGCTCGGGGTACGGATACGTGTACGGTAGCTCATGGTGCTGCCATCGCTGGTCAGGTAGTAACTGTTAATACCCTTGGTCGCTTCCACCATCTGGAAGGACTCGTTCGCCGGCATAACCGGGCCCCACGAAACCTGCAGGAAGTGGGTGATCAGGGTTTCGATATGTTGCAGCGTGCGCTCTTTCGGTGGCGGCGTCGTCAGCGGGTGATCGGCTTTGAACGGGCCTTCCGGCATGTTATTGAGACACTGCTCAAGAATGCGCAAGCTCTGGCGCAGCTCTTCAACTTTGAGCATCACGCGGGTATAGCAGTCGGAAACACCACCGCCAACCGGGACTTCAAAGTCAAAGTTTTCATAGCCTGAGTAAGGACGCGATTTACGCACGTCGAAATCAATACCTGTCGCGCGCAATGCAGCACCTGTACAACCCCAGTCCAGTGCTTCTTTCGCACCGTATGCGGCCACGCCCTTAGAACGGGCAATCAGGATGGTATTGCGCAGTGCGGCTTTCTCGTAGGAATCCAGACGCTTCGGCATCCAGTCGAGGAAATCACGCAGTAGTTTGTCCCAGCCACGCGGCAGGTCGTGTGCAACACCGCCGATACGGAACCAGGCCGGGTGCATACGGAAGCCGGTAATGGCTTCGACAACGTCATAGATTTTCTGACGGTCGGTGAAGGCGAAGAAGACCGGAGTCATCGCGCCAACGTCCTGAATGAACGTCGAGATATACAGCAGATGGCTGTTGATGCGGAACAGTTCGGAGAGCATCACGCGAATCACGTTAACGCGATCCGGAACCGTAATACCGGCCAGTTTTTCCACGGCCAGCACGTACGGCATTTCGTTCACGCAGCCGCCGAGATACTCGATACGGTCGGTGTACGGAATGTAGCTGTGCCAGGACTGACGCTCGCCCATTTTCTCAGCACCACGGTGGTGGTAGCCGATATCAGGTACGCAATCGACAATCTCTTCGCCATCAAGCTGAAGAATAATACGGAATGCACCGTGTGAAGACGGGTGGTTTGGACCGAGGTTGAGGAACATGAAGTCCTCGTTTTCAGTGCCACGCTTCATGCCCCAGTCTTCAGGTTTGAAGGTTAGCGCTTCCATTTCCAGATCCTGCTTGGCTTTGGTCAGCTCAAACGGATCGAATTCGGTCGCACGTGCCGGATAGTCTTTACGCAGCGGGTGGCCGGTCCACGTTGGCGGCATCAGAAGACGCGTCAGGTGCGGGTGGCCGTCGAAGGTCATGCCAAACATTTCCCAGGTTTCACGCTCATACCAGTTAGCGTTAGGGAAAATTTTGGTGAACGTCGGCAGATGCATGTCGTTTTCAGACAATGCCACCTTGAGCATGATATCCCGATTGCGGTCTATTGAGATCAGGTGGTAGAAAACGGAAAAATCCGCCGCGGGTAGACCTTGGCGGTGAGTGCGCAGACGTTCATCCATGCCGTGTAAGTCAAACAGCATGACGTAAGGTTTTGGCAGTTTCTTTAAGAAATCACCCACTTCCAGTAACTGCTCACGCTTCACCCAAACAACGGGTACCCCGGTGCGGGTGGCTTGAACAGTAAAGGCATCCGGCCCAAAACGGTTGCACAGTTCGCCGATGACCGGGTCATCGAGATGATCCCGGGTTTGCCATGCGGCGTCTTGCGCGGTTAAGTCGGTCATATTGTTCACCATTGCAAATGGTCCGTGGTGACTGTCGGGCATGGCTTCGCGCTATTTGTATAGTGATATGCGAAGGTTTTCTCCACTGCCCGCAGGCGCAAATTAAATTTCGTCAGGCGTACGCAGGTTGGTGACTGCAATACGTTCACCGCGTTTACGCTCGCGTTCAGACTGCATATTGGCGCGGTACACGCCCTGGTCGCCAACAACCCAGGAAAGCGGACGGCGCTCTTTGCCGATCGAATCCTGTAGCAGCATTAATGCCTGCATGTAAGCTTCTGGACGAGGCGGACAGCCTGGGATGTAAACATCCACTGGGATAAACTTATCTACGCCCTGCACTACGGAATAAATGTCGTACATACCACCTGAGTTTGCACATGCTCCCATGGAAATAACCCATTTCGGCTCGAGCATCTGGTCGTAAAGACGCTGAATGACGGGTGCCATTTTGGTGAAGCAGGTTCCTGCCACAACCATCAGGTCAGCCTGACGTGGTGAAGCGCGCAGTACCTCGGCACCAAAACGCGCAACGTCATGCACCGCAGTGAATGACGTCACCATTTCAACGTAGCAGCAAGAAAGACCAAAGTTGTATGGCCAGATTGAGTTCTTACGACCCCAGTTGACCATATCGTGCATGGCATGTTCGAGCTTGCCCATATACACGCTTTTGTTGATTTCTTGCTCCAGGGGGTCGGTTACGATCTCCTGTTTTTGCAGGGGGTAACGGTCATTCTCACCGTTAGGATCTATGCGGGTGAGCGTATAATCCATCTTATTGCCTCGCTGTTACTGCTGACGATTAGAGATACTGTTGTCCGGATTGGCTTGTTCACGGCGTGAACGCGCAGGTGTCCAGTCCAGTGCACCGATGCGCACCAGATAAACCAGACCGGCCAGTAACACTAAAATGAAAATTGCGGCTTCGACAAAGCCGACCCAACCGCTCTCGCGAATTGAAGTTGACCATGCGAAAAGGTAAAGCGCTTCAACGTCGAAGATGACGAAGAACATGGCCACCAGATAGAACTTAGCGGACAGGCGTAAGCGTGCAGTACCTACCGAATCGATACCCGATTCAAATGGGGTGTTTTTGTGCCTTGCGCGGGCGCGACCGCCCAGGAACCAGCCGCCGATTAACATCAGGCAGCACAGACCTATGGCAACAATAAGAAAGATTGCGAATGCCCAGTGATGAGCGACGACTTCAGTGGATGTTGACATACTCATTGCTTACTCATCAAAAGTGATATCTTCAGCTCTGCTCTTACTGGCAGATGGACATCACATCGATTCATGGGGAGGAATGAAAAACCTTACACCGACTGTCAGAAATGAGACATAGACAGCAAAATGATGTGGTTTTTTACTCCTTTCTATAACCTTTTGTCAACTTTAACAAAGGTTTCTTCACATTAAATCACATGGAGCGATTCTCATTAACATTTCATGTCCTTAAACCCTGGTTGGTTTGGGACTTTACGTCAATGACCTGCTGTTGAATCGTGTCCGTTAGGAAGTAAAAGTAATATTACCCCCCTATTTTGACAGGATTTGCCGCTGATTCCTCCCCCCAAATAGGAGTATTTTCTTGATCTGTGACACGCTTTTGTTAATTCAATCAAAAAAACGGCAACATTTTTGCTGGTTTTTTAACATGGACGCACTACGCGCTACGGAAAAATGGGCGATGGACAGGATTTAAGCAATTGCATATATCACACTGATAATTAATAAATATTTATTACCATTACTTATTTCATGGTCAAAATTCTGTAAAAAAAAACCACTCCGCGAAAAATACGCTCGAGTGGTTCTTTTTTTACACTTACAAATTGTTACGAGAATTATAGGATCGGGATCACTCAAAATCACCTTCAACCACCAGTGAGTCATCCCCCACTTCCGGAGTAACCGCTTCGTATTGCCACGGATTATGATAGCTCACCATCGCTTCGAAAACGATTTTTGCCAATTCATTATTGCTGGCCGGATTGTGGCACAGCACGTACTCCGTTTCTGGCAACGTAGGCAATCCGTCAGATTTACCCAACACTCGCAAATCCGGGCTCATCATCTCAACAGGACGCGCCGTGACGCCGAGACCGGCTTTTACCGCTGCACGTACCGCAGGCAGCGTGGAAGCGACATAAGCCAACCGCCAGGGGATATTGGCTTCATTCAGCGCCGTCAGGACCATATCGCGGAACGGGCTGGGATCATCCAGTAATACCAACGGGATGGCTTCGCCTTTTTGCAGCACGTATTCCGCCGCGCAATACCAGTGCGTCGGTGAATTGCGTAATGTCAGGCAATCAAATTGCCCAGGACGATGCGTGGTAACAACCAGATCGACCTCATGGTCTTTAAGCATATCGACCATAAACGCATTTCGTTTAACGCTGACATCTAACGCAAGCTTCGGATAAACCGAGCTAATTCGATTAAGTAAAAACGGCAATATCGTATCAGCTGATTCATCAGAAGCGCCTAATGTTAAAACACCCTGAAGGTTGCTAAACATTAATGACATACATGCTTCATCATTGAAGCGAAGAATTTTTCTGGCGTAACCCAAAAGCTGAATTCCATGCTCAGTTAAGAGTTTATTACGCCCGTGGCGAGCAAAAAGTTCTTTGCCCACCAGTTGTTCAAGTCGCTGCATTTGTTGACTCACAGCAGACTGGGTACGACAAACGGCAGCAGCAGCGGCTGCAAAAGTATTGAGATCGGCGACCGCAACAAACGTTCTAAGCAGATCGAGATCGAGATTCATTATCGGACGATTTGCATTTATCATATCTTTTCACTTACATGGTTGCTCGTGTGGCGCTGCCCAATGGGCAGACTACCTGACAGATAGTTATTGGCTGGTGTATAGCAGAAGTCAGAAACAACGTTTCATGACAATAATTTTATTCTCTTAAATCTTAGGATATTTAGATGTTTTGCAGATTTAGGTAAATTCCTTTAAAGGAGTTACTAAAATCGCCATCCTTCTTTACGCAACACGGGTACAGCAGCATAAGTGTTGCCTATCCACTTTAACAGAGATAAATCTAACAATAACAATCAACTAATTCAGAAAAGAGTAGTGGAGATACTAACAAAAGTATACTTCGCACTGTTTTTCAGAACGAACATCTTAACCCAAATCCGCTTTATTTATAAGTATTATTACACCATATGTGCTTAAACCTGTCTGATTAGACGGTAAACTTATTTTATTAAAATTAACGAAAGTTAAGATTATAGGGTTAATAATAAATAAACATTAATTTAGATTAGGGGTATACATTAATAACGCTTAACATAATTTTCACACGCGTAACCTTTCAAAGAATAGCGCAATTGCCAAAGATATTTATAAGCATTCAGATTTTACGAAAGGTCAGGTAAAGAAAGTATCGAATTCCCCTGTTCAGCCCTCACCCATCGTCTCTTCGACATTTCTACAAAATCTTCTTCTGAACACCCTTCAAAACGTAGCGCGGGGGGAGTACATTATTCCATGCTGACTTCCACGGCAGGGAGTGGCAATAACAGCTAAAAGGTTAAAGATTGATGTCCCCTATCGAAAAATCCAGCAAATTAGACAACGTCTGTTACGACATCCGTGGCCCGGTTCTGAAAGAGGCCAAACGCCTTGAAGAAGAAGGCAATAAAGTTCTGAAGCTCAACATCGGTAACCCTGCGCCATTTGGTTTTGATGCGCCGGATGAAATCCTGGTTGATGTGATTCGCAACCTGCCTACCGCTCAAGGCTACTGCGATTCAAAAGGGCTCTATTCTGCGCGTAAAGCGATCATGCAGCACTATCAAGCACGCGGTATGCGTGAGGTTACCGTTGAAGACATTTACATTGGCAACGGGGTTTCAGAGCTGATCGTTCAGGCGATGCAGGCGCTGCTTAACAGCGGCGACGAAATGCTGGTTCCGGCACCGGACTACCCACTGTGGACGGCGGCGGTGTCACTTTCCGGGGGTAACGCGGTACACTATTTATGTGACGAGTCTGCTGGCTGGTTCCCCGATCTGGACGACATTCGCGCTAAAATTACGCCCCGCACACGCGGCATCGTGATCATTAACCCGAACAACCCAACGGGTGCAGTCTATTCCAAAGAGCTGTTGATGGAGATCGTCGAGCTCGCCCGTCAGCACAACCTGATCATCTTTGCCGATGAGATTTACGACAAGATCCTCTATGACGCAGCTCAGCATCACTCAATTGCGGCCTTGGCTCCGGATCTGCTAACGGTGACGTTCAACGGTCTGTCTAAAACGTATCGCGTCGCAGGTTTCCGTCAGGGCTGGATGGTACTGAACGGCCCGAAAAAACACGCTAAAGGCTATATTGAAGGCCTGGAAATGCTTGCCTCGATGCGTCTTTGCGCCAACGTCCCTGCCCAACATGCGATTCAAACCGCACTTGGCGGATACCAGAGTATCAGCGAATTTATCGTCCCTGGTGGTCGCTTGTATGAACAGCGTAATCGCGCATGGGAGCTGATTAATGAGATTCCCGGCGTCTCCTGCGTGAAGCCGAGCGGCGCGCTCTATATGTTCCCAAAAATTGACGCCAAACGCTTCAACATCCACGACGACCAGAAAATGGTGCTCGACTTCCTGTTACAGGAAAAAGTGTTGTTGGTGCAGGGTACCGCGTTTAACTGGCCGTGGCCGGATCACGTTCGTATTGTCACCCTGCCGCGCGAGGATGAGCTGGAAATGGCCATCGGCCGATTTGGACGTTTCCTCTCCGGTTATCATCAGCTGTAATCGTTTTAGTCTTCCATCAGGCTGCCGCTGGCGGCCTGATTTGCATCTTGCCTCCCCTCCCCGCACAATGAAACCTGTCGCAGTGAAGACAAAAGGTAACCTATGAGTCAGAGCCATTTCTTTGCCCATCTCTCCCGCTTAAAGCTAATTAACCGCTGGCCATTAATGCGTAACGTTCGCACCGAGAACGTCTCCGAGCACAGTTTGCAGGTGGCGATGGTCGCCCACGCGCTTGCCGCGATTAAAAATCGCAAATTCAACGGACAGGTGAACGCCGAGCGAATCGCCCTGCTCGCGATGTACCACGATGCTTCTGAAGTGTTAACCGGTGACTTGCCGACGCCTGTCAAATATTTCAACACCCAAATCGCTCAGGAATACAAAGCGATTGAAAAGATTGCTCAGCAAAAGCTGGTCGATATGGTGCCGGAAGAACTTCGTGATATTTTTGCACCGCTGATCGATGAACATCAGTGCAGCGAAGAGGAAAGGCTGTTGGTCAAACAGGCTGATGCGTTATGCGCGTATCTTAAATGTCTGGAAGAACTTTCCGCCGGCAATAATGAGTTCTCATTGGCAAAAACGCGTCTGGAAAAAACGCTAGAGTCTCGCCGTAGCGAAGAGATGGATTATTTTATGCAGGTTTTTGTGCCGAGCTTTCAGCTATCGCTCGATGAGATAAGCCAGGATTCACCGCTATAAGCATGGTGCCCGGCGTTGGTCGGGCACAGAAACTCAAAACGGGAATAGCACTGGGATCAGCACCACGCACACCATCATCACCAAAAGGGTAAACGGCACGCCGAGCTTCACGAAATCACTGAATTTGTAATTCCCTGGCCCCAGAACCAGCGTGTTGACCGGTGAAGAGACGGGCGTCATAAAGGCAGCAGATGCCGCCATCGCCACCATCATGGCAAAAGGATACGGTGAGACGTCCATCGATTTTGCCATCGCCAGCGCGATGGGTGCCATCAGTACCGCCGTTGCCGTATTGGAGATAAAAAGACCTATCGTTGCGCACATGACGAACAGACACACCAGCATCAGGTATGGGCCATACCCGCCTCCGACATCCATGAGTCCTTTGACGATCAAATCCACGCCACCCGTTTTTTGCAGCGCTAATGCAAACGGCATCATCCCCACGATGAGAATAATGCTTGGCCAGTGTATGGCCTTATAGGCGCTTTCCGCGTCGATGCAGCGGAATTTCCCCATCAGTAAACACGCGATAATGGCTGCCACCGGGTTAGGAATTTCATCGGTCAACATTAAGGCGACCATTAGCACCAAACAAAAAATCGCGTGCGGTGCCTGGCTATGCGCGGGCGAGGCGTCACTTTCTTCGACAGGAACATTGAGCACCACGAAATCGCGGCCTCTTTGCCCTAGCTGGCTGATAAGCTTCCAGTTACCCACCACCAGGAAAATATCCCCTAGCTCGATGGGCTCATCAACGACGGCACCGTCCATCGCCACACCTCCGCGCTTCAAACCGACGACATTCAGGCCGTAGCGGGTGCGAAAGCCCATTTCCCTTACGGTTTTACCCAACAGTTCTGAATCGGGAATTAATGACACTTCTGCCATCCCCACATCAAGCGCCTGGTCTGAGAAGTATTCGCCGCGCAGAACCATGGGTTCCAGCAGTTGTTCGCTACAAAATTCGCGCAGATCGACTTCGGCTGTCGACATATCGATAAGCAATACATCCCTGGCGCGAAATTCAGACACGCCGTTAACGTTGACAATCACCCGCCGAAACCGCCGCCAGCGCTCTACACCGATGATGTTGGCACCATAGCGTTCACGCAGTTTAAGATCGTCCAGACGCTGCCCAATTAACGGCGAACCCGGACGAATTGCCAGGCGGCGAGCGCGCCCCGTCAGGCGATACTCTTTAATCAAATCGCGGAAGGTGCGTCGACGCCAGCCGTCACGGTGGTTATTTTTGTCTTCGCCTTTCAGCGCGAAGCGGGTCAGCAACATGTAAAACACCCCGAGGACCAGAACCACCAGCCCAATCGGCGTCACGCTAAAAAAGCTAAATCCGGCGTATCCTTCCCGCAGCAGCTCGCTGTTCACCACCAGGTTAGGTGGCGTCGCAACCAGCGTCATCATCCCGCTGATAAGCCCCGCAAAGCTGAGCGGCATCATCAGACGCGAAGGTGAAGTTTGCATCCGCATTGACACACTAAGAACGACGGGAATAAAAATGGCAACCACCCCGGTTGAGCTCATAAAAGCGCCAAGCCCTGCCACCGTTAGCATCAGGTAAATCAGCATTTTGGTTTCGCTGCTGCCTGCCACCTTGATAAGCCATGCGCCCATCACCGTCGCCACACCGGTCCTGACCAAACCATCGCCGATAATAAACAGCGCGGCAATCAGGATGACGTTAGGATCGCTAAATCCCGAAAAGGCTTCTGAAAGGGTTAATGTGCCGCTCAGAACAAAGGCGACAATAACCAGCAACGCAACGGCATCCATGCGCACTTTGCCGGTTGCAAAAAGAATGATGGCGATAGCAAGCAGGCTCAACACCCAAATCAGTTCACCGTTCACAACGTTTCCTTGTCAGGGAGAGGGGGTGGAATTTTGCCACAAAAAAGCCCCAACAATGTGGGGCTTAATCAAGGGATTACATTTTCAGGGAAACGGTTACATTCCCATCAGATAGCTTGTGTACCGAGAGCGCCTGTAGCGAGGTGAGAACAAAATCGACCTCATCGAGTCGCGGTGAATCAGCGGGAACATTCACGGCAATGACGTGGCACCCGGCGTTAAGCCCGGCTAGCACACCAGCAGAAGCATCTTCGACAACCACACACTCCGCAGGCTGGAGTCCGAGCAATTCGGCTCCCAGCAAAAACGCATCAGGTTCAGGTTTACCACGCTTAACACGCTCGGCAGTAACAAACACTTCTGGCATTGGCAAACCCGCCGCTTTGTGGCGCGCATGCGCAACGGGGATGGAACCAGAGGTCACGATAGCCCACGGAATTGACGCTTCGTTCAAATGCTGTAGTAGCTCAAGGGCCCCCGGCAGCGCAACGATACCTTGGGTATCTGTGGCCTCGATTTGTTCAAGCCAGGTGAACTCCGACTGAATTTCTTCTTCGGTTCTTCCCGCCAGGAAGTGTCGCAAAGAGGTAATGGCCTGTTTGCCATGGATGAAATTCAGCACGTCCTGATGGTCAATGCCATGCCTGTCGGCCCAGTGGCACCACGAACGCTCCACAACCGGCAGCGAATCCACCAGCGTACCGTCCAAATCAAACAGAAAACCTTTACACTGCACACTCACCTCCCTCAGGCATTAATGATTTGTTGGATCTCGTTATTACTCAAATGGTATTGACGCGGGCAAGCGTGCCACACGCTTAACATGCGTTGATATTTTTCCCACATCGGCGTTTGCGAGTTAAAGCCGTGGGTACCGGCATCGAAATGGGTGTAACGACCTTCAGTATTGACCATAAAGCGGACATAGCTCAGATACCGGGATTCTGTCGCCACATCAAAACCGAGGAACGTGACGCGACGCTCGTCAATGGTCTGCGAATCTTTAAGGTTCGTCCAGGACACATGCAGAGCGTGGTACATCTCCATAATATCAATAACGGTGCGGCAGATTTCTTCCGTCATCTCACCGTACTCACGGTCCAGTTCGCGCATTTGTAAACCAAAGCCACGTTCCACGATGGTCTGCAAGCGGCTGTAGCGCTCAGCGTTATCGGGATCAAGCATAGTCATCATCTTGTACTGATTAGACAAAATCAGACGTTGAGCATGGGTCATTTCCATCTTTCGACTCCTGTGGCGCATGGCACTTAAAAAAAAGACACGGTAACTGTTTGTTACTGTGCCTTCTTTTTCAGATCGTTTCGATGATCAATCACAAGTCATCAAGGAATGTTTTATCAAGTTGTTTAAATGCGCGTTTGAGCGTATCCGCCAGCGCCTGGTAATCAGGCTTTCCTTCTACTGGGGCAAGCGTCTGGCCCGCGTCCTGAAGTTTACCGCGCACTTCATAAAACCAGTGTAAAATAGTAGGGGGTAGCGGCGTGACTGAACGCTTGCCCAGCCACCAGAGTCCTTGCATCGGCAAGCTAAGCGCAAATAGCGCCGTAGCGACCGCGGGACCGAGTTGGCCACCTAATGCAATTTGCCAGCACAGCGTAAACACGGCGACGGGCGGCATAAAGCGGATCGCATAGCGCGTCATCCGGATGGCGCGGTTATCAACAAACACTGGCGCGAGGCGCTTTTCCAGCGGCCACGTCTTGGCATAAAGTTGCCCGCGGCGAAACAGGCCAAAGAAGCTCACGGAGGGGTTTTCAGGTGTTGACATGGCTGTACCTCAACTTCACATATAAAAATTAAAATTTTTGTGCAAAACCACAACAGGCTATGACAACGTTCAAAATATTTTGTCATCACTACCCAGTATCGGGTATTCTGTGCCAGCCTCAAAGGGCCTTAGACGAGAATCGTTAACTCGTCAAATTATCGCATATTATGCCATTGTCTGAAAAATGTTCAAAATGGCATAAAATCATATGGATTTCTTTCGTCATGCCAGAAACGTCGTTTGGCATGATGTTAATCATAAATGTTGGCATCCTCTTGCGCTACGCTACGGGATTCACTGACATTTTTTAGCCACGTATCAATAATAGGTACTTCCATGTCGAGTAAGTTAGTACTGGTTCTGAACTGCGGTAGCTCCTCCCTGAAATTCGCCATCATCGATGCGCTCAACGGTGAAGAGTACCTCTCTGGTTTGTCCGAATGTTTCCACCTTCCTGAAGCACGTATCAAATGGAAAATGGACGGCAGCAAACAAGAAGCGGCTTTAGGTGCAGGCGCCGCTCACAGTGAAGCGCTGAACTTTATCGTTAACACTATTCTGGCACAAAAACCAGAACTGTCTGCTCAGTTGACGTCGATCGGTCACCGTATCGTCCACGGTGGTGAAAAATACACCAGCTCCGTCGTCATTGATGAAACCGTCATTCAGGGTATCAAAGATTCCGCTTCTTTTGCACCGCTGCACAACCCAGCGCATTTGATCGGTATCTACGAAGCACTGAAATCCTTCCCGCAGCTGAAAGACAAAAACGTGGCCGTATTTGACACCGCGTTCCATCAGACTATGCCGGAAGAATCTTACCTCTACGCCCTGCCGTACAAACTGTACAAAGAGCATGGTGTACGTCGCTACGGCGCGCACGGTACCAGCCACTTCTACGTGACTCAAGAAGCGGCAAAAATGCTGAACAAACCAGTGGAAGAAGTGAATATCATCACCTGCCACCTGGGCAACGGCGGTTCTGTTTCTGCCATCCGTAACGGCAAGTGTGTTGATACTTCTATGGGTCTAACCCCGCTGGAAGGCCTGGTGATGGGTACGCGTTCTGGCGATATCGATCCGGCTATTATCTTCCACCTGCACGACACCCTGGGCATGAGCGTTGACGAGATCAACAAAATGCTGACCAAAGAGTCTGGCCTGCTGGGTCTGACCGAAGTCACCAGCGACTGCCGTTACGTTGAAGATAACTACGCAGATAAAGAAGACGCAAAACGTGCAATGGACGTTTACTGCCACCGTCTGGCGAAATACATCGGTTCCTACACCGCACTGATGGATGGTCGTCTGGACGCTGTTGTCTTCACTGGTGGCATCGGTGAAAACGCAGCAATGGTTCGCGAACTGTCTCTGGGCAAACTGGGCGTTCTGGGCTTCGATGTTGATCACGAACGTAACCTGGCTGCCCGTTTCGGCAAATCTGGCTACATCAACAAAGAAGGCACAACGCTTGCGATGGTTATCCCAACCAACGAAGAGTTGGTCATCGCACAAGACGCCAACCGTCTGACTGCCTGATACCACACCGCCAGCCATGCTGGCGGTGCTGTTTTGTACCCCGCCCAATGCGGCGGTAACCAAAAGAGGATAAACCGTGTCCCGTACTATTATGCTGATCCCTACCGGAACCAGCGTCGGCCTGACTAGCGTCAGCCTTGGCGTAATCCGTGCTATGGAACGTAAAGGCGTTCGCCTGAGCGTCTTTAAGCCTATCGCTCAACCGCGTGCTGGTGGCGATGCGCCAGACCAGACCACCGCCATTGTGCGTAAAAATTCCAATCTGCCAGCGGCTGAACCGCTGAAGATGAGCCACGTTGAATCTCTGCTGTCCAGCAATCAGAATGATGTGCTGATGGAAGAGATCATCGCCAACTACCACGCAAACGTGCAAGATGCGGAAGTGGTACTGGTAGAAGGCCTGGTTCCGACACGTAAACATCAGTTTGCGCAGTCTCTGAACTATGAAATCGCGAAAACCCTGAATGCAGAAATCGTATTCGTGATGTCTCAGGGTACCGATACGCAAGAGCAGTTGAAAGAACGTATCGAGCTGACTCGCAGCAGCTTCGGCGGCATGAAAAATGCCAACATCACCGGCGTTATCGTTAACAAATTGAACGCACCGGTTGATGAGCAAGGCCGCACACGCCCTGACCTGTCAGAAATTTTCGACGACTCTTCCAAAGCGAAAGTCGTGAAAGTTGATCCAGCTCAGCTGAGCGAAAGCAGCCCGCTGCCAATTCTGGGCGCGGTACCGTGGAGCTTCGACCTGATTGCTACCCGTGCAATCGACATGGCGCGTCACCTGAACGCAACCGTGGTTAACGAAGGCGATATCAACACCCGCCGCGTGAAATCTGTGACCTTCTGTGCGCGTAGTATTCCGCACATGCTGGAACATTTCCGCGCAGGTTCTCTGCTGGTGACTTCCGCCGATCGTCCTGACGTGCTGGTTGCAGCGTGTCTGGCTGCGATGAACGGCGTTGAAATCGGTGCCATCCTGCTGACCGGCGCGTATGAAATGGACGCTCGCGTAAGCAAGTTGTGCGAACGTGCCTTCGCGACTGGCCTGCCGGTATTCATGGTGAATACCAACACCTGGCAGACCTCCCTGAGCCTGCAGAGCTTCAATCTGGAAGTTCCGGTTGACGATCACGAGCGTATCGAGAAAGTTCAGGAATACGTGGCAAGCTTCATCAATGCAGACTGGATCGAATCCCTGACTGCAACGTCCGAGCGTAGCCGTCGTCTGTCTCCACCAGCATTCCGCTACCAGCTGACTGAGCTTGCACGTAAAGCCGGTAAGCGCGTTGTTCTGCCAGAAGGCGACGAACCACGTACGGTAAAAGCAGCAGCAATTTGTGCAGAGCGCGGCATCGCGACCTGTGTGCTGCTGGGTAACCCGGATGAAATCACCCGCGTTGCAGCGTCTCAGGGCGTTGAGCTGGGTTCCGGTATTGAAATCGTCGATCCTGAAGTGGTCCGAGAAAGCTACGTTGCACGTCTGGTTGAGCTGCGTAAGAGCAAAGGCATGACCGAAGCCGTTGCCCGCGAACAGCTGGAAGATAACGTGGTTCTCGGCACGCTGATGCTGGAACAAGACGAAGTTGACGGCCTGGTTTCTGGCGCGGTTCACACCACGGCTAACACCATCCGTCCACCGTTGCAGCTGATCAAAACCGCTCCGGGCAGCTCGCTGGTCTCTTCCGTGTTCTTCATGCTGCTGCCAGAACAGGTTTACGTTTACGGTGACTGTGCGATCAACCCGGATCCAACCGCTGAACAGCTGGCAGAAATTGCTATCCAGTCTGCGGATTCCGCGATTGCCTTCGGTATCGAACCACGCGTTGCAATGCTCTCTTACTCCACCGGTAATTCTGGTGCAGGTAGCGACGTTGAGAAAGTGCGTGAAGCGACCCGTCTGGCGCAGGAAAAACGCCCGGATCTGGTTATCGATGGTCCGTTGCAGTATGACGCCGCCGTTATGGCTGACGTTGCGAAATCCAAAGCACCGAACTCTCCGGTTGCAGGTCGCGCAACCGTGTTCATCTTCCCTGATTTGAACACCGGTAACACCACCTACAAAGCGGTACAACGTTCTGCCGACCTGATCTCCATCGGGCCGATGCTGCAAGGTATGCGCAAGCCGGTGAACGACCTGTCTCGTGGCGCACTGGTTGACGATATCGTCTACACCATCGCTCTGACCGCGATTCAGTCTTCACAGCAACAGCAGTAATATTGTTGTAAATAAAAAGGCGACCACGGTCGCCTTTTTTATTACAGCAGCTCCCGAGCTGCCGACACAATGTCGTGTGCCGTCAGGCCGTACTCCTTCTGCAGGAAATCCTGCGTCCCTACCTGGCCATACCGCTCCTTCACGCCAACGCGACGCATTGGCACCGGACAGGTTTCGACCAACACTTCCGCCACCGCCGATCCCAGCCCGTTATGGATGCTGTGGTTCTCGCAGGTCACGATGCGCCCGGTCTTCTCGGCGTAGTTTTTTACCAGCATCCTGTCGATGGGTTTCAGGGTAAACATATCGATAACAGCGGCGCTGACGCCCTCTTGCTCAAGTTGACGAGCCGCTTCCAGCGCTTCTGCTACCATAATACCGTTAGCAATCAGGGTAATATCGCTGCCTTCGCGCAGGACATTGCCTTTACCAATGGTAAAAGTTGAACCTGGGGCATACACGCTTGGGGCTTGCTTGCGAATCGTCCTGACCCAGTAGAAGCCTTCAAGATCGATAAGCTGGCGCAGAATATCTTCAAACATCACTGCATCGGTCACTTCAAGCACTACCGAGTGGGCAAGACCGCGCACGATCCCCATATCCTCAAATGACATATGCGTTCCGCCGTTGTGACAGGCGGTCACCCCTGCATCGGAGGCAATGACTTTGACATTATTTCGCTGATAATCCAGCGCCATAAACAGCTGGTCGAAGCAGCGGCGGCTGGCAAACGCGGTAAAGGTATGCACAAAAGGTTTACGCCCGGTCAGCGATAACCCAGCTGCAGTGCCGATGACGTTGGCTTCCATGATCCCGCAGTTAATGACGTGCTGCGGGTAATCTCGCGCCACACTGTCCATCGCCATTGAGCTCATCAAATCTGCTTCAAGGGCGATAATCGTGCTTCCGGCCTCAACCTGATTTGCAATAAACCCGGCATACACTTTGCGCATCTCAATCGCGTCTTTTTGTCCTACAGATGCAACCTTAATCATGTGCGGCCTCCAGTTGGCGAATCGTCTCATTAAGCGCGTCTTTAATTTCATCCGTCAGCCGCAGATGGTGGGAGTTGCTCAGCTGTTCAAGATATGGCACTCCCTGCCCTTTGATGCTGTCGAGGATAACGACCAGCGGGCGCGCTTCCGTGGCAGGAGGCAGCGATACCACCTCCAGTAACCCAGGAACGTCATCGCCTTTCACCGTCACCACATCGAAACCAAAGGCGCGGAATTTTCCTTCCAGATCGAACGCACTGATTATCTCGTCCAGCTCACCGTCAAGCTGCTGTTTGTTCCAGTCGACGAATACGGTCAGATTAGTGAGACGGTGATGGGCGATAAACTGGAACGCTTCCCAGCACTGCCCTTCGTTGAGTTCGCCATCGCCGACGATGCAGAAAACACGGTTCACACGGCCCGCCAGCTTGTGCGATAGCGCCATCCCGCCAGCGATAGAAATCCCCTGCCCCAGCGATCCCGTCGTGGCGTCAACACCGCGCGTTTTTAATCGATCCGGGTGACTCGGCAAGCGTGTTCCGTTCTGGTTTAACGTGCTCAACTCTTCCACCGGGAAATAGCCTTTAATCGCCAGAGTGCTGTAGAGCGCCGGGCCTGCATGGCCTTTTGATAACACAAAATAATCGCGCTCAGGCCAGTCAGGATCGGCGGGGTCAATTTTCATCACCGCGCCATATAACACGGCCAGCGTTTCCACCACCGACATACTGCCGCCGTAATGGCCGAACCCAAGTTGGGTCAATGATTTGAGTGTTGCCACGCGAATATCACGGGCCAGTTGCGTTACTTCTTTCACATTCATGATTTAGCTCCGGTGTTTTCCTGAGTCTTACCGCCTGCCGTTTTATTTTTCGCAAACACGTTGTACGCCACCAGCAGCGCGAACAGCGCAACCACCAGCCCTGTAATGGCCATCGGTGACAGGAAGCGCGCCAGATTGCCAAGCACAATCCCGACGGCACCAAAGTCGGCATCCGAGAACGTGGTGTTCGCAAAGCCAATCGCGCCCAGCACAGGCAGCAGCAGAACCGGCAGGAAGGTTATCAGCAGGCCATTAGCAAAGGCGCCTATCATCGCGCCACGACGTCCCCCCGTCGCATTACCGAACACGCCCGCTGTCGCCCCGGTAAAGAAGTGCGGCACGACGCCTGGCAGAATTAATACCCAATTAAGCTGACCACAAATGAACATCCCGACCAGACCACCCAGGAAGCTAAACAGGAAGCCAATCAGCACGGCATTCGGTGCGTAGGGATAGACCACCGGGCAGTCGAGTGCAGGACGCGCATTTGGTACCAGTTTTTCGGAGAAGCCGGTAAAGGCCGGTACGATTTCTGCCAGAATCAGGCGAACACCCTGTAGGATGATGAACACGCCCGCCGCAAAGGTAATGGCCATAATGATGGCGTAGACCAGGTAGTTTTGGCCGCCGCTGAAGGTCGCCTCAACGTATTCACGCCCGGCGCTGACCGCCATGATCAGATAGATGATCATCATGGTCAGGGAGATAGAGATGGAACTGTCGCGCAGGAAGCTTAAGATTTTAGGCAGGTTCATCTCTTCAGTAGATCGAGAGCCTTTTCCGCACTTGCTGCCAATCCAGCCCGAGAGCACATACCCCAACGTTCCGAAGTGACCAAATGCGATGTCATCGTTACCAGTGATGCGCTTCATATAGCGCTGCGCTATCGCCGGGAAGAAGGCCATCACCAGACCGAGAATTAACGAACCGGTAAAGACCAGGCCGATCCCCTCAAAGCCCGCTACCGTCAGGATCACGCCGATCATGCACGCCATATAGAAGGTGTGATGTCCGGTCAGGAAGATGTACTTAAGGCGCGTAAAGCGGGCGACAATAATATTGGCGACCATACCAAACGCCATTATTAGCGCGGTTGATGCACCATATTTCTCCAGCGCAATAGATACGATGGCTTCATTGTTTGGAATAATGCCCTGAATGTTGAAGGCGTGTTCAAACATACCGCCTAATGGATTTAATGACCCGACGAGTACGGTCGCACCGCCGCCCACACAATAAAACCGAGAATCGTTTTAATTGTGCCTTTTACCACATCGGAAAACGGTTTCTTCTGCGCAACCAGTCCGATTAACGCAATTAAGCCAACCAGTACCGATGGGACTTTTAATATATCAACAACGAAGTTCAGCGTTTCGAGGATAAACATATCCACCTCACTATAGTTATTGTTTGTCGAACCAGG
Source organism: Enterobacter sp. SCRI0065 (assembly GCF_059766475.1). Taxonomy (NCBI): domain Bacteria; kingdom Pseudomonadati; phylum Pseudomonadota; class Gammaproteobacteria; order Enterobacterales; family Enterobacteriaceae; genus Enterobacter; species Enterobacter sp. SCRI0065. The sequence continues at coordinate 266,856 of NZ_JCBAJB010000002.1, read as the reverse complement.
CGCAAAGTTGCGTTTCGAGTTCGTTGATATCGATGATGTTGTTGATCACCACCAACTGGTTCTCCGGCACGCTCGCGCTGGCAGCGATATCCTTTGCCATCACGAACAGGTCGGCGGCACCTGGCGTCGCAGATGACAGATCGGAGTGTTCAACTTCCGCTTCAATATTCAGCTTTTTGAGTACTTTTTTAATATTCATTTCGACCATAAAACTACTGCCCAGGCCGGAGCCGCATATCGCCATGATTTTCATTGTTATGCCCTTTTTGAGTAGAGTACGTCCGCATCACGCGTCAGCGTAATGTGTTATGCAATCGGAACAGGTTATAAAACTAGAAGCGTTCGATAATCGCTTTTATTTCCTCCAGGGTCTGTGCGTTATGTAATTCAGCCAAATCGTTATCGCTGGAAAATAATTCAGCCAATGCGGATATCATTTCGATATGGCTATGTTTATCCGGGGCTGCCAGCATAATGATGACATCGACAGGATCAAACTCCCCGGCACCAAATGAAACGCCCTGTTTAAGTTTTAATAATGAGAGGCCCAATCCTTTTGCCCCTTCTTCTGGCCGCGCATGCGGCATTGCTAGCCCCGGTGCCAGCACATAATAGGGTCCTAACGCGTGATGTTGTTCGACGATTGCCGTGACATACTCCGGTGTTATTACATTCATCTCCAGCAGAGGTCTGGCACACTGTTCCAGCGCCTGCGGCCAATTTTCCACGCTGTCTTGTAACGTGATGGTTGCATCATGTATCCAGGTTTTGAGCAATTTATTCTCCTCCCCCCTGCGCCAACAATGAGCAAACTTTATGCAAGCCTCACGCGGATAGCTGCGATCAAGATCACAAAGATAGCGCTACCAATTTCTAACATTCAAAATTGTGATAGCGCTATCAAATTATCATCCTGCGAGGAAATCACAGTAAAAAAAGGGATTTAAGGCGTATACTCAGTTTCACGTGAAGCGAAGGATGATAAGAAAAACGCGTGGTCACCAGGAATTTGTATGTCTCTAACCCGTAAACGACGTAGTACCGGTAAAGTGACGATCTCCGACGTCGCGCAGCTTGCCGGTGTGGGTACTATGACGGTGTCCCGTGCATTGCGCACGCCCGAGCAAGTTTCCGATAAACTACGAGAAAAAATCGAAGCTGCGGTGCATGAACTCGGCTACATGCCCAATCTTGCCGCCAGTGCGCTGGCGTCAGCGTCGTCGAGGACCATTGCGATGGTCGTACCAAATCTTGCTGAAGATGGTTGTTCCGAAATGTTCGCCGGGCTACAGCAGGTGCTGCAACCTGCCGGATATCAGATAATGCTGGCAGAGTCCCAACATCGCCTTGAGCAAGAGGAAAAACTCCTTGAAACGCTGCTGGCATCTAACATTGCTGCCGCAATTTTACTCAGCGTTGAACATACCGACACCGTTCGTCATTGGCTGAAAAATGCCTCTATTCCCGTAATGGAAATGGGCGCTATGCGTGCCGATCCCATTGATATGAATATCGGCATCGATAACGTTGCCGCGATGTACGAAATCACAGAACTGGTCATTCAACGTGGGTATCAGAATATTGGTTTGCTGTGCGCCAACCAGGAGCAGTGGATTTTCCAGCAGCATCTACAAGGCTGGTATAAAGCCATGTTGCGCCATCATATGTCACCAAATCGAGTGATTAACGCAGCGCTTCCACCGAGTTTCTCCACCGGCGCGTCGCAACTGCCAGAGTTTTTGCTGGCGTGGCCGGAACTGGATGCACTGGTCTGTGTTTCAGATGAGCTGGCGTGCGGCGTGTTATATGAGTGCCAGCGCAGGCGTATTAAAGTCCCTGACGATCTGGCAGTGGTAGGTTTTGGTGATAGTGACGTCAGTCGCGTTTGCCAACCACCGCTGACCACGATGGCGGTGCCGCATCGAAAAATTGGCATTGAAGCCGGTCGCGCGTTGCTGGAACGCCTGGGTGATGGAGACTGGAGCGATCAGAAAACTATCGCCTCCAGCCTGTGCTTACGGGAGAGTTGCTGAATTTTATTCAGCTTCTTCCTGTTTCTCTGGTCTGGTCGATTCGTTCCTGGCATTGCGGGTCATCCACAGTGCCAGCGCTTTCAATGAATCCGGCGTGAACTCATCGCAACGCGCCGTGATCTCTTCCGGCGTCATCCAGCTTACTTCACTGACCTCTTCTTCCTGAAGTGCAAACGGGCCGTGGGATACGCAGCTGAACAGCCCGCCCCAGACGCGGCAGTTTTTGTCTTCAAAATAGAATTGACCGTGTTCGGCAAAAGGGACACCGGCAATACCGAGTTCTTCTTCTGCTTCGCGGCGCGCGGAATCCAGCAGGATTTCATCAGCCTGGACTACACCACCCGCTGTGGCATCCAGCATACCCGGCAGAAAATCTTTCGTATCAGTACGTCGCTGTACCAGGATCTTACCCATACCATCGTGCACAACGATGTAAGTTGCGCGATGACGCAGACGCTCTGCGCGCATTTGCTCGCGGCTGGCCTGTGCAATCACCTCATTGTCTTCGCTGACAATATCAACCCACTCTGTACTTGCCAATTGACTCTGCTCCACCATCGGGAACCCTTCTCGATTAAGCGCTCTTTCGGCGCGTTTGACGTTTGAGGTGTAACTTACGGATTAATGCTGACCTGCGCAATAACTTGCTGATCATTAAGTGCGATAACACGCAGTTGATTATCTTCGAGCATGCCATAGCTCGGCGCGTACCCGCCTTTCGGGATACTGACTGAGCCTGGGTTGAAATGCACAATGCTGCCCTGCTTCTCCGCCACCGGAATATGAGTATGGCCGTAAACCAGCACATCGCCAGTCGCCAGAACGGGCAGGTTATCCGGGCCAAACAGATGACCGTGAGTCAAAAACAAACGGCATTTTTCCAGCAGTACCTGTTGCCAGGGCGCGGTTATGGGGAATTGAAGTAACATTTGGTCAACTTCGCTATCGCAATTCCCGCGCACGGCAATAATCTGGCTGGCGTACAGGTTCAGCTTTTCGGCGACCTGTGCCGGGGCATAACCTTCTGGCAACGCATTGCGCGGACCATGATTAAGCACGTCCCCCAGGATAACCAACCACTGCGCACCGCTTTGCTCAAACAGCGATAACACACGTTCTGTGGCGGGCAGCGATCCGTGGATATCCGATGCAAACATCAGTTTCATCAGTCACTCCTTGCAAAATACACGCTCTATTATACCTCAACCCGCCAGGCTAATCAGCCTGGACGCTTAGCCGAAAGCGCCACAAACCGCTGTACTGAGGCCCGCTGCCATTGAAACGTTGCATAATCCGCCAGCGCTGGCGGCACGTCGTCACCGTTGAGCACCAGGCGGTTGAGCATCAGGGCCAGATCGGCATCGGCGATGCACCATTCACCAAACAAATTTGGGTTACCGTGTGAAAGCAATTGCGTAGCCATGTCGAAGAGTTTATTCGCACAGGCTAAACCTGCTTGTGTTAACGCTGGCTTTTTTACGCCGCCAAAAATAACGTCAGTGGAGCGTTGCTCACGGATCGGTACCAAATCGCTACGCAGCCACGCCTGGATCTGACGTGCGCGAGCGCGCTTTTGCATATCGTGTGGATAAATACGCTCCCATTCCGGCGGGGCAAAACGATCTTCGAGATACTCGGCGATCGCCGATGATTCGCTCAGCTCAAATCCGTCAATCTCCAGAACCGGGACGCGACGCGTTAAGGCGTAACCCTGCCAGTCCGGATTAAGATGGTCACCGCGATCGAGATCGACGGATTTGAGGGTAAATGACAGCCCTTTTTCCGCCAGCGCGACGTACACGCTCATGACGTAAGGTGAGTAAAAATTGGCATCGGACCACAGGGTAATCGCAGGTTGGCTCATAACATCCTCATCAGCTGATCGGTTTACATCCAACATATAATCTCTTCTCTTCCCTGTCACTTGATGAAAACTCACGATTTCAACAAGCACCTATACTCGTTTTATGCCTTGAAAAAATCACGACAGGAGTTGAGATGATTGACCTCTATTATGCCCCTACGCCAAACGGCCATAAGATCACCCTTTTTCTGGAAGAGACACAGCTGGATTACCGCCTCATTAAGGTGAATATCAGCAAAGGCGATCAGTTTCGTGCCGATTTTCTCGCCATTTCGCCGAATAACAAAATACCCGCCATCGTCGATAACGAACCCGTGGATGGCGGCAGGCCGATAAGCTTGTTTGAATCCGGCGAAATCTTGCTTTATCTGGCAGAAAAAACAAACAAACTTCTGAGTGGTGAACTGCGAGAGCGTCACCACACGTTGCAATGGCTTTTCTGGCAGGCGAGCGGTCTTGGACCAATGCTCGGACAGAATCATCATTTCAATCATTTTGCCCCGCAAACCCTGCCCTATGCTATCGAACGCTATCAGGTTGAAACGCAGAGACTTTACGGCGTTATGAACAAGCGGCTGGAGGCATCGCCGTGGCTTGGAGGCGACCATTATAGTATTGCCGATATCGCCTGTTGGCCGTGGATTAACGCCCATGAACGCCAGCGAATCGACCTGAACATGTATCCAGCGGTCAATAACTGGTTCGAGCGGATTCGTCATCGCCCGGCAACAGAACGCGCGATGTTGAAAGCACAGCAAATATAAGCGCGAGCCCCGTTGAGCGAGTCTGATTTCCTCATGTATCATGGCAAAAATAATGAATGGAGAAAGCCTGCAATGTCACAGCATGACGCTATTATTCGTATAAAAAACTTACGCTTACGTACATTTATTGGAATTAAACCCGAAGAGATAGAGAACCGTCAGGATATCCTTATCAACGTGGTGATTCACTATCCTGCGGATAAGGCGCGAGCCAGCGAGGATATCAACGACGCACTGAACTACCGCACCATCACTAAAAACATTATCAATTACGTAGAAAACAACCGTTTCTCGTTGCTTGAAAAATTAACTCAGGATGTGCTCGACCTCGCACGCGAACATCACTGGGTCACTTATGCTGAGGTAGAGATCGATAAACTTCACGCGCTGCGCTATGCCGACTCCGTCTCCATGACGTTGAGCTGGCGGCGGTAGGCGCAACTCAGGAGGTGGTATGAAGATTCTGATGACGGGTGGAACCGGGCTGATTGGCCGCCATCTCATTTCGCGCCTGCAGGTGCTTAGCCACGATATCACCGTGGTGACGCGCAGCCCGGATAAAGCACGCCAGGTGCTGGGCAACCAGGTTGGCATCTGGAAAGGGCTGGCGGAACATCAGAATCTCGACGGCTTTGACGCGGTCATCAACCTTGCCGGAGAACCTATCGCAGATAAACGCTGGACGGCGGAACAAAAGCAACGCTTATGCGACAGCCGGTGGAACATAACGCAAAAACTTGTAGACCTGTTTCACGCCAGCGACAACCCGCCCTCAGTGTTGATTTCCGGCTCGGCGGCAGGTTATTACGGTGACCTCGGCGAAGTGGTCGTCACTGAAGAAGAACCCCCGCATAACGAATTTACCCACAAACTTTGCGCCCGCTGGGAGCAAATCGCCTGCGGTGCGCAAAGCGATAACACGCGCGTTTGCCTGTTGCGTACCGGCGTGGTGCTCGCGCCGAAAGGCGGCATTCTGGCAAAAATGCTCCCGGTCTTTAAGCTTGGGCTTGGCGGCCCGATGGGTACCGGACGGCAATATCTGGCGTGGATACATATCGACGACATGGTGAATGGCATACTTTGGCTGCTGGATAACGACCTGCGCGGACCGTTCAACATGGTCTCGCCGTATCCGGTACGTAACGAGCAGTTTGCCCATGCGCTGGGTCATGCCCTTAAGCGCCCTGCCGTATTGCGCGCGCCCGCCACGGCAATCCGCCTGATGATGGGCGAATCATCGGTGCTGGTATTAGGCGGGCAGCGTGCGCTGCCCAAACGCCTGGAAGCAGCCGGATTTGCCTTTAGATGGTATGACTTAGAAGAAGCACTTGAGGATGTGGTGGGTTAAAGCCGCCGCGTTGCTATGTTACTGTTATCAGCCTGACTCATCGGAAAGGCGCGATTATGGCAACGATTACCACTCCTCGGCTTCGCCTTACACCGTTCGAACCTTTTGACTGGGCGTTTTTTCGCAGGCTGCGCGAAGACCGCACTATCATGCGCTATATGGCCACTATCTCTCCTGAAAAAGAGACCCGGCGCGTATTCGCCGCACGTCTGACAGCGCCGCATACTTTTATTATTCGCGCTCATAACGACGACACACCCCTGGGCGATATTGGGTTGCAAATCAGCACACAGAATCGCGAAGAAGCCGATATTGGTTATACGGTCGTGCCTGCTGCGCAGGGGAAAGGCATCGCCAGCGAAGCGCTGCGTGCGGTGTGTGAGTACGCGTTTAATCAAACGGGCGTAAAAGCGATTAACGCTTACGTGCTGGCCGATAATAGCGGGTCGGTGCGGGTATTAGAGAAAGCGGGATTTGTGCGCACGCAGGTGCTGGTAAAAGCCTATGAGATTGACGGCGTGCGCTACGACGACTGGGCTTATCGGTTGGAGTGCGGTTAGGGTAAGAGGGAACATGTGGCTCAGTTGGCCGTTCCGTTCACTTCAAGTTTCGCGCTTCTCTTTGATGGCGGGACCGGTGGACGTGCCATGGCGACTCAATCGCCGCCATGGCAACCCTGGCTCCCGGCAAGAAAAAACCAGCCTACTTCAGCGATCCTTTCAGGAACTGTTGCAGGCGCGGGCTTTTCGGATTCGCTAATACCTCATCCGGATGCCCCTGCTCTTCAATTTTCCCCTGATGCAGGAAGATAACGTGGTTAGAGACGTTACGCGCAAAGCCCATTTCGTGCGTCACTACCACCATCGTTTTCCCCTCTTCGGCAAGCTGCTGCATAATGCGCAGCACCTCTCCCACCAGTTCAGGATCGAGTGCCGAAGTCGGTTCATCGAACAGCAGCACTTCGGGCTCCATCGCCAACGCGCGAGCGATGGACACGCGCTGCTGTTGACCGCCAGACAAATGCACCGGATATTTAATTTGCTGGCGCTCGTCGATACCCACCTTTGCCAGATACTTTTCTGCGCGCGCCCGGGCCTCCTGTTTGCTCAAGCCCAAAACCTGAATGGGCGCTTCCATGACGTTCTCCAGCACCGTCATGTGGCTCCAGAGGTTAAAATGCTGGAACACCATCGTCAGGCGGGTACGTAACAGACGTAGCTGATGTTTATCAGCCACTTTTAGCTGCCCGTCTTTGTCGCGCACCAGATTGATGGTCTGTCCGCTGACCACAATCGAGCCTTCACTCGGTTTTTCGAGGAAGTTAATACAGCGCAGGAAGGTACTCTTTCCCGAGCCGGATGAGCCAATAATACTGATGACATCGCCCGCGTTTGCCTGCAACGACACCCCTTTCAGCACTTCATGTTCGCCGTAGCGCTTGTGCAAGTCGATAACGTTTAGTTTGTTCTCAGCCATCATATTCTCAGTGCGTCGAAGGTTTTACATGCTGCAGCCAGCGTTTTTCCGCTTTGCGGAACAGGCTAATCAGGACGTATGAAATGATTAAATACAACACCGCAGCAATACCGAATGCGGTAAAGGGCTGATAAGTCGCCGAGTTAATATCACGGGCGATTTTCAGCAAATCCGGTACGGTAGCAGTAAACGCCAGCGCGGTGGAATGCAGCATTAAAATCACTTCATTGCTGTAGGCAGGCAGCGCAATACGCAGCGCCGACGGCAGAATGATACAGCGATAAAGCTTCACCGAAGAGAATCCATAGGCGCGACCAGCTTCAATCTCACCGTAAGGCACAGAGCGGATCGCTCCGGCAAAAATCTCGGTGGTATACGCACAGGTATTCAGCGTCAGCGCCAGCACGGTACAGTTCAGCCCACTGCGAAAGAAGGCATTGAGCATCTCGGTGCCTTTCACAATTTCCAGCGTGTACATTCCGGAATAAAACACCAGGAGCTGAACGTACAGCGGCGTACCGCGAAAGATATAGGTGAATAACCAGATGGGGAAGCGTATATATTTGTTATTCGATACCCGTCCGATGGCGAGAAATATCGCCAGAATGCCGCCGACAACCACAGAAGAAATCAGCAGCCACAGCGTGATTGCTACGCCAGTGAAGCGATAGCCATCGGTCCACAGCAGCGATTTCCAGTATTCCTGAATAATCTCAATCACAGGTCAGCCCTCTTCACACCCACGGAGTAGCGACGTTCGAGCAGCAGCAGCACACCATTGGAAACGGTCGTAAAGACCAGATAGATAACGCCACACACGACGGCAAAGTAGAAGGGTTCCCAGGTACTTTTACCGGCAAGTTGAGTGGCCTTAACAACGTCTTCCAGCCCTAACAGAGAAACCAGCGCCGTTGCTTTCAGAATTACCTGCCAGTTGTTGCCAATGCCTGGTAAGGCAAAGCGCATCATGGCCGGGAACATAATCCGGCGGAAAATTTGCGACGAGGTAAAACCAAAGGCGGTAGCCGCCTCGATATGTCCTTTAGGAACCGCCAGAAATGCGCCACGGAAGGTTTCTGTAAAATAGGCACCGTAGATAAAGCCCAGGGTGATAATACCGGCCACCATCGGGTCAATATCCAACTGCGCGACGCCAAGTGCATCCGTCACGCTATTCACCGCGATTTGCAGGCCGTAAAAAATGAGCAGCATCAGCACCAGATCCGGAACACCGCGAATCAGCGTGGTATAACCTTCGAAGATCAGTGCGGACATGCGATTGCTCGAGAGCTTCGCTCCCGCACCCACCAGACCTATTAGCACTGCCAGCACCACGGAACTGAGGGCCAGTTCGAGAGTGACAAGCGCGCCTTGTAAAATAACGCCAGAAAATCCGTACAGCATACCGCCTGCCCTGTCGTGTCGTGAGTGGTCAAACCGTGTCTTTTCCCCTCTCTTATCGAGAGGGGCCGCACGTTATTAAACGGGGTGATTAACCGCCGTAGACATCAAAGTCGAAGTACTTTTTCGCCAGTTTTTCGTAAGTGCCATCAGCGCGCATTTCAGCGAACGCTTTATTCAGCGCTTCACGCAGTTCGTTATCTTCTTTACGCAGGCCCATACCGGTGCCGACGCCAAAGAGTTTTTCATCCTTAATAGACGGGCCGCCAAATTTGTAATCTTTACCGGCAGGCTGCTTCAGGAATCCTTCGCTTGCGGCAACTTCGTCCTGGAACGCGGCGTCAATACGCCCCGCAGTCAGGTCGGCGTAAATGTTTTCCTGACCCTGATAAGAGACGATTTCAATCCCTTTCGGAGCCCAGTGTTCATTGCCATAGGTTTCTTGAGTTGTGCCCTGCAATACGCCGACGCGTTTGCCTTTCAGGGACTCAAGCGTTGGCTGAATATCAGACGCGTTGGCCACCACCAGACGGGAATCCGCAGCATAAAGCTTGTCGGTGAAGGCAATCTCCTGCTGACGTTTTTCGGTGATTGAGAGAGAAGACATAATCACGTCGATTTTCCTGGCTTTCAGCGAAGGGATAAGCGCGTCCAGCGGGTTTTCAACGTAGGTACATTGCGTTTTAATACGCTTACACAACTCATTTGCCAAATCGATATCAAAACCAACCAGCTCTCCCTTCGCATTCTTAGATTCGAACGGAGCATAAGTTGGATCGGTACCAATACGAACTTTTTGCGGAATGGCTGCGAATGCCGCGGTAGCGCTGGAAAAAGCCAACGCCAGTGAAAGTGACAACACCAGTTTTTTCATATTTATCCTCAACAAACTGTCTTCATACGGGATTTTACGACGCGGGGTTGTCATTAATGTGCCATTAATTCCCTCGGCAAGGCAAAGTAAAATCCCCGTCGAGTGGTAATTATTGCATGATTAATGCTTAACTATGCAATCAGCGATCCAATATGGTGCACCATCTGCACCATATTGGAACATTCACACCTTCATTGCACCGCGCTGGTGAATCACTATGGCGCGCGTCACATCAAAGATGATTAATCACCGTATACGTTGAAGTCGAAATATTTTTTCGCCAGTTTGTCATAAGTACCGTCTTTGCGCAGTTCGGCAAAGGCTTTATCGAACGCGGCTTTCAGCTCGGCATCATCTTTACGCAAGCCAATCCCGGTACCGTCGCCAAAGTATTTTTTATCTTTCACGGACGGGCCAGCAAAGGCGAATTCTTTCCCTGCTGGCTGCTTGAGGAAGCCTTCGCTCGCTGCAACTTCATCCTGGAATGCGGCATCCAGACGCCCCGCTGCCAGATCGGAATAAATCAGATCCTGATTCTGGTAAGCAACAACATCAACCCCTTTTTCACGCCAGTCGGCGTTGGCAAAACTTTCCTGGGTCGAGCCCTGGAGCACGCCCACGTGTTTGCCTTTCAGCGATTCAATGGTCGGTTTAATCACAGAGCCTTTCGCAGCAATCAGACGAGAGTCAGCTGCATAGAGCTTGTCAGAGAAAGCAATTTCCTGCTGACGCTTCTCGGTGATGGAAAGTGAGGAGATGATGGCATCGATTTTCTTGGCTTTCAGAGACGGGATTAACGCATCAAAGTCACTGCCTACCCATGTGCATTTCACCTGCATGCGTTTGCACATCTCATTTCCCAGATCGATATCAAAGCCAACAAAATCGCCTTTCGCATCTTTAGAAGAGAATGGCGCGTAGGTGGCGTCAGTACCGATACGCACTGTCTGAGGGAGTGCTGCATAGCTGCCTGCAGCAGCACTTAACCCCACCAGCAAAGAGAGAGCCAGAACCGTCTTCTTCATACATTTACCCTCAAGTATCGTGATTTTATTATGGTTTGTGTTGTGTGTTGTAGTGCAGGCGTTCTCTTGCAGGTCTTATGCCACATTCTCATCGGGTCGAAAATTCGACGTTAAATATGTTAATAAAACGTTGCGATATTGCCTTAATGGTGAAAGATAGCAGGTCTGCCGAACGAACCGCAGAGGGAAAAAGGGAAAAAACGAATTAAATGTTGAGGATATGATCGCTGTTGCATATTTGCCCTGAAACAGGGCAAGTTGGCTTTTCATGCACTCATGTTGTGCGGGGTGCTAAGCGCCTTGCCAGCGGGTAAACAGATCTTCGGGCAGGTCGATATCAAACTGATCAAGCACGCGGTTAACGGTCTGATTAATCACGTCATCCAGCGTTTGTGGGCGATGATAAAAAGCCGGAACCGGAGGCATGATCACCGCACCCAGTTCAGAAGCCTGCGTCATCAAGCGCAAATGTCCCAGATGCAGAGGGGTTTCGCGCACGCAGAGCACGAGCGGACGTCGCTCTTTAAGCACGACATCAGCAGCCCGGGTCACCAGCGTATCGGTATAGCTGTTCACGATGCCGGACAGCGTTTTAATCGAACAGGGCAGGATAACCATTCCGGCAGTTTTATAAGAGCCGGAAGAGATGCTGGCAGCGATATCACGGGCATCATGAACCACGTTTGCCAGTGACTGGACATCGCGCAAGGAAAAATCGGTTTCGAGCGTGAGGGTCTGACGCGCAGCCTGACTCATGACCAGATGGGTTTCGACCTCAGCCACGTCGCGCAATACTTGTAGCAACCGTACGCCGTAAATAGCGCCACTGGCACCTGAGATCCCTACGATGAGTCGTTTCATGATTTCGCCCTTTCTTGTATCAGGGCAGACTTTGCAGGATTTTGCGGGGAGTTGCAAGTGAGGGCTCGCACCCTCACTTGCTAAGGCTTTAGCCTTCGTTGTGCATCTCTAAACTTTCAAGATCGTTCTGCATCTGTACGGCTTTGACGTCGTCGTTACGCAGCGAATCAAGATAGTCGAGGTATTGCTGATCAACATCTTTCGTCACGTAGATACCGTTGAACACCGAACATTCGAACTGCTGAATATCCGGGTTCTCTGCGCGTACCGCGTCAATCAGATCGCTGAGATCCTGGAAAATCAATCCGTCGGCACCGATGATCTGGCGAATCTCATCCACTTCGCGGCCATGTGCAATCAGCTCGTTCGCAGTAGGCATATCAATACCATAAACGTTCGGGAAGCGAATTTCTGGTGCCGCAGACGCCAGATAGACCTTCTTCGCGCCCGCTTCACGTGCCATCTCGATGATCTGCTCGGAAGTGGTACCCCGCACGATGGAATCATCCACCAGCAGTACGTTCTTATCGCGGAACTCAGCACGGTTAGCGTTTAGCTTACGGCGCACCGATTTACGGCGCAGCTGCTGGCCCGGCATGATAAAGGTACGGCCAACGTAGCGGTTCTTAACGAAACCCTGACGATACGGTTTATCCAGAATACGTGCGATTTCCAGCGCGATATCGCAGGAGGTTTCCGGAATCGGAATGACTACGTCGATATCAAGATCGTCCCACTCGCGGGCAATTTTTTCACCGAGTTTGGTTCCCATATTAACGCGAGCGCTGTACACGGAAATTTTATCGATGAAGGAATCCGGGCGGGCAAAGTACACGTACTCGAACAGGCACGGATTGCTCACCGGGTTTTCCGCACACTGACGAGTAAACAGCTGGCCTTTTTCGGTGATATACACCGCTTCACCCGGCGCAACATCACGCAGGAACTCAAAGCCCAGCGTATCAAGCGCCACGCTCTCAGAGGCCACCATGTATTCGGTACGGCCATCGCCTAAATCGCGTTTGCCCAGTACCAGCGGACGGATACCGTTCGGGTCGCGGAAGGCAACCATACCGTGACCGATGATCATCGCGACGCAGGCGTACGCACCGCGGATTAAGCGATTCGTCGCGGCTACGGCGGCAAAAACGTTATCGGCTTCCAGTGGATAATGACGGAAGTTATCCAGCTCACTCGCAAAGATGTTGAGCAGAATTTCAGAATCAGAAGTGGTGTTAATGTGACGACGCTTCTCTTCGAACAGCTTTTTACGCAGTTCGTGGGCGTTGGTCAGGTTACCGTTGTGGGCAAGAGTGATGCCATACGGAGAGTTCACGTAGAATGGCTGAGCCTCAGAGGCGCTGGAACTGCCAGCGGTCGGGTAACGAACGTGGCCGATACCCATATTGCCCTGAAGACGCTGCATATGACGGGCTTCAAACACATCGTTGACCAGGCCATTCGCTTTGCGTAAACGGAAGCAGTTGTTTGCATCAATCGTGATGATACCCGCAGCATCCTGCCCACGGTGCTGGAGCACCGATAACGCGTCATAAATAGACTGGTTTACCGGCATGAAACCGGCGATACCGACAATCCCGCACATACGTCTTTTCCTCGTTAAGCTACATCTCAGGGTTTAGACCCTGGGCAAGAAACTCGACGAGCTTTGCAGATAGTCAAAGAACCATCTGATGATGAAACTGAACTGTGGAATCAGCTGCGATTTCTGCCAGTCTTCACTTTTTGAAAACCCGGTAAAGGTATCGAGGAAGAACAGTATCGCGGCCACAATCAGCGCGCCTCGCAACGCACCAAAACAGACCCCGAGTACCCTGTCCGTTCCTGACAGACCGGTTTTCTCGACCAGCTGACCTATCACAAAATTGACGATAGCGCCGACGATCAGTGTCGCGATAAACAGCACCGCGATGGCGATTCCATTTCGGACCAGCTCATCTTCAAAGCCCGTGAACCAGACGGACAGGTAAGTGTAGTAATGACTGGCAACAAAGAAAGCACAACCCCATGTCACCAGCGATAACGCTTCACGAACAAAGCCACGGATCAGGCTTACCAGACAGGAAAAACCAATCACCGCAATGATGGCGTAATCAATCCAGACCATATATGTCCCACGATTAAACGCCCTGTCATCCAGTTCGGGGCGAATTCTAACAGAAAAAGAAAACGTTTGCGTAGGGATTTCCTTCCCGCGCGTAAATAAAAAAGGCGCTGAAAAAATGTTCAACGCCGTAGGTTTTATCCCCTCCCCTTGAAGGGATCGGGGCGGGTGAGAGTCAATCAGTTCGCACTGTAATTCATCACCACACCGCTCAAACCGGAGATCTGTTTCAGCTCACCAAGTGAACCTTTCAGCTTATCTTTTGAGGCATCCGGTCCGACGAGAATACGCGTGATTTTACCCTGCACAGGCGTCGTTGGCGACGTGTAAACGCGATAACCCGCACCGCGTAATTTACCGACGACCTCATTCACCTTATCCGCGTTTTTCAGCGCACCCAGCTGTACAACATACGCCTTGCCGGTCGGCGCAGGTTTCTCTTCTTGCACCGGTTTTTCTGGCGCAGCTTCGGTAGCGGCGGCCAGTTGCTCGTTGGTTTTATCGCGTTGCGGTTTTGGCTGCGGTTTTTCAACCGGCTTAGCTTTTTCTACAGGCTTAGGCTGAACCACCGGTTCCGGTACGGGATCGATATCGTTGTTAGCGGTAAAACGAGAAGGATCGAGCGACGGAGCCGCCGCATTACCTGCGCGAACTTCTTCCGCAGCGCCTTCTGGCGGTTGTGCAGGCAGCGCCTGTGTTGCCACAGGTAACATGTCGGGCTCATCGCGATCGCCGGGCTTTGGCACCAGCGGGATTGCCGCGAACTCATCCTGATAATGTTTTTTTTGCCCGTCGAGCAGTCCTGGAAGGATAATCACCCCCAGCGCAACCAGCACAATGGTACCTGTTAAACGATTCTGAAACTTACTCGCCACTGGTTCTCCCCGCGTCCATCACTTCCATGACATGTGCTACGGTATGGAACGATCCACATACCAGCACGGTATCTTCAGGTTTAGCATCGGCCACTGCCGCATGCCATGCCTGCGCCACGTTTTCATAGGCTTTGCCTTCGCCGAGATGTTCCATCAGCTGTTCAGCAGTCGCGCCACGCGGCCCTTCCAGAGGAGCACAATACCAGTAATCGACCACACTCTCCATGCAGGCCAGCGTGCCGCCAATATCTTTATCATGAAGCATACCGATAACCGCCAGAACGCGCCCGGTTTTTGGTAGTGATTTGAGGCGACCCGCTAGATAAGCTGCGGCGTGAGGATTATGCGCTACATCCAGAATCACGCGCGGTGATTCACTGACGGTCTGAAAACGCCCTGGCAGAATCGCATGCTGAATGCCATCACGTATTGCCCGTTCGCTCACCGTCAAACCGCTGGCCCGCAACGCCGCCAGCGCGGTCGCGGCGTTTGGCTGCGGTACCTGTGGCAACGGCAGATTGGCTAATTCGCCCTGCGCGTCGCTAAAACGCCAGCCGTTCTCCTGAACCTCGTACTGCCAGTCAACGCCGCGGCGCATGAGTTTTGCACCCTTCTCGTACGCCACATCAGCGATGGTCTGCGGCATATCCGGTTCACCCACGATAGCCGGTTTGTTCGCACGGAAAATACCGGCTTTCTCGCGACCAATGCTTTCTCGATCCGGCCCCAGCCAGTCGATGTGATCGAGTGCGATACTGGTCACAACAGACACATCGGCGTCCACCATATTGGTGGCATCAAGACGGCCACCCAGGCCGACTTCCAGGATAACGACGTCCAGTTGCGCCTGCTTAAACAACCATAATGCTGAGAGGGTTCCGTACTCAAAATAGGTTAATGAAACCTCACCACGTGCGGCTTCAATTTCGGCAAAAGAAGCAGTGTGAGCGGATTCCGGCAGTTCGCTATTTTGCACACGCACGCGCTCCGTGTAACGCACCAGGTGCGGGGAACTGTACACGCCCACCTTATAACCTGCGGCCATCAGCACGGCTTCCAGCGTCCGGCAGGTCGTTCCTTTACCGTTGGTCCCGGCCACGGTAAACACGAACGGAGCCGGTTTGAGTACGCCAAGGCGCGCCGCAACCTGGCTGACGCGCTCAAGTCCCATATCGATGGTTTTACTGTGCAGGTTTTCCAGATAAGAAAGCCACGTGACCAGGGGCGACGTGGCTAGGGGAATATTGGTATTTTCCATGATACGCACTTTTCAGTTACGGAGTGAAAGCAAAAGGGCAGCGCCGTTTGGCCCTGCCCTTTTGAGTTATCAGGCCTCGGGTTCCTGATGCGGCACCACCACGGCTTCGCGCGGTTCGTCCGGATTTGGTGCTGGCAGATTCATCAGCTTCGCCAGAACGCTTGCCAGTTTCAGGCGCAATTCCGGGCGACGAACGATCATGTCGATAGCGCCTTTTTCAATCAGGAATTCACTGCGCTGGAAGCCCGGCGGCAGTTTCTCACGTACGGTTTGCTCGATAACGCGCGGGCCAGCAAAGCCGATCAGTGCTTTTGGTTCAGCAATGTTCAGATCGCCCAGCATCGCAAAGCTCGCCGAAACGCCGCCCATCGTCGGGTCGGTCAGTACGGAGATATACGGCAGACCACGTTCCTGCATTTTGCCCAGCGCAGCAGAGGTTTTAGCCATCTGCATCAGCGACATCAGCGCTTCCTGCATACGTGCGCCACCGGAGGCGGAGAAGCAGATCAGCGGACAGTTGTCTTCCAGCGCCTGCTCAACGGCACGGATGAAACGCGCGCCCACGACAGAACCCATTGAGCCCCCCATAAAGGAGAACTCAAAGGCCGCAGCAACGATCGGCATCTGATGAAGAGTACCTTTCATTACCACCAGGGCGTCTTTCTCACCGGTCTCTTTCTGAGCGGAAGCCAGACGATCTTTATACTTCTTGGAGTCACGGAACTTCAGCAGATCTTTTGGCTCAAGTTCGCTGCCCAGTTCTACCAGCGTTCCTTCATCGAACAGGCTATGCAGGCGATTACGCGCCGACATACGCATGTGATGATCACACTTAGGACAAACCTCAAGATTGCGCTCTAGCTCGGCGCGGTACAGAACCTGACCGCAGCTATCACACTTGGTCCACACCCCTTCAGGGATACTCGCTTTACGGGTGGGCGCGATGTTGCTTTTAATTCGTTCAATCCAGCTCATTGATAACCTTTCTGCCTGAACCTGGTCGTATGCCAGTTTTGCTGTAAGCGGCGCATAATGCCATTTTTGCCACAAACAGACCATGAATGTTGCACATTAAAACATAACAGCCCGAAACTTTGGATAAAAAAGTGGTCGAACCGCAAATGCGTTATCACTTCGTTTGTTTTGCTGCTGCGCGCCGGTGTCGAATAATTTCGATCACGCCCGGCAGCACCGAAAGCACAATAATAGCGACAATCAATAACTTAAGGTTTTCCTGAACTATCGGCAAATCACCAAAGATGTAGCCCGCATAGGTAAACAGCAGGACCCACACCAGAGCACCGATCACGTTATACGCAGCAAAATGACGATAGGACATGTGCCCCATACCTGCCACAAACGGTGCGAAGGTACGAACGATCGGCACGAAACGCGCCAGAATAATGGTTTTGCCACCGTGACGTTCATAGAACGCATGGGTTTTGTCTAAATAGCTACGGCGGAAAATCTTCGAGTTCGGATGACTAAATAGCTTTTCACCGAACAGTCGCCCAATAGTGTAGTTCACCGCATCGCCAACAATAGCCGCCACGATCATCAATACCACCATCAGGTGCACGTTCAGATCGTTGGTTGGCAGTGCAGAAAGCGCACCCGCAACAAACAGCAGCGAATCTCCCGGTAAAAATGGCGTGACCACAAGCCCGGTTTCACAGAACAAGATCAGGAACAAAATGGCATAGACCCAGACGCCATACTGCGCGACCAGCTCTGCCAGATGAACATCGATATGCAGGATGAAATCGATGATAAAACGTATTACGTCCATATTCGCTAAGCCTTAATTGCAACTGCGTTAGTCCGCTAAAAACAGCGGGCCCATTGGCGGCTTTGGAAGGCCAAAACGTTCTGGATAATCAACCGATACCAGATACAAACCTTCCGCTTTCGCCGTTGCTGCCGCAAGCGTTCTGTCCTTCGCTGCCAGCAGTTCTGCAATCCAGCTCTCCGGCTGGTGTCCGGCACCTACTTCCATCAGGCTGCCAACGATATTCCTGACCATATGATGTACAAAGGCATTCGCTTTGATATCCACCACCACATACGCGCCATAACGACTGACGGTAATGTGCATTACGTTTCGCCACGGCGTGCGCGACTGACACTGCACCGCACGAAACGAGGTAAAATCATTTTCGCCGAGCAAGCTCTGCGCCGCGCGCTGCATACGCTCGGTATCCAGCGGCTCATAACAGTGCGTGACGCCCTGGCCCAACACGGCCGGACGCAGGCGGTGATTGTAAATGATGTAACGGTAACGGCGCGCGGTGGCGCTAAAACGCGCGTGAAAATCGTCCGGCACATTTTTTACCCAACGCACCGCGATGTCACCAGGTAGATTCGCATTTACCCCTAGCGTCCACGCCGCATCTTTACGCACTGCCGTGGTTTCAAAATGCACAACCTGACCGGTGCCGTGAACGCCCGAATCCGTACGACCCGCACAGTTCACGCTAATGGGTTCGTTCGCCACCTGAGAGAGCGCTTTTTCCAGCTTTTCCTGGACGCTGCGCACGTCATTCTGACGCTGCCAGCCATAGTATTTACTGCCATCGTACTCGATACCGAGAGCAATTCTATGAACCGGCTGTAGTTCCACTTCGGACATCAGTACAGATACTCCTGCACCAGTTTTTCAGCGATCTTCACTGCCATCAACGCGCCACCAAAGCGAACGTTATCCGCAACAGACCAGAACTGGACCTGCTCAGGCAGGCCGTAATCATTACGCACGCAGCCGATGGATAAGTGTGCGCTGCCTGTGGCATCGCCTACCTGAGTCGGGAAGTCTGTTTCCTCGCTCAGTGAGATATCCGCAACGCGTTCAAAAGCCTCGCGCGCCTCTTCCGCTGACAGCGGACGCAGTGCTTCAAAGCTCACCATCTGCGCATGACCGTAAAAGACCGATGACTGTACGCAGCTTGCCGAAATCATCAGCCCGTCGTCCTGCAACACTTTGCGCGTTTCATCGACGATACGACGCTCTTCACGCACGTTACCTTCACGATCCGGCAAAATCGGCATCATGTTGAACGCCAGCTGGCGCCCGAAGAAATCGTCTTCATCTACCGGGATACCGTTCAGCAACTTCGCGCTCTGTCCTGCCAGCGCGTCTACCGCTTTTTTACCACGAGCAGAAACGGAGAGCAGGCTGGTCACCGTAATGCGCGACAAACCGCCATCGTCGATCAATGGCTTAAGTGCTGTCAAAAGCTGGCTAGTCAGGCTATCCGGTACCGCAATGATATTGCGGTTACGGTAGTCTGCCAGAACGGAGGGGTTAACGTCCGGTACAACCAGCGGCACATCAGGCTCCAGGGCATACAGGCCGCTTAAATCAATTACCAGGCAACCTGCGTTGGCCGCTTCTTCAGCGTAGGCCGCCGAGGCTTCAACGCCTGCGGCAAAAAAGGCCAGCTGCGCCTGCGACCAGTCAAACTCGGCAACGTCCTGAGCACGAACCGTTTTCCCTTCATAGCGCAGCGCTTCGCCTGCACTCTCGGTACGGGTCAGTGCAAAGATTTCACCCACCGGGAACTGACGCTCAGCAAGTGTTTCGAGCAGGGCTTGGCCCACAGCGCCAGTGGCACCCAGTACGGCAATATTCCAGCCTTCAGACATGGTGGTTTACTCCAGAAATAAATAAGCGTCCCCGCCAGATTATCCAGCAGGGAGCATTAAGAAGACATTAACGCGCCGGGTTGTGTACGGCGTTAAACCCTATTTTATTGAGTAACGTAGCCGCACTGGCATCGTCACAAATGATATACAGGGAAGACCATTCGCGGCGCTCAAGATAATGTTTACGCAGCTTGTCAAATTCACCCGGAATACCCGCCACTTTACGCAGCAGCGCGTCGTCGCGGCGCACATCATACACTAAATGCACCAGCCTTTTTAGCGAAGACTCGTCGAGTGTGCCGTGCAAGGTGATGCGCCCAAATTCCGGGGCAGGCAGGAGCGTATCAAGCGACACCTGCTGTGAGTGGCCAATAAAGGTGCTATAAGCCTCAAAGACTTGCGTCGTCCCCCGGGCTTTGCCTTCCAGCGTGTAGCCCGCGATATGCGCGGTGGCAACGTCCACTCGATTCAATAAAGCGACGTTTAGATCCGGCTCGGGTTCCCAGACATCCAGCACTACGCTGAGATCTTGCCCCTCTTGCAAACATGTGAGCAGCGCGGCGTTATCGACTACCGGGCCTCGGCAAGCATTTATCAGAATAGTGCCAGGCTTCAGGCGACGAATCAGTGCCTCATCGGCCAGATGGAAAGATTGATAAGGACCGTCCTTGAAAAGCGGCGTATGGAAAGTCAGCACATCGGCCTGTTCAACCAGCTCGTCAAGCGAACGGAAATCGCCCATCTCACCTTTGTCCGCACGAGGGGGATCGCACAGCAACGTGCGAATGCCCAGCGCTTCAAGGCGTTTTTGCAAACGTCCACCAACGTTACCCACACCCACGATGCCGACCGTACGGTCTTTTAGCGCAAAACCATCTCGCTCACCAAGCATCAACAGAGAGGAGAAAACATACTCCACAACCGCAATGGCGTTGCAGCCGGGTGCGGCAGAGAATCCGATGCCCGCCTGTTCAAGCCACGCGTCATCAACATGGTCGGTTCCTGCCGTTGCCGTTCCGACAAACTTAACGGCTTTACCGGACAGCAGAGCTTCGTTGACTTTGGTAACAGAGCGCACCATGAGGGCGTCGGCATCAGCCAACTCCTCAACCGGAATAGGACGACCAGGAATAGCCTTGACGTCACCCAGGCGGCTAAATAGCTCGCGGGCGTAAGGCATATTTTCATCAACGAGGATTTTCACGTCTGGGTACCTGTTTGAGAGGAAGTTAACCGGGCAAGTGTGCCATAATCTCGCCGCCAGGCATATACGCATGCGTGAGCCCGGTTTACGGTGAGTGATGACTTAAAGGATCGATAACGATGCAGCCCATTTCAGGTACGCCGCCGCGCCCTCCAGGCGAAGGCCCCATTGCACCTTCAGCTATTGGTGAACAGCCTCTTTCAACACAGCAGCGTACCGTGCTGGAGCGTCTGATTACGCGCCTTGTTGCGCTGACTTCGCAGCAGAACGCCGAAGTGTGGGCTGGCATGAAACATGATTTGGGGCTGAAGAACGAAACGGCGTTGTTATCACGCCATTTCCCCGCAGCCGAGCAAAACCTGAACCAGCGTCTGAATACGGCGCAGCAAAATCATGCTACTCGTCAGATCGTTTCCCAACTGACCGAGCTGCTGGGCCAGGGGAACAACCGCCAGGCCGTGAGCGATTTTATCCGCCAACAGTTTGGTCAAACCGCGCTTAGCCAGCTCACGCCTGATCAACTCAAAACCGTGCTGACGCTTTTACAAAACAACCAGCTTTCTATTCCTCAGCCGCAGCAGCGGCCAGCAACCGAGCGACCACTGCTGCCTGCCGAACACAATACGCTCAAGCAGATGGTCACAAAGCTTGCGGCAGCGACCGGCGAATCGAACAAGCTTATCTGGCAATCCATGCTGGAGCTTTCTGGCGTAAAAACGGGTGAACTGATCCCCGCGAAGCAGTTTACGCATCTGGTGACATGGCTACAGGCTCGTCAAACGCTCAGCACCCAAAGCGCACCAACGCTGCATACCCTGCAAGCCGCATTGAAACAACCGCTTGAGCCGCGGGAGTTTGATGTCTTTCGGGATTACGCACAGCAAAACTGGCAGGCCACTCCGCAGACGGCGCTGACCACAGCGCAGGTTCAGGATTTGCTGAATCAGATCTTTGTGCGCCGCGCCGATCGCGAGCCAGGCGTACCTGAAGCCCGCCATATTCAGCCAATTTATAGCCCACTTTTCGCTCCGGTCGTCGAAACGCTGAAATCGATCTCTGCTCGTCCGGGACTGATGTTCGTCGCACTGTTAATTGCGCTAGCCATCTTCTGGATTGTGGCTTAACGCTTTCTGAACGCGATTTGCGTCACAGCCGTTCCGCCTGGCTTCTGATAAAGGCATAAAAAAAGGGAGCCATCAGGCTCCCCTCTCGAATATATAAACGTATAACTTACGCTTTCAGTTTACGCATCACCAGCGTGGCGTTAGTACCGCCAAAACCGAAGCTGTTAGACATCACGGTCGTCAGCGTTTGCTCGGTCGGTTTGGTCACGATGTTCAGACCAGCCGCCTTCTCGTCCAGATCTTCAACGTTGATGCTTGGCGCGATAAAACCATGTTCCAGCATCAGCAGAGAGTAGATAGCTTCCTGCACACCAGCCGCTCCCAGAGAGTGACCGGTCATCGCTTTGGTCGCAGAGATTGCCGGGCTGTTGTCGCCGAAGACTTCACAGATGGCACCCAGCTCTTTCAAGTCACCTACCGGAGTAGACGTTCCGTGGGAGTTCAGGTAATCAATTGGAGTATCAACGCCGTGCATTGCCATCTTCATGCAGCGTACTGCGCCTTCACCGGATGGAGCTACCATGTCAGCGCCATCGGACGTTGCGCCGTAGCCAACGATCTCAGCATAAATGTGTGCGCCACGTGCCAGAGCGTGTTCCAGCTCTTCAACCACGACCATACCGCCACCGCCAGCGATAACAAAACCGTCACGGTGTGCATCATAAGTACGGGAGGCTTTTTCTGGTGTGTCGTTGTATTTGGTGGACAGTGCGCCCATCGCGTCAAACTCACAGGCCATTTCCCAGCCCAGCTCTTCGCCGCCGCCAGCAAATACGATGTCCTGTTTACCTAACTGGATCTGCTCAACCGCGTTACCGATACAGTGTGCAGACGTCGCACAAGCGGAGCTGATGGAGTAGTTTACGCCGTGGATTTTGAACGGCGTCGCGAGGCAAGCGGAAACCGCTGAACCCATCGCTTTGGTCACAACGTACGGACCTACTGCTTTCAGACCACGCGGGCTACGCATAGCGTCAGCGCCGAATACCTGCGCTTTTGACGAACCACCGGAGCCAGCGATCAGACCAACACGCGGGTTGTTCTGATAAACTTCGTCGCTCAGGCCAGCATCTGCAATGGCTTCCTGCATGGAGAGATAAGCATAAATAGAGGCATCGTTCATGAAACGAACCACTTTGCGGTCAATCAAACCGGTGGTGTCCAGTTTGACGTTACCCCATACGTGGCTACGCATACCTGAATCTTTAAACTCTTCAGAGAAAGTGATCCCGGAGCGTCCTTCACGCAGAGATGCCAGGACTTCCTGCTGGTTGTTACCGATGCTGGAAACGATGCCCAAGCCAGTAATCACTGCACGTTTCATTCAATACCTCTGTAAGTCGCACTATAATAAGTTTCGAGTGGCACAATAGCGTACACTTGTACGCCGAACAAGTCCGATCAGCCAATTTCTGAGGAAATTTGCACCGACGGACTCACATCGTTAAGATCGCACCACTGCCTGTCAGACGAGTAACTTACGTGAAACAAAACGCCATACAACCCGCCAACCTTGAGTTCAACGCTGAGGGTACACCTGTTTCCCGAGATTTCGACGATGTCTATTTCTCTAATGATAATGGACTGGAAGAGACCCGTTATGTTTTCCTTGAAGGTAACCACCTGGGCGACCGTTTTCCGCATCATCCACGCAGTCTGTTTGTGGTCGCAGAGAGCGGTTTTGGCACCGGGTTAAACTTTCTTACCCTCTGGCAGGCGTTTGAGCAGTTTCGGGCGGCTCACCCTGACGCTACGCTTCAAAGATTACATTTCATCAGTTTTGAGAAGTTTCCGTTAACCGCCCATGATTTGGCGCTGGCGCATCAGCACTGGCCGGAGCTCGCACCCTGGGCTGAACAACTCCAGGCCCAGTGGCCGTTACCGATCGGTGGATGCCATCGCCTGCTATTAGACGGTGGACGCGTGACGCTGGATTTATGGCTCGGCGATATTAACGACCTGACCGACCAACTCGACGATTCTCTGAATCAACAAGTCGATGCCTGGTTTTTAGATGGTTTTGCCCCAGCCAAAAATCCGGATATGTGGAGCGAACATTTGTTCGCGGCTATGGCGCGTCTTGCCCGCCCTGGCGCGACGCTGGCGACCTTTACCTGCGCCGGATTTGTGCGCAGAGGTTTGCAGGAAGCCGGTTTCGCCATGCAAAAAGTGAAAGGGTTCGGACGTAAACGCGAAATGCTGATTGGCTCAATGGGGCAGGAAAGGCCTCAGCTAAAAGCAGCCCCCTGGTTTGCCCGCACCGGCAGCGAATCCCGCGAGACCGCGATTATCGGTGGCGGTATCGCCAGCGCCCTGCTTTCGCTTGCCTTACTTCAGCGCGGCTGGAAGGTTACGCTCTATTGTGCCAATTCCGCCCCTGCCGGAGGCGCGTCCGGAAATCGTCAGGGCGCGTTATATCCCCTGCTGACCGCCCACGACCCGTCGCTCAGACAGTTTTTCCCGGCAGCGTATACCTTCGCACGTCGTCTGTATGACACCCTGCCGGTCACGTTCGATCACGACTGGTGTGGCGTGACGCAACTCGGTTGGGATGAAAAAAGCCAGCAGAAGATTACGCAGATGCTCTCCCTCGGACTACCAGCTGAAATCGCGACAGCGGTAAATGCACAGCAAGTGAAGGAGAAGACAGGTCTGCAAACAGACTGCGGTGGGATCCATTATCCGGCAGGCGGCTGGCTGTGTCCGGCGGATCTCACGACAGCAGCGATAAATCTTGCCCAAACTCGCGGATTAAACGTCTGTTATGACCATCAGGTGACGTCACTGGAAAGCCGAGAAACGGGCTGGCATGTACGTTTTCTCAACGGCGAAGAAGCTCTGCATGCCAGTCTGGTGCTGGCAAACGGTCACCGTATCGGCGACTTCCCGCAAACCGAGAAACTGCCGGTTTACCCGGTAGGCGGCCAGGTCAGCCATATTCCAACGACTCCACATCTGCGTAATCTTCGCCAGGTCTTATGTTATGACGGCTATCTGACACCGCAAAACCCGACTAACGCCCATCACTGCATCGGTGCCAGCTACCACCGGGGGCAGAAAGAAATCGCATACAGTGAGGCAGATCAGCAGCAAAACCGTCAGCGTTTGCTTGACTGTTTCCCGCAGGCTGAATGGGCAAAAGAGGTCGATGTTAGCGGAGCCGATGCACGCTGCGGTGTGCGCTGTGCAACCCGCGATCATCTGCCAATGGTCGGCAACGTGCCGGACTACGATGCCACGCTCGAAGCGTATGAAGATCTTTCTGAACGCCGTGAGTCTGCTCTCTCCGCCCCCGTGTATCCCAACCTGTTTATGATCGGTGCGCTGGGATCGCGTGGGTTATGCACTGCGCCACTGGCGGCGGAAATACTGGCCTCGCAAATGAGCGACGAGCCGATCCCTATGGATGGCGTAACGCTGGCGGGACTGAGCCCCAATCGACTGTGGGTGCGGAAACTATTGAAAGGAAAAATGATTAAGTAGGCTGACGCCTGACGCCCTCTCCGCCTGGAGAGGGCAAAGAACAGGATTACTTCAATTTTGCCTGCTGGAACAGATTGTCCCACATCGCTAAAACTAAAGACTGGTCACGCGGAGAGAGTTCGCCCGCCTGAATGGCTTTTTCAAGTCCGCGCCCCACTTCAGCGTGAACCGCTTCTGGCGAGTGGTCGTCGCCCGCTTCCAGCTCGGCGACGGCAAGCGTCAGGTGACCACGCAGATAACCGCTGGCAAACAGTTCATCGTCACTGGCGTGTTCTACCATGTCATCAATTAACGCCAGAATGCGTGATTCAAATTCTGCGATCATCTTCTTTCCTCAGTTAAGATCTTCCGGCCACGGGAAGTGTTCCGCCTTTAATTCCGGCGTGTGGTAATAATTCTGTAGTGCTTTAATAAAGCGCGCTGGACGTTCCGGTATCCCTTTCTCAAGATATTCCATTACCTGTGCGTGAACGCGACGCTGGAACGTAATTCTGTCCGGCTCGCAGTCCCCTTCCAGGTTGTCACAGCTGACGTTGAATGGATAACCTGCCGCGACGCAAAACAGCCAGTCGAAGGCCTGCGGTTTAACCTCCACGTCTTCAAACTGCCCTTGCGTGGCAGCGTCGCGTCCGTCCGGGCAATACCAGTAACCAAAATCAACCTGTTCACGGCGCGCTTTCCCGGCGATGCACCAGTGGGAAATTTCATGCAAACCGCTGGCGTAAAAGCCGTGCGCAAACACAATTCGGTTGTACGGTACGTCGGCATCAGCAGGAAGATAGATCGGTTCGTCGTCGCCTTTAATCAGACGGGTATTAAAATCATCAGCAAAACAGCCGTTGAAGACCTCAATCAGCTGCTCATAATTATGTGTACTGTTCATTAGTTCATCCCCAACCAGTTGAGGATCTCCTGTCCGTGGCTGTCATAAAGAAGTTTGGCACTCATCACCGCCGATACCACAACAATCATTGGACGAATGAGCTTCTGGCCTTTGCTTAATACCAGACGCGAGCCTACGCGCGCGCCTAAAAACTGCCCCACCATCATGACAAAACCGGTCGCCCAGATAACTTTGCCGCCGATAATAAACAGCAGCAGGCCGCCGACGTTCGACGTGGCGTTAAGCACCTTGGCATGCGCGGTGGATTTGGCAAGGTTAAAACCGGCCAGCGTGACGAAAGCCAGTGCATAAAACGATCCCGCACCCGGCCCGAAAAATCCATCGTAGAACCCGACGCAACCACCGGCTATCAGCGCAAACGGCAAACCGTAAAGACGGCGCTGACGGTCTTCTTCGCCAAGCTTTGGCATCAGTAAAAAATAGAGGCCAATACAGATGACCAAAATCGGTAAAATCTGACGCAGGATGTCTGACTGAACGTGCTGCACCAGCAACGCACCGGTCGTTGAGCCAATAAAGGTCATCAGAATATTCAGCTTCTGATCGGCGACGTTAACGACCTTACGACGAATAAAATAGATTGAAGCCGACAGCGATCCGCCGCACGCCTGTAGCTTATTGGTGGCCAGCGCCTGCGCAGGGCTCATGCCCACCGCCAGCAGCGCGGGAACGGTTAAAAGCCCGCCACCGCCAGCCAGGGCATCAATGAATCCCGCCAGCATCGCGATAAAAAAAAGCACCGCCAGCAATAGCGGTGACACCATAAACAGATCGACGAAATTATCCATTACAGTACATGCTCATCCAGTAGCGCCTGACAGGAAGGCGGCAACGGAGGCGGTGTCTTCTTCTCAGGTTTTGTTGTTCCAGGTTTGGCAGGCTCAAACCAGCTTTGTAGTTCAGCGCCGCATCCGTCGCCCGGTGGCGGTAATGGCTGATCTTCACATTCGAGGCTATTTGCCGGACAACGTAGACGCACGTGCATATGTGCGCGGTGCTGGAACCAAGGACGAACCTTGCTCAGCCAATCACGATCCGTTCCCGCATCCTGACAGAGCCGCTGCTTGATAGCCGGGTTAACGAAGATACGCGTTACCTCGTCATCTTGCGCCGCCACTTTGATCAGGCTGAAGACATCGGGCGTCCACAGCGACGGCACCACGTTTTTACCATCCCGCGCGACCAAATCGAGCGCCTGCGGTTTGAGTAACTGCGCTGAGCTCCAGCGCGCTTTTGGTAATTGCAGGAAGATATCCACATCCAGCCCTGACTGATGGCTGGCGTGCCCGCCGTTGAAGCGACCACCTGCCGGCATGCCCATATCACCGATAAGCATCGTACCCAGCCCCAGGTTATTCACCCGAGTCCCCAGACGCTGGATAAACATCACCAGATCCGGATGTCCAAAGTAACGACGCTGGTCGGTACGCATCACTTGATAAGTATTGGACTGGAGCGGAAGCTCCTGCGCACCCACGATACATCCGTTAGAAAATGCACCAATCGACTGCGCGCTACCGGCAACCGGATGGGTGATTTTTTGCCACGGCGTTGCTGCCAGACTGGCTCCGCTAGCCAGCAAGGCCAGCAGAGCAATTGCGGTTTTTTTCATTTTTACCAGCGTGGAATGGTGGTCGTCACATCCGCATTCTGCGCACGCTGGCGCAGGAAGTGATCCATTAACACGATTGCCAGCATGGCTTCAGCAATCGGCACTGCGCGGATCCCAACGCAAGGATCGTGACGCCCTTTGGTGATCATCTCGACTTCTTCGCCAGAGCGATTAATCGTATGCCCAGGAACGGTAATGCTGGAAGTCGGTTTCAATGCAATATTCGCTACGATTTGCTGGCCGCTGCTGATGCCGCCCAGAATGCCGCCCGCGTGGTTGCTCTGAAAACCTTGTGCCGTAATTTCATCGCGGTTCTGGCTGCCACGTAGTGCGACCACACCAAATCCGTCACCAATTTCCACGCCTTTTACCGCGTTGATGCTCATCATCGCGTGAGCAATGTCGGCATCAAGGCGATCAAATACGGGCTCACCTAATCCTGGCGGTACGCCGTCAGCGACGACCGTCACTTTGGCACCGATAGAATCACCTTCTTTTTTCAGGCCGCGCATCAGCTCATCCAGCGCGTCGATTTTATCCGCATCGGCGCAGAAGAACGGGTTCTGTTCAACCAGATCCCAGTCTTTAATTGCCAGTGGAATATCGCCCATCTGAGTCAGGCAACCGCGAATAACAATGCCGAATTTCTGTGCCAGATATTTTTTAGCAATTGCACCTGCCGCGACGCGCATGGCCGTTTCGCGAGCAGAGGAACGCCCACCGCCACGATAGTCACGGAAGCCATATTTCTGTTCATAGGTGTAATCAGCGTGGCCTGGGCGGAAGACGTCTTTAATCGCGCCGTAATCCTGGGAACGCTGGTCGGTGTTTTCAATCAGCAGGCCAATGCTGGTGCCGGTGGTGCGACCTTCGAAAACGCCGGAGAGAATTTTGACCTGGTCCGGTTCGCGACGCTGCGTGGTGTAACGCGAGGTGCCAGGGCGACGACGGTCAAGATCGTGCTGTAAATCCGCTTCGGTCAGTTCGATGCCTGGCGGAACGCCATCAACGATGCAACCCAGCGCCAGTCCGTGCGACTCACCAAAGGTGGTCACGCGGAATAATTGTCCAATACTGTTTCCTGCCATCACGGCTCCGTTGTCGTTGTTCTGTTTTGAGCGTTGTGAAACGGGCCGTAGCCCGCTGCATTAATCTTTATAGATGCTGAAGTGTTCGCGCGCGGCGATGAGCTGCGCTTTGGTCAGCATGAAGACGCCTTCACCACCGTTGTCGAACTCGAGCCAGGTGAACGGGACGTCCGGGTACTGCTCCATCAGATGTACCATGCTGTTACCGACTTCACAAATCAGAATACCGTCGTCGGTCAGATAATCCGGCGCGCATGCCAGAATGCGACGCGTCAGTTTCAGGCCATCTGTACCCGATGCCAGACCCAGCTCCGGCTCGTGGCGATATTCATTCGGCAGGTCGGACATATCCTCCGCGTCTACGTACGGCGGATTGGTCACGATAAGATCGTATTGCAGCGCAGGCAGGTCGCGGAACAGATCGGAGCGAATCGGCGTGACGTGATGAATCAGACCGTGCTCTTCAATGTTGTGCTCGGTGACGGCCAGCGCGTCAGACGAGATATCTACGGCATCAACTTCCGCTTCCGGGTAGGCATAAGCGCAGGCAATCGCAATGCAGCCGCTGCCGGTACACATATCCAGAATATGCTCTGGCTGATGGTCAATAAGCCCTGCGAAATGGTTGTTGATCAGCTCACCAATCGGCGAGCGAGGCACCAGCACACGCTCATCCACGAAAAACTCGTGCCCACAGAACCAGGCTTTGTTGGTCAAATACGCTACTGGGATACGTTCGTTGACGCGGCGAATCACGCGCTCAACGATGCGGTGTTTCTCACTGGAGGTCAGGCGCGCCGTGCGCATATCTTCAGGAATATCCAGCGGCAGATAAAGTGATGGCAGGACCAGTTGAACCGCCTCATCCCACGGGTTATCGGTGCCATGGCCATACCAGATATTCGCCGCGCTGAAGCGGCTGACCGACCAGCGCAACATGTCCTGAATGGTGTGTAGCTCGTTTACGGCTTCATCGACAAAAATTTTATCCACTTTTTTCTCCAGGGCATGCTTGCTTAATTTTCGGCGGCTAGTTTGCCATGAAGACGCCGATAAATCAGCATTGTCGCGACCTGGATAGCGTGAAAAAATGCGTTTTGCTTGCGCCTGCCTCAGGTAGACTATGGGAAATAAGAGATGAGACTGACTAATGAAAAAGAAAACACCGCTTAGCGAGGGGGATCAGACGCTGTTCCGCCAGCTGATGAGTGGGACACGTCAAATCAAGCAGGACACTATCGTCCATCGCCCGATGCGCAAAAAAATAACCGACGTTCCGGTTAAGCGTTTGTTGCAGGAACAAGCTGACAACAGCCACTATTTTTCAGACGAATTTCAGCCGCTGCTCAACACGGAAGGTGCGGTGAAGTACGTACGCGAAGACGTCAGCCATTTTGAGCTGAAGAAGTTACGTCGTGGAGATTATTCGCCGGAGCTGTTTCTCGATTTGCACGGCTTAACGCAGATGCAGGCTAAACAGGAACTGGGGGCACTCATTGCCGCCTGTCGCCGTGAGCATATATTTTGTACCTGCGTGATGCACGGCCACGGAAAACATATTCTCAAACAGCAAACGCCCCTATGGCTGGCTCAGCATCCACATGTCATGGCCTTTCATCAGGCACCAAAGGAATATGGCGGAGACGCCGCGCTGCTGGTATTGATAGAGATAGAAGAGTGGCAGCTGTCGGAACTGCCCTGACAGACTGGCGGGAGGCTCTCGCTCCCCGCCGTATCGCGCGTCACATTAAATCGCTTTCGCCATTTTTAAATTGCACGGACTCATTTGCCAGTTGAAGACCCCTTTGCCTTCGTCATCAATCGTGACGTTAGCAATCGCTGAGGTAGTAAACATTGGCGGTGTTTCGCCAGGGCACAGTTCAGATACCAGATAACCGACCAGCGGCAAATGGGAAATAACCAGTGCAGAAGCGACACCTTCACTGCTGAGCGCCTGGAGATACTCGCTTACCGAGCCGACATCACCACATGGCGTAAGCTCAGGAAGCACATCCACGCTGTCCGGCAGGTTCATACATTCCCCCACCACACCCAGCGTCTGCTCAGCGCGCAGGAATGGACTAACCAGAACACGTTCGATATCCACTTTTTGGCCCTTGAGCCACGTAGCCATCAGACGAGATTCATCGCAGCCACAGGTTGTCAAAGGTCGAACAGAATCACTGGCGGCATCGAGTGCCGCGTCGCCGTGACGCATGATAAAAACTTGCATATTGCACCGCTTTTGTTAACCAGAATCACCAGCGTCGACTACCCGCGACAACATCAGAAGGTAGAAAACCCGATGGCCGGGCATTGTGCCTGATCCATTCGATGAATGAAACGCTGTTTTTTACCTTAATGGCGTAAGTATAATCAATAACTGTTTACAAAATCGCCAAAACAGGTTCATTCAACTCAGGATTTACGCTTCTTTAACCCTGGCTTTCAGGGTCAATTTTCTTTGCGGGCCAAAATGTCTGCCCCTGTTCCGCCATATGTAATAACGCTTCACATGGTGTAAACCGCGCACCATAAAGTGATGCCAGACGCTGCAATATTGCCACCACTTCACCTGCCCCCAGTTTGTCCATATAGCGGAAAGGACCACCGAGGAAAGGCGGAAAACCAATACCAAACACCGCGCCGATATCGCCATCGCGCGCGTTTTTAACGACCTGCTCATCATGACAACGCGCGGCTTCATTGAGCATCATCATCACGCAGCGTTCAGCGCACTGTTGCGCGGAAAGTTTACCCGCCCCGGTTGTCTGAATGAGCCCATAAACTGCGGGGTCAACCTGTTTCTTGCTTTTACGCCCTTTCACAGCGTAAAGATAGAAACCACGACCATTTTTTCTGCCTTTGCGATCGTCATTCAAGATCGCAGAAACAATGTTTGCAGGAGGGCTAAAACGTTCGCCGTAAGCCGCCTCCAGCACAGGTATAATTTTAGTACCGGTATCAATTCCAACCTCATCCAAAAGTTGGATTGGACCCACCGGGAAGCCAAAATTAACGAGCGCATTGTCGACGTGCTCGATTTTCTCGCCTTCCACCAGCAGCCGCATTGCTTCGTTTATATAGGGGGCAAGGATGCGATTCACGTAAAAACCGGCTTTATCGGCTACCACAACGGGCGTTTTACCCTGCATCTTTGCAAGCTTAACGATCGTTGCCACCGTTTGCGGGCTAGTTTCTGCATGGGGAATGACCTCAACCAGCGGCATTTTTTCAACCGGACTGAAGTAATGCAGGCCGATGACCTGCTCGGGCCGTGTCGCCCTGGCCGCAATGTCACCTATCGGCAACGATGAGGTGTTTGAGGCGAAAATAGTGTGCGGTGCGCCGTTTTGCTCCACCTCAGCCACCATTTGCTGCTTGAGAGCTAAATCCTCAAATACTGCTTCGATCACCACGTCACGATGTTGAAAACCGCTGTAATCCGTGGTTCCAGAAATCATTGCCAGTTCGCGGTCACGTTCTCCTGCTTTGATATGGCGGCGTTTGACCTTTTGATCAAGCAATTGCCAGCTATATTGCAGTGCGTGATTGATGCCTTTTGTGTTGATGTCTTTTATTCGGACCGGAATTTTACCCTTGCTGGCGGTCACAAATGCGATGCCACCGCCCATCAATCCCCCGCCCAGTACGCCAACGGCGTTTATTTGCGCAGGCGTCGCCTCGCTGCCGGGATCCTTTTTCACTTCAGTACTGGCAAAAAATACGCTACGCAGAGCCTGTGATTCAGGCGTCATCGCCAGTTCACCAAAGGCTTTAGCTTCAGCGGCATAACCACTGCTGCTCCCCTGCGACAGGCCCGTTTCGATCACCTCAAGAATGCGTTTCGTCGCCGGATAATTGCCCTTGGTTTTCTGTTCGGTCTTCTTGCCAACCCTATTAAAGAGCAACGCCCGCCCCAGCGGCCCGGCAAGAATGCGCTCGCGTACTGGCAGACGTCGGCCTGTTTGACGTCCTTTCAGCGCCAGCTCCACAGCGGCTTGCAGAAGAATGGAATGCGGAACCACTTCATCCACTAACCCGGCCTTTAATGCCTGGCGTGGACGAAGCTGTTTACCGGTCAGAATCATCTCCAGAGCGGTGCTCACGCCAATCAGTCGAGGTAAACGCTGCGTCCCGCCCGATCCGGGTAACAGTCCTAACTGTACTTCCGGTAGCCCTAGCACCGTTTTAGGATCGTCGGTACAAATGCGACCATGACAGGCCAGCGCAAGTTCCAGCCCGCCACCCAGGCAGGCGCCGTGAATGGCAGCGATCGCCGGGATCGGTAAACTGTGGATCTCCGCCATGATCTGCTGCCCTTGACGAGCCAACTGTTCAGCATCCTGAGCACTGTTAGCGCGGGCGATCATGTTGATATCCGCACCGGCAATAAAGTTGTCGGGTTTCGCTGAGATAAAGACCAGGCCACGTATCTCTTTGTTCTCACGAACTTGCTTGAGGATGGCGCGCACCTGAGCGCCAAATTCGGCCTTCAGGGTATTCATTTTCTCGCCTGGCACATCGATAGTCACAATGGCTACGTTGTCCAGGCGCACCTGTAAGGTAAAAGCGGAAGTCATATCCATCACTCAGCCTCCAGAACCATCGCCGCGCCCAGACCACCCGCCGCGCAGGCGGTGACCAGACCAAAGCCTCCGCCTCGACGGCGTAGCTCGTGCAGCGTTTGCGTAATCATTCGCGCACCGGTTGCCGCAAACGGGTGCCCATAGGCAATTGATCCGCCCAGCACGTTGAATTTGCTTTCATCAACTTCTCCTGTTGCATGCGCGCGCCCCAGCACGTCGCGAGCAAAACGTTCGCTATTCAACAGTTGCAAGTTCGCCAGCGTTTGTGCAGCAAAGGCTTCATGCATATCGATAAGCGTTAAATCGGAAAGCGTTAATCCCGCCCGCTCGAGCGCTAAAGGAGTAGACCACGCAGGTCCCAGCAGCATGTCCTGCCAGACATCAATAGCGGTAAAGGCGTAACTGCGTAAATAACCCAGCGGTTTGAGGCCAAGCTCTCTGGCGCGTGATTCAGTCATCAGGATCACAGCCGCTGCGCCGTCGGTCAAAGGCGTGCTGTTAGCCGCGGTGACGGTACCGTGCTTACGGTCAAACGCCGGACGCAGTTTTGCGTAATCGGCAAGCGTCGATGCGCCGCGAATATTGTTATCTTCAACCAGCGGTTCGCGGAAAGGCGGGATATATGCGGTCATCACTTCTTCCGTGAGCTTGCCTTCAGACCATGCGAGAGCAGCACGCTGATGTGAGCGGTGAGCCAGTGCGTCCTGCTGTTCACGGGTGATCCCGTAGGTTTTTGCCATTTGCTCAGCGGTATCGCCCATCCGCAGGCCGGTTGAGTATTCCGCGACAGCAGGCGGAACGGGGGCAAGATCCCGCAAACGCAGTTGGGAAAAGAGTTTGATTTTTTGACTCATCGTACGGGCTTTATTGACGTCCACCAGCACGCGTCCAAGTTTTTTACTGACGCCAATGGGCAGAACGGAAGATGAATCGGCACCGCCCGCAATACCCGCGCGGATAGTTCCCGTTATCAGGCTTTCGGCCACGTTCGCCACGGCCTGGAAGCTGGTGGCGCAGGCACGGCTGACGCTGTAGGCATCGGTGTGTACACTCATACCGGTGCCCAGTACGATTTCACGCGCAATGTTTGGCGCTTCGGGCATCTGAACCACTTGACCAAAGACCAGTTGTTCAATGATTTCTGGCGGTATCTCGCTGCGAGCCAGCATCTCTCCGACGACCATTTTCCCCAGATCGACAGCCGGTATTCCATGATAAGCCGTCGCCTGACGCGCGAACGGAGTACGCAATCCGCTGACAATAGCTATGCGATCGCCCTGGCGGGTGACTAGCGGTAATGCCTGACTCATAACGCTCCCCTGTAAATAACAAATGCGCAAAGTGGTCTGACCTGATAATAGTCTTAACCATTTTTTTACATTCAGCCAATCAGGGAAACAAAAAAGTGCGAGCTAAAACACAGAGAAGAAAAAGAAAACGCCTCCGCGGGACAGAGGCGCTGTAGACCGGATTAACGCAGGCCGAGCTGGAAAATCAGTGTTTCTGCTTCGCAAGCAAAGACGAAGTCGATATCAAGCTGTACACCACCTTCGACTTCAGTGAAGGTTGATTTGATTTCGCATGGCTCAGATTCAACATCGCGCGCGCGTTGGGTCAGCGCAGACAGCGTCTCTTCGGCCTCTGCACGATTCGTGAATACGCGGCTGTAAGACGCGGTGCAATCGGTGTTGTCCATGATGGTACCAACATCAATACAGCAGCAAACCGGGGTTTCATCAGCACTGCATTTACTCATAGCTCAATTTCCTCTGTATTCGCGCACAGCGCGAGATAAACACGATGCTAGTATTTTACGCCCCTGCATGGAGTCGCTCCAGTCGTTAATGGCGCAAAATGAGACAAGTGACCAATATCACACTAAAAAATGATCTAACTCAAAAATCACCCTTTTCGGTGAGTGCCAGTAGTCGCATTTTTGCCACGCAGATCCCGTTTCATGAAACATGTTTGAAAAATTTAACAAACAAACTTGCAACATTCCATCTGGTCGGACCTATACTCTCGCCACTGGTCTGATTTCTAAGTGTTACCACAGACCCTACACTTCGCGCTCCTGTTACTACGTGTAACAATTATTGAATAAAAATAACTCGATGAGGTTATGGTCATGAGCCAGAAAACCCTGTTCAAAAAGACTGCGCTGGCAGTCGCAGTGGCAATCGTATCAACGTCCGCCTGGTCAGCGGGCTTCCAGCTTAACGAATTTTCTTCCTCTGGCCTTGGCCGCGCCTATTCTGGCGAAGGCGCTATCGCAGATGATGCGGGCAACGTGAGCCGTAACCCGGCGCTGATCACCATGTTTGATCGCCCTACTTTCTCTGCCGGTGCCGTTTTCATCGACCCCGATGTGAATGTGTCAGGTCGTTCCCCATACACTGGAGCCAGCCTGAAAGCTGACAATATTGCTCCAACTGCATGGGTACCAAATCTACACTTCGTTGCACCAATCAACGATCAATTCGGTTGGGGTGCATCGGTTACCTCCAACTACGGTCTGGCAACCGAGTTCAATACCAATTATCCCGCTGGCGAGTACGCCGGTAAAACCGATCTGACCACCGTTAACCTGAACCTGAGTGGTGCCTATCGTCTTAATGATA
The DNA here is from genome assembly GCF_059766475.1 of Enterobacter sp. SCRI0065. NCBI lineage: Bacteria > Pseudomonadati > Pseudomonadota > Gammaproteobacteria > Enterobacterales > Enterobacteriaceae > Enterobacter > Enterobacter sp. SCRI0065. The sequence continues at coordinate 230,685 of NZ_JCBAJB010000002.1, read as the reverse complement.
GCTGGAGCTTCGGTCTGGGCTTTAACGCCGTCTACGCTGATGCGAAAATCGAACGTTATTCCGGTGAACAAACTGCGGCATTGCCAAAAAACAGCAACAAAATTGCCAGCCTTAAAGGCGATGAATGGGGCTACGGCTGGAATGCAGGTATTCTTTATGAGCTGGACAAAAACAACCGTTGGGGCTTGACCTATCGTTCAGAAGTAAAAATTGACTTCGATGGTGATTACAAAAGCGGAATCCTGACGCCTGTGAATGGCATGGTTCCGGGCGCAGGCACCACTATCCCGTGGGGAACGTCTGGCCAAACTATACCGGGTTCACTCTCGCTAAATCTGCCTGAGATGTGGGAAGTTTCAGGCTATAACCGAGTAGCACCTCAGTGGGCAGTTCACTACAGCCTGGCTTATACCAGTTGGAGCCAGTTCCAGGAGCTGAAAGCGACCGGCAGCAATGGTCAGACGCTGTTCTACAAAGACGAAAGTTTCCATGATGCCTACCGTATCGCCCTTGGTACCACCTATTATATGGATGATAGCTGGACGTTCCGTACCGGTATCGCCTTTGATGATAGCCCGGTTCCGGCTGACAAGCGTTCTATCTCTATCCCGGATCAGGACCGCTTCTGGCTGAGCGCAGGCGCAACCTACGCATTCAACAAAGATGCGTCTATCGATGCGGGTGTGTCTTATATGCACGGTCAGAAAGTCACCTTCCAGGAAGGCCCGTACGAGTTCACATCTGAAGGGAAAGCCTGGCTGTACGGTATGAACTTCAACTACGCCTTCTAATCACGACAGCATTAAAAAAGGTGAGCATCAGATGCTCACCTTTTTCATTTATTGCGCATCAATCTCGGACAGTTCATTCTCAATCGCTTTCGCGTTCGGATTATCTTCCGGCTTCAGCTTGCCGCCATTGGCAATAAAGTCGTGATTCTGGAAGTAAGCTTCGCGCACCATAATGTATGGGTCGGAAGACTGACGCAGCAGGCCGTCGGAATCCAGCAGTTGAGCACGCGTTTCGATTCCTTCCACCGTCCATTTACCAATCGACAGCGGCCAGGTCAGCCATGACAGCACCGGATAGAGGGTATCGACCATGTCGCCACCATCATCACGCACGGTAAAGCTGCCATAGAACGGAAGGTGAACATACGGACCGTAACCCACGCCATAATGCCCCATCGTGCTACCAAAGCGGTGCGGCTGCTCACGCTGAAGTTTCGGGTTTGCCATGCCGGCAACATCGATCAAGCCACCCATACCCAAAAGGGTGTTCAGGAAGAAGCGAGTGAAATGCACCATCCCCTGATAGGGATTACCCTGCAGGAAGAAGTTCGCCATTACCGCCGGCTCTTCCAGGTTACTGGTGAAATTGCTGAGCCCATTGCGCGCAGGCTGCGGTACGTAATCACGCCAGGCCACTGCGACTGGGCGAACCACATACGGGTCCAGCACATTGTAGTTAAAGCTATACATACTGCGGTTGAACCCTTCTAACGGATCGGAGCGCCCCGTTTGCTCGCCCGAGCTGGCACAGCCCACGAGCAACGTAGAGCCCAGCGCAAGCGCCGACAGCCGTAGTTTCATAGTTTTCTCCCTGTTAAGTATGGCTATCGTTGATTGCCATCCGTCACGGTGCGTCAGACGCACCGCCAATAAACATGCAAGTGATTGTAACAGCACGTTTCTGGATGTCCACGCACGCAATGAAGAGCAAAAATAGCCCTCATTCTTCTCTCAGCATAGCCTGGCTTTATTGATTCGGTTTCCGGTCAAGTTTACCGATTGTTTAAAAAGGATGTATCGCGTTTTTTGCCATTGCACAGAAAATAAGAGTATACCGCCTGGAAACTCTGTCAGAACCGCTACGCTTAACAGGATGATTATGGCGTGGAGAACCTCTATGGACGATTTGAAAGAAGAGAAAATTGGTCAGCATACTGACGAAATCGAAGTGGATAGCGAAGAAAAGCAAAGCGGTAAGAAGATAGAAGTGGATGAGGATCGGCTACCTTCACGCGCCATGGCTATCCACGAACACATTCGTCAGGATGGTGAAAAAGAGCTTGAGCGCGACGCCATGGCGCTGCTGTGGTCTGCGATTGCAGCCGGGCTGTCTATGGGGGCGTCGCTGCTGGCAAAAGGGATTTTCCACGTGCAGCTTGAAGGTATCCCCGGCGGGTTTCTGCTTGAAAACCTCGGCTATACGTTTGGCTTTATTATTGTCATTATGGCCCGGCAGCAGCTGTTTACAGAAAACACCGTGACTGCCGTGCTCCCCGTGATGCAAAGCCCTACGTGGGGCAACTTCGGCTTGCTGATGCGCTTGTGGGGCGTGGTGCTTCTCGGCAATATCATCGGTACCGGGGTAGCCGCGTGGGCGTTCGAATACATGCCGATATTTGATGAACCCACGCGCGACGCGTTCGTGAAAATCGGCATGGATGTGATGAAAAATACGCCTCTTGAGATGTTCTCAAACGCCATCATTTCCGGCTGGATTATCGCCACTATGGTCTGGATGTTCCCCTCTGCGGGAGCCGCCAAAATTGTGGTGATCATTTTGATGACCTGGCTGATTGCGCTTGGCGATACCACGCACATCGTCGTGGGCTCCGTTGAAATTTTGTATCTGATATTTAACGGCACGCAGCACTGGACTGATTTTTTCTGGCCATTTGCCTTACCCACTCTCGCGGGTAATATCTGCGGAGGCACCTTTATTTTCGCCCTGCTAAGCCATGCGCAAATCCGTAATGACATGTCCAACAAACGTAAAGCTGAATTAAAGGAAAAGGAAAGCGAGAGGCAAAACAAAGCGGAAAAGCAAAATAAATCATCCTAAATGGCGACTCTTTAAGCAGTCGGGCGGCAAGGCGCTTAACGCAACGAGCGAATAACGCTATACTCTTGCCGCTTCGTCCCCTTAGTTAAATGGATATAACGAGCCCCTCCTAAGGGCTAGTTGCAGGTTCGATTCCTGCAGGGGACACCATCACCTTGTCTACGAACGTCTACTAAAACCCACTTTAATCAGTAAATTCATTAAGTTAACTTACTCACGCCGTCTACTACCATCTACTAAGATATTTCAATATCCAGCTTGTTTTGTTGGTATTTATGTTGGTATGGTAAGTTCGATAATGCAGATACCATCACTGCAAGAGGTTTTCAATGGCACTTACTGAGATTAAAGTCAGAAACACAAAACCTACTGAAAAACCCGTCAAGCTGACAGATGGATACGGTATGCACCTCCTGATTCAGCCTAACGGCTCTAAATACTGGCGTCTGCAATACCGTTTTTCCGGTAAACAAAAAATGCTGGCCTTGGGTGTCTATCCAGAGGTGTCATTATCTGAAGCTCGTCGTAGAAGGGATGAAGCAAGACAACTCATTGCCAACAACATTGACCCAGGTGAAAAGAGAAAAGCGGGAAAAATAGAAGAGAAAGGGTTGCTCACTTTTGAAACCGTCGCCCGGAATTGGCATTCAAGTAACAGAACATGGTCTGTCAGCCACAGGACAACAGTCCTAAACAGCTTAATTTCACACTTGTTTCCTGTGATAGGCAAACGGAACATCACTGAACTCAAAACCCGCGATTTACTACTTCCACTAAAAAAAGCCGAGGCAGCAGGACACCTTGAACTTGCAGCTCGACTGCAACAAAGAATTACCGCAATCATGCGATATGCTGTCCACAATGCATTGATCGACCAAAATCCTGCCTATGATCTTGCTGGTGCTGTTACCACAGCCAAGAGCAATCATCGCCCTGCACTTCCTCTAGAACAACTACCAGACCTTCTTAAACGGATTAAAGCTTATAAAGGCAAAGGCATCACTCAAATTGCAGTTCAACTGACTTTGCTGACTTTCATACGTTCAAGCGAGCTGAGATTTGCTCGTTGGTCAGAAGTGAATTTAAACAATTCGTTATGGACGATCCCTGGCGAACGGCAAGAGCTGATAGGGGTAAAGTATTCTGGTAGAGGCTCTAAAATGAAATCGCCTCACCTAGTGCCATTGAGTCAACAGGCCAAGACTCAACTTCAAGAACTTCAGAAAATCAGTGGTGAGAAAGAACTCATGTTTATCGGCTTTAGTCGGGACGATAAACCGATAAGTGAGAACACCGTAAACAAAGCGCTTCGCGCTATGGGTTATGACACAAAAACTGACGTTTGTGGGCATGGTTTTAGAACAATGGCTTGTAGCGCATTAATCGAATCAGGGTTATGGTCGAGAGATGCCGTAGAGCGCCAGATGAGCCATCAGGAACGAAACTCGGTTCGAGCAGCTTATATTCACAAAGCAGAACATCTGGAAGAAAGAAGGCTGATGCTTCAATGGTGGGCTGACTATCTTGATTCTTGTAATGTTAAAGCTCTTACACCTTATGAATTTTCAAGGTGATTATATGGTTTAACAGCGTTAAACATCACAAAAGAAATACAAAATGAAAAAAATACAGCACAATACAATATATAAAAACCTATGAATTAAGGTGAAATATGACTTACATAATAACAAGCGAAGAGGCTACAAGTCTTTTTTCTATATCTCTTCCATGTAACTTCATCTGCATAGAAGGCCATACCGCCTCGGGTAAAACAAAAGCAGGTAATTTATTAGCTCAACATTTGAATGCACATTTTATAGATACAGATAGTTTTATTGATGATACTAAAGATAAAAATCTAAACTATGTTGATCAATTAAAATTAGAAGAATTACTAACGGAAATAAGAAAAAATACAGGAAAAAAAATCATAGTTGGCATCTGCTTACGTGATACACTGAGTCGGCTTAAATTAAATGAAGAAATGTTCTATATATATATAAAAGCAATATCAAAAACATCAAAAATCTGGATGGAAGAATATAACTTAGTTGATTTTAAAGAAGGGAGCATGGACACATCCAATATCCCTAAAGCTCATTTAGATAGCTATGGATACACATTAAAATACGAGCCACAAAACAAAGCAGATGTTATTTTTGAGAGATTGTCATAATAAAGTAATTTATATAAATAACTCACCACCAAAACAAAATAAATTAACTTCGCACTCTCACTTAATTTATTTATTTATTTATTTATTTATTTATAATAGATTAGAGAATTAAATTCAAAACTTATGCGTTATTGCCTAATATTTTGGTAATAACGCATTTTATATGATTCAATCCATTGCATAAATTAAATGCATAGTTTGTGCTTTATGAATTCCGCTACAAACCTCGCAGATAATACGCATGCAGGACCATGAAATGCGTCATCTTTAAGCGTATCGCCTAAATCAACCACAGATTTAACCCCAAAATAAATTGGTCTAGAAAGCGATTGGTTTGCAGCCTCATATAAGGCGTACATTTCCATTTCAATAGCTTTGAGTTTACGATGTTGAAGCCCTATTTCTTCCATCTTCTTTTCATCAGCTATAACAGCCGACCCAGAGGATAATGGTCCTAATACGACACCAGACACTGATAATTCACTGCAGTATAAGCCTTCCTTGAATTTACTAATAATCTGTTCATTGCTTATGAAATGACTAAGCTCAGTTTTAATACTACTATCTAAAGATACTTGATATGGTTCTTGCACAAATCGTTTATTTTTGTACTTTCCCGTCTGATACTCCCAACATGTATCGCCAATAATCAAATCTAAGTAATTAGATTCACCTTTGACACCGGCACAAATTCCACTCATAGCAACTAATTTCGGTTGAAAATATTCAATCGCTTTTGAAGCTGTGATTGCCATATTTACAAGCCCCATCCTTGCTGGTTGGATACATAATCCTTTCCGTCCCTCAATAGTTACTTCCTGACAATCTAAACCTTTAATAATCTTTTTTTCACCAACTTCAGCAATGCTTTTCTCATACGCATCTCTTTCTTTACTTAGTGCACAAAAGATTAAGAAATCAAAGCTAGCTTTATCACTTAATTTTGCAATCTTTTGCTTTAAGCTATCTTTCCAGGTATCGCTATTTTCATTGTAATGGACTACGGTAATACCCAACTCATTGAATGATTCGATATTTTCAATATCAACAATTTCGTATTTTGTTATTGCAATCGACTCTGTTTGATAATTTATACTATGGTTAAAGTCGCTTAATATATCTTCAGAAACATCAACAGAATGTTCATTACCATCTTTTAGTGGCAAGTATATATCGAAAATTATTAAATCAAATTTCTCTGATAATATCTTCCTACGAGCGCTGGCTAAACTCTTAACATAATCAATTTTTTTCTCATCGTTTGTTTCAACACTATTTATTAGTGCAATTAAACTATCTTTTTTAACACTTTCATCTTCAATTAATAAAATATTCATAATCCCTCTATAAATTCTTTAATATTCACATGCCAATCAGTAATGTCATTATCATATAATGACACACTTATATTTTCAAACCCATAAAGCTTTTGCAGCTCTTTGCCGGCGTCATCAATTGAGAAGTAATCATCTTCTATCTCTATTTCCTCATACTGAGTTAATATTAAGACAGGAATATACTCTTTTTTTCTATAGCTTAGCTCCAACAAAATTTCAACACCCCCAGCAGGCATTGGTATAGGGCTTCCTTCCCCTATTCTCGCAGCATGACTCGGAAGAGACATATCTAAAATTATTTTGTCTGGAGTATTATTTTTAACAAATTTAATAGCTGCATGAACATTATCACACCTACAAATCTCTACTTCACTCATAAAAACACTAATTGATTCAATAATTTTTGAATACTTGAAAAAATCATCTTCAACAATTAAAATTTTCATAATTAATAATCCATAATAAAGTCGAAAGATATGGTCATATTTTCATCATTTAATTCATAATCCAAATTCTTTATTAGATTATCATCCTCCATCCTTGTAAGCTTTTTCAATCCACTATTTTCATCAATGTCATTTGCATCGTCATTATTTTCAATGAATTTTCTTTCAATCTCAATTTTTCTTTTAATACCATCGTTTTGAGATTTGAATTCGGACATGACAGATATCTTTAACGCTTTAGAACTTGAGTTAAATTCAATCTTTAAATTTAAATTCCCATCAGACTTACCGTGTCTAGCAGCATTATGTATTATAAGATAAAGAGCATCGTAAATAGCAAAATACTTTCCGCCACTAATCTCATATTTTTCATCGCAAACACTTACTATCGGTTCAAAACCGTTTTCAAGACCTTTTACCTCAGATACAACGGCCTTGAAAAGCAAAACAATGTCAGTGGTAGGAGAAACTATTGAGGGTTTATTAAACCATGAAGATATCGTTCTAAATTTTTCAGCTGAAATGGAGTTTATATTAGATGTAAACTCTTGATATTCTCTTTTCAACGTTCCCTTGAAATTGTGCCCGATGATGTTAAACACTCCATACTTCGATTTGTATTCCATCAACAACTTTCTAATTTCTGATAAATCCTCTTCAATAAACCTCCAACAATATTCAACTATGATAAAAGGCAAATGGGCTCCACTAGAATCTTTAAGATATGAATTAAGTATATCTTTAAGCAAGTGGTCTGCGATAACTATTTTAGATTTAGTAGTTAAGTCTGTTTTTAGGAATCCATTTGGTTTAGATTTACTAAATATGTGTAAATATCCATTTTTCAACTCATCCAGCATCTGAGTATAATTTTTCAACCATGCTGAAAAATGCTCATTGAAAATTTTATTTGCCTTTAAATTTGTATATTTAGCAGAATTTTGTATATCAGTTATATCTTTTAAACCAGTGCCTTTAAATGTTCCATGTCTGATACGTCGACCTAAGTAAGATGCTACACCAAATAATTTATTTGCACAAAACTCCTCATAATAACTCAATATCTCTGCGGCTATACTATCGACGACCGTTAACCCTGACTTTGCTTTCACCCAATTAGCTTTAACATTTGAGATTTCAATAGCATTATTTATATTAAGCATTTCTAAAAGATTAATGAATTTATTTATTTTATTATCATTTATCCATTGAATATATTTGGTTGTATCAACATATATACGCGAATCATCTATCGTGCCTTTTTCTTTACTTATTTTTATATCAGTTCTTAAGTTTTTAGATCGCTCTACATAGTGAAGATCTTGAGTGGTCTCACCAAACCATTCAAGAATGTTAGCTCGATTATTAATTGCATCAATTGGCCGATCGGTAAGGTCAAACATCATGCTTAAAAAATTCTCATCGCATAAGTTTATTAAATGTTCAGTGACTGCTGGTGATATGTTGTAAAAATGCCTAACCATTTTTATGATATCTGACTCAAACCTATCAACAATAACCTCTTGGAGATTTGCTCTTAAAACATGTTCAGCTTTTCTTGTTTTATATTTAATGAACATTAAACAAGATATTATCAATGCAACATCGGAATTCTCACTCGTTGCAAGAATTCTAGAAAGAATTCTCTCTGGGCAAATCTCTCCTATGTCATGAGTGTAAGTCATTAATTTGATAAATGCATCATCATTCCCAGATATATCACCTTCTAGATTTTCTAATATATACATCAGCGCAGTGGTATTTTCTAATTGCCCAGACGTTTCTGAATTGTATTCTTCAAAATTAATTAAATATCCACCTTCACTACTTACCCTCAAATCCATAAAACCATTTAGATCATGAAAATATTCATTCAAACTATTTATTTGAATTGGAGGTCTTGCAAAATACCCGCTCTCATCCTTCCTGTAAAATGCGTCGTGAATCAGTCTATACTTGAAGACCCAATCAAGCTCTCCTAATAAAAATGACTCTCTAAAAAAGAACTGATCCACATATTCTTCGTCACTTGGCTCATTAATCTCCATCACAGGGTAACATTTAGAAAAGCTATTATATTTCTCTCTAAGTTCATTAAAATGACCGTTGAAGATATCTGCAAAAGGAAGTTGAATTCTTTCACTGTTAAATATATATATAACTGCATCAAGTAATGAAAATGAATAGTATGCATTTAAAGTCTTACTGTAAACACTTTCACTCTCAGGAAATGGTTCTAAAAAACTCCTTACCATTAAATTAATATACTTATCACTTTTATTATCTTTGATTTTACCATACAAATTAAAATAATCATCCTTCGATATTGAAATCCATTTTATTGCATTCTCCAAATGTTTTATTCGTGAAATTTGTATCTTGCCTAATATTTCATCCAGAATTACTTTAACATTAGAGCCTGTGCTAACTTCATCATTTTGAGAGACTTTGTTCCTTAAAAAGTGAATAATTCTTATTAATAGAATAGACAACCCTTGCGCATCAATTATTTCATTGATTTTCTCAATAGCTTTTTCATACTTGCTTTTATTAATATTTATATATAGAGAATCATACAGCATGAAAATATCATTTAACTTATCAAGGTTTTTTTCTATATTCAATCCTATCTCATCAATTGTCCCTAATTCTTCTTCACCATGTATAAGCATACATTTGTCAACGAAATATCTTGAATAGTTGTTAGCCCTAAACAACTCATTCCCTCTAACAACATTTACACATTCTTTATATTCTTTGTTATTACAAGATTCTTTTATTTTTTCTAAAGCTTTAAGAACGTCACCTTTACTATCATTGTTAAGAATACCTCGAATAATATTTCTTGCTTTTATGTTTGAAATGCTTGAAACGGGATAATAAGCATCATTTTTTCTGTTAAAAGATAGTTTTTTGTTTATCATGAGTTTTGCTCAACAGTATAATTATGAATGCACGAGATTAAACATTATACCAAATTTTCAATTGTAGTAAAGCAAGGGCTAACTCATCGAAGCTCCGCTTCTCTAAGTTGCCTTGTTTTTCGCTCTTCGGTTGAAAAAGAAAAACCAGGTTAAACCCTTGCAATTGACATACATGGCATTTCGAATAAACTTTATTAAGTATTTTAAAGGAATGACTCAGCGTGCAAGAAATATCAATATGCACATTTGAAAAGGAATTTATATGAATAAAAAAACAACTCTATCAGACATAAAAAAACAAAACCCATCGGGAAAATCTCATTCCCTAAAACTCCCGTTGAATTACTGCGAATACATTGTATTAGCATCAGATTGAATAAAGAAGAATTAGCGCTTATCAATACCCGACGAGGTGATAAAAGTAAGGGGGAATGGCTTCGCATGGCATCCCTGAATCAACTCCCTCCTGTCGTGCCTGCAATAAACGTCGAGACATGGAAACTGTTAGGTGAAATTTCCCAGCAATTTAATCGTGTTCTTTCGCATTTAAATAATAAAAATACAGACAGTGATCTGACAAAAACAGAAATTTTCTATGTGAATAAACTCATTAAAGATCTTCGAATAAATTTACTCAATATCGATAGACAGGGAAAAGGAGTGTCTGATGAAGGGAATGCAAAAAATCAAAAGAGGTAAGGCATTCTCTGGAGTCGTTCTCTATGTATTGAAACCGAGTTCGCATCACAAGCAAGACCCTATCGTCATCGGTGGAAATTTGCTTGGATATAAAGCAACAGACCTTATTGAAGAATTTAATCTGTCAAAACAGCGACGCCCGGACGTTGCTAAACCTGTATGGCACAACTCGCTACGCTTACCCACGGGCGAATCACTCTCACCGACCCAATGGGTGGCGTTCGCTGACGATTACATGATGAGGATTGGGTTTAGTGAGACTCACCTGCGTTGTTACGTTTTGCATGATGACGAAGCCGGCCAACATATACACATTATTGCCAGTCGCATTGATATGAACAGTAGCAAGCTTTATCTCGGCAAGAACGAGAATCTCATCAGCACGCGTATAATCAGTGAACTCGAAATGACTCACCATCTGACAGTGACAAAATCCGCAGCTTCCATAGACCCGCAGCAAGCGAAGCGGAAGAGGATCTCTCGCAACGAACAAATGCTTTCCGCAAGAATCAGTAGCCCATCACCTAAACAGGCTCTTCAGGAGATCCTTGATAAAAGTTTGGCTGACAGACCTGAACTTCCCACTTTTATCAAGCGACTCGAAGTTGCAGAAGTCACCTGGACAGCGAATGTCGCCAGCACAGGAAAAATGAACGGGTTCTCGTTCTCATATCGTGATATAGCCTTCAAAGCTTCGCAGCTCGGTAAAAAATATTCTTGGGCGAATCTTCAGAAATGCATAAACTACGAGCCAGACCGCGATAACCCACTTCTATTAAATGCCATGCCAGTTGCTCCTGCTCCTGCTCCTGCTCCTGCTCCTGCTCCTGCAAAAAAGCTAATCAATGCAACGAAGGGATCACTCACTATTTCTGAGAAAATAGCGTCTCTTTCTTCTTCCATAGCGTTCCCCCCTCCCGTAACGGTTTCTCTTGCCCCTGCACCCTCTTTAACGCCCGATATTGTTGCTATAGAAGATAAACGTCAACGCATAATCGATGCTGTCCTCGATTTACAAAATGCCAAGAGCAGGAAAGAAGCAAAGTTCACTCGCTTCAACCTTTGGTTGATTTACATTAACCAATTGAAAATGTTTGGTTTTTACTTGATAAATTCTTTCCGAAAATTCAAGAGAGTCCTGACCGTCCACGCATTAACCCCATACATACGAACAAAGCTTACTGAAAATATTAAAAACCTTAAATAACAGTAAATTACAACCATTCCAACATTAGCCATTAAAGCATAATGCGCTAATTTATTGATTTTTATTGATAATTATTGATCGGTTTCACAGATCAATAATGTACTCATGATAGCTACGGCCTATCAACATCATTGCATCGATCGGTACAAGTGATTTTACTTTAGCGAGCTATCCATCGAGAATCGAAACAGGAAATTGCATTATCAAAAAAATTCTGTAAACGTAATTTTTACATGGGAAATAAAATGAAAAAATATACATTTGTTGCCATAATACTTTCTTCTTTCATTCTGTCTGGTTGCGATAGTGAACCCTCAGATCAAGATATATTTAATGTTTTAAATACATCTATAGAACACGGCAATTCTGAAATTAAATCTATTAATCCAAACGCTCCCCAAGAAATGCTTAGAACGCTAAATTCTGTTAAGAAAATTGATTGTATAAAAGAATCAGATAAGAGTTATAAATGTAACACCGAAATAGTAATTAACGATAAAAACAGAATCACCTCTCTTAAATTATTAAAAACTGATGACGGATGGAAAATAATCGGAAACTAAATATTTATTTTTCAAAAAAGTTCCCATACGGGAGCTTTTTGATAGAAGCATCACAACCTTGATCTTTTTTGCTTACATACAGTTGTGACGCGACTACTAATCTCTTTAAATTCATACTGTGCTTTTAATTCCACATAGATCTGTTCTAATCTGCCCTGATTTTCTTCGATATAATTGACGAGAGCATTGAACTGGAATAACAAAATATCTTTATGATGTAAGCTTTTTATGAAGTCACCTTTCAAATTTTTAAATACCGCAAAAAACATCTGCATAATATTATCGACATTATTAGTAGAACGGCAATACTGAGATGTCGGATAGAAGTATTTCAAGTGATAACCGACAAAAATCAAATATAACTTATGAGTATACATAGTATCTTCAGGGTTGTATGCTTTGGTAATATACTGATCAATAATGACTATTAATTTCTCTTCTCTGGTTAGTGTTTCAATATAATTATCCATGTAATTGCATCCTTGCATAAAATCATCCCTTGCCTTATTTAATAACTAACATAACAACGGATAATGTCAATATATAAAATCCATTAATTATTTACAGCCTTTGCAAATATTGCTTAAAATTTCCTTTTATATTCATCCGGCCCATTTAAATGTTTTAAAGAAACCATGATTAAAACTCTTTATTTTAAAAAACATATTTACTTAAAAAAATTTTTAAGTTTGTTATTTGTTAACATCTTTTTCTTTTTTCTTTTTTCTTTTTTCTTTAAAATATTTTCTTGCTTTATCTTCGTAATATCATGTCTTGGGGTGTTTCGAATTGCTTCAACCCAGGCTTCGCCTCTCCTAAAAATTCTTAAAAGAAAGAATATTTTAGGAGTGGCACTAACCCGAATCTATGGTTCTTCAACCCAGACCACTAACGGCCGTCTCGTCATAGAGCTACATATCGTTTCCAATATGCGACACCCTACAGCCCCCACGAGATCCGCTCATATCGAAATTGCTTCAGTCTATCCCCGTTTAATGGCCGGGCTTTCACATAGCCTACCTGACTGATAACCAACGACTTAGAGCAGTGCTTCGGGGTGAGTAATATGCTGCACTCCCCGTCTTTACTCACAATAATCAAACAAATCGGACAAACACACTATTTCCACAATTCGCTCACCAATACATAGGGCTAATATTATTGTTTAGTGAGCATTAAGCATTAATTACATCGTTTTTTTCACAACTCTTAATTATAAGTAATAACACTTTGCCCACAGGTGAAATATAAACAATCACCTTGTATATATATTTTAAATAACAGTTATAAGTTTAATGTCAATGCGGAAATAAAAATAAAACCTCACGATACCAAAGTAATATTTCTCTATCGGCAATTAATTTTAATCAGTCGTAATAAAAAGGCTTTAAAATTTAAAATCTATCAATTGCGGAAAATTTAATTTCTCTTAAGTTATTTCAAAAAGATCACTGTGGGAGTGGAAAGAATATAGGAACAGCGGATTTCGTTATAAGGGAACACCAGCTCCCTTACAAGAAAGTCAAAATAGATTTTAATGCTAATCAGAAGTGGGGATTTTTATCACATCCGAAACTTTCATGTTTTTCAAATGGCTGTTTTTATTGATAAAAAGATTAAATTGGACTAAAAACGCATTCGTCATTGCTTTTAATGCCAGAGGTCTGTCAGTGTCCTTAATCTGATAATGATGTCTTGTAGCGCTTTCATAGTCAGCATCTGTGTAAAGCAGTCCTGAGAGACGATCATCGGACACTCGTACTTTGTTTATATTTGCCCACAATAGAATATCCAGCAATGGAATTAGCCGATAGTTGACAATTTTTTTAATGGTGCCATGACCAAAGCGTATAGAATCGATTGGATTAGGATCAATTCCCTTTATGCTTCTCCAATGTGGTAGCACTGCTCTAAGCGCTTCTGTTATCGCTTCATCAGTTCCACTTGCCAGATCAATCTCTAACATCACTGTTTGGGGAAACTGATCTGGCATAAGCTCAGCTACAGGATGCCCGTAGCTTTCTTTATTAATCCCATGCTCACCCTCTTCTTCCAAAGAAAACAGACTTCGTTGAATTGAGACAGAGCACAGTTGGGCAATCCTTTCAGTGGTTGTGAGCAAGAGATGTGATGGTAGATAAAGCTCATTTGTTGTAATGCAGCCGGATTGTTCTTCCCTTACTAAAAACGGTTCTCCACTGAAAATTTTTTGGCAATAGCTCACCATGGCTTCATTTTCATGATTATCCCGATTTGATTTAAAGAAAAGAGCTCTCGCGCACAGTTCCAGATAAAGACGATACAATGAAAACTCTTCAAATTTTCGGTAGGTATCTATATTGAGCCAAGTCTTAACAGCTTTGGTCTCTTCAAATGACCAGTTTTTCATCTCCACACTCCACTGTGAGTAGCGATTGTCTGGTAGTATACTAACAGTTAGATTTTGGTCATTAACTTGCTGTTTTTTATGCAGTCACATGACACAAAAAACTATAATTCAACCGTTGGTATTATTGTTGGAATGAATATGACCATTTATAAAAATTCTCTTTTAAATCATGAAAATGTTTATACGTTCGATTCCTGCAGGGGACACCATGTCACGTCGAATCAGTCCCACCTCTCATTATCCTACAATTAACCCCAGCCATTTCTCAGTCTTTACCCCCGTAAACTGGCACAGCCTCGTCGATTAACGGTATAATCCGGCATAACATTTGATGGATTTCAGAAACGAACATGACAAAACTAACGTTACAAGAGCAGATGCTCAAAGCGGGATTAGTCAGCAACAAGAAGCTGGCAAAAGTGCAAAGAACGGCAAAAAAATCACGCGTTCAGGCTCGTGAGGCAAGAGAGGCGGTTGAGGTCAATAAGCAGGCGCAGCAGGAACGTGACAAGCAGTTAAACGAACAGCAAAAACAAGCGTCGTTATCTAAAGAGTATAAAGCTCAGATTAAGCAGCTGATTGAAATGAACCGGATCGTCGTTTCAAAAGGCGATATTGGCTACAACTTCACTGACGGCAATCTGATCAAAAAAGTGTATGTCGACAAGCTGGTGCAGTCGCAGTTGATTAATGGTCGTCTCGCCATTGCTCGTCTGGTGACCAATGACAGCAGCGAAAACGAATACGCGATTATCCCCGCCAATGTCGCCAATAAAATTGCCCAGCGTGACGCGAGTTATATTGTCGTTAGTAGCGAACTGAGCCAGGAAGCGCAGGACGAAGAAGATCCGTATGCCGATTTTATCGTGCCAGATGATTTGATGTGGTAGGTAAAATGTCCCGGTGCCGGCCGGGTTCTTGCCACAACACCGATGGAGATGTTCATGAAAATTGTATTACTGATTAGCCTAATCACGTTATTCAGCTCCCCTTCTTTTGCCGCAACAGCGATTAAGCTCTCCTGTTCACTGCGCAAGAATATGACCATCTCCAGTTTTAAATACCAGCTCAGCACCATGAAATGGGGCGATCGTTTTCAGATTGCGTCGGGGGTGAAAAAGGCTCACACCAAAGATAATACGCCGTTTCTGGTTACCCGATTTAAAAATGGCGATAACCTTGTCGAGTTTGAAGAGACTCAGGAATATTTTATGATTTATGCAGACAGCGATACGCCTGACCGCTGTTATTTGAAAGACACGTTTACCTACGAGATTATCGATTTACCGCGTTTTCATAAAGCCCAAACGGCTTCATAGACACGACGCAATTCCCCAGTAAAGACGCCGTTTAACGTCTCGTTTTTTATCAGAAAACTAGTCATAGCAGAGCGTGTGCAACAGTGCTACATTACGCATCCCACCTTACTTCGGCAGGGGTTATTTACGCCGTAAAAATCGGTAAGGTCTGAAACCAACGTCCTGAAATTCGGTCTACATTAGCATGCTGTAACGCGAAGTAAGCGCTACCTTCTCAGGCTTTACATAGGTTCACTATTTTGTCTCAATGCAAATTCCAACGTGCATTTCTTCATCCACGTTACTGGTTAACGTGGTTTGGTCTTGGCCTGCTCTGGGTACTGGTTCAATTGCCTTATCCGGCAATTCGCGTTCTGGGTTCGAGTTTAGGTAGTGCATCACGCCGCTTCCTCAAGCGCCGTGAATCCATCGCTCGCAGAAACCTTGAGCTGTGTTTCCCTCATTACGATTCAGCGCAGCGCGAAAAAATCATTGCTGATAATTTTAAATCCATCGGCATGGCGCTGCTGGAAACCGGCATAGCCTGGTTTTGGCCCGACGAGCGGGTTCGTAAATGGTTTGATGTCGAAGGTCTGGACAATCTAAAGCACGTCCAGGCAAAAAATCGCGGCGTCATGGTTATCGGCGTTCATTTTATGTCGCTGGAACTGGGGGGGCGTGTGATGGGGTTATGTCAGCCCATGATGGCTACCTACCGTCCGCACAATAACCAGTTGATGGAATGGGTACAAACGCGCGGGCGTCTGCGTTCAAACAAAGAGATGATCAGCCGGAACAACCTGCGCGGTTTGGTTAGCGCCCTGAAAAAGGGTGAGGCGGTCTGGTTCGCGCCCGATCAGGATTACGGGCGTAAAGGCAGCAGCTTTGCCCCGTTCTTCGCGGTTAAAGATGTCGCCACCACCAACGGCACGTTCGTCATTTCGCGGCTGTCCGGCTCACCGATGCTCACCGTCACGATGATTCGAAAGGCAGACAACTCAGGTTATCGCCTATTCATCTCGCCAGAACTGCAAAATTATCCGCAGGATGAAACCGAGGCCGCAGCCTACATTAACAAAGTGATTGAAAACGAAATCATGCGCGCGCCTGAGCAGTATTTGTGGGTTCACCGCCGGTTTAAAACACGCCCTGACGGCGAATCCTCTCTCTATAATTAGCCCTCCAATAAGGTTAGTTTCGCCAAGAAACTAACCTTTTCAATCACCTGTCATTCATCACATTTATTGATTATTTTTCTCGTCGCCCAATACGAATTTATTGCTCCGCGAAATCAATCTGTCGCCGTTCCACGACACTCCTAAGTGTCGGAAAGTATTTAAAAAAATGCCGCTTGTCACCCCTTATAATTAGGCGTACATTAGCGCCGTCTGGCAACAGGAAGGCACAGAATTCTGAGCTGGAGTCACTGGCATCGCGGGATAATTCTTATTTCCGATTTAGCCTGATTTCAACTCTCTATACTCAGTTGGACTCTGTTATTCAAGGCGTATCCAAAGATGCGCGGAGCGACGAAACGTGAAATATTTCTTTATGGGCATTTCGGTGATTGTTTTTGTCTGGGCCGGAACCTTTGCCCTGATGATCTGAGCAAAGAAATGCATTCAAAAAAACAGGAGCCATCAGGCTCCTGTTTTTTTATGTCGATAACCGCGCGATAGCTAGTCGCTATGGGTTTTGCCAGATGGCAGCAGCCCATCGGCGCGGAACATCCCTTTGATGCCCCTCACCGCCTGGCGAATACGATCGCTGTTTTCAATCAACGCAAACCGTACGTGAGTATCGCCATAATCACCAAAACCTATGCCTGGCGAGACGCACACCTTCGCATCCTGCAGGAGTTTTTTAGCGAACTCCAGTGAGCCCATCGCGGCATATTGTTCAGGGATTTTGGCCCAGACGTACATTGATGCCTTTGGTATTTCAACCATCCAGCCCGCCTCATGCAGGCCTTTTACCAGTACGTCACGACGACGTTTGTACTGTGCAGCAATGTCATGCACGCACTGCTGATCGCCTTCCAGCGCGGCAATAGCAGCCACCTGTAGCGGCGTGAAAGTACCGTAATCGTGATAGCTCTTAATACGCGCCAGCGCGTTAACCAGAGTTTTGTTACCGACCATAAACCCGATACGCCAGCCTGCCATGTTATAGCTTTTAGACAGTGTGAAGAACTCGACGGCCACGTCGCGCGCACCAGGCACCTGCATGATTGATGGTGCCTTCCAGCCATCATAAACAATATCGGCGTACGCGAGATCGTGTACCACCAGGATATCGTATTGCTTTGCCAGAGCGACGACCTTCTCGAAGAATTCCAGTTCAACGCACTGCGCGGTCGGATTCGACGGGAAGCCGAGAATCATCATTTTCGGCTTCGGGTAGCTCTCACGGATCGCGCGTTCAAGTTCGTTAAAGAAATCGACGCCTTCCACCAGCGGCACGGAACGCACCTGCGCCCCGGCGATGACCGCACCATAGATATGAATCGGATAGCTGGGATTTGGCACCAGCACGGTATCACCGTGATCCAGCGTAGCCAGCATCAGGTGCGCCAGCCCTTCTTTCGAGCCGATGGTGACGATCGCTTCGCTTTCGGGATCGATGTCAATCTGGTAACGATCCTGATACCAGCGAGAAATGGCACGGCGCAGTCGCGGAATACCGCGCGACGTGGAATAACCGTGGGTATCCGGGCGTTGAGCAACGGTACACAATTTTTCGACGATATGCGGCGGCGTAGGGCCGTCGGGGTTACCCATGCTGAAATCGATAATGTCTTCGCCGCGCCGACGCGCAGCCATTTTCAGTTCAGCAGTGATATTAAAAACATAAGGGGGGAGACGATCGATACGCGTAAAACGGCGTTCAGGACTGTTATCAGCCATAGATTCCTCAGAGTCACGTTAGCGCCCGGACCGTCCGAGCGACGCTGCCACGATAGTGGCGTGTTTAGAAAATAACCTGAATAAAATCGTGCTGTCGAGAGCCATACGCAAAAATAATTTTCGCCGTAAAACGGGAACGCATTTTCCTATAAAAGCGGAAGTAAGATCCTTAATAGCGAGTTTAATGATACACAGGGATAACGTATTGATATCACCTGATTTACACAACTGAACTCACTGTAAGATAAAGGCAATATCGATAAGTCATTCGACGCCAATCCCCTTTGAAGATTATGGTTTTTCCTCATTTGATAAAAAAGAGTGATGTCTGGTCATTAGGCGTCAGGTTTTCTATCATAGTTTTTTCCCGTTTTCCCAGGTTTACTCGTGCACGAAATATTCACTATGCTGTTGGCGGTATTTGATCGCGCGGCGCTCATGCTGATTTGTCTGTTTTTCCTGATACGCATCCGGCTTTTTCGCGAGCTATTACACAAATCTGCACACTCGCCAAAAGAGCTGCTGGCCGTTACCGCCATCTTTTCGATGTTTGCCTTGTTCAGCACCTGGTCCGGCGTGCCGGTCGAAGGCTCACTGGTCAACGTGCGTATTATCGCGGTGATGGCGGGCGGTATTTTATTTGGCCCATGGGTGGGGATCATTACCGGTATTATTGCCGGAACGCATCGTTATTTGATTGATATTGGTGGCGTAACGGCTATCCCCTGCTTTATCACCAGCATCATTGCCGGTGTACTTTCTGGGTGGATTAACCGCAAGTTCCCTAAAAAACAGCACTGGAAAGCAGGCATTGCGGCGGGCATGTTGTGCGAAACGCTAACGATGATTCTCGTGGTGGCCTGGGCACCTACCACCGACCTCGGGCTGGATATTGTCTCTAAAATTGGCATCCCGATGATTTTGGGTAGCGTCTGTATCGGGTTTATCGTGCTGCTGGTGCAAAGCGTTGAAGGTGAAAAAGAGGCCAGCGCTGCGCGACAGGCTAAGCTGGCGCTGGATATTGCCAACAAAACGTTGCCGTTGTTTCGTCAGGTCAACGCTGAATCACTGCGTCAGGTCTGCGATATTATTTGCCGCGATATTCACGCCGACGCCGTCGCTATCACCAACATCGATCACGTACTGGCCTATGTCGGTGTGGGTGAACATAACTATCGCGATAACGACGACGCCGTTAGCCCTACTACCCGTCAGGCAATCAACTACGGCAAAATTATCATTAAGAACAACGATGAGGCGCATCGTACCCCGGAGATCCACTCCATGCTGGTGATCCCATTATGGGAAAAAGGGATTGTCACCGGTACGCTCAAAATTTATTACTGTCATGCGCACCAGATAACCTCGTCGCTGCAGGAGATGGCGATTGGGCTCTCGCAGATTATCTCCACCCAGCTCGAAGTATCGCGCGCCGAGCAGTTGCGTGAGATGGCAAATAAGGCTGAGCTGCGGGCATTGCAAAGTAAGATCAATCCCCATTTTCTCTTCAATGCCCTGAATGCCATTTCTTCCTCTATCCGAATGAATCCAGACACCGCCAGGCAGTTGATTTACAACCTGTCGCGTTATCTACGCTACAACATCGAGCTGAAAGACGACGAGCAGATCGATATCAAAAAAGAGCTGTATCAGATTAAAGACTATATCGCTATTGAGCAGGCCCGCTTTGGCGACAAGCTAACGGTCATCTACGATATTGATGAAGAGGTCCACTGCGCGATCCCCAGTCTGTTGATTCAGCCGTTGGTTGAAAACGCGATCGTGCATGGAATTCAGCCCTGCAAGGGCAAAGGCGTGGTCACGATTAGCATTACAGAAAGCGGTAATCGCGTGCACATCGCCGTACGAGATACCGGCCACGGTATCGATCCAAACGTGATTGCCCGTGTTGAAGCAAACGAAATGCCCGGCAATAAGATTGGCCTATTGAATGTACATCATCGCGTGAAGCTGCTGTATGGCGAAGGGCTGCATATCCGCCGCCTGGAACCTGGGACAGAAATCGCATTTTACGTCCCACATGAACGTTTACCCGTTCATACCAAGACGCTGTTGTGGCCATGATTTGGAGTAATGCATGAAAGTCATCATTGTGGAAGATGAGATACTCGCTCAGCAGGAGCTAAGCTGGCTTATCAAAGAACATAGCCAGATGGAGATCGTGGGGACGTTTGAGGACGGGCTCGACGTGCTGAAGTTTTTACAGCACAACAAAGTCGACGCTATTTTTCTGGATATCAACATTCCGTCGCTGGACGGCGTCCTGCTGGCCCAGAATATCAATCAGTTTGCCCACAAGCCGTTTATTGTCTTTGTCACCGCGTGGAAAGAGCACGCGGTTGAAGCGTTTGAGCTGGAAGCCTTCGACTACATTCTCAAGCCCTATCAGGAATCACGCATTGTCAGCATGCTGCAAAAACTGGAGCTGGCCTGGCAACAGCAAAGCCCTCCCGGTGTAACCCCCGCTCCCGTCGCCATCCGCGAAAACGACACCATCAATCTCATCAAAGATGAACGCATTATCGTGACGCCAATGGATGATATTTATTACGCCGAGGCGCACGAAAAAATGACGTTCGTCTATACCCGCCGCGAATCTTTTGTGATGCCGATGAATATCACCGAGTTTTGCAGCAAATTGCCAGCGTCGCACTTTTTCCGCTGCCATCGCTCGTTTTGCGTCAATCTGAATAAGATTCGTGAGATCGAACCCTGGTTTAACAACACCTACATTTTACGTCTGAAGGATCTTGAGTTTCAGGTGCCGGTGAGTCGTAGCAAGGTGAAAGAATTCAGGCAGTTGATGCATCTTTAGCAGAGTTCCCCTCTCGGTTGAGAGGGGAACATCAGTTTACAGGAATTGGCCCAGCGTCTGGCGCAGATGCGCGCCCGATCCCAGCAGTCCAGGGTTATCGTGCACGATCAGATAGACAGGAATATCCTGCACGTAGGCTTTAAAACGGCCTTTATCTTCAAAGCCGCCGCGAAAACCGGACGCCTTAAAGAACTCCAGAAAACGTGGCACAATCCCGCCCGCAATAAACACGCCGCCAAACGTGCCAAGATTTAGCGCCAGGTTGCCACCGAAACGCCCCATGATGACGCAGAACAGTGAAAGTGCACGACGACAGTCAGTGCAGCTGTCCGCCAGCGCACGTTCGGTGACGTCTTTAGGTTGCAGATTTTCCGGCAGGCGACCGTCTGATTTCACGATCGCACGGTAAAGATAGACCAGGCCCGGGCCAGACAGCACGCGCTCGGCAGAGACATGGCCGAGTTCTTTGCGCAGCTCATGGAGAATAATGCCTTCTTCTTCGCTATTTGGCGCAAAATCGACGTGGCCGCCCTCTCCCGGCAAACTGACCCAACGTTTATCAACGTGGACCAGATGCGAGACTCCAAGCCCGGTGCCCGCACCGTATACGGCGATAGGTTTGCCTTCTACCGGCTCAGCGCCACCGAACTGGATCAGATGCTCAGGTTTGAGCATGGGGATGGCCATTGAAACCGCAGTGAAATCATTGATGATTTCAAGATGCGCAAAACCGAGGCTCTTTTTCATTTCGGCAATCGAGAACGCCCAGGTGTGGTTGGTCATTGCCACCCAGTCGCCGGTAATCGGGCAGGCAATGGCGATACAGCCATCTTCTACGCTGACCTTATGCTCGTCCAGATACACGCGAACCACCGCTTCAAGACTGGGAAAATCCAGCCCTGAATAGGCCTTCGCCTGGGAGATTTCGCCGGTATCAATATCACATAATGCGAGTCGCGCGTTCGTGCCGCCAACATCGCCTACCAAAGCATACTTTGTCATTCTTCTACTGCTCCGCTAAAGTCAGAATAAATCTTTGGGACACTGTAAATTCAAGGCGACATAACAACAACGACCTGAATGCGGGTGGCCCAGGATTATCGATCTTCGTCACAGAATAACTTTACCGTTTCAGCACCTTTTGCACTATTGCCGCCTGGCTGAATGTGCAAAGTAACGTTAGACCGTTTTGTACAAGGAAATCATCATGCTCCATCCGCGAGCCAGAACCATGCTGCTTTTAGCGCCACCGGCATTAATGATTGGCGTTGCATCGAGCCTGGTGTTAATCGCCGTGATGAAAATCGCGTCGGTGCTGCAATCCCTCCTGTGGACGTCGCTTCCGTCGCAGCTCGGCATTCCCTTTGATTCACCAGCGTGGATTATCCTGATGCTGACGTTCACCGGAGTCGCAGTGGGACTGGTGATTCGCTTTAGCCCTGGACATGCTGGCCCCGATCCGGCACTGGAACCGCTGATTGGCGCGCCCGTAAACCCAATGGCATTGCCTGGTCTTATTCTCGCTCTGATTATCGCCCTGGCGGGTGGCGTGAGTCTCGGTCCTGAGCATCCTATAATGGCGGTTAATATAGCCC
Organism: Enterobacter sp. SCRI0065; assembly: GCF_059766475.1. NCBI lineage: Bacteria > Pseudomonadati > Pseudomonadota > Gammaproteobacteria > Enterobacterales > Enterobacteriaceae > Enterobacter > Enterobacter sp. SCRI0065. Next base: position 207,459 of record NZ_JCBAJB010000002.1, on the reverse strand, counting down.
TCGCCGTGTATCTCGGCTCACGAATTTTACCGCGCGTCAGTGCGCTGGACTGGACCATTCTGGCTTCTGCCGGCACTATCGGTGCACTGTTCGGCACGCCGGTTGCTGCCGCCCTGATATTTTCTCAAACGCTGAGCGGTGATAATGATGTGCCGCTGTGGGATCGCCTTTTCGCCCCGCTGATGGCCGCTGCTGCCGGCTCCTTAACCACCAGCCTGTTTTTCCATCCCCACTTTTCGCTGCCTATTGACCACTACGGTCAGATGCATCTGGCCGATATCTTTAGCGGCGCGATTGTCGCCGCTATTGCCATCGCTTTAGGGATGGTTGCCGTCTGGTGCCTGCCGCGTATGCATCGCCTGATGCATAAACTAAAGCACCCGGTACTGATTCTCGGCGCGGGTGGTTTTGTATTGGGTATTCTGGGGGCTATCGGCGGATCGATAACCTTATTTAAAGGCCTGGACGAGATGCAGCAGATGGCCTTTAGTCAGGTGTTTACCGTCTCAGACTATTTGCTTTTCGCCGTTGTCAAACTGGCGGCAGTTGTGGTCGCGGCGGCGTGCGGTTTTCGCGGCGGACGCATTTTCCCTGCGGTGTTTATTGGCGTGGCGTTAGGATTAATGCTGCACGAGCACGTTAATGCGGTTCCGGCAGCGATCACTATTTCCTGTTCGATTTTGGGGCTGGTGCTTGTGGTGACGCGCGACGCATGGCTGAGCCTGTTTATGGCGGCAGTGGTTGTGCCCGACACTAATCTGCTCCCGCTGCTGTGCATCGTCATGCTGCCCGCCTGGCTCCTGCTGGCGGGCAAACCGATGCTGATGGCCTGGCGAAACGATAAGTGATTAAAGGCTGTTTCGCGCTTCCAGGGCTTTGGTGATGGCGCTCAACAGAGGAGGGATATCATCTCTGGGCAACATCACCTCAATCAGCGATAGCCGTTCACTGTGGGCGACTTTCTCCAGCACCTCAGCAAGCTGTACCGTTTCACTAACCCGCCAGCATTCCGCCTGCGCGTTCTGGCTGAGCGCATGCGGGATCTGGGTCCAGTTCCACAGAGCAATGTCGTTGTAGCGTTGTGTTGCCCCGTGAATAGCCCGCTCGACGGTATAGCCCTCATTGTTCAGTACCAGAATAACGGGATGCTGATTATCCCGCAGCATCGACCCCATCTCCTGAATCGTCAGTTGCGCCGCACCGTCGCCGGTTAGCACAATCACCCGACGGTCTGGACACGCCGTTTGCGCACCGAATGCGGCTGCCAGCGTGAAGCCAATCGAGCCCCACAGCGGCTGGACAATAAAATTCACCTCCGCAGGCAAACGCAGCGCGCTGGCACCAAACGCAGCGGTTCCCTGATCGGCAAGAATGATATCGCCCGGTCGAATAAACGTTTGCAGCGTTTGCCAGAAGTTATCCTGAGTCAAGGCACCTTCGTGAGTCTCATGTGAAAGCGCAGCCTGACGCACGGGTAGTGCTTGTGCCGCACTTTGGCGCTGACACAGCGCGGCGAGAACGTCTACTGCCTGAGCCATCGGGATATCGGTAAACCAACGTTCGCCTACACGCGCGGCATGAGGCTGGATTTCAATGGTTTGTGCTGCCGTTAACTGATGGGTAAAGCCGGCGGTGAGCGTATCGGTAAAACGCGTGCCTACACAAATCACCACATCAGCGTCTTCAATAGCACTTCTGACACGCTCATCGCTTGCTGCACCATGGTACGTACCGTAGAAACCCGGAAGTCGCTCATCAAAAATGCCTTTGCCCATGAGCATGGTCGCATGCGCCATCGGTGACGCTTCTACCCACTTTTGTAACGCATCTTTCAGCCCATAGCGCAGCACCAAAAAATCAGCGAGCAACGCCATCCGCTGGCTGCCAGTGAGGCGCGTTTCGACTGCCTCGCGAAAAGCAGTCAGACAGGCGTTATCCGCTGGGTCAGCGGTTGTGATGAGAGCGTTTACAGGGGGAGTTGCTGGTTTTTTTGCCACATCAGCGGGCAGCATCAAGTAGCAAGGACGGCGCTCACGCATCATCACCAACAAAACGCGATCGATTTCATGGCAGGCATTTTGCTCGGTAAGAATGGCCTGCGCCGAGGTTATTGGTTTGCTCATATGATAGAAATGGTGAAACTCACCATCGCCCAGCGTGTGATGAAGCAGCTCACCTTTACGCTGTGAGACGCTGGACGGTGCGCCTACGATATGAAGCACGGGAAGGTACTCCGCGAAACTCCCCGCGATACCGTTCATGGCACTCAGTTCCCCTACCCCAAAGGTCGTCAATAGCGCGGCAACCCCCTTGCAACGGGCATAGCCATCGGCGGCATAGGCCGCATTTAATTCATTGGCGCACCCAACCCAACGAATATCCGGGCTATCAATAACATGGTCGAGAAATTGCAGGTTGTAATCGCCCGGTACACCAAACAGATGTTCCGCGCCACACTGCGAGAGACGCTCAAGCAGGTAATCGGCGACACAATACGGGGTTCGCATAGCAGGTATCCTTCTGGCATTGACCTCACCTTGAGTATTGAAGAAGCGTGATGACTGTCCAGGAATAGCGGCAAGAAGGCTATGGAAAGAATGCTTTACAAAATATGGCGTAGTAATCTGATTTTCTGAGCCGTAGTGTAAGCGTATACATGGGTGGCATCTTTTTTCGTCAGAGGGTAAAAACATGGTTTTTCAGGCGGACAAAACGCGTTATGAGTCAATGCAGTATCGCCGTTGCGGCAGGAGCGGACTCAAACTGCCCGCGATTTCGCTCGGGCTGTGGCATAACTTTGGTGACACCACGCTCGTTGACAACAGTCGTCAGCTTTTACAGCACGCGTTTGAGCTCGGTATTACGCACTTCGATCTCGCTAACAACTATGGCCCACCTCCGGGTTCTGCTGAGAGTCATTTTGGGCGCATTTTCCAGGAAGATTTTAAGCCTTATCGCGATGAACTGATCATCTCGACCAAAGCGGGCTACACCATGTGGGACGGCCCTTACGGGGACTGGGGATCGCGTAAATATCTGATTGCCAGCCTTGATCAGAGCCTTAAACGTATGGGGCTTGAATATGTGGATATCTTCTACCACCACCGTCCCGATCCGGAAACGCCGCTAAGAGAGACAATGAAAGCCCTCGACCACGTTGTGCGTCAGGGGAAGGCCTTGTATGTGGGCCTGTCAAATTATCCGGCCGAGCTGGCACGCCAGGCGATCGACATCCTCGAGGAGCTCGGTACACCATGCCTTATCCACCAGCCAAAATATTCCATGTTCGAACGCGCCCCAGAAGAGGGATTACTGTCAGTGCTACAGGAGAAAGGTGTGGGCTGTATTCCCTTCTCGCCGCTGGCTGGGGGACAACTCACCGATCGTTATTTGAACGGCATTCCCGCTGACTCCCGTGCGGCCAGTGGAAGCCGCTTCCTGAATGCTGACCAGGTCAGCGACGAGAAGCTGGTGAAAGTGCGACAGTTAAACGCACTCGCCGAGAGCAGAGGCCAAAAGTTGTCACAAATGGCGCTGGCCTGGATATTACGTCATCAGACCGTGACCTCGGTTCTGATCGGCGCGAGCAAGACCGCGCAAATTGAGGATGCCGTAGGAATGCTGGCGAATTGCCATTTTACTGCCGACGAACTCAGCAGCATCGAATCAATACTGAACAGCTCAAAATAAAATCATTTTTAGCAAAACGTGCTCCCCTTCATGAATTAGGAGTTGAGGCGATTATACGGGGCTTTACGGCCCCGTAATATTGCGTTAACAGGCCAGATAAGGCCCCGATCGTGAAGGAGAGTAACAATGTTCAGGTCACTGATTCTTGCAGCAGTATTACTGGCTACCGCTCCGCTGGTCGCTAATGCGGGCGAAATCACCCTGTTGCCATCAGTAAAATTACATATTGGCGATCGTGATAATTCAGGCAACTACTGGGACGGCGGCGGCTGGCGCGACCGCGGCTATTGGCATCGTAACTATGAATGGCGAAATGACCGCTGGTCGAGACATGAAAATGGTCGCCATCGTGGATGGGATAACCGCAAAGCGTATGAACGAGGCTATCGCGAAGGCTGGAGCGATCGTGACGACCGCCGTGGTCCACCTCGGGGTCACGGACGTGGGCATGGACACGGGCACCACCATTAATAATAAGAAAGGAGCCAACAGGCTCCTTTCTTCCGTTACGGCTTTATAACCCTAATATCGTCCCGATCAATAACCAAAGATTCAGTGCTACCACCAGGACCACGATCAGCCATCCGATACGTTTCACAAGCGTGGTATTCACCAAATCGCCCATCAAGGCGTGGTTGCTGGTAAAGATCAGTAGCGGTACCAGAGCCAGCGCAATACCAAAGCTCAGCAGCACCTGACTCATCACCAGAATACGAGTGGGATCAAGACCCATCAGAATCACAATAAACGATGGAAGCATCGTGACGGCGCGGCGCACCCACAGCGGAATGTGGAAGCGCACGAATCCTTGCATCACCACCTGCCCTGCCAGCGTACCGACTACGGTAGAAGACAGTCCGGCCGCCACCAGACTCAGACCAAAGATGGTCGCCGCCGCATGGCTAAGTAAAGGTTCTAACGTCAGGTAGGCCTGGTCAAGATCGGCAACACCGGTATGGCCGTTAAAATGAAAGGCCGCCGCCGCAGTCGCCATCATTGTCAGGTTTACGAATCCTGCGATGGTCATCGCAATCCCAACGTCCCATTTTGTCGCGGAATAACGCTCCTGCCGGGAACCTTCATGCGCGTGCTGCGTCAGGGACGAGTGAAGATAAATAACATGTGGCATGATCGTTGCGCCCAGTACACCCGCGGCAAGAAATACCGCTTCTGACGTCGGCAGGCTGGGGATGACCATGCCTTTACTGAGTTGCACTAAGTTTGGCTGCGAGAAAATCAGTTCAACAATATAAGCCGCCGCGACGAACAGCAGCAGACCGCCAATCACCAGCTCCAGCGGTTTTTGTCCGCGACGTTGCAACATTAATATCAGGAAGGTGGCAATCCCGGTTAGCACTGCGCCCTGTAGCAGGGATACGCCCAGAATCAGTTTGAAGCCAATGGCGGCGCCAATGAATTCTGCCAAATCGGTCGCCATTGCGATGATCTCGGCCTGTACCCAGTAAAACCAGACGACCGGGCGCGGGTAATGATCGCGGATTTGCTCTGCCAGGTTTTTCCCGGTGGCGATTCCGAGCTTTGCAGAAAGGACCTGTATGAGCATCGCCATCATGTTTGCCCACACCACTACCCACAGCAGTTTATAGCCGAAGCTGGCTCCGGCCTGAATATTGGTCGCAAAATTACCCGGGTCGATATAGCCAATGGCAGCAATGAACGCAGGTCCCATTAATGCAAACCTCAGCTTGCGCGCTGCTTTACCACTGCTACTCTCTACGCGACTGTTTGTCATCTCTGCCTCTGGAAATATAGCCTTTGCTATGTTTTATGCTATCAAAATGAGAATGATTATCAAGATCATTTAGATGGTTTAAAGTGATTTCTCTGATAGCAAAGAACGATTGAAGGGCGAACGATGTGAACGGGCTGTGACGGGCGAGGAAATCGCGCAGTCTTTTGTGAAGCGTAGCACACAAACGTAACTTTTCACTCATTTACACAACATAACAAAAATGTATTACCGATCACTATTTTTGAGATTCGTCACAGGATGTAACTATAGTGTGTTCTTGATCTCGTTTTCTTTGTGCCTGTTGCATAGAATGTGCATGAAAATTAAACCTGCCTCATATTTGGAGCAAATATGGACCGCGTCCTTCATTTTATACTGGCACTTGTTGTCGTTACTATACTTGCACTGCTGGTCAGCACTGACCGCAAAAACATTCGCATTCGCTACGTTATACAGCTGCTTGTTATTGAAGTTTTACTCGCGTGGTTCTTCCTTAACTCCAACGTGGGCCTGGGCTTTGTAAAAGGCTTTTCCGAGATGTTCGAAAAACTGCTCGGATTCGCTAATGAAGGGACCAACTTTGTCTTTGGTAATATGAACGATCAAGGTCTGGCATTCTTCTTCCTGAAAGTGCTTTGCCCAATCGTCTTTATCTCTGCGCTGATCGGTATTTTGCAGCACATCCGCGTTCTGCCAGTGGTTATCCGCGCTATCGGCTTCCTGTTATCTAAAGTCAACGGCATGGGTAAACTGGAATCCTTCAACGCAGTCAGCTCCCTGATTCTGGGCCAGTCTGAGAACTTTATCGCGTATAAAGATATCCTCGGCAAAATGTCACGCAACCGCATGTACACCATGGCGGCTACCGCAATGTCTACCGTTTCCATGTCAATCGTGGGCGCGTACATGACTATGCTGGAACCAAAATACGTGGTCGCCGCGCTGGTACTGAACATGTTCAGCACCTTTATTGTTCTGTCGCTGATCAACCCGTACCGCGTTGACGCTGACGAAGAAAACATCCAGATGTCTAACCTGCACGAAGGACAAAGTTTCTTCGAAATGCTGGGTGAATACATTCTGGCAGGCTTCAAAGTTGCCGTTATCGTTGCCGCCATGCTGATTGGTTTCATCGCGCTGATTGCTGCATTGAACGCCTTGTTCGCTGCCGTTCTGGGTATCTCCTTCCAGGGCATTCTGGGCTACATCTTCTATCCGATTGCATGGGTAATGGGTGTTCCGGCTCACGAAGCGTTGCAGGTTGGCAGCATCATGGCGACCAAACTGGTTTCTAACGAATTTGTTGCAATGATGGATCTGCAGAAAATTGCCAGCACGCTCTCTCCGCGCGCTGAAGGTATTATTTCCGTCTTCCTGGTGTCATTCGCCAACTTCTCTTCCATCGGCATCATCGCTGGTGCGATTAAAGGTCTGAACGAAGAACAGGGTAACGTGGTTTCACGTTTCGGCCTGAAACTGGTTTACGGTTCGACTCTGGTGAGCGTGCTGTCCGCGTCTATCGCCGCACTGGTACTGTAATCAAAGAAAAACCGAGAGCGAGGTTCTGCTCTCGGTTTTTTTATGCCTGAATATCGTCCAGAGGACGTGGTTTTCCAATCAAATAACCCTGCAGATAATTAACGCCTGATGCCAGCAGCATCCGCCGTTGTTCTTCGGTTTCCACAAACTCTGCCACCACACACAGTGATTTGGTTTTCGCCAGATTACAAATTGACTGCACGATCATCGCATCCATACTATCAGTACAAATATCCTTAACAAAGCAGCCGTCAATCTTGATGATATCGGCCTGCAGACGCTTAAGCCGCTCGTAATTGGCATAGCCCGTACCAAAATCATCGATCGCAATTTTGAAGCCATATTCGCGCAGCTGCTGAATATTATGAATACTGGTTTCCGAATTAGAAAATGCCTGCTCTTCCGTGACCTCAATAATCACCGTTCGAGAGGATATTCCATATGCTTCAAAGAGATGAATAATTTCGGTGCCAACCTCTTTTTGCATCAGTGTTAGCGGCATCAGGTTCACCGAAAATCGGGCTTGTTCCTGAAGCACGTCATTCTCAGCCATCCATTTCACCAGGGCTTCTACCACGCTCAGGTCAAAACGTCTGCTCAGGTTAAATTGCGCGATAAGCGGGATGAATCGATCGGGAGTAATGATTTCGCCGTCGCTTTCCAGCCGCGTCAGGATCTCGTGATAGCCGATTCCTGCTGCATTCAGGATAGGTTGGGCGTACAACCGTATCCCGCCCTCCTGTAGTGCTCTCTTTACCCGACTCAGCATGAACACGCGTTCCGACGTGTGTCCGGAGACGGTAGCAAGGCTGTTTGTCAGCGCGAGTACGGTTTGCGTGGTGCAGGACTGTTCGGAAAGCCAGCTCAATTGGCCCAGCGTATGATGCAAATTTTCACCGTTATTACGGTCGAGATGTCCCCACGAGGCACCAAACTCAATATCCAGCGGCGTATTGTTCCAGTAAATCTTGCGGTTGTTCAGGAGATCAATTAAATGCTGCAAGCGCGCTTCAATTTCTGTGCCGTTCAGCACAAGGACCAGTTCACTGCCCGGCAGTTGGAAGAGTTTTTCATTGGTCAGCAAAAAAGGTTTGAGCGCGGTAGTGATTTCGCGTTTGCAATGCACTCGCATCATCATCCCGTAATGACGACTCAGAAATTCCAGATTGTTCATGCGCAGGCAGCAAATATGCGTCTCAGGGTACTTTTCCAGATAAGCCTCGAGTGCTCGCATGTTCGGTAAGCCAGTGAGCGGATCGGTTAGCGCCCTCTCCTGCCAGCCTTGTTTTAACCATTCACTATGCTGATAAATCCGCGACATATACATCAAGCAAATAGCAAACGAGATCAAAACTGAGAGGACAATCGCGAGAGAATACCCCGTCTGAACACCATTCAGGAAGTTGACGTTATAGGTCAGTAGCAGGAATACCGAGACTGCCCAGCACAATGAAACCAGCGCATAGCTCAACCGGCTAATACCCATCGTGAAAAGAATGAAGATCACCGGCACCAGATAGCCCGCAATATAATCAGAGTCAAAAGGCGCGCACAGTCCCAGCAAAATGATGGCAAGACACATCACCCAGCCAAAGGTAAATACGGCGTTCCCCTTAGCCAGACAAGGTTTGAGCCACTGTTGCCAAAAGCGTCGGGCATAACGTGGGTTGACGATCATTCGGAAGGGATAATAGAACATCATGGTGAAGATCAACGCCGCGCAAATCAGGCTTTGAATATCAATCACATTATAAATCGCGCTGCCTTCACCAAAGAAGTTGGAAAGCGAGACCGGGTAATGCACTAAGTGTCCTACCAGGTACATCGAAAATTTGATACCCAGTGGCAGAACAAAGCCTAACCAGAAAAGGCGTATTCCAATGTATTTGTTAGGAAGACCATGTCTCCAACGCCTTCCAAGCTGCCATCGCACAACGCCACAACTGGCAAAAACGGAAAAGACCTGGCAAAACAAGAGGGCTAAAGCCTGAACAAAGGTCAGTTCTAAACTCAACGCATTGGTAAGTGCAAAGCCGAGAATAACCGGCGCAATAGCTCGACGACCAAAGAGTAAGATGACCGCCAGCATGACACTAAGCGGCAGCCAGGCGAGATAAACATCATGACCATCGACGATAGCGCGAGGCGAAAAAAATCGAGAAATGGGAATAGCCAACAGACAAAGAATCAGTGCCAGCAAAAATATTCGCAAGTTTTTTAAGTGGTTATCTCTCATTATGGTTAGCAACCTAATTTTCTGGCCAAATAATAAGCCACATGAATAATAAGTTTATTAATTGCGCGAATCAAGTTGCGGTCTATAAATAGACGACTTTCTCACTACAGGTTTAGTGTCAGTATAGGAAATGAACTTTTTTGCAACGAGTCATAGGGAAAGGTTTAACAGAGGCATAAAAAAACCCCCGCTTTTCAGCGAGGGTCTTAAATTTGGTGGAGCTAAGCGGGATCGAACCGCTGACCTCTTGCATGCCATGCAAGCGCTCTCCCAGCTGAGCTATAGCCCCACAGTGTTTTACGTTCCAAATTCTCCTGGATAAGAATTTGGTGGAGCTAAGCGGGATCGAACCGCTGACCTCTTGCATGCCATGCAAGCGCTCTCCCAGCTGAGCTATAGCCCCAACGTAAAGCTGTCGTGTTGACGGGCGGCATAATATGAATTCCACCGCACAGTGTCAACGGCAAAATCAATCCCTCTCGATTAATCGCCGAAAATTCAGGCAAATGAATCACATTGCGAAGCTGCTCGCAGACAGGAGTTAAGCCTGTCACGTTTTCGCGTAAAAGGGTGCTATAAGATGAACCACTAATTAACCCTACTGATTCTCAGGTAATTGCATGATCAAGGAACGAATGACGCCAGAGGAGCTATCCCGACTCACTGGCTATAGCCGCCAGACCATCAATAAATGGGTACGTAAAGAGGGTTGGATAACATCACCAAGGCCGGGAGTTCAGGGTGGTAAAGCGCGGCTGGTGCATGTGAACGAAAAAGTGCGGGATTTTATTCGCAGCGCATGCCGGGAACCCGAGGTAGCGGAGACGCCTCTTAGCATTGACAGCGACAGCTCGTTACCTCTTTTACTCCTGACACTGGCAAATGAAATGACACCGGATGAGCAAAAGCAGCTGACCTCTTTGTTGCTGCGAGAAGGGATTACCGGATTACTGCAACGTTTAGGAATTCGCGACCAGAACTAATATGAAAAGACTACGGAGCAAAATGACCACGGAAGAGCTAGCCGATAGCTTAGGTGTTGCCAGGCAAACCGTTAACCGCTGGATCCGTGAGAAAGGCTGGAAAACGGAAAAGATCAACGGCGTGAAAGGCGGTCGAGCCCGCTTAATCCATTTAGATGTTCGTGTTCGCGATCATATTATGAGTATCCCTGCTGTTCGCAGCCGTCAGGCGATTTATCAGCTTGCCGAAGCGCCTACCCCCTACGGCGAAATGAAGATTCCCGTACTGCTGAAACAGGTTACCGATGCACTGGAAAATATGAGCCTTGTTGAGCAAGAGCGCTTAGCCGTGCTTTTGGCACGTGAAGGTATTCAGGGCTTCCTTCTCCGCCTTGGTATTGCTGAAACGCACGCATAAAAAAAGCGGCAGGTTTCCCTGCCGCTCTGCTCGTTCTGAAATGCGATTATTGCTGGCTTTCGCGCGCCGCAATGAAGTCCAGCGCTTTGTTGATACGCGCTACGCTGCGCGTCTTACCAATCGCATGAACCGTCACATCCAGACCTGGTGATTGACCGGCACCCGTTACCGCGACGCGCAGTGGCATGCCGACTTTACCCATGCCTACTTCCAACTCATCTGCCGAAGCCTGAATCGCATGGTGAACATTTTCTGCGGTCCAGTCAGCCAGTGCAGCCAGTTTATCGCGCACCACTTCCAGCGGCTGTCGCGCAACCGGACGCAGGTGTTTTTTCGCGGCGTCGGCGTCGAATTCCTCAAAGTCTTCATAGAAATAGCGGCAGCTTTCAGCAATCTCTTTGAGCGTTTTGCAGCGCTCACCCAACAGCTTGACCAGATCCGCCAGCTCAGGGCCTGTACGGGTGTCAATGTTAGCCTGCTCAATATGCCATTGCAGATAAGTTGCAACATATTCCGCTGGCATGGTGTTGATGTAATGGTGGTTCAGCCACAGCAGTTTTTCGGTGTTAAACGCACTGGCTGACTTGCTGACGGCATCAAGAGAAAACAGTTTAATCATCTCTTCACGGCTGAAGATCTCCTGATCGCCGCTGGACCAGCCCAGACGGACCAGGTAATTCAGAAGTGCTTCTGGCAGGAAACCATCATCGCGATACTGCATTACGCTCACCGCACCATGACGTTTAGACAGTTTTTTGCCATCGTCACCGTTGATCATGGACACATGCGCATAAACCGGCACAGGGGCATTCAACGCTTTCAGGATGTTTATCTGACGCGGAGTATTATTGATATGGTCTTCTCCACGGATAACGTGTGAGATCTCCATATCCCAGTCATCAACAACAACACAGAAGTTATAGGTTGGTGAACCATCGGTACGACGGATGATGAGATCGTCCAGTTCCTGGTTGCTGAATTCAATCGGACCACGAATCTGATCGTCAAAAATAACCGACCCTTCCTGCGGGTTTGCAAAACGTACAACACACGGCTCATCATCAGCATGATGTTCGTGGCTGTGACGGCAACGCCCGTCGTAGCGAGGTTTATCACCGTTCGCCATCTGCTCTTCGCGCAGTGCATCCAGGCGCTCTTTAGAGCAATAGCATTTGTAGGCCGTGCCCGCGACGATCATGTCATCGATAACGGCGTTGTAACGATCAAAACGCTTAGTCTGGAAATAAGGGCCTTCATCCCACTCCAGATTGAGCCAGTTCATGCCATCCATAATGGCTTCGATAGCTTCTGGCGTAGAGCGCTCAAGGTCGGTGTCTTCAATACGCAGCACGAACTCACCGCCGTGGTTACGTGCAAAGAGCCAGGAATAGAGAGCAGTACGTGCTCCACCGACGTGCAAATAACCTGTCGGGCTAGGCGCGAAGCGAGTTTTGATTTTCATGAAATGGCCTTACGTTATTAAAGATGCCGACGACCGGCAAATGCTGGGATAAAAACAATGGGCAATATTCTATCACTGTGGGGCGAATCCTCAATGATGTTGCCTGTTTGAGGTGCAGGTTTGCTAATTTTGTTTAGAAATCATGCCGCGCCGAATGTTTCGCGATCCATTTGTTTAATTTTACGACGAACGAACGAAAACTTTAGAAAAGGCGTTGACTCATTTTCAACTCTCCCTATAATGCGACTCCACACAGCGGGGGTGATTAGCTCAGTTGGTAGAGCACCTCCTTTACACGGAGGGGGTCGGCGGTTCGAGCCCGTCATCACCCACCATCTACTTTATGTAGACTCCGCCGTGTAGATAAGAATTTGAGATTGGGTGATTAGCTCAGTTGGTAGAGCACCTCCTTTACACGGAGGGGGTCGGCGGTTCGAGCCCGTCATCACCCACCATTCTCAACAATGATTCTGATCAAATGCAGTACCGAAGTTAGGGTGATTAGCTCAGTTGGTAGAGCACCTCCTTTACACGGAGGGGGTCGGCGGTTCGAGCCCGTCATCACCCACCATTCGGGTCGTTAGCTCAGTTGGTAGAGCAGTTGACTTTTAATCAATTGGTCGCAGGTTCGAATCCTGCACGACCCACCAATGTAAAAAAGCGCCCTAAAGGCGCTTTTTTGCTATCTGCGATTTGAAAAATTCGCCCCCTTCCCTACTCATTCGTCATCATTACGAGATACCCGCGCCTGACCCGCTAAATCTGGCAGGTTCTCTCAAGCTATTCCTCTTCGTGCCGATACCCTTGTTTTATGGCGGGAGGAACCCACGATGACAACTATTCAGGCTTCAGCACCTTCAGTACAGAGCAGCGGTGGCGGCGACGCCGGATCCGGTGGAAACGACATTGCGTCTCAGATAAGTCGACTCACCGTTCAGATAACCAAAATTACCTCGCAGTTGAAAGACATCGCAGGTGGTAGCGGTTCTGCGGAAGAAAAACAGAAGCAGCAAGAACTGTTGCAGTCGCAGCTGACAATGCTGCAGGCTCAGTTGGCGCAATTACAGCATCGTCAGGCTGAAGAATCTCAGGATAAACAGGAGCAAAGCCAGGTAAAGGCAGAAGGGATCAACAACCCGTCGGCAGAACATCAGATTGATATCTACATTTGATCTTCGGCAGTAGTAAATAGCGGGTCGTGTGTGCGGGCCTCCATTAATCGTTGTGCCTGCATACCAACTACTTCCCATAACGCGTGAGCCGCTCCAGAAAGGGAGCGATTTTTACGCCGAACCAACATGAGTTTACGTTCAATACAGGGCATAAAACGCCTGACGGTTAAGCAGCTTCCCTGTGGTAAAGGCAGTGCCAGCGCAGGTAACACGCTTATCCCGATCCCCGCCTCTACCATAGGAAACAGGGTCGCCGGATGACCAATCTCCTGCACAATAGTGGCGTTGATTCGTTGAGAAGCCAGGGCCGCGTCAATCAACGGACGACTACCCGATGCATAATCCTGAAGGACCAGGTTTGCCCCTTCTAATGCTTGCCAGGTGACCTGTGGCAACGAGGCGAGAGGATCGTCTTCACGGCATAGCAGCAGAAATGGCTCCGAGAGCACGACTTCGCACTCCAGATCGGTCACCGGGCCGGGATCAATAACAATACCGAAGTCCACATCACCCTGGCGGATGCTTTCAAGCACCCACTGCTGCGGCCGATCGTGTAGGACAAAATTGATCTCGGGATAGCGATGGTTACTTTCGGCGATGCACTGCGGAATCAAGTGCGCGGAGATGGTCTGGCTGGCCGCGACGCGTACCGTCCCGGAAAGCTGCTGCCCCACTCGCCCCACGTCGCGCAGTATCCCGTTAAGTTCATCAAGCACTCTTTCCAGCCGTGAAGCGAGCTGCTGCCCCGCTTCGGTAAGCACAACCTCCCGCGTGGTTCGATCAAGTAACCGCATGCCGGTTTGTCGCTCCAGCTCTTTCACACTGTGACTCACGGCCGACTGGCTCAGGCCAATCACGTCCCCTGCACGGCTAAAGCTTTTGGTCTGCGCAACGGTGACAAAAACACGAAGCTGACGGAGAGAATAATTCATCTATTTTATTCATGAATGGATGCAATAAATCGATTTTATTTCTCAAACGGAACAAAGCACAATAGCCAAATCTGCTTTCAGGAGTATTTATGAAACTTTTCCGTATTCTCGATCCCTTTACCCTCACGCTCATCGTGACCGTCATGCTCGCGTCGTTCTTCCCTGCGCGCGGAGGCTTTGTGCCTTTCTTTGAAGGACTGACGACGGCCGCGATTGCCCTGCTGTTCTTTATGCATGGCGCCAAACTGTCTCGTGAAGCCATCATTGCAGGCGGTAGCCACTGGCGGCTGCATCTGTGGGTCATGTGCAGCACTTTCGTCATTTTCCCCATACTCGGAGTCCTGTTTGCGTGGTGGGCACCGGTGAATGTCGATCCGGCGCTTTACACAGGTTTCCTGTATCTGTGTATTTTGCCTGCAACCGTTCAGTCCGCTATTGCGTTTACCTCACTGGCGGGCGGGAACGTCGCCGCTGCGGTGTGCTCGGCGTCGGCGTCAAGCTTGCTGGGGATTTTTGTTTCGCCGCTGCTGGTTGGGCTGCTGATGAATATGCACGGCGCGGAAGGTAATCTGGAACAGGTTGGCAAAATCTGTCTGCAATTGCTGCTGCCATTCGTCCTCGGACATCTTTCGCGCCCGTGGATTGGTGATTTTGTCGCAAGAAATAAAAAGTGGATCGGTAAAACGGATCAGACGTCGATTCTACTGGTGGTTTATTCTGCCTTTGGTGAAGCGGTCGTGAACGGTATCTGGCACAAAGTCGGTGTCGGTTCGTTACTGTTTATCGCGTTGGTGAGTTGCGTGCTGCTGGCCATTGTCATTGCGGTGAACATCTTTGCCGCACGCAGATTCGGATTTAATAAAGCCGATGAGATAACCATCGTTTTCTGCGGTTCGAAGAAAAGCCTGGCGAACGGTATTCCGATGGCGAATATCCTGTTCCCTACGTCAGTGATTGGCATGATGGTGCTACCGCTGATGATTTTCCATCAGATTCAGCTTATGGTCTGTGCGGTAATGGCGCGGCGCTACAAGCGTCAGGCAGAAAAGCTGGCGCAGGAAGAAACCCGCGCCGCGAAGGCTTAACGACGCTTAAGGGGTTGAACCAGATGGCTCAGCCCCTCAGATTTGATCAACAACGTAATAGCCATTAATTCGCCAAGACGCCCGGGAGGAAATTCATCCTTACGGGCAAACCACAGAAAATACTCTTCCGGCACATCTATTAGCCTACGGCCTTTATATTTACCGAACGGCATCTCGGTGTTAGCGATTTCGATGAGTTGTTCTTTCTCCACCTTACTCTCCTAACAAACGCAGCATTTCGTCTTCATCAATCACTGCGATCCCCAGTTCCTGAGCTTTAGCGAGCTTGGAGCCTGCCGCTTCACCGGCGATCACCAGATCGGTTTTCTTCGACACGCTGCCCGCCACTTTTGCACCAAGAGCAATCAGACGCGCTTTGGCATCGTCACGGGACAATCGGCTCAGACTCCCCGTTAGCACCACGGTTTTACCGGCGAAGGGACTGTCAATTTCTTCAGCGTTAACCACGATCGGCGCGGGCCAGTGAATACCCTCTTCCAGTAATTTGCCGATAACGTCGCGGTTGCTCTCTTCGGCAAAGAAATTGAACACATGCGTCGCCACAACGATCCCGACGTCCTGCACTTTTTGCAGATCCTCGATGCTCGCCTTTTCAAGCGCTTCCAGCGTACCGAAATGGGCCGCCAGACCGGCCGCTGTGGCCTCACCGACTTCACGGATGCCCAGCGCATAAAGGAAGCGGGCAAAGGTCGTTTTCTTTGCTTTTTCTAAGGCATTAACCACGTTTTGCGCCGATTTCGGCCCCATGCGGTCAAGGCCCGTCAGCTTACCCGCCGTCAGGCGGAACAGATCGGCAGGAGTATGCACGTACTCTTTTTCGACCAGTTGATCGATAATTTTGTCGCCCATCCCATCTACGTCTAACGCCCGACGAGAAACAAAGTGCTTAAGCGCCTCTTTACGCTGGGCACCGCAAATGAGACCGCCGGTGCAGCGCGTCACCACCTCACCTTCCACGCGTTCGACGTCCGATCCGCAAACCGGGCAATGGGTTGGGAAGACTATCTCACGCGCGTCATCCGGGCGCTCAGACTCGACAACGTTAACGACCTGTGGGATGACATCGCCGGCACGACGGACAACGACCTTATCGCCAATACGCAGCCCCAGGCGTGCGATCTCATCGGCGTTGTGCAGCGTTGCGTTACTTACCAGCACGCCAGCCACCTGCACCGGCTCAAGGCGGGCAACGGGAGTAATTGCCCCCGTTCGCCCCACCTGGAACTCCACATCGCGCACAAACGTCATTTGCTCCTGCGCGGCGAACTTAAAGGCGACAGCCCAGCGCGGCGCACGAGCCACGAAGCCCAGTTGCTCCTGGAGCGCAAGCGAATTCACTTTGATCACTACGCCGTCAATATCAAAACCAAGCGCAGGACGGTCCTCTTCAACTTTGTGATAAAACGCAAGCACTGCTTCAGGGGAGTCGCACAGCTGTACGCGATTGCTCACCGGTAAGCCCCACTCTTTGAACTGCAGCAAACGCCCCAGATGGGTATCAGGCAGTTCACCGCCCTCCAGAATGCCTACACCGTAGCAGAAGAACGTTAAAGGTCGTTTGGCAGTAATGCGCGGGTCGAGCTGGCGGAGTGAACCTGCCGCTGCGTTACGCGGGTTAGCAAACACTTTCCCGCCGGTACGACGCGCATCATCGTTGATTTTTTCAAAGCCAGCCTGTGGCAGGAAGACTTCGCCGCGCACTTCGAGCCGCGCGGGAATGTTATCCCCACGCAGGGTCAACGGGATCGCGCGAATCGTTCGCACGTTCGTCGTAATATCTTCACCCGTGGTCCCATCACCACGCGTGGCGGCACGCACCAGTAGGCCATTTTCGTACAGAATGCTGACGGCAAGTCCATCAAGCTTAAGCTCACAGCACCAGGTCAGGGTATCGGCACTTTTCAGTCGATCCTGCACACGCTTGTTAAAGGCCAGAAAACTCTCTTCATCAAAGACGTTATCCAGCGACAGCATCGGGACTTCATGACGAACCTGACTAAAAGAGGCCAACGGTGTGGCACCAACGCGCTGAGTGGGTGAGTCAGGCGTAATCAATTCAGGATACTGCGCTTCAAGTTCGCGCAGTTCGCGCATCAGTCGGTCATACTCCGCATCCGTAACCTGTGGCGCGTCCATGACATGATAAAGATATTCATGATGGCGAAGCGTGGTTCGTAGCTGTGTGAGTTGTTGTTCGATTGAGTCCATATCGCACCATCAATGAGAAAAACCCCCGACAGGCGGGGGTTGATTAGGAGTGAAGTAAACGCAGACGTTACGCGTTGGCTTCCTTAACTTCGCGGATGCGATCCTGATATTCGCGCAATTTTTGCGGCGTCATCATACGACGTTGATCGTCGAGCACCACACCACCGACTTCATCGGCGATATGCTGGGCGGATTGCAACATCAGCTTAAAGTTTTGCAGTTCGTCACCGTAGGACGGCACTTGCATAAAGATAGTAATGCCAGGCGTTGTGAAATCACCGGTCATCTCAGGATCAAATGTACCTGGATTAACCATGTTCGCCAGGCTAAACAGCGACGGGCCGCTGCCATCGGGGCTGAGATGACGATGGAAAATATTCATATCGCCAAATTTGAAACCGGCCTGTTGGATACTGTTTAACAGCACATCACCATTGAGCTGAGTACCATGATGGGCAGCCACGTTCATGATGATAACCGTTTCTTTACGCTGCGGCTTTTCAGCCGCCGGCGCTTCTTCAACCACAACCGGCTCTGGTTCAACGTGCGGCGCAGGCTGAGGCGTGGGTTGCGTATTGACGACAGGCTGCGGCGGTACAGGCTGCTGAACAGGCTGAGGCTGCTGCACGCCAGGTTGAGCAGGTACGGGCTGCGGTTGCGGCTGACGTACAGGTTCTTCTACGGGTACGGGCTGCGGCGCCGACTGACGCGGCTGTGCCGATGCATACGGCGGCTGATACTGGTGCTGCGGAGACTGGCGAGGCGCTTCATGCTCCCCATGGCCTACGCCGGGGACAGTATTGACCCGATGAACACGCACTTCACCCACACCTTCGTCGTCGAGCTCTTCGATGTCGTCATCGACGTCATCGTGGTCACGACTGGACTTCATACGCTTCAGTGGGCGATCGCGAAACATTGAGGAGCGCTCTTTACGGCTGGTCCAGAAACCATGTACCAGTAAAGCGATTATGGCGATCGCGCCAACAATGATTAATATCAGACGCAAATCCTGCATCATTATATTCTCTGTTGTTCTAACACCTTGCCACCACGGCAAACATTTACTCACTAAGAGTATTTGCCGATTACCTCAAGTGCAAGTGCGTGCGGAGCATTCACAGCATAAAGATGGATGAAAATGTGCTTTTTGCTGTTTTTTCGAACATTTCCGAACTGGTCATTGGTCCGTAACTGGATAATATAGGCGGGCAATGACACCGGTTGTGTAAAAAGGAGTACGACTTGGCTATGGTTTCAACATCTTCAACCACCCCGCGCAGCGGTATCTGGTATTTCTCTCAGGGCTGGAAACTGGTCTCACTACCCGGTATCCGACGCTTTGTGATCCTGCCTCTTCTCATCAACATCGTGCTAATGGGTGGCGCGTTCTGGTGGCTCTTCACCCAGCTTGAAAGTTGGGTACCTTCGATAATGAGTCATGTTCCGGACTGGCTGCAATGGTTGAGCTATTTGCTTTGGCCCATCGTCGTCATTTCTGTCCTGCTGGTGTTTGGTTATTTCTTCTCGACCCTTGCGAACTGGATAGCGGCCCCGTTTAATGGCCTGCTTGCCGAACAGCTTGAAGCTCGTCTAACGGGCGCGACCCCGCCGGACACAGGCATTTTGGGCATCATGAAAGACCTCCCGCGCATCATGAAGCGTGAATGGCAAAAATTTGCATGGTATCTGCCCCGCGCGATTATGTTGTTAATCCTCTACTTCATTCCGGGCATAGGACAGACCGTCGCTCCAGTGCTGTGGTTCTTGTTTAGCGCCTGGATGCTGGCAATCCAGTATTGCGACTATCCGTTTGATAACCACAAAGTCCCGTTTAAAGAGATGCGCATTGCCCTGCGCGGACAAAAAACGATCAATATGCAGTTTGGGGCGCTGACCAGCCTGTTCACGATGATTCCGGTACTGAATCTGTTCATCATGCCCGTCGCGGTCTGCGGTGCGACGGCGATGTGGGTTGACTGCTATCGTGCTAAAAATGCGTTATGGAAGTAATGCAAAAATGTGTAAACAAGGGGTGGCTTATGCCACCCCTTATTCCATACTGGAACGCATTATTTCTCATCAGCATATAGATATGCGAATTCCTTACTTCCCCATACTTTCTCAACAGGTATGCTGAAGCGGTATCCCAATTTCATACAGTTAAGGACAGGCCATGAGTAAGATTTACGAAGACAACTCGCTGACTATCGGTCATACGCCACTGGTTCGTCTGAACCGTATCGGTAATGGACGCATCCTGGCGAAGGTAGAATCACGCAACCCGAGCTTCAGCGTAAAATGCCGTATCGGTGCCAATATGATTTGGGATGCCGAAAAACGTGGCGTGCTCAAGCCAGGCGTTGAACTGGTTGAACCGACCAGCGGTAACACCGGTATTGCTCTGGCCTATGTCGCCGCCGCGCGTGGCTATAAACTAACGTTGACCATGCCAGAAACCATGAGCATCGAACGTCGCAAGCTGCTGAAAGCGCTCGGCGCAAACCTGGTGCTGACTGAAGGCGCTAAAGGGATGAAAGGTGCTATTCAGAAAGCTGAAGAAATTGTTGCCAGCGATCCGGCTAAATACCTGCTGCTACAGCAGTTCAGCAATCCGGCAAACCCAGAAATCCATGAAAAGACCACCGGCCCAGAAATTTGGGAGGATACCGACGGCCAGATTGATGTATTTATCTCCGGCGTGGGTACGGGTGGAACGCTAACTGGCGTTACCCGCTATATAAAAGGCACAAAAGGCAAAAAAGATCTGATTACCGTGGCCGTTGAACCAACTGACTCTCCGGTTATCGCTCAGGCTTTGGCGGGTGAAGAGATCAAACCGGGCCCCCACAAAATTCAGGGTATTGGCGCAGGCTTCATTCCAGGCAACCTGGATCTGAAGCTGATTGATAAAGTTGTGTCCATTACGAACGAAGAAGCCATCTCTACCGCACGCCGCCTGATGGATGAAGAAGGCATCCTGGCAGGGATCTCCTCCGGTGCTGCCGTCGCTGCTGCGCTTAAACTCCAGGAAGATGAAACCTTTACCAATAAGAACATAGTGGTTATCCTACCGTCCTCGGGTGAGCGTTATTTAAGCACTGCACTGTTTGCCGATCTTTTCACAGAGAAAGAGCTGCAACAGTAGTGCCAGCATGTTAAAAACGCGTAAAAAAGCACCCTTTCGGGTGCTTTTTTGTGGCCTGGCTCAAACTTTTACTCCCTCTGGCATTGATTCACCCCGTCGGGTCTGGTATTTAACCTGACAATTATTTTGAAGCGCGAAATTAATCATTATGAGAAATTCCGACTGCTGAATCGATTTAATGATTTGGTTCAAGTCTTGCTTTCACTGCATAATGTTTAATGACGAGTGAAACGTCAGCGCTAACAATACAGGCTAAAGTTCAACCGCCAGGCTAGACTTTAGTTCCACAACACAAAACCTATAAGTTGGGGAAATACAATGTTCCAGCAAGAAGTTACCATTACCGCTCCAAACGGTCTGCATACCCGCCCTGCTGCTCAGTTTGTTAAAGAAGCGAAAGGCTTCACTTCTGAGATCACTGTGACCTCCAATGGCAAAAGCGCTAGCGCCAAAAGCCTGTTCAAACTGCAGACTCTGGGCCTGACTCAGGGTACCGTTGTCACCCTCTCTGCAGAAGGTGAAGATGAGCAGAAAGCAGTTGAGCATCTGGTTAAACTGATGGCTGAGCTCGAGTAAGTTCCGGGTTCTTTTTAATATCAGTCACAAGTAAGGTAGGGTTATGATTTCAGGCATTTTAGCATCCCCGGGTATCGCTTTCGGCAAAGCACTTCTGCTGAAAGAAGACGAGATCGTCATCGACCGGAAAAAAATTTCTGCCGACAAGGTTGATCAGGAAGTTGAACGTTTTCTGAGCGGTCGTGCCAAGGCATCTGCGCAACTGGAAGCAATTAAAACTAAAGCTGGTGAAACTTTCGGCGAAGAAAAAGAAGCCATCTTCGAAGGGCATATCATGCTGCTTGAAGATGAGGAGCTGGAGCAGGAAATCATAGCCCTGATTAAAGATAAGGGCATGACGGCCGACGCGGCTGCACATGAAATTATCGAAGGTCAGGCAACTGCCCTCGAAGAACTGGATGATGAATACCTGAAGGAACGTGCGGCTGACGTACGTGATATCGGTAAGCGCCTGCTGCGCAACATCCTGGGTCTGGCGATTATTGATTTAAGCTCCATTCAGAACGAAGTTATTCTGGTTGCAGCAGACCTGACCCCGTCAGAAACCGCACAGCTGAACCTCGACAAAGTATTAGGTTTCATCACTGATGCTGGTGGCCGTACCTCCCATACCTCTATCATGGCGCGTTCCCTTGAACTGCCTGCCATCGTGGGTACGGGCAGCGTGACTGCCCAGGTTAAAAATGACGATTATCTGATTCTGGATGCCGTAAACAATCTGGTTTACGTCAATCCGACTAACGAAGAAATCGAGCAACTGCGTGCCGTTCAGGAGCAGGTTGCTACCGAGAAAACCGAACTCGCTAAACTGAAAGATCTGCCAGCCATTACGCTGGATGGTCATCAGGTAGAAGTTTGCGCGAACATCGGTACCGTACGCGACGTTGATGGCGCTGAGCGCAACGGCGCTGAAGGTGTTGGTCTGTACCGTACTGAATTCCTGTTCATGGATCGTGATGCCCTGCCAACCGAAGAAGAGCAATTTGCTGCTTATAAAGCGGTTGCTGAAGCTTGCGGCTCTCAGGCGGTTATCGTGCGTACCATGGACATTGGCGGCGATAAAGAACTGCCGTACATGAACTTCCCGAAAGAAGAGAACCCGTTCCTGGGCTGGCGTGCAGTGCGTATCGCCATGGATCGTAAAGAGATCCTGCGTGACCAGGTGCGCGCGATTCTGCGAGCGTCCTCTTTCGGTAAACTGCGCATTATGTTCCCGATGATTATCTCTGTTGAAGAAGTGCGTGCACTGAAGAAAGAGATCGAAATCTACAAACAGGAACTGCGTGACGAAGGTAAGTCATTTGATGAGTCAATCGAAGTCGGCGTGATGGTAGAAACCCCTGCTGCAGCCGTCATTGCTCGTCATTTAGCCAAAGAAGTGGATTTCTTTAGTATCGGCACCAATGATTTAACGCAGTACACCCTGGCAGTTGACCGTGGTAATGATATGATTTCACATCTCTACCAGCCAATGTCTCCATCCGTACTCAACCTGATCAAGCAAGTTATTGATGCTTCTCATGCTGAAGGCAAATGGACTGGCATGTGTGGTGAGCTTGCAGGCGACGAACGTGCTACACTTCTGTTGCTGGGTATGGGTCTGGACGAGTTCTCTATGAGCGCCATTTCCATCCCGCGCATTAAGAAGATTATCCGTAACACGAACTTCGAAGATGCGAAGGTGTTAGCAGAGCAGGCTCTTGCTCAACCGACAACGGACGAGTTAATGACGCTGGTTAACAAGTTCATTGAAGAAAAAACAATCTGCTAATCCACGAGATGCGGCCCAAATTACTGCTTAGGAGAAGATCATGGGTTTGTTCGATAAATTGAAATCTCTGGTTTCTGATGATAAGAAAGACACCGGAACTATTGAGATTATTGCTCCGTTGTCTGGCGAAATCGTTAATATCGAAGACGTGCCGGATGTAGTATTTGCCGAAAAAATCGTTGGTGATGGCATCGCTATCAAACCAACTGGCAACAAAATGGTTGCTCCAGTTGATGGCACCATCGGTAAAATTTTTGAAACCAACCATGCGTTCTCTATCGAATCAGATAGCGGTATCGAACTGTTCGTTCACTTCGGTATCGACACTGTTGAACTGAAAGGCGAAGGCTTCAAACGCATCGCGGAAGAAGGTCAACGTGTGAAAGTTGGCGATACAGTGATTGAATTCGATCTGGCCCTGCTGGAAGAGAAAGCCAAGTCTACCCTGACTCCGGTTGTTATCTCCAACATGGACGAAATCAAAGAACTGATCAAACTGTCTGGCAGCGTAACCGTGGGTGAAACTCCGGTAATCCGCATCAAGAAGTAGTTCTTGCCGCACAGAAAAATGGCGCCTTCGGGCGCCATTTTTGTTTATGCGGGCAAAATCAGCTCGTCATATCCTTTTTCCTGCGTGTACTTCATCACTTGAGTGACACGTTCGCCGGCACAGTGTATGGCGTCGGCCACGTCTTTGCCCTGCACAATCGTGCTCACCAGCTCTGAACAGAACAAATCGCCGGTACCTTTTAAATCCTTCGCCACGCGCGGATGCGCGCTAACGGTGACACTCTCTTTTGTCACCAGCACCACATGAATGCTGTCTGGCTGTTCGGCAACGGGCGCACTGGTAATCGCTACCCACTTCAGGGTGTCAGACAGAAGCCCTTGTGCGGCAGCAATGGCACTCTCAGGAGAACGACACGGCTTACCGCTCAGGACTTCAAGCTCGAACACGTTCGGTGTAATCCCTTGCGCCAGCGGCAACAGGTGCTGACGATAAGCATCAGGAATATCGGGTTTGACGTAGATACCGCTGTCGATATCACCAATAACCGGATCGACCAACACCAGCAGCTCGGGATTTCTGGCTTTAATGACCGTGAGCCACTGCGCCAGAATCTCTATCTGGCTGGCGCTTCCCATATAACCCGTTGTCACCGCTTTCAGTTCGCGCAGCACGTCACGCTCTTCCAGCGCCTTAAGATAGCCGCTGAACCACTCATCGGGGATCACGCCACCATAAAAGGTATCGTAATGCGGTGTATTGCTGAACAGCACCGTCGGCACGGCTGTCACGTTAAGCTGGTGCTGTCGAATGTTTGGCACCGCAATACTGTTGCCCACGCTGCCGTAAACCACCTGCGACTGCACGGCGACGATATCCGTCTGCTGCGCTCGGGTGTTATCCCGAAATAAAATCATCTCCATGACGCTTAAATCCCCGCCCCCTGCGTATAACTCTCTTCACCAAAGACGCCGGTAGAAAGATAACGATCGCCGCGATCGCAAATAATCGCGACCACTACCGCTCCGGGATTTGCCTGCGCAACCCGCAATGCTCCGGCTACCGCGCCGCCTGAACTGACGCCGCAGAATATGCCTTCACGCACCGCCAGTTCACGCATGGTATTTTCCGCCTCGCGCTGGTGAATATCCAGTACCTGATCCACAAGCTGCGCATTAAAAATCCCCGGCATATATTCCGCTGGCCAGCGGCGAATGCCCGGAATGCTGCTGCCCTCTTCCGGCTGCAAGCCAACGATCGTCACGGTTTTTTCCTGCTCGCGCAGAAAACGAGAAACGCCGGTAATAGTGCCGGTGGTGCCCATGCTGGAAACAAAGTGGGTGATTTGCCCCTCAGTCTGGCTCCAGATCTCAGGGCCCGTAGTGGTGTAATGCGCGTAGGGGTTATCGGGATTATTAAACTGATCCAGCAGCGTCCCTTCCCCGCGTTGCGCCATCTCAAGCGCCAGATCGCGCGCCCCTTCCATGCCCTGCTCTTTGGTCACCAGAATCAGTTCGGCACCATAAGCACGCATCGCCGCACGGCGCTCCTGACTCATGTTGTCCGGCATCAGCAATTTCATGTGATAGCCTTTCAGCGCGGCAATCATCGCCAGCGCAATACCCGTGTTGCCACTGGTGGCTTCAATCAGCACATCGCCGGGTTTAATGTCCCCGCGCTTTTCCGCCTGCACAATCATCGACAACGCCGCACGATCCTTAACAGAACCCGCAGGATTGTTGCCTTCCAGTTTGACCCAGATTTCGCTGCCGTTCGTCGGCCCCATACGCTGTAGTTTGACCAGCGGGGTATTGCCGATGGTGTGTTCGAGTGTCTTCACGATTTTTGCTCAATAAAAAGCCCGGTAAGCATTACGCCACCGGGCGATAAACATACTTAATAACCTATCAGGCTGACTCAGCCAGAGCAATATCCTCGCGCGTCTCAATACGCTCATTACCGTGATAAATACGCGCGTGCTGCAACCCAACAAACAGTCGCTCTCCACGGTACGGCGGCTCATCATCGCGCATGACCACCGTCAGTGGGTCGGTATACCAGCCGAGCGGCTGAACCACCAGATGGGTGTAGTGCCCTTTAGGGCTGGCTTCCAGCACCTGAACCGGCAGCGGTGAATCGAGGCTGGTACGACGGCTTACGTCGATTTCCCACGGGCGCAGGAACAGGTCGACCGGCCCCTGATGGGCTGGCGTGTAGCCCAGCGGCCAGCGGTGTGCGCCAACGTGGAACTGCCCGCCGCGAATCGTGCCTTGTAAACGGTTCACTTCGCCCATGAATTCCAGCACAAAGCGGGTCGCCGGTTCACGCCAGAGATGATCCGGCTCGTCAACCTGCTCAATATTCCCCTGGCTCATGACGACGACGCGATCGGCCACTTCCATCGCCTCTTCCTGGTCGTGAGTCACGAAGACGCTGGTAAATTTCAGCTCTTCATGCAGTTGACGCAGCCAGCGACGAAGCTCTTTACGTACCTGCGCATCCAGCGCCCCAAACGGTTCATCAAGGAGCAAAATTTGTGGTTCAACTGCCAGCGCACGCGCCAGTGCGACGCGCTGTTTCTGCCCGCCAGAAAGCTGCGCCGGGTAACGATCCGCCAGATGCGCCAGTTGCACCATTTCCAGCAGTTTGGTGACTTTCGCCTTGATCGCGGCAGCATTTGGGCGCTCGCGGCGCGGCAGCACGCTCAGGCCAAAGGCGATATTGTCGAACACCGTCATGTGACGGAACAGCGCATAGTGCTGGAACACAAACCCGACCTTGCGATCGCGGGCATGCAGGCGGCTGACGTCGGTGCCGTGGAACCGGATATGCCCGCTAGTCTGGTGTTCAAGACCGGCGATAATGCGCAGCAGCGTGGTTTTACCAGAACCCGACGGTCCCAGCAGGGCCACCATTTGTCCGGAAGGGATATCCAGCGAGATATCGTTCAGCACCTGGGTGCGACCAAAAGACTTCTTAATATTGGCAATCTCAATGCTCATGATTTCCCTCCTGCTGCAGACGTTTTTCCTGATTCTCCAAACGCCACTGCACCACACTCTTCAAAAACAGGGTCAAAATAGCCATCAGCGTCAACAGCGCTGCGGCGGTAAAGGAGCCGACGGTATTGTAGTCTTGCTCCAGTAATTCAATTTGTAACGGTAACGACAGCGTTTCGCCGCGAATCGAACCGGATACGACCGATACCGCACCAAACTCACCAATCGCACGGGCGTTGGTCAGCACTACGCCATAAAGCAATGCCCAGCGAATATTTGGCAACGTCACGCGCCTGAACATCTGCCAGCCCGATGCGCCCAGCAGGATCGCGGCTTCATCTTCATGGCTGCCCTGGCTCAACATCACCGGCACCAGTTCGCGCACCACAAACGGACAGGTGACGAAAATCGTCACCAGCACCATGCCCGGCCATGCGAACATGATTTGCAGGTTGTGCTCATCAAGCCACTCGCCCAGCGGACCGTTTGAGCCGTAGAACAGCAGATACACTAAACCCGCCACCACCGGCGATACCGCAAACGGAATATCCAGCAGCGTGAGCAGCAGCTGGCGGCCCGGGAAGTTAAAGCGCGTCACCAGCCACGCCAGCAAAATGCCGAACACCAGATTCACCGGCACGGTGATAAGCGCAATCATTACCGTAAGCCAAATGGCGTGCAGCATGTCCGGGTCGGCCAGGTTTTGCAGCGCGGGCATAATCCCCTTGCTGAAGGCCTGCACGAAGATATACACCATCGGCACGACGAGAATGAACGCTGACACCAGCATGCCGGTGCCAATCAGAAACCATTTTCCCCAGTTAACACGGGGTGCGTCATAGCGCTTCAATTGAGTCACTTCCGCCATTAATGACCTACCACACGTCGACCAAAGCGACTTTGCAGAGTGTTAATCGAGAACAGCAGCATCAGAGAGGCAGCTAAAATCACTGAGGCAATCGCGCTTGCCGCCGGATAGTCAAATTCCTGCAAACGAACAAAAATCATCAGCGAGGTGACTTCGGTTTTCCACGCGATATTACCCGCGATGAAAATGACCGCGCCGAACTCGCCCAGGCTGCGGGTAAATGACAACGCCACGCCGGCCAACAGCGCGGGAGACAGCTCCGGCAGTACCACTTTGCAGAAGCTCTGAATCCGCGTTGCGCCCAGCGTTTCCGCCGCTTCTTCGTATTCTGGCCCTAACTCTTCCAGCACCGGCTGCACGGTACGCACCACGAACGGGATGCTGGTAAAGGCCATGGCCACCGCAATACCGAGCCAGGTATAGGTCACTTTGATATCAAACTTCGCCAGCCATTCGCCGTAAAAGCCGTTGACGGAAAACAGAGACGCCAGCGTCAGGCCCGCGACCGCCGTGGGCAGCGCGAAAGGGAGATCCATCAGCGCATCCAGCAACGTGCGGCCCGGAAAGCGATAGCGGGTTAAGATCCACGCCATCAGCAGGCCAAACACGCCGTTGAAAATGGAAGCCACAAACGCCGATAGCAGCGTCACTTTATAGGCCGCCACCACCTGCGGATTGGTAATCACTTCCCAGTACTGCGCCCAGCTCATCTGCGCGAGCTGCATCACCAGCGCGCTTAACGGCAACAGCAAAATCAGACAGACGAACAGCAGGCTGGTCCCGAGGCTTAAGGTAAACCCCGGCAGCACGCGTCTGGAGGAAACAGCAAACATTACTTACGCCCCGCCGCCAGCAGTTTGTCTAACTCACCGCCGGTGACAAAATGCGTTTTCATCACGTCCGGCCACGAGCCGAACTGGTCTTCCACGCGGAACAGATTGGTTTCCGGGAATTTGTCCTTCAGCTTGTTCATCACCTCAGGGTTGTTCACGCGATAGTAGTAATCGGTGATGATAGTCTGCGCCTGTGGGCTGTAGAGGAAGTTCAGGTAATCCTTCGCCGCTTTCTCGGTGCCGTTCGCCTTGACGTTTTTATCGACCCACGCCACCGGGAACTCCGCCAGGATATTGGTTTTAGGAATAACAACCTCAAAGCCCTGCGCTTCGTACTGCTTGCGGATGTTGTTCACTTCCGATTCAAAGCTAATCAGCACGTCACCCAAGCCGCGTTCCGCGAAGGTCGTGGTTGCCCCGCGACCGCCGGTATCGAACACTTCGACGTTTTTCAGGAACTGAGTCATGAACTGCTCGGTTTTGGCTTTGTCGCCGCCGTCCGCTTTATCCGCCGCGCCCCACGCCGCCAGATAGGTATAGCGCGCGTTACCGGAGGTTTTTGGATTAGGGAAAATCAGCTTCACGTCAGAACGAACCAGATCGCTCCAGTCGTGGATATTTTTTGGATTACCCTTGCGCACCAAAAAGCCCATAGTCGAGTAAAACGGCGAGCTGTTATTTGGCAAACGGCTCTGCCAGTCCGCTGGGATCAACTTGCCTTTGTCGTGCAGGATTTGCACGTCAGTAATCTGGTTGTAGGTCACCACGTCGGCCTTCAGACCCTGCAAAATCGCCAGCGCCTGTTTGGAAGAACCCGCATGGGATTGCTTGATGGTCAGCTTGTCGC
Source organism: Enterobacter sp. SCRI0065 (assembly GCF_059766475.1). Taxonomy (NCBI): domain Bacteria; kingdom Pseudomonadati; phylum Pseudomonadota; class Gammaproteobacteria; order Enterobacterales; family Enterobacteriaceae; genus Enterobacter; species Enterobacter sp. SCRI0065. Next base: position 178,431 of record NZ_JCBAJB010000002.1, on the reverse strand, counting down.
CGTTGTTCTCTTTCGCCCACTGCTGCTCGAACGGGGGATTCAGGGCGGCAAACAGCTCGCGAGAAACATCATAGGAACTGTTGAGCAGTTCAGTGGCCTGCGCCTGACCTACCAGCAGCAAACCGGCCAGTGCCAGCGTTCCTTTTTTCAGTACGGTAACGACCATTGCGCGCCCTTATAAGTGTGATGACTATCTTATGTTCATCATATTTATAACGAGTACGAAAGGAGTAACGGTTTTATATACCGTTTGGTGATTTGGAAGCAGAAAAGGGAATAAGGGTGAGGGGGAACATGGGACTCAGGAGGTTATTCCGTTCACTTCCAGTTTCGCGCTTCTCTTTGATAGCGGGACCGGTGAACGTGCCATGGCGGCTCAATCGCCGCCGCCCTGGCGACCCGGGCTCCCGGCAAGAAAATCGTCGCTTCGCGACTCCCTCGTCTTATTCCCTCCGGCTATCGGGGACGGGCGCTGCAACGTCCCTGTAAATGCGCCCTCGCCGCGCATCCATGCGCGTCGCCCCGGCCTTCAGTCAACGACTCGGCGATTTACAGCCGGACCAGGTCATCGCGGTAAGTCTTTTATTCAAAATAAGCCATTTTTATGGCTATAAAACAAATTTACCGGGGATTCCTCACCCCACCGGGATAGGAAGAAAGGCAGTTACAGCGCCAGCAAACGCTCAATCGATGGGGCAAAGTAATACCCGCCGGTCACCGGCTTCGTAAAGCGCAGCATCGCGTCGCGCTTGCCGTCGGTGTCGCCAAACATGCTCAGCAGTTGCTGCTCAATGTTGTACAGGCGCGCGCAGTATGCGCAGAAGTACAAACCGTGCGTACCGCTTGCCGTACCGTACGGCAGACTCTGGCGAACAATCTTCAAACCTTTGCCGTCTTCTTTCAAATCGACGCGCGTCAGGTGAGACGTCACCGGGCGCTCGTCGCCGTCGATCTCTTCATTGGCTTCTTTGGTTCGGCCAATCATCATTTCCTGATCGTGTACGCTCATGCGGTTTAGCTGTTTGAGATTATGCTCCCAGCGCTGCACGAACACATAACTGCCACCAGCATCAACGCCATCTTTGATAACCGCCACGTCGCGGCGCGTTTCATCACCTGCCGGGTTTTCGGTACCGTCAACAAAGCCGCTCAGATCGCGGTCTTCAACCCAACGGAAACCGTGGACCTCTTCCTGCACCTCAATGCTATCGCCAAACGCCTCAACCGCAGCCTGAGCGACCGAGAAGTTCACGTCATGACGCAAAGAGAGAATATGAATCAGCACGTCATATTGGGTGGCAGGCGCCAGGCCTTTGCCGTAAGGGATAAAATCTTTTAGCTCTTCTGCGCCCTCGCTGCCGCTCAGCTGACGCCAGACGTTGTTGCCAAAAGCAACGACCGCACCAAGTTGAGCATCAGGGAATTTGGCTTCGAAGGTAGCCAGTTTATCGATAAATACTTTACTGGCCGCACGCAGGGCATCCACATCCCCTTTAACATTGGCTTCAATCCAAATCGCCGCGCGGCAATGTTCTGGCAAAATGCCACTCTGAACCTGAGACATCGCTCCTCCTGAAAAAAAGATGCCACGACGTCGTGGCATTGATGGCGGCTATTATACCTGGATTTCAGCGAGGCGGTTTGTTCAGGCGCAAATTACTGCTTCCAGATAATCTTGCTGATTTTCCAGTTCTTGAGCGTGTCGTCAGCAGGCATTAAACCTTCTGGCCCACTCCACTCGCCGGTAAAGAGATAGCTAATATGCTGGCTGCCTTCGGCTTTACACTCAACGGCAACGTTATCATCGGCAATGGCACTGGTGCAGTTGCCAAACGCTTTTTGGTACAGCTCGCTAAACGGTGTTCCCACCTTTACACCGCTGGCGGTTTCGATACCGCTATCCATGACGTCGATACGATTCACCACGCCTTTATCGCCATTGACGATCAGCGCCAGCTTGTCGTCTTTTAGCGCTTCGAAATAACGCACGATAGTGCCGTTTTCGGTTTTCATACCGCTGCGCAGGCGGTAGTCACTGCTTAATGCCGACTGGATAGCATCCTGGTCTAACGCCGTTGCACCCGTAATGTTGCCGACGCCCTGCTCTGTCACTTCGATTGAGTTTCCAAACCAGTTCCACGGATAAGCCGCCGACCAGTTAATGGATGATATTGAAGAGAGCGTCGAGCACCCGGTTAACACCAGCGGCAGAGCGCATAAAAGTAAACGCAGCGATTTCATTAAAACGTCCTTTCTTGTTAATTCAACGCTTGTTGGAGTGCAACATCAGTAAAAAGTGCCGTTTAATCTTTTTCGAGGGCCACGCTTGCGCGCACGCGAGGATTGGTCAGCAACCACAACAGCGCCACAATATCCGCGATCACCAGCGCAATCCCGATGCCGCTCAGCGGTTCACCTTCAAACCACAGCAGCGGTTGCCAGCACAATAAAACACACTGTGCGAGGATAAGTAACCCCCTCAGACCGTGCCAAATCCGTGGGAAAAGGTGCCGACGCCCGCTAAGCAAAAAGGCAAGAACGGCGGGTACGCCAGGCAATAACCCGATCCAGAAATTATCATGGTCCGGATAGAACAAATTGAGCAGCGTGTTTCCCTGATCGCGTGAAGCGCCCGCCACCACAAACAGCACCCAGGTTCGGGCCTGCAGCAACAACACGCACCAGAATAAAAACGGCAGTCTGACGCGCCCCTGCGCATCGTAGTCACCCGGATGGAACTCAGTACTCTTCATCTTCGATCAGGCGTTTGCCCAGGGTTAATACATCGGCATGCTCATAACCCAGGCGTTCATACATCCCCAGCACTACGTCGTTATCTTCGCGCACCATGATTTGAATTTTTGGACAGCCACGCGCAATCAGCTTTTTTTCCAGACGGTTAAGCAGCGCATTAGCGATACCACGCCCCCGATATTCCGGGTGTACGCCAAGATAGTAGGCAGAGCCGCGATGCCCATCGTAGCCACCCATCACGGTACCCACGACTTCGCCGTTCACTTCGGCAACCAGGAACAGACTGACGTCGTGATTCATCTTACGTTCGATATCCATTTCCGGATCGTTCCACGGACGCAGCAGATCGCAGCGTTCCCAAAGGGTAACCACCTCTTCGAAATCTTCCTGGCGAAAAACGCGTATCTCCATGGTATTAACCGCCTTTTTGGGTTTAAAAACAGTGATTATGACGCGAACGCCGCCTTTAGCCAATAACCGGCGAAAATCGTGCAAAAATTTGGCATAATGTCACTCTGTCACGTATTGAAATGAAAAGTAAAACAATTCTCAACAAGGACTGTCGTAACGTAAAACGCGATACGATATAACACCAGGATTCCAATTTTTTACAATTCAGGCCGCATGAGCACATTCAAACCTTTAAAAGCACTCACATCGCGTCGTCAGGTTCTCAAAGCGGGGCTGGCGGCCTTAACGTTAACAGGCATAGCGCAGGCTCAGGCAAAAGAAGAGAGCACGCTGAAAACCAGTAATGGTCACAGCAAACCCAAGGCCAAAAAAGCGGGCGCTAAACGGGTGGTCATGCTCGACCCGGGTCACGGCGGTATTGATACCGGTGCGATTGGTCGCAACGGCTCTAAAGAAAAACACGTGGTGCTAGCGATTGCAAAAAATGTGCGGTCAATTTTACGCAGCAACGGCATTGACGCGCGCCTCACCCGTACCGGCGACACGTTTATTCCGCTGTATGACCGCGTGGAAATTGCGCACAAACACGGCGCGGATCTGTTTATGTCGATCCATGCTGACGGCTTTACCAACCCAAGCGCGGCGGGCGCCTCGGTATTTGCGTTGTCTAACCGTGGAGCAAGTAGCGCCATGGCAAAATACCTCTCCGATCGCGAAAACCGCGCGGATGAAGTGGCCGGTAAAAAAACCACCGATAAAGACCATCTTCTCCAGCAGGTACTTTTCGATCTGGTCCAGACCGATACCATCAAAAATAGCCTGACGCTCGGCTCGCACATTCTGAAAAGAATTAAGCCCGTGCATCGCCTGCACAGTAAGGGCACAGAGCAAGCCGCGTTTGTGGTGTTGAAATCACCTTCCATCCCATCGGTGCTGGTGGAAACGTCGTTTATCACCAACCCGGAAGAAGAACGACTGCTGGGCACTACGGCATTCCGACAGAAGATAGCTAACGCGATTGCCTCCGGCGTCATCAGCTACTTCAACTGGTTTGATAATCAAAAAGCCCACTCGACGAGACGTAAATGAAACCTAATGCCGAGCGCGTAAAAACCTTTCTGCTACAGCTACAGGATGAGATTTGCCAAAAGCTTTCCGCTGCTGATGGCGGTGATTTCCAGGAAGATAGCTGGCTGCGCGAAGCTGGCGGCGGCGGTCGCAGCCGGGTGCTGCGTAACGGCGGCGTGTTCGAACAGGCTGGCGTCAATTTCTCGCACGTTCACGGCGATACGATGCCTGCATCGGCCACCGCCCATCGTCCGGAGCTTGCCGGGCGCAGCTTTGAAGCGATGGGCGTGTCGCTGGTGGTGCATCCGCATAACCCATTTGTGCCCACCAGCCACGCCAACGTGCGCTTTTTCATTGCTGAAAAACCCGATGCCGATCCGGTGTGGTGGTTTGGCGGCGGTTTCGACCTGACGCCTTTTTACGGTTTCGAAGAAGACGCCGTACACTGGCACAGCACCGCGCGCGATATCTGCCAGCCGTTTGGTGAAGACGTCTATCCGAAGTACAAAAAATGGTGCGACGACTATTTCTATCTTAAACATCGCGATGAACAACGCGGCATCGGCGGCCTGTTCTTTGACGATTTGAATACCCCCGATTTTGATACTGCGTTTAGCTTTATGCAGGCGGTTGGCGAGGGTTATACCGATGCTTATCTGCCGATTCTTGAACGTCGTAAAAATACCGATTACGGCGTACGCGAACGCGAGTTTCAGCTCTATCGTCGCGGGCGCTACGTGGAGTTCAATCTGGTATGGGATCGCGGTACGCTGTTTGGCCTGCAAACCGGCGGGCGCACTGAGTCGATTCTGATGTCCATGCCACCGCTGGTGCGCTGGGAATACAGTTTTGAGCCAAAAAAAGGCAGCCCGGAGGCGGCCTTGAGTGAGTTTATTAAGGTTCGGGACTGGGTTTAAAAAACTTCGCCCCTCACCCTAACCCTCTCCCCAAAGGGGCGAGGGTTAGGGTGAACTAAAGCGGCTGCGTCTGCGCTTCAACCACCGCCAGCGCCACCATATTCACAATGCGACGCACGGACGCAATCGGTGTTAACACATGCACCGGCTTCGAGACGCCCATCAGTACAGGGCCAACCGTTACCCCTTCAGAACTGGACACCCGCAGCAGGTTATAGCTGATACGCGCCGCCTCAACATTTGGCATGATCAGCACGTTTGCTGAGCCTTTCAGCGGGCTGTCCGGCATGCGTTCGTTACGAATGCTCTCCACCAGTGCCGCATCGCCATGCATTTCACCGTCGATCATCAGCTCAGGCGCGCGCTCGCGCACCAGATCCAACGTCTGGCGCATTTTGCAGGCCGCAGCCGATTTCGATGAGCCAAAGTTAGAGTGCGACAGTAGCGCCACCTTCGGTTCAATACCGAAGCGTCGCACGGTCTCAGCCGCCATCACGGTGATTTCTGCCAGTTGCTCCGGCGTGGGATCGTCATTGACGTAGGTATCGGCGATAAAGGTGTTGCCACTTGGCAGCAGCAGCGCGTTCATGGCCCCGGCGGTATGGACACCTTCGCGATAACCAAATATCTCCTGCACCACGCTAAAGTGTTCATGGTAATCGCCAATGGTGCCGCAGATCAGCGCATCCGCTTCACCACGGTTAACCATGATCGCCCCGATCACCGTGGTATTGCCGATCACCGCGCGCTGCGCCTGTTCCTGAGTGATCCCCCGGCGCTTCATGATGCTGTAGTACTCGCTCCAGTACTCCTTAAAGCGCGGATCGGATTCGTTGTTAACGATCTCAAAATCCACGCCCGGTTTAATCTGCAAGCCAAGCTTCTGGATACGCATTTCGATTACGCTCGGGCGACCAATCAGGATCGGTTTCGCCAGCCCTAAGGTGATCAGCTCCTGCGTCGCGTGCAAGACGCGCTCTTCTTCACCTTCGGCCAGTACCACGCGTTTTGCATCTTTGCGCGCCTGGGAGAAGATTGGCTTCATGAACAGGTTGGTTTTGTAGACGAATTCGGTGAGCTTATCGATATAAGCATCGAAGTCTTCAATCGGACGCGTCGCCACACCCGACTCCATCGCCGCCTTCGCCACCGCTGGAGCGATCTTGACGATCAGACGCGGGTCGAACGGTTTAGGGATAATGTAATCCGGGCCAAAGCTCAGGTCCTGATCGCCATACGCCGACGCCACGACTTCGCTTTGCTCGGCGTGTGCCAGTTCCGCAATGGCATGTACCGCCGCCAGCTTCATCTCTTCGTTAATCGCCGTTGCACCCACGTCCAGTGCGCCACGGAAGATGAACGGGAAGCACAGCACGTTGTTCACCTGGTTCGGATAATCCGAGCGTCCGGTACAGATAATTGCGTCTTCACGTACAGCCTTCGCCAGCGGCGGCAGGATTTCCGGTTCCGGGTTTGCCAGCGCGAGAATCAGCGGCGCGCGCGCCATTTTTTTAACCATTTCCGGGGTCAGCACTTTCGGGCCTGAGCAGCCAAGGAAAATGTCTGCACCGTCGATCACGTCATCCAGGGTGCGTTTACCATCGTCTTCTACCGCGTAGGCCGCTTTGGTTTCGGCCATATTCGGCTCACGATCTTTGTAGATAACGCCTTTGGAGTCGCAGACCACGATGTTGTGCTTCTGCATGCCCAGCGCCACCAGCAGGTTCATACACGCGATCGCCGCCGCGCCCGCACCGGACACCACCATGCGCACATCGGACAGGGTTTTCTCCACCACGCGCAGGCCGTTCAGAATGGCGGCGGTACTGATAATCGCCGTGCCGTGCTGATCGTCGTGGAAGACCGGAATGTTCATGCGCTCACGCAGTTTCTGCTCAATGTAGAAACATTCTGGCGCTTTAATATCTTCAAGGTTGATACCGCCGAAGGTCGGTTCCAGCGCGGCAACCACGTTGATAAATTTGTCAGGATCAAGCTCGTCAACTTCGATATCGAATACGTCGATACCGGCAAATTTCTTGAACAGTACCCCCTTACCTTCCATCACCGGCTTGCCAGCCAACGCGCCGATATTGCCCAGCCCCAGCACCGCCGTGCCGTTAGAGACTACCGCCACCAGGTTGCCACGCGCGGTGTATTTGTAGGCGGCCAGCGGATCTTTTGCAATCTCAAGGCACGGCGCGGCAACGCCCGGCGAATAGGCCAGGGCCAGATCGCGCTGAGTGGCTAACGGCTTAGTCGGGGAGACCTGAATTTTGCCCGGTACAGGGAATTGATGAAAATCGAGGGCACTCTGTTTTAACTGATCATCCATCTTATTGTTCCTTTCACGTATCGATCAAAAAGGGCGGCGCTTTACGTTCCTGATGCTCGCCCTGGAGTGGCGCTTAGTATCGCCCCTGAGGGCGGCGTAAACTTTGAAGGCTGCCAAACTCTCGCGAATGCAGAGCAAAATTTGTTATCAATTTATAACAGTCATGTTACCCACTCCCAGAACCAATGCCGCCCCTATCTGCTATGCTTTTTTGTTAAGTACGTCATGTATTTCGCAGAAGTGTGAGCTAACGCACTCGCCAAACTCTTTTGTTTTCAAGGAGTCATTGTTCATGAACCAACTAGACGGCATCAAACAATTCACCACCGTGGTCGCCGACAGCGGTGATATCGAGTCCATCCGCCACTATCAGCCGGAAGATGCGACCACCAACCCTTCCCTGCTCCTGAAGGCCGCGGGACTGGCACATTTTAGCCACCTTATCGACGACGCTATTGCCTACGGTAAGCAACGCGGCAAAACCCAGGAACAGCAGGTTGCCGAGGCCAGCGACAAACTGGCGGTCAATATCGGTGCGGAAATTCTGAAAAGCATCCCGGGACGCGTTTCAACAGAAGTGGATGCACGACTCTCTTTCGATACCGAAAAAAGCGTCGCCAAAGCGCATCGCCTGGTTGAGCTGTATCAGGATCAGGGCATTGATAAATCGCGGATCCTGATTAAGCTCGCCTCCACGTGGGAAGGCATTCGCGCCGCAGAAGTACTGGAAAAAGAAGGCATCAATTGCAACCTGACGCTGCTGTTCTCCTTTGCGCAGGCACGCGCCTGTGCTGAGGCCGGCGTGTTCCTGGTGTCACCGTTTGTCGGGCGCATTTACGACTGGTATCAGGCCAAACAGCCGCTGGAACCCTATGTGGTTGATGAGGATCCGGGCGTGAAATCAGTGCGTAATATCTTTGATTACTATAAGCAGCACCGCTACGACACCATCGTGATGGGGGCGAGCTTCCGCCGTATAGAGCAGATCCTGGCGCTGGCAGGCTGCGATCGTCTGACCATCTCTCCTAACCTGCTGAAAGAGCTACAGGAAAAAGAAGAGCCGGTGATGCGTAAGCTGGTTCCGACCTCCACCGTGTTGCCAAAACCCAAACCGCTCACGGAAGCCGAATTCCGCTGGGAGCACAATCAGGACCCAATGGCCGTGGATAAACTGGCTGATGGTATTCGCCTCTTCGCCGTCGACCAGCGCAAGCTTGAAGACCTGCTCGCCGCAAAACTGTAAACCTCGCCATGGAGTGAATTATGTCCCGTAAAGAACTCGCCAATGCCATTCGCGCCCTCAGCATGGATGCCGTGCAAAAAGCCAATTCCGGCCATCCTGGCGCACCGATGGGCATGGCTGATATTGCCGAAGTGCTGTGGAATGATTTCCTGAAACACAACCCGACCGATCCAACGTGGTATGACCGCGATCGTTTTATTCTCTCGAATGGCCACGCCTCGATGCTGCTGTACAGCCTGCTGCATTTGTCCGGCTATGACCTGCCGCTCTCTGAGATTAAAAACTTCCGTCAGCTGCATTCCAAAACCCCGGGACACCCGGAACTGGGCTATACGCCTGGCGTCGAAACCACTACCGGGCCGCTCGGCCAGGGGTTGGCGAACGCCGTTGGTCTGGCGATTGCCGAACGCACTTTAGGTGCGCAGTTCAACCAGCCCAATCATGACATCGTCGATCACTTCACCTACGTGTTTATGGGCGACGGCTGTCTGATGGAGGGGATTTCGCACGAGGTATGTTCGCTGGCGGGAACCCTGGGGCTTGGCAAGCTGATTGGTTTTTACGATCACAACGGCATTTCCATCGACGGTGAAACGAAGGGCTGGTTTACCGACGACACGGCGAAGCGCTTTGAGGCCTATCACTGGCACGTCGTGCATGAAATCGACGGCCACGATCCGCAAGCGATAAAACAGGCGATTGAAGAAGCGCAGAGCGTGACGGATAAACCGTCGCTGATTATCTGCCGCACCACTATCGGCTTTGGCTCCCCGAATAAAGCGGGCAAAGAAGAGGCGCACGGCGCGGCGTTAGGTGAAGAAGAAGTGGCGCTCACTCGTCAAAAACTGGGCTGGAAGTATCCCGCATTTGAGATCCCAAAAGAGATCTACAAGGCCTGGGATGCCCGCGAAGAGGGCGAAAAAGCGCAGCAGAGCTGGAATGAAAAATTCGCCGCCTATAAAAAGGATTACCCGGAACGGGCTGCGGAGTTCTCTCGCCGCATGAGCGGTGACCTGCCGGACGACTGGGAGCAAAAAACCCAGGCGCTGATCGAAAACTTGCAGGCTAATCCGGCAAAAATCGCCACCCGTAAAGCATCGCAAAATACGCTCAACGTGATTGGCCCCCTTCTGCCGGAGCTGCTGGGCGGCTCTGCGGATCTAGCCCCCAGCAACCTGACTATCTGGTCTGGATCCACGTCCCTGAAAGAAGATATCGCCGGGAATTACATCCACTACGGCGTGCGCGAGTTCGGTATGACGGCCATTGCCAACGGGCTCGCCCATCACGGTGGATTTGTGCCTTACACCGCCACCTTCCTGATGTTTGTGGAATACGCGCGTAACGCCGCACGCATGGCGGCACTGATGAAAGCGCGCCAAATCATGGTCTATACCCATGATTCGATCGGGCTTGGCGAAGATGGGCCAACGCACCAGGCGGTAGAACAGCTCGCCAGCCTGCGTCTGACGCCGAACTTCAGCACCTGGCGGCCGTGCGATCAGGTAGAAGCCGCAGTGGGCTGGAAGCTGGCAGTTGAGCGCCACACCGGCCCGACAGCGCTTATCCTGTCACGCCAGAATCTTTTGCAAATCGAGCGCAGCCCCGAGCAGGTTAAAAACATCGCTCGCGGGGGTTATATCCTGAAAGACAGCGGTGGCAAGCCCGATGTGATTCTGATTGCAACAGGTTCAGAGGTCGAGATAACCGTGCTGGCGGCAGAGAAACTGACCGCTGAAGGACACGCGGTGCGCGTGGTTTCCCTGCCTTCAACGGATATATTTGATGCACAGGACGAGGCGTATCGTGAATCGGTTCTGCCATCCGACATCGCTGCCCGTGTGGCGGTAGAAGCGGGGATTGCCGACTACTGGTACAAATATGTCGGACTGAAAGGCGCCATCGTCGGGATGACCAGCTATGGCGAATCCGCCCCAGCCGATAAGTTGTTCCCGTACTTTGGTTTCACCGTTGAGAATGTGGTCGAAAAAGCTCAAAGCGTGATTTAGCGGGTGATCCACAGCGTGGGCCAGGCGTCTGGCCCATGCCAGCTATCGCAACTGGGTTCTTCAGCATAGCGCACCAGACGAAAATGCTGACCGTCAAAACGCCAGCGCGTCTGGATGCCGCAATCTCCCAGTCCACGTCCTAATGCCAGTGTGGTCAATTCACGCGTTTTCTCATCGAAACGCGCGTTCATCAGTTCCATATCCCTGCTTTCACTGCCCGGAACAAACGGCAAGCGTAGCGTTATCAGGCGCGCGGCAAACGGCTTACTGCGTGACACCAGCCAGGCTAAATCCACGGTGTTGTAGGCCCCCGCTTCGCAGCTAACAATCAGCAACGCTTTATCATCCGTTAAGGCTGTCACCCGCACTTCGCGGCGATTAGGGTCAAGTGAACACTGGCTGTTGTTCATCCGCCAGGTGCCGTAATCCAGCAGATCGTCGAGTTCGTTATGAGTAAGCGGCGTTGGGGTGGGATTGACGACCGCCACCTTTTTGATAGCGGGCGCAGGAGGGACGCTGAGCGGCGGATCGTCACCTTTTTGAATCCACGCTGTTTCGCTGCCCACGCGTTTTTGCTGAGCGTCGATAAACAACAGAGCGGCCTTAAGGCCCGCCAGGGAAATCGTCTGGTTACCGCCACCCAGCGTGAGCGATTCCCCTTCCTGAATCGTATTCAGGAAGGTCGCAATCACCGCCGCATCGTCAGTCATCAGATGCCACGGCGTAATTTTCCAGCGCGGCGTATCCAGTGCAAGCGGCGCGTTGTCGAGCCTGAGTCGTGGGGCAAGCGGAGCTTCTTTTGCGGAAATTGACGACAGGCCGCCAAGGTCGATGCGCAACGAGGCATCCGTTTTGGCCCCTGCGCTACGGCTGAGGGTCATCACCAGACCGCCATGTTCCCCGGTATTGCGCGCAACGCAGAAGTTCTGGTTGTTACAGGTGACCTGCCAGTCGGTGAACGACTGCTGCGCAGGAGCCGCCCATACCAGAGGCACAGGCAGCACGCTGAGAAAGAGAATAAGTAAAACGCTATGGCGCATGAAAGGCACAATCCCGGAAGCAGAAACTCAAAACTGGCAGTATCTTCGTTTCCTCGCCGGGGTTGCTCAATCGGATTTATCGGATAGCTTTATTTAAAATGCAATTTATTAACGTCATTAAGATCAAGCCATTAGTCCAGACGCTAATAAATACTGTAGCAGTATCACTGATTTACCGTCGCGGATTTCTCCCGACTTGACCATGTCTAGCGCCTGTGTGAAGGGAATTTCCAGGACTTCGATATCCTCGTCTTCAACCCCACCACCCGCATTTGCACGATGCGCATCGGTATATTCCGCGATAAAGAAATGGATAAGTTCCGTTACTCCACCGGGTGACATATACAGCTCAAAGATTTTTTTGACTTCGCCTACGGCAAATCCGGTCTCTTCGACGGCTTCTTTACGGATACAGACTTCGGGCTCGTCGTCATCCAGCAGTCCCGCACAGGTTTCAATGAGGCGTCCGTCCGCATTGCCATTCACCCACGTCGCCACACGGAACTGGCGAATGAGCACCACGGTTTGTTTTTCAGGGCTATACAGCAGAATAGTCGCGCCATTGCCGCGATCGTACACTTCTCGCTTGTGACGGATGACTTCACCATTGCTGCGCGTTAAGTCGTAAGTGATGTTGCGAAGAACGAAGTAGTTTTCAGAGAGGATTTTATCTTTGATGACGTCGATTTTCAGGCTCATACGGGCTCCAGAACGTAATGAGTTATTCATAGTACGCCGTGGAACCCGCTTTGTCGCCCCGCTAATTTAATGCTTTTGCGGCTTTTTTATTTCGAGCCAATCCATCATACCTTGCGCTGCGTGACGGCCTTCTGCCATGGCGGTCACCACCAAATCGGCCCCGCGCACGGCATCTCCACCAGCAAAGATTTTCGGGTTGCTGGTCTGATAACGATAACGGGTATCGACGCTGGCAGTAATGCGCCCCCAGTCGTCGACGTTTACGCCCTGAGCCTGTAGCCACGGCATCGCATGCGGATTAAAGCCAAATGCCATAATCACCGCGTCGGCGGGCATTACAAACTCACTCCCCTCAATGGGTACCGGACGCCGCCGCCCCTGCGCGTCGGGTTCTCCCATCTGCGTTCGCAGCAGACGAATGCCGTTTACTTTGCCTTCTTCGTCAAGTGCCAACTCAACAGGCTGCACGTTAAATTCAAACTGCGCGCCCTCCTCTCTGGCATTGCTGACCTCTTTTTTTGACCCCGGCATGTTGGCTTCATCGCGACGATATGCGCAGGTCACCTTTGCAGCGCCGTGACGTAAAGCGGTGCGCACGCAATCCATCGCCGTGTCGCCCCCGCCCAGCACCACCACGTTTAACCCAGCGGTATCGATATAAGGCTCGGCGGTCGACGGCGCAATACCCATTACGTGCCGCGTATTCGCCACCAGGAACGGCAGTGCGTCATAAACGCCAGGTGCCTCTTCATGCGGGATTCCTGCCTTCATGGAACGATAAGTCCCCACGCCGATAAATACCGCATCATAGTCGGCGAGCACGGTCGACATTGGAATATCGTGGCCAATTTCGCAGTTAAGCTCAAAGCGAATGCCCATGGCGGTGAAGATTTCTCGGCGGCGCGCCAGCAATGATTTATCCAGCTTAAACGCCGGAATGCCGAAGGTCAGCAGCCCGCCGATTTCGGGATGCCGGTCGTATACCGTGACGCTTACGCCATGGCGAATAAGCACATCGGCACACGCCAGTCCTGCCGGGCCTGCGCCAATAATCGCAATATGCTTATCGACCGGATTAACTCCGCTGATATCAGGTCGCCAGCCTTTTGCCAGCGCCTGGTCAGAAATATAGCGCTCAATATTACCGATCGTCACCGATCCGGATTCGTCGCGCACCGTGCAGGCGCCTTCACACAAACGATCCTGCGGACAAACGCGCCCGGTTATCTCTGGCAGACAATTGGTCTCATGCGATAACGCCGCAGCGCCTTCGATATCTCCAGCCTTAACAAGCTCAATCCACTGCGGAATGTGGTTGTGCAATGGACAGGTCCATTCGCAAATAGAATGCTCGCCGCACTTCAGACAGCGAGACGCTTCGCGATGCGCCTGCTCCGCCCGGAAGGGTAAATAGATTTCGTCGAAGTTCTTCGCACGATCGGCAGGTTTGAGCTTGTCCGGTTCGCCACGCCCAGCCAGCGCCTGCAGCTGTTGCAGCTTGCGAGGTGCGGCGTCTTCCTGCGCGACATCGCTACTGTGCCACGGTTGGGCCTCCAGTCGGGCGGTACGCTGGCGACGTGATTTTGCCAGTTGCGTCAGGTAGTTTGGCGTCACTAGCGTTAGTGCATCGGCAGGACAGTTTTCGACACAGGCAGGACCTTGTGGCCTGTCGCGGCACAAGTCACATTTATGCGCTGTCGCTTTTGCATGCCCGTCTGCCAGCGGCGTGACGACAATCTCCATGGTGCCAAACGGGCAGGCCACCACGCAGGCTTTACAACCGATGCATTTTTGCTGATTCACCTGTACGCTGTCGTTGCTTTTCGCGATGGCACCATTTGGGCAGCTTTGTGCGCAAGGGGCATTTTCGCAATGGTGACACGTCACCGCGCTGCGTCGCTTTCCTTCTTTGAGCACGGTAATGCGGGGAATAAAACGCTGCTGATTCAGGACATGTTGCTCATTATTGTGCGCCATGACGCAAGCGACTTCGCAGGCATGGCATCCAATACATTGCAGGTTATCGGCCATAATAAAACGATTCATATAGACACCTGTTCTGGTTGCATTAACCTTATTTTTTATAAGAATATTGTATTTACCTACCCTTGTGGCCCCAGGCAATGTGCATTTGCTTAAAGATGGGGACTATTTACGACTTACCTGTGGCAGATCAATTTATTTCAGCACAGGTGAAACTGCGTTTCATTAACGCTCTGGAAGCCGCGCTGTGATCGTTAAACGTCCCGTATCAGGAAGCCTCGCCCGGGCTTTTATCTCGATTATTTTGCTCTCCGTTCTGACGAGTGGTATCGCGTTAATGACGCTTGCCAGCAGCCTGCGCGACGCCGAAGCCATTAATATCGCAGGCTCGCTGCGCATGCAGAGCTACCGTCTTGGTTACGACCTGGAACGCAACAGCGACAACTTTTCCGCACATCGCCTGCACTGGCAAAGCACCCTGAATTCGCCGGTATTGAAAGAGCTGGATCGGTGGTACGTGCCTGAATCGGTTAAAAGCGGCTATCAGCAGCTCCAGCTCGCCTGGCACGAAATGGATAGCCATCTCGAAACGGGAGATAAAGCCTGGTACCAGGATCATATTCAGCAGTATGTGGAACGTATCGACGCCTTCGTGCTGGCTCTTCAGCACTATGCCGAACACAAAATGCAGCTAGTGGTGGCCATTTCGCTGGCGGGGGGCGTGGGCATTTTATTGCTGGTGGTAATGACCTTGCGTCGTATTCGTCGCCAGGTGGTCGCGCCGCTTAACCATCTGGTGAATGCCAGTTTGCAAATGGAGCAAGGCAATTTTGATATTCACGCTGAAGGGGCTCATTTGCCAAATGAGCTGGGATTGTTGTCTCGCACCTTTAACCACATGTCATCCGAGCTGGATAAGCTGTATCGTTCGCTGGAGACAACGGTCGCAGAAAAAACTCATCATCTGAACGAAGCTCACCAGCAGCTCGAAATGCTATTTAAATGTTCCCAGGCCTTGAACACCAGTCAGATAGATGCGCACTGCTTCCGCCATATTCTCCAGATTGTTCAGGAATATTCCGGGATGAGCTATCTGGAACTCCAGGCCAGCGATAACTGGAAACTGTGCGAAGGGATAAAAAAAGAGGGCCGCCAGACAATCACACTGCCGGTCATTATGCAGGATACCCGCTTTGGCGAATTGCGTTGGCAGAGTGAAAATACCCCCGTTTCTGAACCGCTCATGAAAAGCGTCGCCACGATGCTGGGGCGCGGCCTCTACTTCAATCAGGCGCAAAAACACTACCAACAGTTGTTATTAATGGAAGAGCGCGCCACTATCGCCCGTGAATTGCACGATTCACTGGCGCAGGTGTTGTCCTATCTGCGCATTCAACTGGCGCTACTCAAGCGCGCCGTGCCGGAGGATAACCTCCCGGCACAGACCATCATTGCTGATTTTTCTCGGGAGCTAAACAACGCCTGGCGTCAGCTGCGGGAACTGCTCACGACCTTCCGGCTAACGTTGAATCATTCCAATCTACCTGCCGCGTTACAGGAGGCGCTGCAAGGGCTACAAAGTCAAACCAGCGCAACGCTCAGCCTGGACTGCCGTCTCTCGTCTCTGGCGCTTGATGCGCAAAAACAGGTGCATTTGCTGCAAATCGTTCGTGAAGCGGTGCTGAACGCCATTAAGCATGCGCAGGCGACCGAGATTATCGTCAGCTGTATCACCGCGCCGGACGGTATGCACTCGGTCTATATTCGCGACAACGGCGTTGGCATCGGTGACGCCAGCGAACCACCGGGACACTACGGGCTGAATATTATGCGCGAGCGCGCGGGACGATTGGGCGGGACGTTGAGCTTCTCACAGCCGCAAAATGGCGGAACGCAGGTGTGTATTCACTTTCGCTCAACGGGCGGTGAAGAAAGCGCATGATAATTTACACTATCTTCTTATTTTCTCCACGTTTGACATCCGCCTTGCCGCTAGAGTGATGCGGGCAATGTACAATAATGATGCGCAGCAAAACGAGGTCCTATTTTCATGGCGAATTTTTTCATCGATCGCCCCATTTTTGCCTGGGTGCTGGCAATTATTTTATGTCTGACAGGCACTCTCGCTATTCTGTCACTTCCCGTTGAGCAATACCCCGATCTGGCTCCGCCGAACGTTCGTATTACCGCCAACTATCCTGGGGCATCAGCGCAAACGCTGGAAAACACCGTCACCCAGGTTATTGAGCAAAATATGACCGGACTCGATAACCTGATGTATATGTCTTCGCAAAGCAGCGCGACAGGCCAGGCGACCGTCACCTTGAGTTTCACCGCCGGTTCCGATCCCGATGAAGCGGTACAGCAGGTGCAAAACCAGCTGCAATCAGCGATGAGAAAGCTACCTCAGGCGGTGCAGAATCAGGGCGTTACGGTGCGTAAGACTGGGGATTCCAATATCCTGACCATCGCCTTTGTCTCAACCGATGGTTCGATGGATAAGCAGGATATCTCGGATTACGTCGCCAGTAACATTCAGGACCCGCTTAGCCGTATCAACGGCGTGGGTGATATTGACGCCTATGGTTCGCAGTATTCCATGCGCATCTGGCTGGATCCGGCGAAGCTCAACGCCGTTCAGATGACGGCAACCGACGTTACCGATGCCATTAAATCCCAGAACGCGCAAATCGCCGTGGGCCAGCTTGGCGGCACGCCGTCCGTCGATAAACAGGCGCTGAATGCCACGATCAATTCGCAGTCGCTCCTTCAGACCCCGGAACAATTTCGCGATATTACGTTGCGCGTGAATCAGGACGGTTCCGAAGTCCGTCTGGGCGATGTCGCCAAAGTGGAGATGGGTGCTGAGAAATATGACTATCTAAGCCGCTTTAACGGCGATCAGGCATCTGGCCTCGGGGTGAAACTTGCCTCCGGAGCGAACGAAATGGCGACCGCAAAACTGGTCATCGACCGGCTGGACGAATTATCGCAATATTTCCCACACGGCCTGGAATATAAAGTCGCCTACGAAACCACTTCGTTCGTGAAGGCATCCATTGAAGACGTTGTGAAAACCCTGCTCGAAGCTATCGCGCTGGTGTTCCTCGTGATGTACCTGTTCCTGCAAAACTTCCGCGCGACGCTCATTCCCACTATCGCCGTTCCGGTGGTATTGCTGGGGACCTTCGCGGTGCTATACGCCTTTGGATACAGCATCAATACGCTCACCATGTTCGCAATGGTGCTGGCGATCGGCCTGCTGGTGGACGATGCCATCGTGGTGGTCGAGAACGTCGAGCGCATCATGAGCGAAGAAGGGCTCTCTCCGCGTGACGCTACGCGTAAGTCGATGGGACAAATTCAGGGGGCGCTGGTGGGGATTGCCATGGTGCTCTCGGCAGTGTTCGTGCCGATGGCCTTCTTCGGTGGCACAACCGGTGCGATTTATCGTCAGTTCTCAATCACCATTGTTTCAGCGATGGTGCTGTCAGTGCTGGTGGCGATGATCCTCACTCCCGCGCTGTGTTCAACGCTTCTTAAGCCATTACACAAGGGCGAGCAGCACGGACAGAAAGGGTTCTTCGGCTGGTTTAACCGCATGTTTAACCGCAACGCGGCGCGCTACGAAGCCGGGGTCGCAAAGATATTACACCGCAGCCTGCGCTGGATTTTAGTCTACGTGTTACTGCTCGGTGGTATGGTCTTTCTCTTCCTTCGCTTGCCTACCTCGTTCTTGCCGCTAGAAGACAGGGGCATGTTCATCACCTCGGTACAGCTACCGAGTGGCGCGACGCAACAGCAAACGCTCAAAGTCGTCGAGAATGTCGAACAGTACTTTTTCACCCAAGAAAAAGACAATATTGTGTCGGTGTTTTCTACCGTCGGCTCTGGCCCCGGCGGTAACGGCCAGAACGTCGCGCGTATGTTTGTCCGCCTGAAAGGCTGGGACGAGCGCGACAGCAAGACGGGCTCCTCATTTGCCATTATCGAACGCGCCACCAAAGCCTTTAGCCACATCAAAGAGGCGCGCGTGTTCGCCAGCAGCCCGGCGGCCATTAGCGGGCTAGGCAGTTCTGCCGGTTTTGATATGGAGCTTCAGGATCATGCGGGCGTTGGACATGATGCACTCATGGCAGCGCGCGATAAACTGCTGGAACTGGCTGGCAAAGATCCCGCGCTGACCCGTGTGCGACATAACGGCCTGGACGATAGCCCGCAGCTTCAGGTGGATATCGATCAGCGCAAAGCGCAGGCATTGGGCGTCTCCATTGACGATATCAACGATACGCTGCAAACCGCGTGGGGTTCCAGCTACGTCAATGACTTTATGGACCGGGGCCGCGTGAAGAAAGTGTATGTTCAGGCAGCAGCGCCCTATCGCATGCTGCCGGACGATATCAATCTGTGGTACGTGCGTAACAACGCGGGTGGCATGGTGCCGTTCTCGGCGTTCGCCACCTCCCATTGGGAGAGTGGTTCACCTCGTCTGGAACGCTACAATGGCTATTCCGCACTCGAAATCGTGGGTGAAGCCGCACCGGGCGTCAGTACCGGGACCGCGATGGATGTGATGGAAAAGCTGGTGCAGCAACTGCCCGCCGGTTTCGGACTGGAGTGGACGGCGATGTCCTATCAGGAACGCCTGTCGGGTGCTCAGGCCCCTGCGCTTTACGCCCTCTCGTTGCTGGTAGTCTTCCTGTGTCTGGCGGCACTGTATGAAAGCTGGTCCGTGCCGTTCTCGGTGATGCTGGTGGTTCCACTCGGCGTCATGGGTGCCCTGCTTGCCACCTGGATGCGCGGGCTTGAGAATGACGTTTACTTCCAGGTTGGCTTGCTAACCGTTATTGGATTGTCGGCAAAGAACGCCATTCTGATCGTCGAGTTTGCCAATGAGATGAATTCGAAGGGCCATGATTTGCTTTCATCAACGCTGCATGCCTGTCGTCAGCGACTGCGCCCCATTCTGATGACCTCACTGGCATTTGTCTTCGGCGTATTGCCAATGGCAACCAGTTCCGGCGCGGGCTCCAGCAGCCAGCATGCGGTGGGTACGGGGGTGATGGGCGGCATGATTTCGGCCACTATTCTGGCTATCTATTTCGTTCCGCTGTTCTTCGTACTGGTGCGTCGTCGATTCCCGTTAAAAGAACGGCCTGAATAAAAACAGCAATAAAAAAGGCGGCTCCGATGGCCGCCTTTTCATTGTGTGATTTATCACACGATTTTTTTACTTATTTATGTGCTCTTGCCATTCTTCCAGAATTTCATTTACGAAGCATGTCTTCGATAAAATCTTTCCAGTTCCCCAGTTCACGTTCAATCATAACAACCTCTCTTATTATTATGCGTATTCTATGAGAATATATCGGTAATGTGAAGATATTTTAATCAATGATGATAACCACCTGCGCCTTGCTGTAACAGGCGTGACTTAAATATGAACCTTGAACGATAAATTTTATGTGACCAATAGCAATATTTCGAAACAACCATACAAGAGGGTGATGATCTTATTATGTACTGACTTTCATAGACATTATCTTTGCTGGACATTTATGCGTAAAAAATGAAAGAATATTCAGCGTACATCTGTAGGTTGAATTAACCTGCTTATCTAATTCAGTTATAAATTGCAGGTGTTAAATTTTGCTAACGCTTATAACATCGAAAAAATTGAACATTTATCGTTAAATAACCGCAAAAGGATTCAACATGATTGTGATGTACGGCATTAAAAACTGCGACACTATCAAGAAAGCACGCCGCTTCCTTGAGGCGAATAACGTTGATTATCGCTTTCATGACTACCGCGCAGATGGCCTTGATGCCGAGTTCCTTGATTCCGCCATCGCTGAACTGGGATGGGAAGCGTTGCTCAACACCCGTGGCACGACCTGGCGCAAACTCGATGAGTCACGCCGTGACAGCATCACCGATGCCGACAGCGCGGCAAAATTAATGCTTGAAATGCCCGCTATTATCAAACGCCCATTGCTCTGCGCGCCCGGGCAGCCTATGCTGCTGGGCTTTAGTGAATCCAGTTATCAGACTTATATTTGAGGTGTAGTTTATGTCATGCCCGGTCATTGAGCTGACTCAGCAGCTTATTCGCCGTCCTTCCCTTAGCCCGGACGATGCAGGTTGTCAGGCATTAATGATTGAGCGCCTGCGCGCAATTGGCTTTACCGTTGAACGCATGGATATTGGCGATACTCAGAACTTCTGGGCATGGCGCGGTCAGGGTGAAACGTTAGCCTTTGCCGGCCATACCGACGTAGTGCCGGCTGGCGATGCCGACCGCTGGATTAACCCACCGTTTGAACCCACGATTCGTGACGGTATGCTGTTTGGCCGTGGTGCCGCAGATATGAAAGGTTCGCTGGCGGCCATGGTCGTCGCGGCAGAACGTTTCGTTGCACAGCATCCCAACCACCGCAATCGTCTCGCGTTCCTGATTACCTCCGATGAAGAAGCCAGTGCGAAAAATGGCACGGTGAAAGTCGTCGAAACGCTGATGGCGCGTCACGAACGTCTGCACTACTGCCTGGTGGGTGAACCTTCCAGCACGGAAGTGGTTGGCGATGTGGTGAAAAACGGTCGTCGCGGCTCGCTGACCTGTAACCTGACGATTCACGGCGTGCAGGGCCACGTGGCTTATCCGCATCTGGCGGACAACCCGGTACACCGTGCCGCACCGATGCTGAATGAACTGGTCAATATTGAGTGGGACAAAGGCAACGAATTCTTCCCGCCAACCAGCATGCAGATTGCTAACCTTCAGGCGGGTACCGGCAGCAACAACGTTATTCCGGGTGATTTCTCCATGCAGTTCAACTTCCGCTTTAGTACGGAATTGACTGACGAGATGATTAAAGCGCGCGTCATCGCTCTGCTGGATAAATACGAACTGCGCTACACCCTGGACTGGTGGCTTTCCGGCCAGCCGTTCCTGACCCAGCGCGGAAAACTGGTTGATGCGGTGGTTAACGCTATCGCGCACTATAATGAGATTAAACCGCAGCTGTTGACGACCGGAGGGACATCTGACGGACGCTTTATTGCCCGCATGGGCGCGCAGGTTGTCGAACTGGGACCAGTAAACGCCACCATTCATAAAATCAATGAATGTGTGAACGCGGCTGATTTGCAGCTACTGGCTCGTATGTATCAACGTATCATGGAGCAACTCGTCGCCTGACGACTGCTCTGAGAAGGAAAAGCGAATGGATTGGCTGGCTAGATATTGGTGGATTTTGGTATTGGTGTTTCTGGTAGGCGTGTTGCTTAACGTCATCAAAGATCTTAAGCGCGTTGACCACAAGAAGTTCCTTGCCAATAAGCCCGAACTTCCTCCACATCGTGACTTTAACGATAAGTGGGACGATGACGACAACTGGCCGAATAAAGACCAGAAGAAGTGATCGTCCGGTTCCCTCTCTCGCCACGAGAGAGGGACTAACTCACATAAACTCTACAATATCATCGTCGTTTGGCTTAGCGCCGCTCAGTGCCTCGTCAAAATAATGCTTCGGCACGGTAAAGCGCAGATGATCCAACGCAAGCTGCATACTGCGATCGTCAATCGCATGACCTAACTCGTCGACGATATCCAGCGTCACATCCCCACCTGCCTGAATCAACGCTTCCTGCGCGGCTACAGCATGCGAAAGCTCAATAACTCGATCCTCACCGCCGTGAATCAGATGAACCGTCGTCGCGGTGGTTGCAGCCTGCGGCAGCGTCGCAAAACGCCCGTTAAACGCAACAACGCGCGAGACCAGTCCCGGCTGCGCTTTTACGCTTTCAAGCGACATAATTGCCCCTTGAGAAAAACCAATCAACGCGGTGGCACCTGCCCCAACGCCGCTTTGCTTCTGCCAGTAGCGGACCGTTTCAATGAAGGTCGGCATAATGGCATCGATACGCGCCTGGCGATTCTCTTCCGTCACGCCCTGCACCGAGAACCATTGTCTCCCAGCGGGACCGCAAGGTTCGACGCCACCCACGCTTACGATCAGCGCGTCCGGGAAAACAGGCGCAAACCAGCTACCAATTTGTCCCATGTTGGCGGCGTTGTCGCCTACACCATGAAAGAGCAGCAGCAGTTGTTGCGCGGGTTTTTCGGGGCTTTGAACAACAAAACTTTCGTGTTTCATGGCGGTCTCCTTAATTGATGTTCAGGATTTTACGCCTGTGCCAGGTAATGACCATGCCACTTTATTGAAGAAGTCATTGAAAAAATTGCCATTGCAAAATGGCGTCTTTCAACTGCTGGCAGCGCGAATGATCAAGACGTTCAAGCGCTTGTGCCGTTTCACTGCGAAGCTTTGCCAGCAAGGATTTTCGTCCAGTGCTATCCGTTGCACCTGCCATTTTTGCGCGCAGTGCCGGAAGCGGCATGTCCACGGATAATAGCAAACGGGTTAACGCAGCAACGGAGGTCGAAAACGCCCGGTGGGCAAAGGCAAAACCCGCCAGTTCCAGCCAGTCGTCATCATTCAGGGTGGCTTCCCAGCGATCGATAACAGGGATCTTTTCGTCGTTCCATGCCGATAACACGCGCGCATCCCGGCATAAGCGCTGGTGCGCCTGTTCACAAAGCGTATGCCCCGCCTCACTGAGCGGCAACAACGCCATCGCGGTGAAGCAACCGCTGCTCGCTTCGCGGTGGCTGCCCATCCGCACCAACACAAAACCGCACTGCTGCCAGAAACGCCACAGCTCATCGGTATAGCCGAAACTCACCGACAGATAATCTTCACCGCGTGCATTGCGGATGAGCGCCTGCCCGATACCTTCCCGCTGGCGATGAGGATGTACGGCAATGCGGGTTACCCGTCGACCTTTCAGCGTCGCCGCCAGAGGCGATCCGCCGTGTGCCGCAAGAGATTGCGCCACCAGATTGCCGCGTGGACGCCTGAAGCCCGCCCAGACAGCCTGGCTGAGCGCCGCGCTTAATCCGCCCTCATCCACCAGCCAAAGTGCCCCCGCAATATCGGAGCCTGCCAGTGCGACAGAAAAGTGCTGACCGGGTGCGTCCATCATGCGGCGTAAATCGAGTGGTGAAGTGCGGTAGTGCGCGGCACACAACAATTCATATACGCCTGCCACCCGTGTCGGGTCGCTTTCCCACGCCTGCGGCTCAAGCGACGTTAAACACACGTCACCTTCGGGTTTGCGATCGATAAGCGCATCGTCAAACAGAAGGGCATTCGCTACCAGCCGCTCAAGTGGACACCCGATGGCCCAACGAACGGGCGTTGATAAGGTATAACGCTGCAACCCGGTAAACCGGGCGCAGAACTTCAGCAGAAAACCCCGCCCCGTGCCTTCATAGCCCTGCACGGTAGTGGTCAGCAGCACGCGAGGAAAGCGCTGAACCAGCCTTTCCAGTAGCGGGCCAGGGATGGCTGCCGCTTCATCGACAATCAGCCATTCCGCCCGCTGCGTTGACGCCAGCAGTACGTCCGGAGCCATAAAATGGAAATGCGCCCCGGCAAAACGGGCAATAACATCCGTTGCCCCTTTCGCAGGCGCAGTCACTATGGCGTTTTGTGAAAACGTATTGAGCAACATTCCCGCCAGCGCGGACTTTCCGCGTCCGCGCGGCGCCGTCACGGCGGCCACGCCATGTTTCATGGACAAAAGGGATACAAGAATATCGGCTTGTTCGCGTTGCGGCTCACCGTTTGCTGGCTGCCAGTCAGGCGCATCCGAAAGACAAGGAACTGAGAGAGGAACAGATTGCTGCCAGACAATCACATCAGGATCGGCGGCAATCGTCCGGCAAAAATGGCGAATAAAGTGCGGAGTGGCAATCGGTTCGGGACTGTCGCTCCAGCGTACGGAATCAAAGTCAGGTTTTTCTGCCCATTCTGAGAGTGACGGAACCCGCAGCACCAGCAGGCTACCGGCACGCAACGTCCCACTCAGTGCAGCAAAGGCCGAAACGTCAAATCCGTGCTGGGCATCGAAGATGGCATGCAGGAACTCACGACCCAGCAGACCACTGATGGCCTGTGAGTGATTATCCTGTAGCCACAGCCAGTCTCCGGTAAAGGCATCACGCAGGGCTGTCGCCTGCGTCAATGTCCATTGTTCATCACCGCTGAGGACAACCAGCCGACGATGGCCTTGACGCTGGAGCTGGCTAATCAGATGTGCAAACGGCAACATCACATGGCTTTGCCGAAGGTATTACACTGCGCCGGATCGCCGCTGGTGAAGCCGCGTTTAAACCAGCTGTAGCGTTCTTCTGACGTGCCGTGCGTAAAGCTATCGGGTACGACGCGCCCCTGGCTTTGCTGCTGAAGGCGATCGTCACCAATAGCCTGGGCCGCGTTTAACGCCTCTTCCAGGTCACCGGCTTCCAGTACGCCCTGCTGCTGCATGCTGTGGCCCCAGACGCCTGCGAAGCAATCCGCCTGAAGCTCCATGCGCACGGACAGACGGTTCACTTCCGTCTGGCTGGCGTTTTGCTGGAGCTGACGCACTTTGGGTTCGATACCGAGCAGTTTTTGCACGTGATGACCCACTTCATGGGCAATGACGTAGCCCTGGGCAAAATCGCCGTCGGCGCCGAGCTTACGCTTCATGTCATCATAGAAAGAGAGATCGATATAAACGGTGCTATCGGCCGGGCAATAAAATGGCCCCATAACCGATTGGCCTGTGCCGCATCCGGTGCGGGTTGCACCACGATACATGACGAGTTTGGGCTGCTGATAGGTGCGTCCCATTTTATCGAAAAGCTGACCCCAGGTATCTTCAGTGGTGGCGAGTATCACGGAGGTGAATTTTGCGGCTTCATCTTCGTTCGGGCTGATGGAGCGCTGAGATTGCTGCTGCTGTTGTTGTACAGGTTCACCGGTCATTAACCCGGTCAGATCGACACCGTAGTAGCCAGCCACCAGAACGATAATCAGCAGAACGATTCCGCCTTTACCACGCGGGAGCCGCATGCCAGGACCGCCCATAGAGGGCCCACCGCCGCCACTGCTGCGTCTGTCATCTACATTGTCACTTTCACGACGCCCTTGCCAGCGCATAACCACCTCGAATCAATACCATCAGTAATAGATAGATCGTAGGCGGTTAGCGTCAGGATTACCATAAGAAACAAGGGTAAGAAGCCAAAGGATGTCCTCATCCTCTGGCAAAGGTGCGAAATTAGTCGAGTTTTACGCCAAGACGATGTGCAACGGCTTCATAGGCTTCGATCAGGCCACCCAGACTCTGGCGGAAACGGTCTTTATCCATTTTATCCAGCGTTTCTTTATCCCACAGGCGGCTACCGTCCGGTGAGAACTCATCGCCCAGCACCACTTCACCCTTGTAAAGACCGAACTCAAGCTTGAAATCGACCAGAATCAGACCCGCGTCATCAAACAGCTTTTTCAGGACGTCGTTCGCTTTGTAGGTCAGTTCCTGCATGCGCGCCAGATTCTCTTTGCTAACCCAGTTGAAGGTTTCACAGTAAGATTCATTGATCATCGGGTCGTGCATTTCGTCGTTTTTCAGGAACAGATCAAACAGCGGCGGGTTGAGTTCAATGCCTTCTTCAATGCCAAGACGCTTCACCAGGGAGCCTGCTGCACGGTTACGGATCACGCATTCAACCGGAACCATATCCAGTTTTTTCACCAGACATTCCGTATCAGACAACAACGCTTCCATCTGAGTCGGGATACCCGCTTCTGCCAGCTTGCTCATAATGAAGTGGTTGAACTTATTGTTCACCATGCCTTTACGATCGAACTGCTCAATGCGTGCGCCATCCCCTGCTGACGTATCATTGCGGAACTCGAGCACCAACAGATCCGGGTTTTCGGTGCTGTATACGGTCTTCGCTTTGCCACGATACAACTCAGCTTGCTTCTGCATCTTCATTACTCCTGGTGTGATGATTTGTGTTCAAAACTAGGGATATTATGCCACGCACACGTTTGCGTAGCACGAAAATAAAAAGGGCTGGATTTACCAGCCCTCTTATTTATTTGCTGAATGCAGCCTGGAAGACCGCGACCAGCGCATCGTTCTGCGACTGGGTCAGCGTGTGACCTTTAGGATCGATAAACTGCAGACTGCTGCGGTTATCGAGGTCACCGACCTGAATTTTATAATCGCCCGAGGTCAGACCCGGGTCAGCAGCACCCAGTTCTTGCCATGCACTATCAGACAGCGGTTTGTAGGTGGCCGTGATGCTGCCCGTAGAACGGGTGCTGTCGGTCACTTTCATGCCCGCTTTTTCAAGCGTTGCTGGCAAACGCTGCCAGGTCTGGTTGAACGGTGCGCGCACCACCAGCATTGGCAAACCGGTATCGTCAGCGGCGGTTTGTACGTCAAAGGTGACGCCGCTACGATTTTGGGTGGCATTCGCCGCGTCGGTCGCATTTTTATCGAGACCCGCTGCCAGCACGTTCAGCATTTCGGTGCTGTAGCGCTGTAACGAGGAAGCATCCGCGACAGGCTTGCCAGCTTGTTCCAGGTTCAGCAGTTTAACGCTCACCGCCTGCTGATAACCCTGCGGTTTCACAGAGACTTGATAACGACCACGGTACTGCTGATCTTCATCCAGACGGTTCCATTCAATCCAGTCGGTTGTTAACGTCTGGCTAGCGTCGTCGCGCTTATCAATCGTGTAATTCTTAGACTGAATCACGCTCACGACCTGTGGCCACAGGGTATTGTTGCGGCCGTTTTCAACCAGCAGCGTTGCAGTGTCACCCGTGAACTGAGTACGAGCACCGCTAACCAGCGCCAGAGGCTGAGCCGGTGGGCGAATATCAAGTGCCTTACCCACGGAGCCACTGCCATTGGTGACAGGAATGTTGTAATCGCCGTTTTGAATCGGCAGGATCATGCCAGCTGGCGCATGAAGTTCAGCAAGCGGGGTGGCATCCAGATAGGATTCATCACCGCTCACCTGGCGCTTGTAGCGCGAGTCTGAACTACAGGCAGCGAGCATCATAATAAGCGAAACACCCGCAACCTTCGCCAGGTGCGACTTCTGTACTGAGTAAGCCATCAAATCTCCCTAAACTCTACAGCAAACCGGCATGCTTCAGCGCCCCGGCAACCACATCACGACCATGGTCGGTAATCGGGGTCATCGGCAGACGCAGCGTATCGGTTGCTACAAGTCCCAACTCCATACATGCCCATTTCACTGGGATCGGATTGGGTTCGACAAATAATTTATTGTGCAGCGGCATCAGACGCTGGTTAATCACGCGAGCTTCGTCGAAATGACCCGCCGCCGCCAGTTTGCACATTTCAGCCATATCACGCGCCGCAACGTTTGAGGTGACGGAAATCACCCCATGGCCACCAAGCTGCATAAAGTCCAGCGAGGTCGCATCATCGCCGCTCAGCAGGATAAAGTCATCTGAAACCAGCTCTTTGATCTGATGAACACGACTTAAGTTCCCGGTCGCCTCTTTAATCCCGATAATATTTTTAACTTTCGAGAGACGGCCTACGGTTTCCGGCAGCATATCGCAGCCGGTACGCGACGGCACATTATACAGAATTTGAGGCAAGTCAGTATGTTCTGCGATGGCTTTGAAATGCTGGAACAGACCTTCCTGCGTCGGACGGTTGTAGTAAGGCGTTACCGTCAGGCAACCGACAATCCCGCTATTATTGAAACGCTGCGTCAGGCTGATGGCTTCTGCGGTAGCATTTGCACCCGTACCGGCAATGACAGGAATGCGTCCGTCAGCCAGTTCCACGGTCATCATCACAACGTCGCCGTGTTCGTCGTGGCTCAGTGTGGCAGATTCTCCGGTAGTCCCTACCGAAACGATCGCCGCAGTCCCGTTGGCGACATGGTAATCAATCAGTTTTTTCAGGCTTGACCGGCAGATATTACCTTTCTCATCCATCGGCGTAACAAGCGCAACAATACTTCCCGTGAACATGGGCCATCCTCTGTGCAAACAAGATTCTCAATGGTACGTTTGGAACTGTAATAAAAGCAAGCGACGTAAGGCGTCCAGGCTGTTGTATGCCGGTTTTTTTTATGCTTTCCTTAGAACACTTAACCACGCAAAGGAAGAACAGGTTTGATAACCTCATCACAACATTACCTGGTAATCACTGCGCTGGGTGCCGACAGAGCCGGTATTGTGAACACTATCACCCGCCACGTCAGCAGTTGCGGCTGCAATATCGAAGACAGCCGACTGGCGATGCTGGGCGATGAGTTCACGTTTATCATGCTACTTTCCGGGACATGGAATGCGATCACGCTCATCGAATCGACCTTGCCGCTAAAAGGCGCAGAGCTGGATTTGCTGATCGTGATGAAACGCACGACGGCCCACCCGCGCCCGCCTATGCCGGTCACGGTTTGGGTGCAGGTAGAAGTCACCGACTCCCCGCATTTGATTGAACGTTTTACCGCTCTTTTTGATAGTCACGAAATGAATATTGCGGAGCTGGTCTCCCGCACACAGCCAGGCGATGGTGAAATTACCCCTAAACTTTTTATTCAGATAACCGCCCACAGTCCGGCTTCGCGCGATCCGTCAATTATTGAACAAGCGTTCAAAGCCCTATGTACAGAACTGAATGCACAAGGCAGTATAAACGTCGTAAATTATTCGCAGCATGAACAGGATGGAGTTGAGTAATGAATCCACTGAAAGCCGGTGACATCGCACCGAAATTTAGCCTGCCGGATCAAGACGGCGAGCAAGTAAATTTGGCCGACTTCCAGGGACAGCGTGTACTGGTCTATTTCTACCCGAAAGCCATGACGCCAGGCTGTACCGTACAAGCTTGCGGTTTACGCGATAACATGGACGATTTGAAAAAAGCGGGCGTTGACGTGCTGGGTATCAGCACCGACAAGTCAGAAAAACTGTCTCGTTTCTCTGAGAAAGAGGTGCTGAACTTTACGCTGCTCTCGGATGAGGACCATCAGGTCTGTGAGCAATTTGGCGTCTGGGGCGAAAAGTCCTTTATGGGCAAAACCTACGACGGCATCCACCGTATCAGCTTCCTGATTGATGCGGAGGGTAAAATTGAACACGTCTTTGATGATTTCAAAACCAGCAATCACCACGACGTGGTGCTGAACTGGCTGAAAGAGAACGCCTGATAAAAAGCAAAACGGCAACATCGGTTGCCGTTTTGGTCTTTGCGCCCTCTCCCGTGGGAAAGGGTTAGCGCATCAGTCCACGCAAATCTACTTCTCTTCGACCGCTGGCACGTCCGGCCAGGCGTGAACCACTGCTTTGATAAGCGTCGCAAGCGGAATCGCAAAGAACACGCCCCAAAAGCCCCACAGCCCACCAAAAATCACCACCGACAGAATAATCACCAGCGGATGTAAATTCACCGCTTCAGAAAACAGTACCGGCACCAGGAGGTTGCCATCCAGCCCCTGAATAATCAGGTACACCGCAAAGCAGCTCCAGAACTCCGTTCCCAGGCCAAACTGGAACAGCGCCACCCCAATCACCGGAATCGTCACCACAAACGCGCCGATATACGGGATCAATACTGAGAAGCCCACCAGTACCGCCAGCAGCAGTGAATAATTCAGCCCGAAAATCAGGAAGCCAATCCAGGTCGCAACACCCACCACGATCATCTCCAGCACCTTGCCGCGGATGTAGTTGGTAATCTGCTGGTTCATCTCTTTCCAGACCTGCCCTGCCAGACCGCGATTACGCGGCAAAATACGGCGAACCGCATTTAGCATCTGCTCTTTATCCTTCACCAGGAAGAAGACCATTAGCGGAACCAGTACCAGGTAAACGGCCAGCGTCAGTAACCCAACGAGCGAGGCGAGGGAGTATTTCACCACCGAGTCGCCCATCGTCATGATGCGAGCGCGCATGTTCTCCGCCATTGCATCAATGATGCCTGCATCCATCAATGCCGGATAACGACGGGGCAACGTGGCAGCAAAATCGGACAGTTTATTCAACATGCCGGGCATATCGCGGATCAGGTAAATCCCCTGCTGCCAGGCAACGGGCATGACGACGAATGACATGAGCAGCAAAATGCCGACAAACAGCACCAGCACAATACTGGTTGCCCAGCGTCGTGAGCAGCCGATATTTTCGAGCCGTACGGTCGGCCATTCAAGAAGGTAAGCCAGAACAATCGCCACCAGCAGCGGGGCTAACAGGCCACTGAAGAAGAACAGGATACAGAATACCGCGACCAGAATGACCAGCAAAGCAATGGCCTCGGGATCGCTGAAGCGTCGCCGATACCACTGCATTAACATTTCGAGCATGTAACCCTTCCCTGAAGAGGATGACGGGACTAAGGGGGTGAAGTGTATCTAACTGTCACACAAAAGACTTTCGCTTTTTGTCTCTCTGTAACGTTTCGCAAAAGCCAGATGAATGGGATTTTCTTCGCGCCTCAACACAGCTACACTCCGAGAGCAGGAGAAGATGAACGATATGCGGGTACGTTGGTCAAATTAGCACATCCAAAATACAGGGCAGAGGCTATGTTCAGGCAGTTGAAAAAAACTCTGATGGCGACGCTTATCGCCGCGCTGACCGTGGGTCAGGTCTTGCCAGCTTTCGCTGACTCGGCGGATACCTTGCCTGATATGGGCACCTCAGCAGGAAGCACGCTCTCCATCGGACAAGAAATGCAGATGGGTGATTTCTACGTTCGCCAGCTTCGCGGTAGCGCACCGTTGATTAACGATCCCCTTCTGGTGCAATACATTAATGCTCTTGGGATGCGCCTCGTCGCTCACGCCGATTCGGTAAAGACCCCTTTCCATTTCTTTTTAATCAACAACGACGAAATCAACGCCTTCGCCTTCTTTGGCGGTAACGTCGTGCTGCATTCGGCGCTATTCCGCTATTCCGATAACGAAAGCCAGCTGGCCTCGGTGATGGCGCACGAAATATCCCACGTTACCCAGCGCCATCTGGCACGTGCGATGGAAGATCAAAAACGCAATGCGCCGCTCACCTGGGTGGGTGCTTTGGGCTCCATTTTGCTGGCGATGGCGAGCCCGCAGGCTGGTATGGCGGCCCTCACCGGTACGCTGGCGGGCACGCGTCAGGGCATGATCAGCTTTACCCAGCAGAACGAACAGGAAGCAGACCGTATCGGTATTCAGGTTCTTCAGCGCTCCGGATTTGACCCGCAGGCGATGCCGACCTTCCTGGAGAAACTCCTCGACCAGGCGCGCTACTCAACGCGTCCACCGGAAATCCTGTTAACCCACCCCTTGCCAGAAAGCCGTCTCTCGGATGCGCGTAACCGTGCCAACCAGATGCGTCCGGTGGTAGTGCAATCTTCGCAGGATTTCTACATGGCGAAGGTCAGAACGCTCGGCATGTACAACTCTGGGCGTAATCAGCTCACCAACGATCTGCTCGACGGTCTGGCGAAAGGCAACATTCGCGAGCAGAACGCAGCGCAGTATGGCCGCGCGCTACAGGCGATGGAAGCCAGCAAATATGATGAGGCGCGCAAAGCGCTGCAACCGCTGCTGACTGCTGATGCCAATAACCCGTGGTATCTGGATTTATTTACCGATATCGATCTGGGTCAGAAAAAGACAACCGAGGCAATCAATCGTCTGAAAGGGGCAAAAGATCTGCGCACCAACCCGGTGTTGCAGCTCAACCTGGCGAATGCTTACTTACAAGGCGGTCAGCCAAGAGACGCCGCGAACATTCTTAATCGTTATACCTTCGACCATAAAGACGATCCTAACGGGTGGGATTTACTGGCTCAGACCGAAGCTCAACTCGGCAATCGCGATCAGGAACTTGCCGCGCGTGCGGAAGGTTACGCCCTGGTGGGTCGTCTGGATCAGTCCATTTCACTGTTGAGTAGCGCCAGTTCGCAGGTGAAACTGGGCAGCCTGCAACAGGCCCGATACGATGCGCGTATCGATCAGCTGCGTTCCATGCAGCAGCGGTTCAAGCCGTACGAAAAGATGTAACAAGGAGATAGTCATGTCAGATGCGGTAAAAATTTATCACAACCCTCGCTGCTCCAAGAGCCGCGACACGCTTAGCCTGCTGAAATCAAACGGCATCGAACCGGAAGTGGTGCTGTATCTTGAAACCCCGCCGGATGCGCCAACGCTTCGCCAGCTTCTGAGCATGTTAGGCATGGTCAGCGCACGCGAACTGATGCGCCAGAAAGAAGAGCTGTATACCTCACTCAATCTTGACGACAGCCATCTGACGGAAGATGAGCTGATTCAGGCAATGGTTGAAAATCCCAAGCTGATTGAACGCCCGATCGTGGTGGCTTACGGTCAGGCACGCATTGGCCGCCCGCCGGAAGACGTGCTCGACATTCTGAACTAATCTTTACGCCGCAGCGCCTCCAAAAAGGCCTGCGGCGTGCTGCCTCCCAGTTTTTTTTGCGTTTTCCCCTGGTTGAACATATCGCATATCTTCTCAATGACCTTACCGACAGGCTCAGACTTCATCCGTGGAATGATTTCCGCCAGCGGTACGACGACCTGCATCACGAGTGGCTTTATCTGATTCGTTTTCAAAACGATGCCGGCCCCAACATATGGCAGCTCAAAGCCGAAAGTCTCAATAGATTGTATATCGACAGGACACGCATTTAGCAGTTCATCCGTCCAGTTCACCACCAGTTGCGGTGATATCCCCGCGTAAAGCCGGGCAAAGCACCAGCCGCTGACAGGCTCACGCGCCCACAGAAAATGTTGCTGACCGCCGTCGTCCATGTGCAGCGAAAGCGGAAGGTGGTGCAACTCAAGATGAGTCGGTTGCAGGCCCGCCTTTAACGCTTTAACCCCAGTTATCGGCGCGCCCTGCCGCTGCGTCACGGCCGTTTTCAGATAACGGTTTAACGTGGCGCGAGAGACGTTAATGCCTAAGCCTTCATTGACCAGCAGCAAGAGTTCATCCAGCGGTGCGCCAGTGGTGTCACGCAGCGCATTGATTAGCGCCACCTGTTCTTGTCTCATCGCTTTGTGTATCACCTTCGGCGTGGTGTGGTTATCCGAAACCTGCACACGATGACGCCAGCGCCTGACGGTGGTTACCGATATCCCTAGCTCCAGCGCAAGCTCTCTGTCGCTTTTATCAGACTGCTGAAGGTAGCGACGTACGCGCGGTGTGGTGGTGGCGTTAGCATGCAGTTTAATTTCCATCGCAAGGTTTCCCGATCGTTTTCTTATAACCAATCTGATGAGATTTATATTCACACCGTGAGTGCATTGTGACCTGTTTCACCTTTCAGTCGTCACGCTTCACTGATAATCCACACTCATAACATAAACAACGTCACTCAATCTTGTACGGAGTTCACAATGAACAATGTTCTGGGATTTCTTGAAGCAAAACTGATGCCTCTGGCGGCCAAAACGGCTCAACAGCGTCATCTGGGCGCCATCCGTGGGGCGTACGTCTCATTCATGCCGTTTATTATCGTCGGCTCGATCCTGCTGGTTATCTCCTCGTTCCCTAATCAGACCTACCAGCAGTTTATGTCTCAGGCTTTTGGTGAGAGCTGGAGCGCGATTATCGAGATCCCGTTCAATGCGGTGTTCTCAACAATGTCTCTGTTCATTAGTTTCCTGGTGGCATTCCGGCTGGCGGAGCATTACGGCGAGGATCGCATCTCGTGCGGGATTCTGTCGCTGGTGAGCTTCCTGATCCTGACACCCTTTATCAAGGTCGCCGAGAACGGCGGTATCACGGTAATACCGGTGGAATGGATTGGCAGTAAAGGACTGTTTGTGGCGATGATTGGCTCATTGTTGTGGACGGAATTATTCTGCTGGCTGAAGCGCAAAAAACTGGTGATCAAGATGCCTGAAGGCGTGCCTCCGGCGGTACAGGAATCCTTTGCCGCGCTGATCCCCGCTCTGCTAATTATGATTCTGGTGCTGGCAATCCGTATCGCATTTGAAAATACCCAATACCACACCATTCATCAGTTCATTTATGAAGTGGTCGCCACTCCGGTACGTCATTACGGCACCTCCTATTTCGGCGCGCTGATGACGGTCTTCAGCATCACCATTTTGTGGTCAGTGGGTATTAACTCCGGTTCAATGATTAACGGCATTATTCGTCCGCTGTGGATGGAAAACTAGACCGACAACATTGCCGCTATCCAGGCCGGTGTGACGCCGCCCCACATTATTACCGAGCAGTTTTTTGACATGATCTGGATGGGCGGCGCGGGGGCGACGTTGTCGCTGGTGATTGCGATGCTGATTTTTGCCCGCAGCAAGAACATGCGTGAAGTAGCACGACTCGGCGCGGGGGCTTCGGTGTTTAACATCAATGAACCGATTCTGTTTGGTCTGCCGGTTATTATGAATCCGATCATGCTGATCCCGTTCAACCTCGTGCCGCTGGTGCTGGTAACGGTACAGTACGCGGCGATGAAACTGGGTGCCGTTGCGGTGACAACGGGCGTATTTATTCCCTGGACGTTACCGCCGGTTATCAGCGGCTTTATCGTGACCGGGCACATTAGCGGCAGCGTCATGCAACTTCTTAACCTGCTGATCGGCGCAATGCTTTATCTGCCCTTCATGCGCATTCTCGATAAACAGTATCGCGCCGCGGAGATTGCCACCGCGACACCAACCCAAACCACGCTGGCAAAACAGGAGTAAACCATGTGGGGAATTATCGCAACCTGGCGAATGGCGCTGGAAGGCGTGACCGAGTCCGCGTCCGCGTTAGACGCAGGGAAGCCGGTTTCATCGGCGGTGGTCGATGCTGTCGCCACCGTAGAAGACTTCCCGTTTTATAAGTCGGTCGGCTACGGTGGGCTGCCCACCGAAAATGGCGAGGTGGAGCTGGATGCCGCCTATATGGATGGCGACACGCTGGCCTTTGGCGCAGTGGGCAATCTGGTGGACATTGCAAACCCTGTGCGCGTGGCGCATGCGCTCAGCCGCCAGCGTTACAACAGCCTGCTGGTCGGCCAGGGCGCACGAGAATGGGCGCTGAGCCAAGGCTTTGAAGACAAAGCGATGCTCACGGAGCGCGCCCTACAGTATTACCGCAAGCGCTGTCGCGAGACGCTGGATAGAGGCCTAAGCCCTTATGACGGGCACGACACCGTCGGTGTCATTGGGCTTGATAAGCAGGGGTCAATGAGCGTGGCGACCTCCACCAGCGGCCTGTTTATGAAAAAGCGCGGGCGCATTGGCGATTCACCGATTATCGGTTCCGGCTTTTACTGCGACAGCGAAACCGGTGCCGCCACCGCAACCGGCGTAGGTGAAGACCTGATGAAAGGCTGCACCAGCTATGAGATTGTACGCCGCATGGCTCAGGGCATGACGCCGCAGCAGGCGGCAGATTCCGTGGTATTTGAGCTGGAAGACAAGCTCATGTCGCGCTTTGGACGCGTGGGCGATCTCTCCGTCGTGTGTATGAATAACAAAGGCGAGTTTGGCGCAGCAACCAATATCAAAACCTTCTCGTTCGTGGTGGCTACCGCACGCCAGCCGCTTACCGTTTATCGTACGGAACGCCTGCGGGAGAAAACCCACTATCACGCCGTCGATGAAGCGTGGATGCAGGCCTACGCCGCACGGATCCGCGCGCCGATAGAGGAACAATAATGATCGCGTATCAGCTTATTACCGCCCTTTCGAAGGCCAATGCAAACAGCCATTTAATTGCTCGGCCCTCCTGCGCCCAGTTGCCGGATACCGCATTAATCAGCGAAATGCGCCAGCTGAACGGCGTGGCGGACACCCGCTTCGGCTGCGCGCCATTTGCTCGCATCACCTTGCTGCCAGACGTGCTCTGGCAGGACAGTCTGACCGATGATGTCGTCAATGCCATCCGCCCGCTTCTTGCCTCACCGGCCAGCGAGGAAGTGGTGATTGATATCACTCATATCACGGACACCGTCGTTTTTCAGGTACTGCGTTTTCTGTTTAATCAGGCCTGGCAACTCAGTGACTTACAGTTGAAAAAAACCGACGAGAGTGCCATTCGTCTTCGCCGCATCACCGCGCTGTGCCTGCCTGAGGAGGTCGATCGGTTAGAGACAATCTTCCGCCAACAGCAGGCGATCGCTAATGGGATGATTGCCGCACGGCGTCTGGCCGATCTCCCTTCCGATCGTTGTACGCCGCAGTTTGTGGTCGAAGCGGCGCAGACAATGTGTGCCGCCTTCCCCGCCCTGCGCTGCGAAATCCTTGATGAGCAGCAGATCGTTGAGCAAGGATTGGGGCTACTCCACGCCGTTGGCAAAGGCGCCACCTGTCCACCGCGCCTGCTGGCGATTCATTACGATGGAATTCTCGACGGTCCGGTGCGTTGCTACGTCGGTAAAGGCATAACGTTTGATACTGGCGGCCTGTGGCTAAAAGAAGGCGCGGGTATGTACACCATGAAATACGATATGTGTGGTGCCGCTAACGTGCTGGGAATGTTGTTGACCGTGGCAGAGCTGGGTCTGCCGGTGCGGATAATGGGTGTGCTGGCGCTGGCTGAAAATGCCATCGGCCCCGATGCCATGCAGCCGGGAACGGTCGCGCGCGCCTGCAATGGCCTGACGGTAGAAATCAATAATACCGATGCAGAAGGACGACTGGTGCTGGCCGACGCGATTGCCTGGACCAGCCAGCGTCATCCGCAGGCGCGTTACATTATCGATATGGCGACGCTTACCGGGGCGGTAGTAAAAGCTTTAGGCTATGAGCTGAGCGGATTAATGACGCAAAATGAACCACTGCGTCAGGCCTTAACCGATGCAGGAAAACAAAGCGGTGACGAAGTGTGGTCGCTGCCGCTTGACGTAAGGCTAAAAAAACAGACCCATAGCGCAATTGCCGATTTGTGTAATACACCGACGAATAACGCCGCAATCAGCGCCTCTGCGGCCTGGCTGCTACACCATTTCTGCCCGCCTTCCATTCCCTGGGCGCACCTGGATATTAGCGGGACGGCGTTATGGCGCGAAAATGGCAGAAGCGTGGCGTCGGGCAGGCCGATTCCGCTTTTGGTTGAACATTTGCTGGGTGAACTGGCGCGATGACGGACATTTCCTCTCCTGACCGGAGAGGAAAGATTATAGCTTCAGCGTATCTTTAACGAATGGGATCGTCAGCTTGCGCTGGGCGGTAATAGACGCGTGATCGAGATGATCGAGCGTATCGAAGAGTGTGCGCATTTCACGATCTAAACGCTTTAACAGAAAACGGCCCACGTCCTCTGGCAGTTCAAATCCTCGCAACCGTGAGCGCAGCTGCAATGCCTGGAGTTTATCTTCGTCAGACAACGGCTGTAACTTGTAGATTTGTCCCCAGTCGAGACGAGAAGCCAGGTCGGGCAAACCGAGATTAAGCTGGCGCGGAGGACGATCGCCGGTGATCAGCAGACGGGTTTTGCCCGATTCCAGAATCCGGTTATACAGGTTAAACATCGCCATTTCCCACAGCTCATCTCCGGCGATACATTCAATGTTATCGATGCAGACCAGCGAGAGATGCTCCATACCGTCGAGCACTTCTGGTACGAACCAGGTGCGCTTATCGAGCGGCACGTAACCTACCGCGTCACCACGTTGCGAAAGTTCCGCACAGGCGGCATGCAGCAGATGACTGCGCCCCGCGCCTTCGCGTGACCAGATATAAATGTATCCGCTATGCTCCTGACGCAGCACGTTTTGTAGTGCGGCCAGTAAAGAGGGGTTATCGCCCGGCCAGAAACTCGCGAAAGTTTCGTCGTCAGGAAGATAGAGTGGCAGAGAGAGCTGTGCCGGTCCGTTCAGAAATACCTCGATCAAGGTCTCACATAAAATCGGCAATGAGTTTATCACGGAACCTGCAAGGAGAGAACCGGGCGATCCCTCGCCCGACTTTTCGATCAATGTGGTGCTTTTTCGCTATCGTCTGCATCCAGAATTTCTTCTTCCGGGCGAAGCACAGAGATCAGCTTGAAGATCAGGCTCAGACCCACGCCGACGATGGTCGCCAGCGCCATGCCTTTCAGCTCTGCGGCACCGATATGCACCTTCGCGCCGCTCACGCCGATGATCAGGATAACGGAGGTCAGGATCAGGTTCTGCGTTTTGTTGTAATCCACTTTGGATTCAATCAGCACGCGAATACCGGACGCACCGATTACGCCGTACAGCAGCAGAGAAACGCCGCCAATCACCGGAACCGGGATAATCTGGATTGCCGCCGCCAGCTTGCCGACGCAGGAGAGCAGAATCGCAAAGATAGCCGCCCCGCCGATTACCCAGGTACTGTAGACGCGGGTAATTGCCATCACGCCGATGTTCTCACCGTAGGTGGTGTTTGGCGTGGAGCCAAAGAAACCGGAGATCATGGTCGACAGCCCGTTGGCAAACATCGAGCGATGCAGGCCAGGGTCACGGATCAGATCTTTTTTGACGATATTCGCCGTCACTACCAGGTGCCCAACGTGCTCGGCAATGACCACCAGCGCCGCGGGCAGAATGGTCAAAATAGCAAACCACTCAAAGCGCGGCGTGTAGAAGGTTGGCAGTGCGAACCAGTGCGCCTGCGCAATCGGAGAGGTATCCACCACGCCCATCACGAAGGAGAGCGCGTAGCCCGCCAGCACCCCAATCAGAATCGGGATAATCGCCATAAAGCCGCGGAACAGCACGGAACCAAAAACGGTAACGCCCAGCGTGACCAACGAAATGATAATGGTTTTGGAATCAGCCGATTGCCCGTCAGGAGGTAACAGTCCCGCCATATTTGCAGCAACACCCGCCAGTTCCAGACCGATGACGGCAACGATTGCGCCCATCGCGGCCGGTGGGAACATCACGTCCAGCCAGCCGGTACCGGCTTTTTTGACAATGAAAGCAACGATGCAGAAAAGCACACCACACATAATAAAGCCACCCAGCGCCACCTCATATCCCAGCGGCAGCAGTAACAGCACCGGCGAGATAAACGCAAAGCTTGAACCCAGATAGGCCGGGATTTTGCCTTTACAGATGAAGAGGTACAGCAACGTCCCGACGCCGTTAAACAGCAATACGGTAGCCGGGTTGATGTGAAACAGGATTGGCACCAGCACGGTTGCGCCAAACATGGCGAACAGGTGCTGCAAACTAAGCGGGATCGTCTGCAAAAGCGGCGGTCTTTCACTCACCCCGATAGTACGGCGCGTCATAGTGTTTTCCTTAAAGTTTGTGGGTTGGTTGTGTTTTTATTCAAAAAAAAGCCGACTATCAAAGTCGGCTTCTTATTCGTTATTCGATTATTTCGTACCAAAAATCTTATCGCCGGCATCACCCAGCCCCGGGATAATGTACCCGTGCTCGTTGAGCCCCTGGTCGATAGAAGCGGTATACAGCTCCACGTCCGGGTGCGCTTTTTCCAGCGCCGCGATACCTTCCGGTGCAGCCACCAGAACCAGCACCTTAATGCTGTTGCAGCCTGCGTTTTTCAGCAGGTCGATGGTCGCGATCATAGACCCGCCGGTTGCCAGCATAGGGTCAACCACCAGCGCCATACGCTCGTCGATGTTAGAAACCAGTTTCTGGAAGTAAGGAACAGGCTCCAGAGTTTCTTCGTTACGGTAGATACCGACAACGCTGATACGTGCGCTCGGCACGTGCTCCAGGACGCCTTCCATCATGCCCAGACCTGCGCGCAGGATTGGCACAACGGTAATTTTTTTGCCCTTAATTTGCTCAACCTGTACCGGGCCGTTCCAGCCTTCGATGGTCACTTTTTCAGTCGCAAGATCGGACGTTGCTTCGTAGGTCAATAAGCTTCCAACTTCAGAGGCCAGTTCGCGAAAACGCTTAGTGCTGATGTCATGCTCACGCATCAGGCCCAGCTTGTGTTTAACGAGTGGGTGCTTCACTTCCACAATCTTCATTTTCATTCTCCTCTGAGGTGGCTACCGCAAAAAAATCGCCGGATTATACCGCTTTTTACGAAGTGCGCCATACCCATCTTGTTTGACGTACATCAAGCAAAGTGGTTTAGAGACAAAAAAAGCCGGAGGGAAGCTCCGGCTTTAGTGCGGGGTTCTGCCCGGTGGCGCGGCGCTTATGCGGGCCTACGAGTAGTGTAGGACGCGTAAGCGTAAGCGCCACCCGACAACTAAAGGTTATCGCCGTTGCTGGCAATCACCTTCTTATACCAGTCGAATGACTTTTTCTTGCTGCGGTTGAGCGTGCCCTGACCTTCGTTATCTTTATCCACAAAGATAAAGCCATAACGCTTTTTCATTTCGCCCGTTCCGGCAGAAACCAGGTCGATACAGCCCCACGGGGTGTACCCCATCAGATCGACACCGTCCTCAACGACGGCTTTTTTCATCTCAGCGATATGCGCCGCAAGGTAATCAATACGATACTGGTCATTCACCGTACCGTCGCTTTCCTGAACGTCGATCGCGCCAAAACCGTTCTCAACAATAAACAGCGGCAGCTGATAATGATCCCAGAACCAGTTCATGGAATAGCGCAGGCCCACCGGGTCAATCTGCCAGCCCCAGTCAGATTTCTCCACATACGGGTTGGATACCAGGCTTTTACTTTCGTCGTAGTCCAGCTGCGGGTTATCCGGCATCGCTTTGGTGGCGAACGACATGTAATAGCTAAAACCGATGTAATCGACACAGCCCTGCTTCAGCGCGGCGATATCTTCTGCGGTGATATCCAGTTCAAAACCACGACGCTCAAAGTAGTTAAGCAGGTGCTGCGGATACTTGCCGCGCACGTGAACATCGGTGAACCAGTAGCGACGATGCATGGCGTTCATCGCCATCATGATATCGTTTGGCGCGCAGCTGAGCGGATAAATAGGACACATGGCAATCATGCAGCCGATCTGCAGCGAGGGGTTAATTTCACGCCCGGCCTTGACTGCCAGAGCGCTCGCCACCAGCTCATAGTGCGCCGCCTGGAACATGACCGGCTCGCGATCTTCACCTGGCTCATACTTCAGGCCAGAGTTGGTGAACGGGGCGAAATCTTCGTGGAAGTTAGCCTGGTTATTGATCTCGTTAAAGGTCATCCAGTACTTCACTTTGTGCTGGTAACGTTCGAACGCCACGGTCGCAAAGCGCACGAAGAAATCGATCAGCTTACGGTTACGCCAGCCGCCGTATTCGGTGACCAGATGGAAAGGCATTTCGAAGTGCGACAGGGTAATGACCGGCTCGATACCGTATTTCAGGCATTCGTCGAACAGGTCGTCATAGAATTGCAGGCCGGCTTCATTGGGCTCAAGCTCATCTCCTTTCGGGAAGAGGCGCGTCCAGGCAATAGAGGTACGGAAACATTTGAATCCCATTTCGGCAAAGAGTTTGATGTCCTCTTTGTAGCGATGGTAGAAGTCGATAGCCTCATGGTTCGGGTAGTTTTTACCCTGCAAGACGCCGCTGGTGATTTCTCGCGGCACGCCATGCGCCCCCACAGTCATCACATCTGCCACGCTAACGCCCTTACCTCCTTCTTTCCAGCCGCCTTCCAGTTGATGCGCTGCGACCGCGCCGCCCCACAGAAAACCTTCTTTGAATCCTGACATGCCTTTTCCCTCATTCTGCGTTATTTTCTGCAAAAACAGTTACAGAAACCGGTTTCAGTGAAATCATGTGCAATGGCTTAACGGGTTGCAAGCACATTACCGAAACCGGTTTCATTTTCGTGAACGGAGTCAAACTTGAGCACGCGCACTGTCAATCTGGGTAAATTTTCAGCGACACAGTAGGTTCGCAGATTAGGCTCGCAAACGTTTGCCTGGACTGTTAGAATTGCGCCGATTTTTCTTACTATCGCAATGCAATCGCGTGGGGACTTGAGCCGTGACCAACAAAACTTCTCTCAGCTATAAAGATGCCGGTGTTGATATTGACGCAGGTAATGCGCTGGTTGACCGAATCAAAGGTGAGGTAAAAAAAACCCGCCGTCCTGAAGTCATGGGTGGCCTGGGTGGATTCGGCGCACTGTGTGCACTGCCACAAAAATATCGCGAACCTGTTCTGGTTTCTGGCACTGACGGCGTGGGAACGAAACTTCGTCTGGCGATGGATCTTAAACGTCACGACACCATCGGTATCGACCTGGTCGCCATGTGTGTGAATGACCTCATCGTGCAGGGTGCAGAACCGCTCTTCTTCCTCGACTATTATGCGACGGGCAAGCTGGATGTTGATACTGCGGCAAGCGTCATTAGCGGTATCGCAGAGGGCTGTGTACAGTCTGGCTGTGCGCTGGTGGGTGGCGAAACGGCAGAAATGCCTGGGATGTACCACGGTGAAGATTATGACGTCGCGGGCTTCTGCGTCGGCGTGGTAGAAAAATCAGAAATTATCGACGGTAGCAAAGTCACCGATGGCGATGTGCTGATTGCACTAGCCTCCAGCGGCCCGCATTCGAACGGCTATTCGCTGGTGCGTAAAATTCTCGAAGTGAGCGGCTCTGACCCAGAAACCACTCAGCTCGAAGGCAAGTCCCTTGCCGATCATCTGTTGGCTCCCACCCGCATTTACGTGAAAAATATTCTTGAGCTGATTCAGAATGTGGACGTTCATGCGATCGCCCACCTGACCGGCGGCGGCTTCTGGGAAAACATTCCGCGCGTACTGCCTGACAATACGCAGGCAGTGATTGACGAAGCCTCCTGGCAGTGGCCAGCCGTGTTTAACTGGCTGCAAACGGCGGGCAATGTGAGTCAACATGAGATGTACCGCACCTTTAACTGCGGCGTGGGCATGCTGATTGCGCTGCCTGCGAGTGAAGCGGATAAAGCCATCGAACTGATGCAGGCAAAAGGTGAAAACGCGTGGAAAATCGGTATCATTAAAGCGTCCGATTCCGAACAGCGTGTGGTCATTGAATGAAAAATATTGTGGTGCTCATTTCCGGTAACGGAAGCAATTTGCAGGCCATCATCGACGCCTGTAAACAGAAACAGATCAAGGGCACCATACGGGCAGTTTTCAGCAACAAGGCCGACGCGTTCGGCCTTGAGCGAGCGCGCGAAGCCAGCATTGCCGCGCACGCGCTGGAAGCGAGTCAGTTCTCAAGCCGAGAAGCTTTTGACCGTGAGTTGATGCAGGAAATCGATGCCTATGCCCCAGATGTCGTCGTACTGGCCGGCTATATGCGCATTC
The DNA here is from genome assembly GCF_059766475.1 of Enterobacter sp. SCRI0065. Classification (NCBI taxonomy): domain Bacteria; kingdom Pseudomonadati; phylum Pseudomonadota; class Gammaproteobacteria; order Enterobacterales; family Enterobacteriaceae; genus Enterobacter; species Enterobacter sp. SCRI0065. The sequence continues at coordinate 134,885 of NZ_JCBAJB010000002.1, read as the reverse complement.
TTAGCCCCGCGTTTGTTTCTCATTATTCTGGTCGCCTGCTGAATATCCACCCTTCTCTACTGCCAAAATATCCGGGTCTGCATACCCATCGCCAGGTGCTTGAAAACGGCGACGAGGAGCATGGCACGTCTGTGCATTTCGTTACCGACGAACTCGACGGCGGCCCGGTGATTCTGCAAGCTAAAATTCCGGTCTTTGAGGGCGATGATGAAGATGACATCACCGACCGCGTTCAGGCACAGGAGCATGCTATTTATCCGCTCGTGGTAGGCTGGTTTATTGATGGCCGACTTGAGATGCGCGAAAATGCCGCGTGGCTGGATGGCACGCTCTTATCGCCGCAGGGTCATGCCTGCGACGAATAAATAATGAAGCCGGCAATTGCCGGCTTTTTGTTGCCCGCTAAACCAAAACCGCTTAAAAACCAGTGCATTCAGCGCTGATTTTCCCTCTGTGCAGTCGGTTTACTGTCATACTTTTCTGGCACAGTTGGACATATCGTGGAAAAGCTCGCCATAATAAGGCGAGACGGATTTACCACGTCCTGTGATTGAACTGGAGTGTGAGTTGTAATGGGTCAGGAAAAGTTATACATCGAGAAAGAGCTAAGCTGGTTAGCATTCAATGAGCGCGTGCTTCAGGAAGCGGCTGACAAGAGTAATCCGCTGATTGAGCGTATGCGTTTTTTGGGTATTTATTCAAACAACCTGGATGAATTCTACAAGGTTCGATTTGCCGAACTCAAACGTCGAATCATCATCAGCGAAGAACAAGGCTTAAACTCGCATTCGCGTCATTTGCTTGGCAAAATTCAGGCACGCGTGCTGAAAGCCGACCAGGAATTTGATGGTCTGTATAATGAGCTGCTGTTAGAAATGGCGCGCAATCAGATCTTCCTGATCAATGAACGTCAGCTTTCTGCCAATCAGCAAACCTGGCTGCGTCACTATTTCAAACATTATCTGCGCCAGCACATCACCCCTATTCTGATTAATCGCGAAACCGATCTGGTGCAGTTCCTGAAAGATGACTACACCTATCTTGCGGTTGAGATTATCCGTGGCGATGCCATTCGTTACGCGCTGCTGGAAATTCCATCAGATAAAGTCCCGCGTTTTGTTAATCTGCCACCGGAAACTCCGCGCAGACGCAAGCCGATGATCTTGCTTGATAACATTCTTCGCTACTGTCTTGACGACATTTTCAAAGGCTTCTTCGATTACGATGCTCTGAACGCCTATTCCATGAAAATGACCCGTGACGCCGAGTACGACCTGGTGCACGAGATGGAAGCAAGCTTGATGGAGCTGATGTCTTCGAGCCTGAAACAGCGCCTGACCGCAGAGCCGGTACGTTTTGTGTATCAGCGCGATATGCCAGACGCCATGGTGGAAATGCTGCGCGACAAGCTCACTATCTCCCGCTATGACTCCATCGTACCGGGCGGTCGGTACCACAACTTTAAAGACTTTATTGGTTTCCCGAACGTCGGCAAAGCCAATCTGGTCAACAAGCCTCTGCCGCGCCTGCGCCATATTTGGTTCGATAAGTTCCGTAACGGATTCGACGCCATTCGCGAGCGCGACGTGCTGCTCTATTATCCTTACCACACGTTTGAACACGTGCTGGAACTGCTGCGTCAGGCTTCATTCGATCCGAACGTGCTGGCAATTAAAATCAACATCTACCGCGTGGCAAAAGATTCGCGCATTATCGATGCGATGATTCATGCCGCGCACAACGGCAAAAAAGTGACCGTGGTGGTTGAGTTGCAGGCACGCTTTGACGAAGCCGCCAACATTCATTGGGCGCGTCGTCTGACGGAAGCCGGTGTGCATGTTATCTTCTCGGCACCAGGGCTGAAAATTCACGCCAAGCTGTTCCTGATTTCGCGTAAAGAAGGCGAAGACGTTGTGCGCTACGCCCACATCGGAACCGGTAACTTTAACGAGAAAACCGCGCGGCTTTATACTGACTACTCGCTGCTGACCGCCGATGCGCGCATCACCAACGAAGTCCGCCGGGTGTTTAACTTTATCGAGAACCCCTATCGTCCTGTGAACTTCGACTATCTGCTGGTTTCCCCGCAGAACTCTCGCCGCCTGCTGTATGCCATGATCGACAAAGAGATCGCCGCCGCACAAAAAGGCGAGCCGTCCGGTATCACGCTGAAACTCAACAACCTGGTGGATAAAGGTTTGGTCGATCGCCTTTATGCTGCATCCAGCTCCGGCGTTCCGGTGAACCTGCTGATCCGCGGGATGTGCTCACTGATCCCAGAACTGGAAGGCATCAGTGAAAACATTCGCGTTATTAGTATTGTTGACCGATACCTGGAACATGACCGTATCTATATTTTTGAAAATGGCGGCGAAAAGCAGGTTTACCTTTCTTCTGCCGACTGGATGACGCGTAACATTGATTACCGAATTGAAGTTGCCACACCGCTGCTCGACCCGCGCCTGAAGCAGCAGATCCTGAATATTATTGATTTGCAATTAAGCGACACCGTTAAGGCGCGGTATATCGACAAAGAACTGAGTAACCGCTATGTGCAGCGCGGCAATCGCCGTAAAGTGCGCTCACAGCTGGCGATTTACGACTATATCAAATCACTCGAGCAACCTGATTAACCTATGCCGATAAATGATAAGACCCCACGACCGCAAGAATTTGCTGCCGTCGATTTAGGTTCTAACAGCTTCCATATGGTCATCGCCCGCGAGGTCGATGGCGCCATGCAGATCATCGGTCGCCTGAAGCAGCGCGTCCATTTGGCCGATGGTCTGGACGATAAGAACATGCTCAGCGAGGAAGCGATGGAGCGAGGCTTAGCCTGCCTGTCGCTGTTCGCTGAACGCCTGCAGGGATTCTCTGCGTCGAGCGTCTGTATTGTTGGAACACATACGCTGCGCCAGGCGTTGAACGCGCCCGAGTTTCTTAAGCGCGCCGAAAAAGTGATCCCCTACCCGATTGAAATCATCTCTGGCAATGAAGAAGCGCGTCTGATCTTTATGGGCGTTGAGCATACTCAGCCGGAGAAAGGCCGTAAGCTGGTGATCGACATTGGTGGTGGTTCAACGGAGCTGGTGATCGGCGAAGATTTTGAACCTAAGCTGGTTGAAAGCCGACGCATGGGCTGCGTTAGCTTCGCGCAGATCTACTTCCCGGGCGGCACCATTACCCGCGAGAACTTCCAGCGCGCGCGCATGGCTGCCGTGCAAAAACTGGAATCGCTCGCCTGGCAGTATCGTATTCAGGGCTGGAACGTGGCACTGGGCGCATCAGGCAGCATTAAAGCGGCGCATGAAGTGCTGCTGGAGATGGGCGAAAAAGACGGATTTATTACGCCGGAACGCCTGGACATGCTTCGCGACGAGGTGCTGAAACACAAAAGCTTTGATGCGCTGAGCTTGCCGGGCCTGTCTGACGATCGTAAAGCCGTTTTCGTACCTGGCCTCGCCATTCTGTGCGGCGTGTTCGATGCGCTGGCCATCCGCGAGCTTCGTCTTTCCGACGGCGCACTGCGTGAAGGCGTGCTGTATGAAATGGAAGGTCGATTCCGTCATCAGGACATCCGCAGCCGTACCGCGCAAAGCCTGGCGAACCAATACAATATCGATCGCGAGCAGGCCAAACGAGTCCTGGAGACCACCACCCACATTTACGAACAGTGGGAAGTACAGAACCCAAAGCTGGCACATCCGCAACTGGCTGCACTGCTAAAATGGGCGGCGATGCTGCATGAAGTCGGCCTGAATATCAATCACAGCGGCATGCACCGTCACTCAGCTTATATTCTGCAAAACAGCGACCTGCCGGGCTTTAATCAGGAACAGCAGACGATGATGGCCACGCTGGTGCGTTATCATCGCAAAGCCATTAAGATCGACGATCTGCCACGCTTTGCGCTATTCAAGAAAAAGCAGTTCCTGCCGCTTATCCAACTGCTTCGCTTAGGCGTACTGCTGAACAATCAGCGTCAGGCAACGACCACACCGCCGACGCTGACGTTGAAAACGGACGATCACCACTGGACGTTAAGCTTCCCGCACGACTGGTTTAACCAAAATGCGCTGGTTCTGCTCGATCTGGAAAAAGAGCAAGAATACTGGGAAGCGGTGACTGGCTGGCTGCTGAAAATCGAAGAAGATCAGGCCGAAGCCGCTGCGTGATGTCGTTCTCAGGCGTCCTTCAGTGACGCCTGGAGCGGCAGTAAAGATTCAAGCGGTTCAGGTTTACCAATCAAATACCCCTGAAGATAATCGATACCTAGCGCGTCAACCGCGCTGCGTATCGCTTCGGTTTCCACATACTCGGCTACCACCAGCATTCTCTTCATCCGCGCAAGATGACAAATCGACGCGACAATCTGGTAATCCAGGCTGTTGTGGACAATGTTGCGAATAAAGCTGCCATCGATTTTCAGGATATCCGCATCGACACTTTTCAGCCGCGCGTAGCTCGCATATCCGGTACCAAAATCGTCGATGGCGATGCGACAACCCATGCTTTGAAGCTGTTTCAGGTTTTGATTTGCCAGCTCCGCGTTGCCAAAACTACTGCTTTCGGTGATTTCAAAAATCAGCTGCCACGCTTCGATAGCGTATTGCTTTAAGAGCCGTCCTGCCTCAAGCGGAAAAGGTGAACGACAAACCGTCGAAGGCGCTAAGTTAATGGCAAAACGCTGACCCGGAAGCTTGTCGCGATGGGCCGACATGAATTGCAACGTCCTTTCCAGCACCCATAAATCGACGCGTGAAGACAGCCCAAACTCCTGCGCTACCGGCAGGAATCGATCCGGGGAGAGGAGAACGCCATTCTCATCCGGCATTCGCAGCAGTACCTCATGATAACTATCGCCGCGAATCCCCTTCACCAGTTGCACCATCAGCGTAAACTCACTTTGCTCAAGCGCACGCTGCAGGCGGTTCATCATCGCCACTTTGTCTTTCAGGCTCCGCTGCAAATGAACGGCACCGCGCTGCTGCAAGCTCTCAGGGTGATTGGTGGAAATCGATAAATCCGCAATAATACTGAGCTCGCCGAGCAGCAGATAAAGATGATTTACCGGCGATCGCACGTAGCAGTAACTGATGCCGACCTGCGGCTGCAGCGGCATGCCATCCCAGATAAAACGAAACTGCTTAATGTGCTCATCCAGCGCTTCAATGCGCTGCTGATGCGACTCGGTGTTAAGTCGAATGGCCAGGTCGTTCCCCGACATCTGATAAACACATTCATTGTGCTGTAGGGTGCTGTTAATCCACTCTGCAAGCTTCTGCTTGTATTGAATACGCAGCAGCACGCCGTAGTTGCGGCCAAGCACCTCTAGCTCTGGGATGCGTAATAGACACAGCGCAGACCAGGGTGATTTTGCGAGCGCTCGTGACAGAGCGCGCAGGTTTGGCATATGTACAATAGGATCGAGAAAAGCTAAACGTCGGGCGCGTATATTGATCGCACGCTGGCGGGTCGCGAGCATGGCCATATAAACCAGCACGAACGAGAACACCAGATAGCTCGACGACGTGATGGCCAGCTGGATGTCATAACCTGGATACAGGGGAATGTAGCGGTAAAAATAGTGAATCGACACGATCAGTACCGGCGTCCAGATAAGCGACATAAGCGTGTAACCGTAGCGCATTGAGCCCCAGAGCATCACCGGCATCAGCAAGGAGAGCGTATAGTTAGTGCTGAATATTGAGCTATTTTCACTGATGGGCATTATCAGCAATGACAGCATGCCGCATAGCACAGCAATCCAAATGAAGAACTCAGGCAGCGTGACCTTATTATCAACCTGCGCGCGAATCTGCGAAATTAACCCTTTGATATAGCGAGGATGGCGAATAAGGCGAATAAGCAGATAGCTAAGGGGTACGCCCGTAAGGCAGCCCACCAGTACCGACTGATAGTTAATCAGGGTACGAATGGTGAAGGGATTCAGGCCTGCAAGGCTATGCCTGCTTTCGTATATACCGACATAAACGGCAAACTGAAATAGCAGCAAAAACAGCGTCGACGGGAAGAACATCTGCCAGAACAGCCGCTGCGCCATGAGCCGCGGGTCGCCATAGGCAACGCTGCTACGCCGTGGCGCAAAGATACGATAACCGCCCCAGCTTAACGTCAGGGGAACCACAAAATGGATAACCGCCGCTACCGTTTCAAACGGGCTAACCGACGGATAATAACGGTAAACTAACGCCAGTATAATTCCCGGCAGAGCTGCCAGGCCGTAAAAAAGCGTCATGGCCAGCAGGAACGCCAGAGGCATGTAGTAGAGAACGGTAATTTTGCCGTCCAGCTGAGTATACGTACTCGCGCAGCTGAGTAGCGGAAGCAAGATGACAGGCATGACAAGCGGAAGTGCCCACCAGCGATCTTTATGTTGCCTCAGGAATGTCAGAAATTTCATAGATGACCTGTTCAAACCCTAATTGTCCGGAGGGTAAATTCAGACAGGCATCCAACCTGACGGTAATGTCCCGCAATAAAAACGCTGATGACGGGTGGAGGAAGGATTTTAGAGACCAATGAAGAACTGCAGTTGACCTACATCAAACTATTTTATCTGAATAACCGTTTTTTACGATTTCATCTTGAATTTTTCTCTTTTCTATCAAAGCGGTAAATAACTTTACGTGTTTCTATAACATTATTTAATTTATACATTGACGGATTTTTACACATTGCGTAATTGACCCCACCTTTACGCTGTGCCTTAATATCCGTATCGCCCAAAAGGGCTTGCCCAGGAAAACAACAGTGAGTCAGGTTACGCGTATGCACAAACGACATCGATTTAACACTCGAATGACCCGCATCATACTGCTTATCAGCTTCCTGTTCTTCTTTGGCCGCTTTGTTTATTCCTCAATTGGTGCATGGTATCACCATCAGGATAAAATCCAGTCGCAGCAGGTCACTCAGCCTCTGGATACGACAATCCGCTAGCGCCTTACCTCAGCAATCGAATCACTTCTGAAATGCCTTTACTGAGGATTTTATCCTGACGCATCACAATCCCAAGCTGCCTGTGCAGCACAGGGGTTAGCGAGCGTACATTTAATCCTTCGCGATCTGCCGGATGCTCAACCGCCATCCGCGGAATAATGCTGTAACCAAGCCCTGCGCGAACCATACGTTTTATCGCCTCAATGCTGCCAAGCTGCATGACGGGGGATATCTGCAAACCGCTGGTGTGAAACCACATATCAATCAGCGTGCGCGTTCCGCTACCCGATTCAAATGCGATGAGCGGCAAGGCATGTAATGCCTGCGGCGTTAGCGCCGAAAAAGCCTCACTCTGACTCTGCTCGCTGGCAATAACATAGACAAACTCTTCATCCATGACCGGCATGATATCAAGCGCTCGCCCACTGGCCGGTAACGTCACCAGCCCGAGATCCAGACGATTTTCTTCCACGCCGCGGACAATATCCATGGTGTTCCCCGTGGTAACGCCTACGCGCAGCAGCGGGTGTTTCTCACGTAGCTGCTGCAATAACGGCGGCAAAAGATGGATACAGGCCGTTGCCCCCGTACCCAAGGTGAGCGAGCCCGTTACCTCGTGGCGATACTCGCTGACTGAACGAATCGTCTCTTCAACCGCCCGCTCTACCCGCTCCCCGTTTTCTAATAGCGCCAGCCCTGCGGCAGTCGCTTTGATCCCTCGCCCGGTACGCTCGATGAGCCGCGTCTGGAGAAACTGCTCAAGCTGGCGAACTTGCAGGCTGACGGCAGGTTGAGACAGCCCTAGCAGATCCGCAGCGGCTGAAAAGCTCCCCCGCTGGACCACCAGACGAAAGGTAACCAGATTTCCCAGATTCAGCGTTGTCATTCAAAGTTTCTCTTATGCAGGTCATAAGGTTGCGGTCCTGCCAGCAACATACCGCGCGCAGTATGCTAAGGACAACTCCCCGACGGAATGAATACCATGAAAACGCCTGCTATCCCCCGCTTTCTCGCCCTGACCGCCGGGTGCAATCAGCTGATTAACTGGGGGATTTCGTTCTACATGCCGGGCACTTTTGCGCGCGCCATTGCGACCGACCGAGGATGGTCATCACCGCAGATTTACCTTGGGCTAACCCTCGCGATGCTGGTGATGGCGGTCGTATCGCCGTTTGTCGCGACCTTGCTGGCAAGATGGGGCGGAAAACGAGTCGTGATGAGCGGTACTTTGATGATAGCGGTTAGCTGCGTAGTGATGGCTTACACACAAACGCCTTTTGGCTGGTGTGTCGCATGGCTATTGACCGGCGTAGGGATGCGACTCTCGTTATACGATGCGCTGTTCGCCTCGCTGGTGAATCTCTACGGCCAACAGGCGCGACGCACGATTTCACGCGTCACGCTGGCTGGCGGCCTCGCATCCACGATATTTTGGCCATTAGGCTCTTTGCTTCTCACCTTTATCAGTTGGCGAGATGCATTGCTGATTTACGCGGTTTTCGGGGTATTAAGTGCATTTTTAATTCTGCCGATGCCTAATCAAACGCTGCCCCGGCTGGTAAAGCGCAAATCCGCCGAACGAGATAACCACCGGCGTAATGGTATGCTGTATGCGGCGTTTATTGCACTGATCACCTTTGTCTCTAATGGTACCTCCACGCACCTGCCAGAATTTATTGCAAGCTTCGGTCTGCCAATAGCGGTGGGCATGCTGTGGGGAATTGGGCAGACTGGCGCACGATTTATGGAAGTGATCGCTGGATCGCAACTCACCCCCTTAAAATTAATGTTGATAACAGCGCTGGCGATGCCGGTGTGCTTTCTGATCGGGATAAGTGGAACCCTTTATCTATGGTGTGCCGCGGGGTTTGTGCTTGGATATGGCGCCATTAACGGGCTGGTGACGATCGTGAAAGCGACGCTACCCCTGGAACTCTTTGCCGCAGAGGACTACTCGCGAAGGACAGGCGTGTTGTTGATACCCGCTCAGCTTATGGCAGCCGTATCGCCATTTGCCTATGCATGGATGAATAAGGCGCTGGGTGTGATGGGAACGATGTGGGTGTCGTGGGGTTTAACGCTGATCGTTGGGGTATTAGCAGTGGGAATAGCAGCCAATAAAAAACCCTCTGCACTGGCAGAGGGTCTTGTTTAAGCGGGGAGAGTTATTCCCACTCAATTATTTACGACGCACATAACCAATTGACTGATAACAACTTTATGAAACATCATTTTCGCCGTACCGTTTTATATACCGTCACCGGATATCAGTACCATGAAAAATACCATGTCACCTGGTCAGGGAATCGTACTGCTTTTCACAGGTGATTCCTGCATCCCGATATCGCTCAGCCTCTTCTGCTGTTGCGACGTAAGCTCGGTTGCTTTCTTCAAGCATGTCGGCGAGCACACGGATGACCGTACCGGCTGACGTGCTAGCGGGGAAAGTTCCGGTATAGTGTTCGGCGAATCGCTTGATCTTGTCAAGTTCGGCGCGCAGGCTGCCAGCAGCGGCAACAGCATGCTCAGCATCAACACGCGCCACATCGATACGAGATTGAGCTTCACGTTCAATTTGTGTTTTCTCCTGATCGCGTTGCGACCTGGCTTTATCATCAGCCAGTTTCTGGTCGGTCTGAGCCTTCGCATACCCGGATGCGTACTGCGTTTCACCATGTTGCACCCAGGCGACACGGCAGCCAGCAGCCAGAGCAGCAAGCATCACTAATATAAGCAACTGTTTCCAGTACGCTTTAACGAATGCCAAGATCATAAAAGCGCCTTACAGGCAGCACCATAGCGCGCGCGCCTGTCGTCGATTCCGTTCTGCCCGCCATTGATGATCTGCGTGACGCGCACCAGGTCACCAGTAAACTTCATGCAACCTTTACTGGCGAAGAACCACGCTGCGCTGCGGGCCGCGTATTCATCCTGTGCCAGCATCTCTGGCTGCTTAACCAGATCCACCTTCAGACCGTTGCCACAGTCGCGGTAGTTGTTCAGGCCGGTGATCTGAATAAGTCCACGCCCGCGGTAAAACCAGCCGTCAGTCGGCCCGTTGTTCCCCATGCGTTTGCTGTATACCAGGTTAGCGATAGCGCGCTGTCGTTCGAGCGGTAACGATGGCTCACCAGCACGACGACCAAGAGCATTAGCCTGTCCTTGCGTTAGCCGCCCGGCGCGGACGAAGTTAGCCAGCCCCGTTACGCTGTAGTTGAAGTTCTCCTGCAACCTGGTGAAGCCGCCGGACTCATGGCCAACCTGCGCGATAAACATCGCCTGGTGTGCCGGAACCTCGATACCAAACTCTTTCATGGCAGTAGTGATATGCAGATACCAGCGCGTGGCCAGCACGTCACTGATGCCAGCTGCACGCTGGAATTGTTTAATGTCCATGCTGGGACCTCGTTATCTTGAAAATTTGCACCACGTTCCCTTTTGTCTTGATGAGCGCAGCCAGGAACACGGCTTTGATGATGACTTCTGACCAGTCGGCGCTGACGTAGTACCCGTAGAAGGTCCGGATAGGTACGCTGGCAGCCACGACAATCAGCAGGTAGGCGAGCCACCCTCCCCACCAGCGATGGCGTGACCCGTCCCGGCGGAACAGAAGCACTCGGATAGCAATGCCGCCGCAGATAGCGGCGTTCAGGATCAGAAGCAGCTCAGGACTGGTCATCGTCTTTTCTCCCCGGGATCAGGTCGCGCGGATTTTCAGAACGGTGATACAGCCAGATGCCAATGCGGACAGCGACGATTGCCGACACGAAAGCCCCGGCAGAAAACACAATACCCTTCTCGAATGAGTCCTGCGTTATCGTGGGGATCAGGCTGGCAACGCCTATAAGAATGGATGCTGTCGCTTTGTAGAAGAGAACGCCGCAGAGGAAGCTGAGGAGTGCCAGGAGTAACCTGCGCTTTATCGGATACTCAACCGCTGAGGTAACGAAAATTACCGCACCAGCAAGTGCCCCTAACGCAACCTCCGGCGGTATACCAACGAACACGGACGCCAGTGCCGTCAGGCTTAACCCCTGATTTACTGACTCCGTTGTCAGCACATGCGCCATAGTGACCACCGTTTAATGTGCATAAAGAACCCCCTTAGTTGGTGAGTTCATCATACACAATAAACCATATGTGGATTAAATTTGATCGGAATGCTCTTAACGAAATTACCTTTTGGGTATACAATGCAATCTATCTGATGCCAACAAAATTAATTAACTCATGAATAATAACAAGCTAGGAGCAGTGGAAGGCGTTCGTGGATGGGCTTGCCTTGTCGCCTTTATGTCTCACGTCATGTTTACCTTTTACCCATATGTGCATGGGCTAAGGCCAAGAGGCTACCAACCAAGCTCCAATGAGGAGTTTCTATTTAATTCTCCGTTCTCTTTTTTCTTTTCCGGGAGCGCGGCGGTCTTTGTATTCTTTGTATTGAGCGGATACATCCTTACGTATGTAATTTGCAAAGGTGAACAGCCAAGACGAGTGGCGGAGTTGTCTATAAAGAGATATCCTCGCTTGGTTATTCCGGCAATTGCATCATGTATATTTTCATTATTTATAATTGAGTTCGCAAAGCCTGATGCTTCTTCTGTAAGTGGATTTGCGCAGGGATATGGAAACTTCGAAACATCATTGTTATCAACAATAATAGATGGCGGATATACGACCTTCTTTGTCGGCGGGCATGGACTATACAACTGGGTTTTATGGACTATGAAGATTGAACTAATAGGCTCGTTCATCCTGTTCTTTACATGTCTATTAGCAAGTTACTCCAGATACAGGATCATTGCAGCTGTAATAGCTATAGCCGCAATATATTCGCTTGTAAATAATGTCACAGAAAAATTTGGATATATAGCGTTTATTATCGGATTTCTCATCCACGACCACGGCAAAAGAATAACAGGAGCATCACAGTTTATTGTTTTGATTGCAGGACTCTATCTTGCAGGTTTCCATGCAAACAGTAATTCTTATTCATTTATTAGCACATTTTTCGGCGTTAATGCAGGGTTGATTAGTTATACTATTTCCGCATCACTTATTGTTTATGGCGTTTTAATGGGTGATTCATTGAATTCGGCTCTATCAAATAAACTTTCACTGCTTTTAGGAAAGTTATCATTTTCTATATATTTAACACATTTACCGATTCTCTTCTCTGTAGGTGTGTATGTGTTCAACGTGACAAGTGTTAGCCTTGGCCGTTTTGAATCCGCAGTCTTAGCAACAATAGCATCACTTACTGCAACATTACTTGTATCCATTGTATTCCAGAAAACAGTTGATACCACATCCATGAAATTTTCAGGTTACTTAGCAAAAGCTGTCATAAAATAGAAAAGGGCCGAAAGGCCCTTTGTTTTATTTCCATGCTACTAACCTTGCAAATCCTGAAGTTCTGTTAGGTCCGACTGTGCTACCGAAAACCCCCTGAAAAGTTAGGTATGCCCCCGTCCTGATGGTATAGCCTGTAAGATTCACCTGCCATTCAATACCAGCACCCTGAGTTGTTGTGCCGTTATAGTAAAGTCTTGGGCTACAGTTATACACAGGACTTCTACCATCATCACCGTCAGAAAACATGATGATTGTGTTGGAGGGTGTTGCAGCGAATCCGTGGTTGTATGTGTAATTCTGTAGGGCAGAGACAGGGAACCATCCAGTATCATAATCAGGTAATGCAGGGGTCATTACTTGAGATTGCGATGCTGTACTTACTGTATCGTTCGTTGTAGTGCGAAATACATTTATATAAAGCAAGCCATCTTGAATAAACTGACTTTGATATCCAGATTCAAATGTTTCTACAGGACTCATCAGGTTGACGGCTGTAATATATTCAGACCAGAACGTAGTTGAGGCTGTGCTTTGCGTAAATTGATCAACAGAGATAGTTCTATACCTAACCCCAGATCTGCGTGCGGTATAGGTACAAAGGATATAAGGTTTTCCACCTGCGCTGTGCATTAACGACAATTGAGGTGTAACGAGTTGCCAGTCTAGTTCGGATGAAGAGTCGCTATCAGCCCAGTCAGGACCTCTCATTTCTCCGATTGATGCCCACGTCACACCGCCATCACTACTTCGATATACCAATGGCCTGTGAGTTCCGTCCATCGCTACCGTACCATCGCCATTCCTGGCAACGCAGATGCAAATTCCATCACCGCAATCAAGAACAGCAGCTTCATTAGCATCAACGCCTGCCGCAGACTGTATGGTTGCCCCTAATGCCCAGGTTGCCCCATTATCGGTACTCTCAAGTAATTGAAGCTTGTTATCTGTACCCGCGGTTGATGAGTAACATGGTATGCACCAGCGGTTTCCTAACACCTCTAGCTTCCCAAACGGAAGGAGATAAGTATATGCAATCCCAGGGCTTGGTATATCAGCCACCTTATTAAACGTAACGCCGTCATCTCTGGAAATGTATACTTCCACCCCTAAAAATATTTGAGGCGTCGAGTTAGGTTGCATTTTCACAAGCGCTATAACGATGTCACCGGTAGGGGCGGTTCCGCCTGACGAACCACGCATGTCAATACCAGGCTGTTGAATGATGGTTCTAGTGCTCCATGTTCCATCATTCGCAAGCTCAGAGAAAATAACATAACCTTCGCTTAGGTGATTCAGAGCGCGGCGGCACGACATATATATCTGACCATTTGCCTTTCGGTCCATGATGCCAAAATGGTCGTACTTTAATGTTGCGTGATTGGGAACTGATTTGTTTACCAGCCGGTGAGGCCTTTGAAATCTTTTTGCAAGTTCAGAGTTTTTTGCTCGAGTAACAATTCCAGTCGTTTTGAGAGGGTCACCAAGGGTATTGTTAATACCCTCTATATCGCCCTGGTGCTCGTCGAGGATATCCTGAACAGTGGACGGGTTTCCGTTCTCATCAGTTGCGCCAATAAGTCCGGCACCGGTCGGCTTGGCCAGCTCGATAAGAACGTCAGAAGCTGATCCTGAAGGCGGTATAACTACAATCGGATTACCAGCACTGTCGAACGCAGGCATTTTGTTTGCGCGTGTCGCTGCATCAGGAAGTTGCGGAATGGGCTCAGGAACGCGCAGCGTACGGCTAAAGTTTCCACTAGCCAGCGTATCAACGTAGTTTTTGGTGGCCGCGTCCTGAGGGTCTCGCGGGTCGCGCAAATTCCTGATGTAGTTGTTCAGCGCGTCGTACCAGTTTGCGATATTGGAAGGCTTGCGCAGCGCCAGGCGGAACATACTGCCTACCTGCTGGATCAGCATCGTCAGCTTATCAAACGCGTCTTCATGCACCTCAGCGAAGAACTTCCCCTGGTTGCGCAGGTCTGTTTCCTGTGTTGGCTCCAGCTCGCGCGCAATGGAGATCTGCCAGCCTGTAGCCAGCGGCGCGGTTAGAACCACGTTACCGCCGTTATAACCACCAGCATTTGTAACGGTGTAGTCAGTGTCCAGCACCAGCTCTGTGATGTTTTCGTTAAGGTCTACAACCGACACCGCCAGATCTGTTTTCTTGAATATGCGGAAGGTGTACGGGAAGGATGTCGTAACGCCGTTCCCAGTGTAATCGTTATGGTCAACTACGGTTGATACCGTCATGGCCTGTCTCCAGTAAAGCAGCGCCCGGCGCGCGTGCATCATCAGGACAGTTTATTACCCAATAAACCTTATATGAATTGAATGAATAACAATCAGAGAAGTTATTACCTTACAGGTAATCATCAAATCGCACTGGATAGTCTTTAGGACTTTTGCTACTGTACATATATACAGTGAATGCATGGAGATTATCAGATGCAACGTCAGTATCATCACCCGCTGGAAAAAGGATTTGCCGAACGAATACACACGCCGGGAGGCGTCCGCTCCCTTGTTGAAGATTCTCACCTGATGACGTTGCTGCGCCAGTTGGGTGAAGATGGTTTTAATGTTGATGGCCCTATGGCAGAGCTGACTGCCCTGGTGAACTATGTCACCAGCTCGCAGATGTCCATGAATGATCTGCAGATGCATCTTGATTACTGTGCAGAACAATTACGAAAACAAACCAGATAGAATTTACGTTTGGGGTATAAAATGTATTTGCCACGATCTGTGGCCTACACATGGATATGCTCATAATGAAAAAAATCTTTGCAGTTTTATTTGTTCTCTTGTCACTTGGTGCAGCAACACAGGCGTACGCCGGAAATTGCCAGCATTCTGATGATACTGCTTCAGATGGATCCCGCTGCGGTGGTCGCTCTGCCGATGCACGACCTGGCGGGAAGTAAAAATAAGGCCGCTCCGGCGGCCTTGTGACATGTCACAGCAATGGTAGTTTAAATACTATTGCAGCCAGAATAACGAAGGTCGCGAAGTAAACGACCTTCGCGGATGTCTCCCCAAGCCATCCTTTCCTGATAGCGAAAATTATCGCCCAAAGATACGCCGTGCCGCAGACAACAACGGCAGCAAACCAGAACAGAATCAACCCTATCTTGATCAAGATATCCATTATTGCCCCACTGCCTTTCCGAGATCTGGAGCGCGGCGCGGCGAAGTTTCTCCAGGCTCCCACCAGCTCGTTGTATTGAATTCCCGCTGCGCGCGATCTCTTACCCGGTCGTTGTACCCTGGGTTTGCCATCTCCTGAAGCTGTTGCAGGATCAAGTGATTGGTGATGGCTTTTGCATACCATAGGTTTGCGAATGGGGTGATCATGCGGGCCGTCTTCAGCGCGTCGGCACCGAAAGAAGTTTCTTCCCCCTGCAATGCCTTCTGCGGGTTAGTGATCAGCAGCTTGGTTAACTGCTCTGCAAAGCTGAGAACTGGCCCGCCAATGGTGGCCGCGATACTTGAGCCATATTGCGTATGGTCCTGGAAAAGGAAATCGCCGTAGATACCGAACGAGCCCCCCTTCAGCAGCGCTTGCACCCATGTCGTTGCCTTTGTCATATCCAGAGGATCATTACCGGTCAGCAGGCTATTCATCTGGTTGGCGAACATCCCGGCCAGAGTTGTGCCTGCAATGTATGAAGCAAGGAATTTAAGCGCCGGTACCGTGTCCAGATCATTAGCCCTGTTTACCAACTGGCGGAACCCGGCGAAAGGTGTGGTTTTGAAGAGCATGAAGCTTTTTATTAACTGGCCAGCATCGTCACGGGCGTATGTGTCCAGCCCTGTCGCTGTCGTAACTGCACTGGTCATTTCTCCGTGGGTAATGCCAAGCAGCTTCTGCGCGGCTTCAGCGCGGGCATTGCGAATCATACGAGTGATAGTCTGCTCAGCCTCCGCATCGAATGCCTCCTTCATGCGCTTCAGGCGCTCAGGAGGCAAATCGCCAAGTGCTGCCAGTGCTGTATCGCTACCGGCCCTAACCTGGGCGATGCGGTCTGCCATGATGTTGGTGATCACCTCATCAGGAACGGCATATATCCCGTCTGGCGTCATACCCATATGACCGCTGGTTGTCATGGGGCGCAAGTCGGCCGCCGCCATGATGGACCAGTCCTCATTGCTCCAGCCTTTGTTCGCCAGGATTGTTTTGTCAGAACCTTTGACTTCATCCAGCGTCTTGAATTTACGCGTCAACTCGCCGATATTTTTGTACATCAGCAGGCCAAACGATGCTTTGTTGGCGCGGTCCATAGCGATCAGACCGGACCACTTCAATGTCTTCTCAGCGAACCAACCGGTGATGCCGCGCGACAGGTCAAAGCCCCCCATCTTGGATACGACAGCAGCATGCGAATCCACCAGTAGGCCAAGCTCTGCGTTAGCGCGTTTGGCATCGCCGCTGAACAGGTTTTTAATGGTGTTGGAGGACAGTCTCATTCCGTCTCGTGTGAACCCTAATGCCTGGGCGTTTGCGCGCATTATCGCCTGATCGCTTGTGGCAGTGAGTACGCTGGTTCCGAGCATTGCGCTGGTCATCAGGTTTCTGAGTCCACCCACGCCGGATGCGAATACGCTCGATGTTGCCGCACCATTTAACCCGGCTTGAGAGTTAAACATACGCTCGACCATTTGCCGCTCGTCATTCATCTTGCCGACTGGCTTTCCTTCCGTTACAGCGCGCTGGTATACGCGGTCCAGAATCAGAGAGAAGTTGCGCGGTGCATCAGGGCCGAATGCTTTCACGACGCCAAGATCTCTGGATGATGATTGCAGGTGCGACATCATGACGCCAGCCACCGGTTGCTGAGTGTAACGCTCCATATAAGCATAATGGGATTGGGCATCTTTGAACGCCATCACCCTGCTCTGAGAGCCGCGATTCTTTATCCCACCCGTACCCATGAAAGCGCCAGGATCAATTTTGTTGGCACCATCTGTGGCCTTCGTCTCGAAGATGATTTCCAGAGACTGGCGATATTCGATGTCGTTCATCGGACTACCGTCCGGATTGACGTAGTTGCTGCGATCCTGCGTGTTGTAGACATCATCCACCCAAGCCTGACGAGCAAACTCAATCGGAGGCTGACGCCCTGACAGGCGCGCTTTTGCCTGCTCTGCAACCGGCAATGATGCCAGCCACTCGTCTCGCCCGGCGTTGCGGATGAAATCAGCGTCATCAACATATGGAAGATGCCAGTCATCACGCAGGCCAATATCAAAACCGTTGTCGTTCATCTCCTGACGGGCCCGACTGGTAACGTCATTCCAGACTTTGGCTATTTTCTTCGCCTGCGGGTTGCCTGTGTCCTCGCCATACAGTTCTTTCAGGATCTGGAACTGCGCAGACTTTGCGGCCTGCTGGTCAAACAGGCTTCGGAATCGCTGCTCGCCAAGCGCTTTGCTCTGCTCGAAGAATTTCTGAACATCTTCACCAGCATTCAACAACTCAGCGCTAAGCTGTCGGGACCAGTCCTGATATGCGCCGGTTGCAAGTTCTTCGGCTGATGTGACGGCTATATCGGTTCCATCAGTAGTGCGGCGACCAGAGAAGATGAACTGCTGCAAGTTGGCAGGCGTTTGCTGTTCAGGAGGTATATTAGCGTCGAGGGTATTAGTCACTTTGCTGATGGCGATCGCATTCTGTGCGACACGCTGGCGCTTCTTATAAATGTCATGCACTACACGCTGGCGAACCAGTTCGGCGGCTTCCATGTAAGTTTGCGCATCGGGTATTCCCGTTTTTCCTTCGCGGGCATTCTTCCTGCTCACCTGCCGTACGGATTCCTTAATACGATCTTCAATATTCTTTAGCTCATCAGCTTTAGGCTGGCGGCCCAGCGTCTGCGCAATAGCTTCAACACATGCCTGTTTCATTATGGATTCCTCAGGAAGCACGCCGCAGCGACGGAATATACTTTTGATTCTTTCTGCACGGTCTGAATTTGCTCATCGAAATCAGCCAGCACATCGGAAAGTTTCGCCGGCTGCCCGGTATCAGGGTGCGTAATCGTCAGATCTGGATTGGTGGTTGCCATATCTCGCGCCGCCATCAGGTCATAACTGTTGGATGAAATAGCCTGCCCGGTGTCGGGGTCGATGCTTGCCTGGCTACCGGTTTCGTCTGCTGCCGTGAATGCACTTTCTGCGCGTGGAGCCGATGCCTCTCCATTCAGTTCAGCAGGCGTTTCATACCTGACGCCATTTTCCTGGAAAACCTGTTCCATTGCATTGTACTGATCGGTAGCGGCATCCAGCATGCCTGGCCTTGATGGGCCGTCGAGCCCGCGCGCCATCATCCCGACGTTAACAGGCTGGCCGTCATTCAGTTGCCTGTACGCTTCATCCATTGCCGCCACATGGCTATTTATGCTCTCATTGCTGGCGTGAAGAACCGGGGAGGATTCCAGATCGTAATACAAGCCCTCGTTTAGAGTGTGGGCTGCATCGATATCACTGGGCTTAATGGCAGGAATATCTGCTGTAGCAGCAGTCTCTTTCACTGGTGTCTGAGTATCAGATCGCACTGGTGCGCCAGGTGCATCCGTTACTGGCGAAACTTCGGCCACAGGTGACGGCTCTGCGGTTGCGTCAGGAACGCTCTGCACCTCTGCCGCCGGGATGGGCTCCTCAGGCGATGGGATATCAGCAGCATTGCGTGACGCAAGATGATGAGCTCCACCGAAGGCACCACCCAGCACGGCATCAACCAACATGGCCTGACCGTCGAATACCCGGTACTGTTTCGCCATCTCGGTGTAGCCTTTTTCCTCCAGCGTTTCGCTTACTGAATAACGGTTAAGGCCACCAAATCCGGTGTTGATAGCCACGCCTGAAGCGATGCGCGTAACCAACGTCGTACCGACAGCAGCGGGAAGCGCCATTCCAGCGGCGTTGAAAGAGCTTTGCTGTGCCGCCAAATTTCGCGCCGTCGCCTCATCAACGCCTTTGCTGCGAAAATCCTGATAAGATTGCTCATACGTTGAGCTAAACGCGGTGGAAGCGCCAACAACAGGGCCACCGACGATAGTTCCTGCGATGGCAGGTGCGAACTGACCAAGACCATAGAGCACTTCGGCAGCGGTTCCCTGGCTTCCGGCATCCGGTTTAACGTAGCCGCGAGCATCCTGTAACTGTTTGCCGATCGTGTCGTAGGTATCATTCAGGGTTTTGTCTGCATCAGGGAACATCACACGGAATATGTTTACTGTTGGGGCCACGTCAGCGGTAAATGCAGGATCGCTTATCAGACGCTTGCTGAATCCTACAGCTGATTGAGCCAGGCCAATTGTTCCTTCTGCCGCGCCTCGCACTGGAGCCGCAATTGAACCCTGGAAGAATGTCGGCTCATAGTCTTCAGGCCGTGCCGGATTGGCCGCAGTTTTATCGTCTGTCCACGCCTGGCCTTCTGGTGCAAGAGAGAATACATCAGACATTATTCAACCCTCACGACAATAGCTTCATTGGTTTTCGGATCCGTCGCCCAGCGCCCGCTACCGCTGACCAGGCGATACTGGTTGTTGCCGATATTAACCGGCGTGAAGTTGGAGGCGGCGTTAACATTAAGCCCCGCGTCTTTTAATGATTTCTGCGCTGACACGGTGTAACGGTCTTTAAAAGTGGACTTATCCATACCGAATGGCATGACAACATCACCGCCGTTGAAGCCCTTATACACTCCGCCAGTGGCATACTGCGCTGCCTTCTCGGCTACATCAGAATTGGCCGCGTCGGTGCGCGTCATGGAGGCATCACCTGACTGATAGGCGATCCCAGCATAAGCAGCTTTGAACAGGTTGTAACTGAGCTGGCGCGCCTGCGGGTTGTTAGCAAATGAGCTGCCCACCTGATCGTCAAATGCACGTTTCATCTTGTCTTCGCTGGGAAGTTGGACCGGAGTTATGCCAGCGTCTTTCATCGCCTTCGTTGGGTTAAGTAGTTGATCGCCTGCCAGCACCACCTTCGACACATCGTATTTGTTCATGGTTGGCTTGTATCCTACAAACTGGCTATAGGCGATCGATGGTTTATTATTGTCGTACTGATTATCAGGAGTACCCAGCAGCAGCGCAGAGTAGGCGGTAGCCGCGTTATTCGGCGCAATGGCAGAAGCAACCTGGCGCATCGCCGGAGCCGACAGGGTTTCACCCATGCTCTGCAACAGGCTGATAGTCTGGTTTACATCTTTGGTGCCGCGAACCTGTTCAGACAGTGTTGCAGCCTCTTCACTGGACAGGATCGGCGCATTGATGCCAATAGCGCGTAGACTTTCCTGTGACGAGAACCGGTTAGCTACTTCAGCAGTAATATCATTCGGATTGTTGCTGGCAATCGGCTTATATGCCCCGATCTCCACTGCGGCATTAAACGGATTATTCTGCCGCTGGCTGATTACCTTCGTGGCCGCAGCCGATACATGGTCGAAAGTCTCAGCGCGAGATGCGTAACCCTCTCCTGTTTCATCCGCTCCTGGCTTCAGTTGTTCGACGTATGCCTGAATGCTGCTGGTAGGCATATTCCGGAACGAGCCGATGTACTGCCCGGCGATCTGCGTATTACGAAATTCGGTATATTTCAGGTTTCCTTCGCGCACGCCGTAGGCAGCGAGGAAGTCGGTCTGCGTTGGAGCATCAGGGAAATCCACACCGCGCATGTATGCAGCACTGGCATCGCGCACGCGCCCATCGATATTGGTACGATACTCCGCCTGCTGCTGGTTGCGGATCTGATCTGCCTGCCGCATAAATGTCGCCTGCGCCTCTGGAGACGCAGCGTCGAATGCCGCATTACCTGTGTAGCGTTTGGTGCTGGTTGGCAACTGGGATAGCCCGATAGCCGCGCTTACGCCAGATGCCATCTGCTGATCGCTGTATGGCTGACTTCCATTCTCATGGTGAATAATGGCGGCACACAGCGCCTTCAGCGTGTCAGGATTTGATGCATCCAGTTGCTGATCGGCGGTTACGCCAAGTTGCTGACACACCGCTTTGATGTAGGCGTCGGTGTTATTGTTGTCCGATGGTGGTGCCCATCGATTAATGATGTCGCTGACCGTATCAATCCCCTGCCGCTGGTACGAAAGGAGGTTGCGACCCAGCGCTCGAATCCCATGCTCAGGCGTTTCGAACTTGGCAAAGCGCCCATCGTCACCGGTCTGACCTGACCACGGATTGCTTTTGCTGAATTCCAGATTGCCTGGGTTATTGTTGCGGATGCCGCGAGCATCATCAGGAGCGCCATCAGAAACAGCCCGACGAGAACCGGCAACTGTATCGCTTAGTTCGCCATTGCTCTGAATGAATTCGATAGAGTTATTGGCTGACCATTGTGAGAGAGAGGCGTCTGCCACTTTCTCTTTGAACTCGACTTTCTTCGCCTGAATCTGCTCTGCGCTCCATCCATGCGCTGCACCGTAATCATCTATCTGCTGAAAGGTCTGCTGGTTGTACAGCACATAGTTCGCGTTATCACCATATGCTGACGCCGCCAGCTTCCCGTTATTCAGCAACGTTGCCTGGAACTGCCCTTCTTCGTAGGCATTGATTTGCCCGATCTCATGGCGGCCAGCCTGCGTAGTGAACTGAATGCGCTGCTGCTCAGCGTTCTGCATAAACCCGGCGCGGGCTCCTTCCGGGAGTGTCATTGCAATTTGCTCGGCCTGAGAATCAAATTGCTGGGTATACTCATCGCGTTTCCCGATCGCATTCTTGCCCTGCATGTTGAGCAGGCCAGTGTCAGGATTATTCAGGAGTTCGCTTGATACCTGGCTGAGCTGAAGAGAAGCGTCCTGTGATTGCGCCACGTCAGCACGCTGCTTGGCCTGAGCAAAAACATCAATTGCCTTTGGCCCAGCCTGGGTGAGCGCATCACCGATGTTTGGTTGTGGTAGTGCCTGAACGCCGGGAGACTGGAATCCTCGACTCTCAACCTGACGCCCGCTAACTGTAGGTACGACTGGCATGTCTGTATCTCCTTATCGACCGGTTGGAGTGCCGACGGCTGCACTGATTGGCGCTGCCTTCTGAGTGAATGGAGACCAGGTTCCGCCGCCCATTTGATAAGCGCCGTATGCCTGTAGAGGTGCGGTTAGAAGCGTAGTTAACGCACCCATATTCCCCTGCTTACGCGAGGAGCTAGCCTGCGCCTCATAGTTTGCAGCCTGAACCTCGAAGCCATATGCCTCTCTCTGCGCATTGTTGACCGTCGTTAGAGCATCCAGTGCGCCAAATTGAGCGGTATCACCAAAGATATCCAGCGCCCCGCCCGTCGATAGATCTGAACCCGTCGCGCCCATTGTCGCAGCTTGCGTTCCTGCTGCCTGGCGATTACGACGACGCACCTCATCAGCCTGGGCGTTACCTCGGTTAATTGAGTCCTGCGCTTGTGCCGTGGCAGTGTCAGCGTTCTGCTCAGCAACCGCTGCGGTGTATTTTCCTGACTGATACTGGTTGTACGCTGAGACGCCACTCAGGGCGACGCTGGCTCCAGCGAGAGCAATGGCCGGGCTACACATTATTTTCTCTCCATATGGAATCGGTGAAACGGAAGATCATGAATGCCATACGGCTTCGGATCCTCAATGATGAACCCAAGCCAGTGCAGCCATATGCGGGCGGTATGGTTTCGGGCATCAACATAATTCTCAAGATACGGGTAAGCAGACTGCATTGCATTGACCACTTTTCCGCAGCGGCGCAGGAAGGTACGCTGATATTTCTCCAGCGCATCGGTGCCAACAAGCCATGGGATGCCGATGCCACCGATCATCGATGCCGGGGCCACGCCGAAGATAGTCACCACCTCACCGTTGATTAGCCCGGCACAGGCGAATGTTGACGTTCTCACGCCAGTTTCCAGCACGCGGCGCGGGCTCCATCCGTTTGTTGCAATGAATTCGTCAATGTCAGCCTGGCGAACATTTGGCAGCATGGCTTCGATATGCTCTGAGGAGGCTGGAACTATCTGAGCGTTAACCATCAGTTCCCTCCCACGGTCAGGCGAGGAATGACGGCGAGAACAGATAGCGGCAAAGGGTCGAACTGGCGAACCTTCACGCGACCGTTATTATCCCAGATACTGTCGAGCTTCACCTCGACCTTGCCGGTTGCGTCATCAACGGGATCGTCGTAGAACTCAAATTCACGCTGCGGGTATTCGTACCACTCACCACCAGGAGTTGACGCTTCAATACCGCGACTGGCATTCACGATGAGCGTGACCTTTGGAATGATCTGCTTCTTATCCAGCAGCGTTTCCTGTCCACTGATATTGATGTCCAGGGTTTCGAATTCTGCGGTAATTGGCAGCCCGATATGCACAACTGCGCCAGGTGATTCCAGCGTGACAGATCCGCCAGATACGGTTTTCTGCGGCTCAACACTGGCGTCGGACAGAATGTTAACCGTCTGACCTTCGAGGTGCGACAGGCCGCTGAATGTCTGCCGCGCCATTTGCCAGTTAGTGGTGGCGGTGTCGCGCAGAACAGCAGGCACGTCGCGGTTAAATCTCACAACAACCGCAGTGGTACTGGTGACTGAAATGATGTCTCCGCG
Source organism: Enterobacter sp. SCRI0065 (assembly GCF_059766475.1). NCBI lineage: Bacteria > Pseudomonadati > Pseudomonadota > Gammaproteobacteria > Enterobacterales > Enterobacteriaceae > Enterobacter > Enterobacter sp. SCRI0065. The sequence goes on along the minus strand of NZ_JCBAJB010000002.1, from coordinate 110,988 downwards.
TAATTCTTTGTTGACCACTTCGTCACTATCGGGGTCTGTGCCGGTATATGGAAACTGGATTTGCGCGCCAACGTCACTACTGACGAAATACGAACCGCCGGTAATGGTCACCGGATAGTCGACCTGATAAACCCAGTCACCGCTTCCGCCGCTGATGGTCATGGTTCGTGATGAGGTATTGCGCCCGTCATAGCTCAGTCCGCAGTCGACAAAGAATGCGTCCTCGTCGTTTGTGAATAGTCGGCTGGAAAGGCGCTCGATGTAGCGCTTAACCTGCCCATTGATTGTGCGGTTAACCACGAAGTACACGGCATCTTCGCTGCCTTCGCTGATTGAACAGGTGCTTTCATACTTACCGGCGCTAGATTGTGGAGCCCATGCGAATACCTGCTGATCGCGCAGGTAGGTCATTACCAGTAATTTCCCGTCATCACGGATACAGAATGCGCTGCTGTACGGAACGATGCAGAATGTCCAGTCAACGATGCTTCGCTTCTGGAACAGATGATTCGCCAGAATAGTGAGATCTGTACCCTGGTAGCCATCAACGTCGAACGAATAGGCCAGGTCACGAACAACACTCCCCTTTTCCTGGATGAACAACGCGATGTTTGCCACGGCAATTGGAGGCACGTTGCTGGAGCCGTTATTCCCCTGAGAGCTAAAAGAGAATGCTGCTGGCGTCAGTACCTTATTCTGGTCCCCGGATATCGTATATTCCCCTCCAGACGTCAGTGCTACCAGATTTCCGACGTCGATAAGATGGCGTATCTCATTCACCTGACGCCCGGCGTAGGTGTAGATGATGCGATCGTCATCCTGAATAGGGTTGCTCTTGCCAAAGTCTTTATAGTCTCCGGTACGGCTCGCCCATATGGTTTGCGGGTATGACGTGGAGGCTGCAAAGTACAAGCGCTGCTGGTAATAAACTACCGTGCTCGGGTATCCGCTGACGCTGTTCCAGGCGTATCGCGCCCATTTGTAACTGGCGTTGGTTGTTCCAACTACCTGTGACGGGATATAGCTCACCACTGTAGCAGTGGCCGTCAGGCCGCCGCCGGATACCGCTGTGATTCGCGCAATGCCGAAACCGCTGTGCAGGTACTCCCATTGAATGCCGGTATCATCTGAACCAGTTCCGCCCCATCCATCCCAGGACATGCCCTCAGTGTGAGACGGGCGCAGGGTTCCGGTCTTGCCAGCAGTATTCGCCCGGTAGTAGTTGCTGTCGGCGCGGCGCACATCGTTGATAGCGGTGGTCTTGCTGGTCTCCCATACTGGCACGGAGTCGACCGCAGGCTGTTCCAGATAGAATAATTTACCAACCTGCTCGGCACCGAATATGGCAGAGCTGGCAGTTAACGTGATTGTGCCGGTGCTTGCACTGGCATATACAGTGATCGTCTCGTCAACGTTGATATCTTCGAAGGGGCCGTTTTTAGTTGTGACGTCGACGATCTGCCAGTTATCGTGCGCGTAGCGGCGCAGCTCTTTCGGCGGATATGAAGGATGCACCAGGGTAAGCACGTCAGCACTTTGCGTGAATTTTATGCGGAATAAATCCGCTTCGGCGTAAGGCATCGCCAGTTCGAAAATGACATTGCTGCCGTTGAGCACATAAGCGCCGTCTTTGATGACGCGCATGTAGTTGTGACCGAACTCCAGCGCATATGTCTGGACGGTCGAGAACTGGAACGGGATCAGGCGGCATTTGCGGTCTGCATATTTTGCCTCGCCGACGAACCGCGTACCCGGGCGATTCTCCACCCCGCCATACTGGCGGACAATGAAGTTATCGCACTTGCGCAGCGCCACCTGGTATTTTGACATGTCGATTCGCCCGTACAGCGACGGGCCAATCTCACCACCGGCAAAGCTCGGTTGAATCCAACTGAAAGCCATTATGACAACCTCGCTGCGGTGAATTCATCCACTGGCGGCTGCGGTTCCTGCGATTCGTTCTGGCTGTGTGAACCAGCGCTCAGGATGACGCGGTTATACATATTCAAAGCGTTATTGCCGAGATCTGCGCTACCGGTAAGCGGCATGTTTATTGCGGCTGCCAGACGCCACGACAGTGCTTCCATGAAAATGGCGTCAAACATGTTCACATCGGTGACGCGCGCAATATATTTCAGCCATGCAGCAGACTGGTCGGTATAAATCAACTTACCGGTGCCGTCAGTATCTGACCCCACCTCATAATTAATGCGCATGGCAGCGGTAGGATTGCGAACGCCGGGCACCATAATTTCAGTAATGCGCACACAGTCCGTAGGGTACTGATATGCAAACTGCCAGTCAGGAGGTGGACTGTTAGTGTCAGCCAGCGAAAGGCGCTTGGTGGCAAAGTTCCAGTCGAAGTCTGCCAGCGCCGCGTCGCGACAGGCATCGAAATGCAGAGAACACTGCCCGGCCTCTTTGCTGGCTTCAGTCAGGCTGTTGATATTGCGGTTATTGCCGATGTTGCTCAGCGCGCGGTTGCAGATCTCGATTACGGAAGCCATTAATCATCCTCCCCACCGTAGAGAGTTTGTGCCGCTGTTTTGGTCTTCTCACCTGATGCGGGAGCGATCGCCATATCGGTTATTTGCAGACTGGCATCATGCCGTACACCTTCGCCATCTTCGCGCGTCGACATGCTTTTAATGATTGCTTTGGCGGTGATCATCACTTCAGTACCGACTGGCTGAGGTGCAGCGCCGAGCTTCTTCAGCGTTTCATTGTCAAGGTTGATACAAAGTCCCCATGGATAATCGTCACGGGTTTTAGTGTCCCCTGATTCATCCTGGTAGCTGTCGGTGCCGGTTTTGAGGTTTACCAATTCCATGATGCGCTCCTACAAGAAAGGGGCCGAAGCCCCTGTTTTATTAGCGAGGCTTAGACGCCCAGTTCGGCACGCTTCTCTGCGATCTTCTCGCGGAGTGTTTTGACGCCGGTGTTTGGGTGAGGCTTTTCGTTGAATAGTAATTCATACTCTTCGCGGAGCTTGTCCAGAACGTCATCACCGCCGCCATCGTTCAGCGGCTCCCTGGCTGGCACATCAACAACGACATCGCCTTTATGCTTAGCCTTTTCTTTCGCCGCCTTTGCCGCATCGTTCAGCGGCTCCAGCGCGGTGCCTGGCTCACCCTCATACTCAACCTCGGAGCCTTCAGGCCAGAGGTTGTTATGAATATGGGATAAGCGCAGGACGCGGTATCTTGCAATTTCACCTGACATCGCTATCCCCTTAGCCAGTCACTTTGGAACGGATTGGGTAGTATGGAGTGTTGTTGTCAACATCCAGGTTAATACCCGAAGTGAACGCGCCAGCAGTCAGCGGGCCGGTCGCAACCACATAGTTCACGCGCAGGTAGCGCTGAACGCCAGCAGGAACCTTCGTAGAGAACAGGCGTTTGCCAGCAGCCAAAGCAGCCAGTGCCAGCGTGCCGCTGTCATAGATGGTGGTCCAGGTCGAGTTATCCGGGCTAGTTTGCAACTGCACGTTCAAAGTTGCTGCACCTGCCGCCGTTGCGGTGGTGTTCACGGTTGCCCAGAATTCCAGTGGATAACCAACGCCGATATCGCGGCGTGTGCCGTCAATCGGGCCGAGGTCAATCACGTCAGTTGAAGCAGCGGAAGCCGTAACCGCCTGCGCTTCGGAGAACATCAACAGTTTGTCGAGGATCATCTTTGCATCTCCAGTTAGCAGCCCGTTGCCGGGCTGCTGGTTTAGTCAGGCGTTAAACAACACGCGCTTCGGTTTCGAGAATCGCGTCGGTTTCGCGGATCGGAATACCACGGAATGTGGTCCACCAGTCGCCTTCGGTCTCTTTGACGCTCAGCGCCAGAGAGGCTTTGTCCAGCGATTGCAGGTCGAGCGCCTGCCCAACTGTGCGGTTCAAATAGAACGCAGCGCGGCCCATCTTCAGGTTAGGGACGCGGTGAAGCGCCTTAACCATCTGGGTGACGATGTTTGCCGCAGAAGCCGGAACAGACAGATCGCTCACGTCGATGTTTGCGATTCGCACGACGTAACGCCAGTCACGTAGTGCCAGGCCGTTATCCCATTTATAGTGAGTGCGATACCCCTGGTATTTGCCGCCAGCAGCATCGATGAGCGTCTGCTCGCCAAGATTCTGAGTCTGCAACCCGGCCTTCTGACCTTTAGGGAAGATGCCGTGTACGGTGTTTTCACCCCAAACCACCAGCCAGATCGAGGTGTTATCAGTGCCGGTACCGCCAGCATCGATAATGTTCTGCCCGTTACCAGCAGACTTGCTTGAGTAGCGAGATGACAGACCCATAAACTGCTGAGGGTTGACGCTGGTATCACCGTAGAACAGGGTTTGCGCCATCTGTTGATTCATACCTTCTATGAATGCACGATCTTCAGAAAGGCGGAATTCAGCAGTATTATCGTTCAGGTCTGCAAGGGACTTATCAACTTCAGCGTAAGTCTCCAGCATGCCTACAGAATCAGTAACCTGTACGGTCGTTGATTTGCTCGGTTGCACACCGTAGTTCAGCAGACGCCATGTAGCTGAAGGCAGTCCAGAACGGATGGTTGTACGATGCCCTGTAGGGAGATTGCCTTCTACGAACATCATATCCGTCAGGATTTCGTTGGTTTGGGAAAGAAGCTCGACAATCTTATCGACCTTCCCATTTGGATCGGTACGCTTAGCCCAGTCAGCCAGCGTCAGCGCATTTACGCCTTTAACAGCCATGGTTATATCCTCTCTTATTAGCCATAAAGCACTTCGGCAGCACTACGCTGACCGTTTTCTTTTCCGGTGATCATGCCGTCTTCCGACATGGACCGACCGACTTTGATAAACACCTTGACCAGATCCGGGTGATTACCCAGGCCTGTAGTGTTCAGGTATTCTTTCAGCTCAGGAGTGCCGAACTGGTCCAGTGCGCGCTGTGCAGCGCTCAGGTTTCCAGTCAGTTTGTCGCCGCCGTATTCTTTATCCGCTTTGACGTCAGCGGCCCATTGCTCAGTCTGTGCCTGCCATGCTTCGGTCTGGCGCTGCTGCACACCGGCGAGGATTTTCGGATATGCGTCGACCAGTTTCTGAGCCTGTTCGTTCGTCAGATTCAGGTCGCGCGCAACCGGCTCGAAGTCCTTCATCGCTTCGGCGTCAAGTTCTACGCCTTCGGTGGTGCTGAACTCGTATTTCTCAGGAGCACCTTCTTGCTTCTTGTCCTTTTCTGCCTCTTCGGTTTTGGCTTTTTCAGCAGCAATTTCTTCCTCAGTTTTCTGGGATTCAGAACCCTTATCAGAATCAGTACCCTGCGCGTTATCATGCGCCTGGGTTTGCTCCTGCGTTTCACTGGCCACCTGAGTGGTTTCAGTAGCGTCAGTTGAGGCTGCATCTGCCTGGCCACCTTCGGTGGATTGCTCATTGCAAAGACGGCGATGCAGCAGACGATCAAATAAGCTCATTAGTTATCTCCTTAAACCGGGATCGTTTTGGCTTTGAGTTGCGCCAGAACTGCGGCAAGAGTGGTGCGCAGTGCCGTGGCATCGGTAAGCAGCGCGTTGTATTTGGCTACCAGGTCGTTGTGGTCTACGAGCAGACCAGCAACGTCAGTTGCAGCTGAGTTCGTATCTGCGGTCGCCGTCATTGCAGCCGGTGCCGAAATAGCCGCTCCCAGCTTTACGCCGCCGTAATCAGTTGTGGTCGGAGCGCCAACTACTGCCGGGGCTGGATCTGGAACCTCAACAACCTGATTTGAACCATCGAGGCGCACAACGCGCTGGGTTTGTACCTGTGTCATAAATTTTCCTCACCGGCCTCTTCGGCCATTTTCAGATACTGATCGGGGCAACTGGTCATAACGCGCTGGAACAAAGCCAGAGCCAGATTTCGCTGCCCTTCATTGAATGCTGTGATGTGCGGGTCTACGTTGAAGCAAGGCGCAAATACCTTTCCCTGCTCCAGCAGTGACCAGACGACGCGGCGGCCCTGCTCGCTATCCATGACAAACTTAATGTCGTCAATTTCACGATTAGCCAGATCACGCTGCTTGCGCGCGCTTTCCTGAATGAGTTTCTCGTCGTCGATATCGGTCATTGCTGCGGCGCTCCTGCTGCGTTGGTGATAGCCGTCAGGGCGCTAGGGTCTGTGGTCTGCGTCTCGCTGAGCGTCTTAGCCCCCTGCGCTGCAACCTGTCCCATCTGCATAGCCATTGCTGCCTGCTGCTGTTTGGCGCGATCTTCGCGAATGCCCTGCACCTGCTCCTGCGGAACGATGACTGTTGGCGATACTCCAGACATTTCGGAGAACGCGTCGATAGCCTGATCCACATCGAGCTTGTCGAGGGCTTCGGGCTTGAACTGTGCGAGTTGTCCGATGAATCCAACGGTCTGCGACAGGCTGGTGAGGCCGATAGATTTCTGCGCCTGCGCCATCACGGAGATGTATTCAATGCGCAGCGGCGTACCCTGCAATACGTCTGGCGGTGGCGGCAGCATGTTCTTGCGGACCATGATGGAGAATGTGCGGTCGATGAGCGGGTTAAGGCATTCATCGTTCAGGCGCTCAAGCACCGGGCCGAGCATCAGGAGCTTCTCTTCTTTCATCTCGATCACCGCTTCAACAGGCATTGAGCGGGTATTGATGTTCTGCAACATCATGAAGAGGTCAACGAAGTAGGAGCTATTGATGATCGAACGAGTGTCCTGAATATCTGCCAGAAGGTCTGCGGTATTCGGGTTGACCAGGTATGCAGGCTTGAAACCGTCCTGACCGCTCAGCACGTCCAGATAGGTGACATCACCAGGCAGCAGGGAAACGCGCTGATTCTTCAGTGCAGACGGCGCAACCATCGGTGGGTTTGTGGCTTTGTCTATCAACTGAGCTTTGCGGATCTGCTCTTTCTGAAGTGCTTTGACCTGACCAAGAGCAAGCATGCCAGGACAAGAAGATGCATAGACGTCTTCGCCGTTAACTTCCCAGCGCGGAGCCATGACGGGGAATTCGTCGTAACCGGATTCACGCAGCAGTTTGTCGCTGTCGCCACCAGTCTCGAAGTAGGCAGATTTGAATGGCTTGTTCTTGTTGTCGAGCTTACCGGTATCACGGTTAATGTTCGGCGTAATGCAGTGGTTAACTTCGATCCACGCTTCATATGTGCCGTTTGACCACATCCCCTGTACGGAGGTGCTGACATTGCTCAGACCAAATTCCTGCACCAGCTGGCGCACGGTCATGGAGAACTGACGGAAAGATGTATCGACACTGCCGCGAGGGCTGTTAGCCAGGTAGTAGCTGCCGATCGGGAATGGCATCGTGCGGATAACATCCTGGTCATCTTCGAGCACAGCCATTGCTGCGGTGCCGTATGTGCCAATGCTGCTGTACATGATTGGCAGTGACTGGTACAGGTTCGACTTGTTGAACACTTCGTTCATGCGGCGCTGCACGACTTCCAGCCAGATCTTCACCGGGCCGTAATCCATCATGTCAGGGTCAGGCGTTGCCAGTTTGAACCACGGACGAGCAGGGCTGGTGATGCCAGACATCATGCCGCTGGACAGAATGCGTTGAGCCAGTGAGCCAGTAGGATCAACGATTTTGGTGTTGCGACGGTCGCCGCGGTTAACGTCAGAAGTCAGGAAGCGTGAACCGCGCGGATTGATAAAGTCGCTCAGATCGCGCCAGTGTGGCTCGAAAGATGAACGCTCATTCTTCAGTTGTGCGAGCTGCTTCAGCAGTAGCTCTTTTGCGGTTTCCGCCATCTCAGCCTGCTCCGTTACTGACCAAGCAGCGTTTTGCCGCTGGTATTAGCTGCGGAAGTGTCACCCTGCGCACCGGTCAGCAGCGTAGAGCTACGACCTGCGGCGGCACGGCGGCGGCGTTCTTCATCATCGCGAGCGCCAACTACGGCCGCATCCTGCTCCTGCGGTGCCGCCTGGACTTCTGGTGCCGCTGGCACTTTTGGCGAACTGCCAATACACATAGCGATAACCTCACACACGATTAAATTATTACCAATTTAACCATATACGGATTATTTTACGTAGTATATTGACAGAATGGAGTGTTATTATTACCCTTCAGGTAATGGTTGTTGAGTTTCTCTTATCAGCTTCGGCTATGACGGGATTGACTCTGAGGCAGTTAACTGAGCATGGCAGTGATGAATCATGCGGAAAATTGCAGAGGTGGTTATGTAACCGATCATGCAGTAGCCCGGAGTACCGCAGCAGCATATTGGGCTCAAAAGTAAAGGCGGTGGATAAGCGGATCATCATCTCCGCACACAACATGAAAGCGCATTCTGGTGATTGATCTCTGAGCCTGGTCGTTAAATCAAATCGGTGGAATGCGCTTCCAGATGTGAGAAGCACGGCATATGGCACATGTGCCGCTGCGGCCTGAACTGGTTCCCTTGCTCCACCATCCACCAGGTCAGATAACCGGAATGTGCAAGTCACGTTGGGTAGCGAACGGACATGGGATTCACCATCCTGGCGATACGGTGTGACACCTCGGAAGAGACGAGGCACAACAGGTAAGAGCACCTCCATATGACAGGCTAGTCACCTAATTCGTATGGGTTAATTGCTCTAACAATTAACAGGTGTTCTTTCCGTTGTGGTGACACAACCCAATCACGCCTTAGGACCGTGATGCAGTGCCAGTGATAACGATAGCTGTGTGTACCTTTGGCGGTGGCAGTTGCTCCCACTTCTGACCACCGCCACTTTTAGAGCAGAACGCCATTACGATGACGTTGCGCTGTAAACCCTGCCACGGAAGGCAACTCCGTAGACCCATTTCGCCCGGCTCGTCCGGGCATTTTTTTAATAACCACAACCAAGAGAGGTCGTTATGTGTAAACACAAATATCTTGTACTCGGCATTAGCGTAGCGCTGGCTTTCATCGGTCTTCGCGAGCTGTCTATCCATTTCACTAATGTGCCGTCAATCGCATTCGACGGGTTGATGTGGGCGGTTGCTGCGGCATCTGCAACACTGGCACTGGTCGTTCAACCTGAAAGCTGGAAGGTCGTTGAGCGAATGTTTACGCGGAAAGTAAAGCAATTGCTGAACATCTTTTCTTCCGATCCTCGTTCAACCGGCGCGCTATGTAGCCCGCTGATTTAAACGAAACAAACACTCAAAATACGAATATCAAATGCCAGCAATGACTGGCATTTTTTTAAGGTGAAAATCATGAGAGATAAGACTGCTGCCGAGCGTTATTCCGCAGCTATCAATGCCGCAATGTCGATTGTTAATCTGCGTGAAGAGATTAAAGATCTTCTTGCAATTATCCATAACAACTTGACATGCTCAGAGTTGCTTGGCGGTGAGTACAACGGCGAGGCGGTGAAGGAGGCATTTAAAAATGCTGAAGTCGGAATAATTCCAGCAAACTATGTCAAGGCCCAATGCGTACTCCTAAAGGCTCGAGTAAGCCTACATGAAGATCCTGGTAATCTCGGTCGAACTGCAATGCGTTACGTGATAGACGAATCGAATGCTAAACACAATCTACCGAAATAAAGCCGTGACATGTCACAATCAGCCCGCCGATGTGCGGGCTTTGTTTTATCTGCTCCAGGTGGTCAGGCATAGGGATCATATTCGGTCAACGCCTTACCCTGCTGGCTTTGCTGGCCTGGAATGTGGATACGTTTTGATACCGGGAATGCAAACGTCAGCAGCAGCGCGTCACCCTTACCAGGCGAGCGACCCAACCGGTCTTTGATATCCTCTTTAGGCTCCATCACAATCTTGCCGTCAACTCTGACTTTGTACTCCGCCGCCGACAGGTCATCCGCCGTCTCCTGGTCATCCAGCGCGCCGCCAAGCTTCAGCCACGTTTTGCAGCTGTTGAACATCTCGCCACGCTTGTTGAGCATCTGCGGGTCTGTTGAGCCACCGCCGAACGGGATTAACTGCCATGTACGACCCCAGCCGTCACCAATGGATTTCAGGCCCGTGCCGTAACCAAAGTCGATAAACACCGCGTCAGCCTTGTATTCATCCTCGAAGTCAGCAATGCGCTTCGCCATAATCAGGTCGTCAGTGGTCTTATTGCCTGTCCAGAGCACCTTGCTGTGCAGCCCCTGGCGCAGGTATATCACCGCATCATCCACGCCGGAATAAGCCGGGTCGAAGCCGATAATCACCGGAGCATGCGCCACCTGCCCGGCAGTCACTACGCGCTTCATTGCCTCATCGGTCAGGCCGGTTGGGATAAACTGCAACTCAGATGCATCAGGGAATATCCCGCGCACACGAACTTTCACGAAGTCGCTATCCTCGCCGTAGTCCTCAATCCATTTGTTAAGTTGCGCTTTGTTGGTCCCCTCCACGGTGCGGGAATCAATCTGCGCGCACTTCCAGCGGTGCTTGTACTTGCGGAAGCACTCGCGAAAGCGCCCGGTGTTACGCGTCGGGTTCCCGAACGCCACCCAGATGATTTCCGTGTCTTCGTCAGTCAGCGCCCCCTCGGCAACCTCCCACACCAGATCGGCAATGTTGGATGCTTCGTCGAATACGACGATGATTCGCTTGCGCTCGTTGTGCAGCCCGGCGAATGCTTCGGTGTTGTGCTCAGACCACGGAATGGCATCAGCGCGCCAGCGCTTGTCGTGACCCGGATCGTTGCTGTACATCGCGGTCGCAGTGCAGGTGAACCAGCTTTTCGTAATGGACAGATTCGACCACTTGATGATTTCCGGCCAGGTTTTCGTGCGCAGCTGGTTGTCGGTGTTGGCGGTCACCACCACCTTGCAGTCCTCGCAGGTCGCCATTCCCCAGTTGATGAGCATCGAGATGAATGCAGACTTACCGATGCCGTGGCCGGATGCGCGGGCAATCATTATCGGCTGGTGACGAGTAGCGGGGTTCTTCAGGTGATCGCGTATCTCCCGGAATGCATCAGCCTGCCACTTTCGCGGACCGGTGGCATGGGCCAGCTCTGTGCCCTCCTCACCCCAGGGGAATGCGTAATGCGCGTATCCCAGCGGGTCGTATGTGAACCCGGCAATATCCTCGACCAATTGCTCGTCTGGCGACATGGCTGCGGCTTTCATTCTTCACCTCCAGCCTGCTCCTTGACGCGGCGGCGCGCTGCGGCCATGCGGTCGGCAATCGTCAGCGTACCGGAAACCTCCAGTCGTTCTTTGAACGCATTGACGTCGACGTGTTTACCGATTAGTTCGAGGTTCTTCACCTTGTCAGGCCATTTGACTTTCTTCAGCACATGCTCGACATCCTCAACTGACAGATCCGCCTCGCCATTTTCTTTTTGCAGTGAGGCCTGTGTCGTCTTGATGGTAGCGATATCCATCGCGCTGAGAGATGTTCGCCATACCTTGGGCCATTCAGCAATCGGCTTCATCCCACCATCATCATTGAGAATATCCAGCACATCCATCTGGTCGATTTCAACCAGGCGCATGAGGACGTAATCAGCACTGACGCGGTTTCGCTTGTTGCGATCCTCCATCAGTTCGGCGATTCGTTTCTGGATTCTTTCGTCTCGCATCATCACGCTGGCTTTGACGTGTGCCGTTTTAGGCGAAAATCCTGCGCCTATCGCCGCCTGAGTCTGGTTATCAGGTGTCTTAATGTAAGACTGGCAGTAAGCCTCCTGCATCGCTGTAAGAGGCTTATATTGCGTTGATTTGCGTTTGTGTGTTTTTGGTGTCGCGGGCATCATTACCACCTGAGTAATTTTATTACCATGCAGGTAATACTATCATGCAAAACAAAGCCGCCATAGTCGGCGGCCATTGCGGGTAATCACCTGTATCGTGACATGTCATACCACTAACTTTGTCTCATGCCAGCCAAGTCTGGCCCAGCAGGAATCCTCTTCTTTCAGGCAGCAGTCAGAGACTGGCAATTTATCGCCGCATCTCCCACAGCGGTTCGCACTGATTGCCTTCACGCGGCCACGTACCCGCGCATCATCCTGGCGGATTAGCAGTGCGATGTACTCGCTCAGCTCGTATGGCTCACGGCCAGGGCGTCGACCGGCGCAGTTCCGCGCCAGCATCTCCATCTCCTGCGTATCGAGCTGCAATTCAATCTTGCGCTCACCGGCGGTAGCCTGACGGGCACGCTGCGCTGCTTTACGTTCTGCTGCGGTCTTAGCCATGATTCACCGCCAGCACGTATTTCCTGAGAATGCGGAATTTCTCCTTATCGCAACGTTCCCGTTTCCCGATGATGTAAGCTACCGGTGAGCCATTAATCTCAAACGCGATATCATCCATGTTTGGATGGGAGCATTTAGTTTTGATCGCATTCAGCGATTCATGAAATACAGGCTTTGATACCTCAATAAATTCATTCGGGTCGAGCGTCACGAAAGGCAGCAGCATCCGATATGCCTCCAGAGCGAATTCCTCTTTCAGCGACCGCTGACCTGATTCCAGTTCCGCAATTCGCGCGGTCAGTGATTCCTGAGTTACGTTAACCATCGATCACCTTCCCGCAACGCTTGCAGTAAATACCGTGAAATTCCTCTGGCCTGGTACTGTTGATCAGCTCGATGACTGAGCTGCTACTTCCCTCAACCTCTCCAATTTTTAAAGAAGATGGCGCCCCCCTGGTGATAGCCGGGCGATATGAGTGCCCGAACAATTTTCCGAAAATACCCTGACACTTATCCATCACACCACCTCTCTCAATTTCAGCTCATCAGCTACGGACTCGGGGACCACCACCGGCATCGGCACGCGGATAACCAGCTTCTTGAGTCTGTCTATCTCAGCTGCGTGCTCCAGCGCGATATCCTTCCAGTCCTGCGCTTCGGCCATCCACCAGGCAACATCGGATTTAAGGCGGCGCAAGCGCCGCTGTTTGAGTTTGCTCACCATGGCAGCCTCACCTGGTCAATTACGCCCCAGGTGAGCAGCACGAACATCACGAAGTCGAATGGGTTAGGCATCACCTCTTCACTCCTTGTTCGGTATCCTTCAGATCGTTCTCTGCGAACAGGATTGACGTTCTTGCAGAGCGTAAGCGTGACTTTGCATTCTTCTCTTCGCGTTCCAGGTTGGCTACAGACTCGCGCAGCTCAGTACGACGAGACCGAAGCTCAGTTATTTCCTTCACGGTGTGCCTGGCGTCTTTAGCGCAACTCAGGACGTATTCGAACGGATCGATATATGCACCACAGCTCAAGCACTGAAAGGTTCTGTCTGTTTCACATATTTCTGTTCGTGGATGAGTGCAGCGCTTCTGGAGGGAAGTTTTTTCGTTCGAGACTGCCACGCTGAGCGGATTTTCCTCCTCCGGCTTTGGCTGCACCAGTTGCACTACGTTATCGCTGATATCGTCCATCATTCAGCCTCCTGCTGCGGTGCTACTGGAAGTGCGCAAGCCTCTACCGCAGCCTCATGAATTCGCTTGATAGTGTCCCAGCCAATAGGAATCTCACCATCCCAACCGCCTTCATCATTGAGCCTGCCAATTTCCTCGCCACGCCATACAAAATCTTTCTGGTTCTGAGCTTCCAGGTCTCTAACCTTGCCTTCAAGCTCAAATGATTTTTCACTGTGAACCTTGCGCAGCTGGTCCGTATCCCATAGCTTTTCTTCAAGTTGCTTCACCTTGCCGCGCAACAACTCGTTAAGTTCAAGGAGTTCGGATTCACGCTGACTATGTGGGTCGATGCTCATTGGGATGCCTCCCAGCAAATTTGAGTTTTGTAATTGCTTTTAACGCGCCGCACTTTCCCTTCAGCTTCCAGTTTTTTAAGTCTGCGCAATATATATGCGGTATCTAGAGGCCAATACTTGCGTCGGAGAACGTTAGTAACGAAATAGGTCATGCAATTCCCGTAATCAGCCAGTAACTGGATGATTTCTTCATCGGCTGGCTTGCTCACTCTGCACCTCCCTGGCGAAGCTTGGCTGCGAATTTATCTGTCATTCTGCCAATACCGTGCCAATCGCCTTCCCACGGATAGCCAATGGTTCGCATGTACTCTTTGAATTGATCCACACCCTGTGCCCGCACTTCGGCAAGAAATGCGGAGGTGGCTGGGGTTTCGTCCTGACCGTGCATAGCCCATTCGGCAAGATGCTCGAAGCAGCAAATAAGTTCTTGCCAGTCGCTACACATGCTGAGGTTCCCACCCTGGCATTCGAATGGGTACGCCGCCAGCCGATCAGCGAAAGCTCGCCCATTCTCAATAGCACCGAGTGGCACTTCGGATTTACGCGCCGCATTCTCAGCAACAACGCTCTCTAACTGACTTGTGAGGGCTGTGAGTTGGGACTGGAGGTCGGCAAACTTTTCAGCAACTGACTTAGGGCCGTCTTCACCGCAAGCCTGCATCATCGCCATTTCCCACACTCGCTCATTAGCCAGTGCAGCATCGCAAATACGTCTGGACCTGTTCAGTTGATCTTCCAGTTCTTCATAACTCGGTTTCATTTTTACCCCCGCTTACCCGTTTAAGTTATTGATTACTTTGATATCAAAAAGGATCATCGATTTAGAACACTTCAACATTCCACCCGCCACCGGCTTTCTTCGGCTTCACAGTCACGCCGATGATGCGGAACGGATACTGATCTGCTGCGACTTTAGTTTTCACCCTGGCGTCGTCGGTCCAGAAACCTTTCACTTCGTGCAGCTCCATCTCACCGCTGGCAAGCATCACTGCGAAGTCAGGCGTGTAGAACGTGTTATCAGCCAGGCGCAGCTTGATACCTTCGAACCGATACCAGGCTATTTCCCCGGAATGCTTACGCAGTTCGAGTTGCTCACAGTAGGCCGCCTCTGTTTTGTTCATCTGGCCTGTTTTTAACCTTCCCAGCGCCTGAAGACCTTTTCGCATTACCTTTCCCCTTGGTGGATTTTTCCGGTTCATCACCGCTGTACTTGGCGTAAAACTTTGCCTCTCGCAGGCAGTCTTCAAAAATCCCTTTGCTCTTCACTGTTGGTTGAGATGAGCGTCGGTAAAAATCAACCGCGGCGTTTGCCCCCCCCCTGAGCTACTGATTGCGAAAATCCCTCATTCAGCAGGTAGGCGCGGATGTTCTTTTCGATAAATTCAATTGGGTGCATTTCAGCCTCCGATTACCTCTAAGGTAATTTAAAACCACATACGGGTTAAAATCAATAGCTATGCGCATTATTTGTTACCTTGCAGGTAATTATGCAGGCGTAAAAAAATGCGCTGCCGCGCCATGTGCTGCTATGGAGCCCGATAGCCCCTGAACCCCTGCGGTATGGCCTTGTCAGGTTCAGGCACTTCGTTGATATCCCTCCGCTGCGGCTGGACCGCTGGTCGCGCCCTGGACTGCTGAACACTCCTTGCCAGCTTCTGCTGCCACTGGTCGTGATGGAATGCCTTGCCCTCCGCTTTCCAGTACGTGATGAAGTCTGCCAGTTCGGACGCCGAGATATCCGTTTTCAGGGGTATGCCCCATAGCGCAGCTCGCTGGATGAATTCTGGATCCGGTTTCCAGTCGTCATGCATCTGGAACTTTCCAAACTCACCCATTCCACCAGGTGGGACGTAGCCATTCAGTACAGAGTTGTTGGCATCAGGATCTGGTTCGTCGTCTCCATGAAAGTTATCCACAGGCTGAAATTTCTCGTCGCCTGTGTGTGGGGTTTTATCTTTTAGATCTTCTCTTCTCTTCTCTTCTCTGGTCCGCTTTTTGTCCGCTTCTGGTGCGGACGTTTTGCGGACGTTTCTCTTCCTGTCTGCGTCCTGTGCGCGGCGCTTCGCAGACTGCCCGTTATGGGCCTCAAAGCGCGGCATTACTAGGCTTTCACCATCTTGCTCAAGCCATCCGACAGCCATCATTGCCCGAGCAAATCCAGGGAAGCCGATCAGGTCGTCGATTGTTTCCGGACTGTATCCGTCAAGAAAACCGTCAACAGAGTGGACATCGAAAAGACACCATGCGGAATGTAGTCCGCCAACTATCCGCAATCTGTCCGCTTTCAATGCGGACGCAATGCGGACAACTTTCGGGTGAGTGTGCAAATCAGCACGCATTTTGATCCAGTCACCGGCCATCAAACACCTCCGCTGGAAACTACCTTAAATTCGATTACCCAGACCCAAGGGTTGTGCTTGAAGCCTTGCTCCGGGTAAATTCCGTCCCACAACTGGCGGAACCACAGCCATTTATCCATGCCGCCGCCGTAGGGTGCTGGACTGGCCGGATAACCTTCTTTCCCAGCATCTTCATCGCTAACGCTGGCTAATCGTTCTACGCGCAAATTGGTTATTTCCAGCAGAATGCGGCAGGCTGCGCGAGGCATGTGGATGGATGGTTTCCAGCACGAGCGACCATCTTCATAGCCATCTTCATCACCCCAGGTAAAATCTCCATCTGCTGCGTAGATGGCGTGACCGGAGTAATAACCATTACCAAATGGCATTTCTTGAATCGCCGTTGCAGGGCGGTCAGGATTCCATGGCTGAATGCGACCATCTTCATCCAGTTCGTGGCTAACGACGCCCCACGTTTCGCGCACCCAGATGCGGTCGCCGACTGCACCGAATGGGCAAGTGTAGCCTTCAGTTTCATCAGCAACGCCAAATACATCTTTCTTTGCAGGCTGCAAATAGCCGTTTTTATCAACCACACCAGGGGTGTACCAGTGGGCGTTTAAATCCAGTTCGCAACCATTATGAGTTGGGTGGAACCCATCAGATGGCTGACCCTTCATGATGCGCCGCGTCTGCGTCTTGCGTCCGTCGAGAATGGCTCGCACCATCTCGCCGTTAAAAATCATTCCGCGCTCTTTCATGCTTCCGCCCTGGCCTTGCGGGCCTCTTTCATTTTCGCTGATCGCAACTGCTGCTGACGTCGCGCCCGTTCGTTGTTGCACTGCACGCACTCACCGCTAAGCGTGTACCTTTCGCTGTTATGGCCATGCACGCATTGCTTGCCGGTATAGAAGCGAGTGCGACCCAAATCGAGAGCCTCGCGCTGTGTGATTCGTTCCATTTGCACCTCTCTTTGATATTTATCTTTGGTGATTTTCAGCCAAGGACGAAAAAAGATCAACCATATATGGATAATAATTACCCAAGAGGTGCGAATAGATATGAAAAGACCGCCAGGCGGCGGTCTGATGGGGTTCTTGAGAGGGTTTTATTCGTAGAAGAAGACGGCGAGCTCTGGCTTTGTCCTGACCCATCCACGTTGTTTACATGCTTTAAATAGCCCGCTCATCAATGTCTTACCTGGCATCTTGCGGCGACCTGTAAGGTGTGTCTGGATGTAGTGGCTTGTCGTTCCCGCCTCATTTGCAAAGGCTTTTCGCTCATCAGGTGTGAGCTGAAGCCAGTTCTTTTTGAAGTCGAATTTTTCGTTCTCGCTCATAGCTATTGCCTGATATTAATTTCAGATAACAAATATTCACCCAGAAGGTAATAAAAATCAAGGTTTGTTACCTATGAGGTGCATTTACCTGTGGGGTAATTTCGCTTTTAATGTTTACTCTAAACGATTCATATATGGAGCGATTTACCTCAGCATGAAAAGCATTCAGGACATCCGCATTAAAAATTTAAGCGACCTCATTGACCGTGAATTTAACGGAGTGCAGACGCGTCTGGCGGAAAGAATGGAGACTCAGGCGAATTTAGTGAACCGTTGGGTGCTGGGTAAAAAGGTTATCGGCGACCAGGTGGCCCGTAAAATTGAGGTTGCAGCGAACAAGCCGCGCAACTGGCTTGATATAGACCACTCGTTCTCTCAGGAAGGTTACTCTCCTATTGGTCCGACCGATATCGGCCAGTTGGCAGCTCAGAACCTTGAGCGCTGGATGCGTGAGAGTCTCCATCTGTCATCCCAGGGTAAGCTGCATAAAGCATCCGGGATCGCCCAGGCAACAATAAACCGCATGCTGAATAATGAGGTTAGCGTATCAATCGCTACGCTGGAGTCTATTGCTGCGCCGTTCGGGAGGCATGGTTACGAACTGCTTATTCATCCTCAGGACCCGGAGAATATCAAATATGACCGTGCGCGCTACGCATCATTACCTGCTGGCGAGAAAGACAAGATTGAAAGCTACATCAATTTCGTGATTGCGCAGAACGATAAAAATCAAGAATAAACCGTTAACTTTCAAACACTAAGCCGCCATTGAGCGGCTTTTTTGCGCCCTTAATAATTACCTAACAGGTAATTTTTTATAATCATATCTATTGACATCAAACCACATAAGGATAATTATTACCTCAACGGTAACACTGAGGTAACGAATTATGCAGTGGAAAATCATCAACGGTTGGTACTGCGTTACGGCGTGCGGGCTGATGAGCAGCAAGTTCCGCACACTGCAAGAGGCCATTAGCTGGGCTTTTGTGACCAAGCTGGCGGCAAAAACTGAAATGGATATGGGGGTGAGCAAGTGAACATTCAGCAATTTAACAACCTGAAGGTTATCGCAGCGCAGTTCAGTAATGACTATCAGCTGTCATCAAACCTGTATGCCCGCCACGTCGAATTGATTGATGCGGTGAGCAGTACCGAGCTTGACGAATCATTCAAGCGCTCATTGCTGCGCGTCGGCGTTCGCCCTGAAATTCTGGAAGCTGCGAGCGAAAGTTGCGAGTTCGAAGAGTTGATGTCCGCATTTAAGCGCGAGTTGACGGGTATCGTTGCCAGTCTTGACCTGGCTGACCAGATCGACAGCGCGAGGGACGCAGCATGAGCAAAGAAAAGTTACTAACGGTTCACCCAACCACCGAAGTCAACTGGCTTAATGAAAACGTGCGTACCGAGGGCCTTCTGCTGCGCGACTACTTCGCTGCAAAGGCGATGCAAGGCCTTCTCGCAAGCCATCAGGTGTATCCAATCGGAATGAACTTCGATTCTGATGAATTTGCTCGCAGGGCATACCGCATAGCAAACGCAATGCTGAGGGCGCGGGAGGAATGATGAAACCAGGAATCTATTTCGATATCAGTAACGAGGACTACCACGGCGGTGACGGCGTGAGTAAGTCGCAGCTGGATATGGTGGCGCTTAGCCCGGCCCTGTTGCAGTGGCAGAAATCAGCACCGGTCGACACCGAAAAGCTGAAGGCGCTGGACATGGGAACCGCCCTGCACTGCCTTCTTCTGGAGCCTGAAGAATTCGATAAGCGCTTCATTGTGGCGCCAGCGTTTAACAGACGCACCAATAAGGGAAAGGCTGATGAAGCCGCATTCCTCAAAGACTGCGAAGGAAGCGGTAAAACAGTTATGGAAGCCGAGCAGGACAGACAGTTGCAACTGATGCGCGACAGCGCGATGGCACACCCGGCGGCGCGATGGATGCTTGAGGCGGAAGGTTACTGCGAAGCATCGCACTACTGGAAGGATCCGGAGACTGGCGAACTTTGCCGGATTCGCCCGGACAAGCGCCTGAAGAATCACCCGGTGCTGCTGGACGTGAAGAAAGTTGCCGACATGGATCGCTTTGCGCGGCACATCGAAGAGTTCCGCTATCACGTCCAGGATGCATTTTATCGTGAAGGCGCACTGCGAACGACTGAAGAGACGCACGGATTCTTCTTCCTGGCGGTTAGCGAAACCATCGACTGCGGTCGTTACCCGGTTCGCGTGTTCGAGCTGGATGCGCCAGATGTTGACGCAGGGTATGCGCTGTTCCGCCGCGATCTGAATACCTTCCATCAGTGCCGTGAAACGGATGACTGGGGCGGATTTGAAATTATTAAACGCCCTGAGTGGGCACGCAAACAGGATATGTACGTATGAGCAACGACATCGCAATCACATCGCAGCATAACGCCACTGTCGGCACCGCTGCAGCAATTTTCAGCCCGGAAGGAATGAATCAGCTGGTGAAATTCGCTGACCTGATGGCGCAGAGCAAGGCTACCATTCCCGCACACCTGGCAGGAAAGCCTGCTGACTGTCTGGCCGTGACTATGCAGGCGGCGCAGTGGGGAATGAACCCGTTCGCCGTGGCGCAAAAAACGCATGTGGTGAACGGCACTCTTGGCTATGAAGCTCAACTGGTTAACGCAGTTGTGTCGTCATCAAACCTGCTGGCCACCCGTCTGAATTATCGCTGGGATGGTGACTGGTCAAACGTTAATGGCAAGAACGATAAATCACCTGGTCTGACGGTAACTGTGTGGGCAACGCTGAAAGGTGAATCAGAACCTCGCACGCTGACCATCAGCATGCAGCAGGCAGGAGTCCGTAACTCGCCGCTGTGGGAGCAGGATCCGCGCCAGCAACTGGCTTACCTGTGCGTTAAGCGCTGGTCTCGACTCCACGCTCCTGATGTGCTTCTTGGCGTGTACACCCCTGACGAGTTGCAGGAGGCGGCGCCGCGTGTTGAGCGTGACGTTACGCCAGCACCTGCTACTGCATCCGGGATGAATGCGCTGATCAATGCTAAACCGGAGCAGACCAAAAAGGCAGACGACCGCGACCCGGACGAAATGCTGAATGCGTTTACCGATGCCGCAATGAACTTCAACACCATCGCGGATCTGGATAGGGCCTACAAGTACGTTGCCAAAAATCTGGCGCACGATGATGAGCGTCTGGCGAAAGCTACCGACGTTTACAGCATCCGCCGCGATGAACTGAACGAAGTACCAATGTAATCACCACCGTGGCGCCACGGCGCCACACCTGCAACCAAGTGAGGTTTTATGAAAGGTGCAATGGGTAAGAAGGAACTCCTGGCGGTGGTGCCACTGTCATGGAGCACTATCGACAGACTAGAAGCCGCAGGCGATTTCCCTGCTCGCTTCTGGATTACTGACCGCCGCTGTGCGTGGAACTCGGAAGAGATTGAACGCTGGCTTGATCAGCGCCAGGCCAAAAGCACTACGGCCTACACCGGAAAAAAGCCGCCTGTTGAGATGCGCGCGTATCGACCGGTGAGTAACGCAGCATGATGTCGCTGAAAAAGCACATCGACAAATGGTCAGATCTGTACCTGTATCTGGCCGTGATCGCCTACCTGATGTGGCTGGCGTCAGTAATCAGTTAAGAGGTCCGGAAAATGGAAAAATTAACCCGACTGGAAAAGCATCACATGAACAAGGCCACGCAACGCGGAACCGAGAAAGTTATTGCTGTTACCGCCGAAGCGCTGGAGATCGAACACCGCGCAATAGAACGCGAGAAGCGCGGGCAGTATCGTATTGCTGCCCGGCTCTGGCTTCAGTGCCTTGACGTTGCAATCGGAGAGGTAGAGCGTGCCCGTATCGTAGTGCGCCGTGAGCGATGCATCTCATGGGGTAATCACGCGCGCAAGGGTGAATACAGCGGGATCGGATGTCGGGGGGTGGTTTATGACTAGCCCACACGACAGTATCCGCGTCGGCAGTATCACGCTGGTTTATTCAACCCTGCGCCGAGGGTGGTTAGCGCCAGGCGGCCTGGTTATCCAGAATCCATTGAAGGCTCAGCGCCTGGCTGAGAAACTTAACAGTAAGAAGGTGGCGGCATGAAGCGCGAAATTGTAGAGATTAAGGTTGTTGCTGTAGTCCATTTCAACAGCGGTGAAGCTTTGGTGTTAAACCGTCCGCTAAATTTTGTCTATGACGAGATTGGAAGAGATTTAATCGGAAGTGACGGTCCATTTAAGCGCCCATTGTTTTATTCACCAGCAAGCTCATCCTTCAAAGCGTTTGCTGGGAGCGAGATGACGCTAAATATGCGGGATGGAAGCCAAAGAAAAGTTAAAGATCACTGGTGGTCAGGCTGCCTTTCCGAACACCAAAGTGTAACCGCATGCGACCTTGAATCGCTCAAGAAGTGTTACGTATTCTCTGGCGGAATGGCTATAACGCCTGAAGATTACCAGACCTTGCGTGATTCCTACACCGGCTGCGTTTACCCGTACTGGGATTACGAAAAGCTGATCAAGTACGACGATATGCGTAAAGACCTTTACCACAGGCTTTTTCATGAAGAGAAGCGCGTGAGATCGCTTATTTCTGAGGTTAAGAAAAAGCATAATCTGTTAGATGGAATGGTGGCACCATGACCGTTAAATACACTCTTATTTACGCCGATCCGCCTTGGGTATACCGCGACAAAGCAGCCGATGGCGAGCGCGGTGCCGGTTTCAAATACCCGGTTATGACTGTGCAGGATATCTGCCGTCTGCCAGTTTGGGATCTGGCCGCTGAGAACTGTCTGCTTGCTATGTGGTGGGTTCCGACGCAGCCTGTCGAGGCGCTGAAGGTTATCGAAGCGTGGGGTTTTCGCCTGATGACCATGAAGGGTTTCACCTGGCACAAAACCAATAAGCACAAAGGCAACAGCGCGATCGGCATGGGACACATGACCCGGGCGAACAGCGAAGACTGCCTGTTTGCGGCGCGTGGTAAGCTGCCGGCGCGCATGGATGCTTCAATCTGCCAGCACGTCACGGCGCCGCGCCTGGAGAACTCGCGCAAGCCTGACGCAATCCGGGAGAAACTTGTGCAGCTTCTGGGCGATGTGCCGCGCATTGAGTTGTTCGCCCGCCAGTCATCACATGGCTTCGACGTATGGGGCAACCAGTGCGAAGGGCCGGCGGTGCAGTTGAACCCTGGATACGCGCTGGATATCGCAGGAATGACGCAGGTATTCAGCAATGCGCCGCAGTCACCATCAGACAATCAAGGCCGGGAGCGTGCAGCATGAAGCTCATTGATATATTGGTTGATGAATTACCCAAGCGCGGTGGCTGGCCAGGAGTTATCCCTTTGCTGGTTCAGAATTGCAGTGGCTACGTTTATCAGGCAGGTGGTGGAGAATACATCTATCGACTCGAACTGGCTGATGACTGGATGGATGCAGAAGTTACCTGCGAAAAGTATTTTGATGCACTAAGAGCATTGAAGCCTGTGTGGGATGGCAATGGTTTGCCTCCGGTTGGGTGTCTCATAGAGGCTAATACCGGAGGAGAATGGGTTGAGGCAACGGTTGCGTACACAAGCCGCCCTGATGGTAGTAATGAGGCATCAGTATGGAATGAGGCACTTGTGTTTGACTACAAGACAACTCGGCCTTTCTGGGCTGATGAATTCCGCCCTATCCGCTCAGAAGCAGATAAGAAACGAGACTCAGCAATTAGTGCCATTGATGCAACTTGCTTATTAGTTACAGATGCCAGCAAAACAGCGGAAGCAATTTACGATGCTATAGCTGCCGGTAACATCCCGGGCGTTAAGATTGGTTAGCCGCTTAATCCTTTCCTTCCATCCACTTCTCAAACTTAGACGGGGAGAACGGCACCAGATCGGTGCTCTCCCCGTTAATCCATGAATCCACCATATCAGCCCACTGCTGCAACATGTAGGCTCGCTGCCTGGCATACTCCGCTTTGTTGTAGACCGCACGCACTCCCTTCTGCTCATGAGCCAGTGCCTTTTCAATCCAGTCTGAAGGATAACCGGCCTCATGCAGCAGGGTGCTGGCTGTGCGCCGCAGGTCGTGAACCGAAAGGGAACCCATTTCCTCTCCTGCATTTTTTGCAGCGACAACAGCCCGGTCAATCACGGAGTTAAGCGCGGCGTTCGACAACGGCTTACTTGATGTGTACCGCCCTGGCAGCAGGAAGTCACTTCCACCAGCGCACATTTGCAGTCCTACCATCAGATCTTGCGCTTGCTTTGGCAGGTAGATGACATGTGCGCGGCTACCCTTCATGCGCTCCGCCGGAATCGTCCACGTTGATTTTTTGAAATCGACTTCCTTCCAGGTGGCGTTGGTGAATTCGCTTTTCCTCACCAGCGTAATCAGTATCAGTTTTACTGCCAGCCTGAGCGTCGGGAATGTGCTTACGGTATCGAGCGCACGGAACAGAACACCGATCTCTTCAGGTTGAAGGCTTCTCTCACGCGGTTTGAATGTTGCAATAGAGGATGGTTTGATATCAGCGGCGGGGTTAAATAGCCCATGTCCACGGTCATTTGCGTACCGGTAAACGCTGTTGATGATCTCCCTGGCCTGGACTGCCGTCGCGCGGCCACCACGCTCAACGATACGATCGCATAAATCTCTCACCGTACCGGTGGTTATCTCGGACATCATCTTGTTGCCCAGCGCTGGCATGATATCGCGGTCAATCACTGATTGCTTCATGGCGCGGGTGCTTTCCGCCAGGACGATATGTTTCATGTAACTGTCGGTATGTACCGCAAACGTCTCTGCCCCGCGGATCTTTTTAATACCGTCACGCTTTGCCGCAGCCGGTGACTGGCCTGACTTCAGCAGCTTTTTGGCGGCAATGAGTTCGTCTCGCGCTTCCGCCAGGCTCATACCGTCACGACCGTACTGGCCGATGACCAGCGTTTCACGGCGGCCGTTAATTCGGTAGTCGTAGCGGAACGAGACAGAGCCTGACGTGAGCACGGCGACATATAGCCCGTCACGATCGGAGATCTTATACAGTTTTTCCTGCGGCTTGAGGTTTTTGAGTTTTGTATCGGTAAGCACAATCCACCCGTAATGCATCCATGTTTTTATCGGTATGAGAGTATACCCAAAGGGTAATACCGTCACGCGTACCGACGAAAAATATGAGGTAGAGTGAATAGATATGAGTAGATATAAACAAAAACCCTCTGCGATTACAGAGGGTTAGAGATGATACTGAATAGATATGATGAGCTATGAACTAGCTATACATCATTCCCACTCAATCGTCGCTGGTGGCTTTCCGCTGATGTCATACACGACACGCGAAATACCATTGACTTCATTGATGATGCGGTTGGACACACGGCCCAAGAAATCATACGGCAGGTGCGCCCAGTGCGCGGTCATGAAGTCGATGGTTTCTACCGCACGCAGGGAAACCACCCAGTCGTACTTGCGGCCATCGCCCATCACGCCGACGGAACGTACCGGCAGGAACACGGTGAACGCCTGGCTGACTTTGTTGTACAGGTCAGCTTTGTGCAGTTCTTCAATGAAGATAGCATCCGCACGACGCAGCAGGTCGCAGTACTCTTTCTTCACTTCGCCCAGCACGCGCACACCAAGACCTGGCCCCGGGAACGGGTGACGATACAGCATGTCGTACGGCAGACCCAGCTCCAGGCCAATCTTACGCACTTCGTCTTTAAACAGCTCACGCAGCGGTTCAACCAGGCCCATTTTCATCTCTTTCGGCAAGCCGCCCACGTTGTGGTGAGATTTGATCACGTGCGCTTTACCGGTAGCAGATGCTGCGGATTCGATCACGTCAGGATAGATGGTGCCCTGCGCCAGCCATTTCACGTCTTGCAGACGCAGCGCCTGTTCGTCGAACACTTCAACAAACACGCGTCCAATAATTTTACGCTTGGCTTCTGGTTCGTTTTCGCCTGCCAGCGCGGTCAGGAAACGTTCTTCACCTTCGACGTGAACGATGTTCAGACCAAAATGGTCACCGAACATATCCATAACCTGCTCAGCTTCGTTCAGACGCAGCAGGCCGTTATCCACGAAGACGCAGGTCAGGTTTTTGCCGATGGCGCGGTGCAGCAGCATCGCGGTCACGGAGGAGTCAACGCCACCGGACAGGCCGAGGATGACTTTGTCGTCGCCAACCTGCTTGCGGATACGCTCAATGGCATCATCGATGATTTTGGCCGGGGTCCACAGTGCTTCACACTGGCAAATATCGCGTACGAAGCGGTCCAGCATGCGCATACCCTGACGGGTGTGGGTCACTTCTGGGTGGAACTGCACGCCGTAGAAGCGTTTTTCTTCGTTGGCCATAATGGCAAACGGGCAGGTCTCGGTGCTGGCAACGGTCACAAAGTCGGACGGAATAGCCGTGACTTTATCGCCGTGGCTCATCCACACGTCCAGCAGCGGTTTACCCTCTGGGGTCAGGGAGTCTTCGATACCGCGAACCAGGGCGCTGTCGGTCAGTACTTCGACCTGCGCGTAACCAAATTCACGCTCGTTAGAGGCTTCAACATGGCCGCCGAGCTGCATCGCCATAGTCTGCATGCCGTAGCATACGCCGAAGACCGGAACGCCTGCTTCAAACACGTACTGCGGTGCGCGCGGGCTGTTGTCTTCGGTGGTGCTTTCCGGGCCGCCAGAAAGAATAATACCGCTTGGGTTGAATTCACGGATTTGGGCTTCCGTGACATCCCATGCCCACAGTTCACAGTAAACGCCAAGTTCACGTACGCGACGTGCCACCAGTTGCGTGTACTGAGAGCCGAAATCCAGGATAAGAATGCGATGTTTATGAATATTTTCCGTCATTGACGATAATTCCGAGGCAAGTGAAACAAAGCGCCCGGCATCAAGCCGGGCGCGGAAACTTATCAGGAGCCTAAACGGTAGTTCGGGGACTCTTTGGTGATGGTCACGTCATGAACGTGGCTTTCCTGGATGCCCGCACCGCTGATACGTACGAATTCCGCTTTAGTGCGCAGCAGATCGATGGTACCACAGCCGGTCAGCCCCATACAGGAACGCAGGCCGCCCATCTGCTGGTGGATAATCTCTTTCAGATGGCCTTTATACGCCACGCGACCTTCGATACCTTCCGGTACCAGTTTGTCAGCGGCATTATCGGTCTGGAAGTAACGGTCTGAGGAACCTTTGGACATCGCGCCCAGTGATCCCATGCCACGATAGGATTTATAAGAACGCCCCTGGAACAGTTCGATTTCGCCTGGGGATTCCTCGGTACCAGCCAGCATAGAGCCAACCATTACCACAGCCGCACCGGCCGCGATGGCTTTGGCAATATCGCCTGAGAAGCGGATACCGCCATCGGCAATAACAGGAATACCGGTGCCTTCAAGCGCTTCTACCGCGTCAGAAACCGCGGTGATCTGCGGAACACCTACGCCAGTGACGATACGGGTCGTACAGATAGAGCCAGGACCGATGCCCACTTTAACTGCGCTGCAACCGGCTTCTGCCAGTGCACGCGCACCAGCACCGGTCGCCACGTTGCCGCCGATGATTTGCAGGTCAGGATATTTTGCACGAGTTTCACGAATACGTTGCAGAACGCCTTCGGAATGACCGTGAGAGGAGTCAATAAGCAGCACGTCAACGCCCGCAGCAACCAGCGCATCAACACGCTCTTCGTTGCCAGCGCCTGCGCCAACCGCCGCGCCAACGCGCAGACGGCCATGCTCGTCCTTACAGGCGTTTGGTTTACGTTCTGCTTTCTGGAAGTCTTTCACGGTGATCATGCCGCGCAGATGGAAGCTGTCGTCAACGACCAGCGCCTTCTCAACGCGTTTTTCGTGCATTTTAGCCAGCACAACGTCGCGGGTTTCGCCTTCGCGCACGGTAACCAGGCGCTCTTTCGGCGTCATGTACACGCTAACAGGCTGGTTCAGGTCGGTGACGAAACGCACGTCACGACCGGTGATGATACCCACCAGTTCATAATCTTCAGTCACTACCGGGTAGCCCGCAAAGCCGTTACGCTCGGTCAGCGCTTTGACTTCATGCAGGGTGGTCGTTGGCAGAACAGACTGTGGGTCAGACACGATACCGGACTCATGCTTCTTCACGCGGCGCACTTCTTCTGCCTGGCGTTCGATAGACATGTTCTTGTGAATAAAGCCGATGCCACCTTCCTGTGCCAGGGCGATAGCCAGGCGCGCTTCAGTCACGGTGTCCATTGCAGCAGAGAGCATAGGAATGTTCAGGCGAATGGTTTTAGTCAACTGCGTGCTGAGATCGGCAGTATTCGGCAGAACGGTGGAATGAGCGGGAACGAGGAGGACGTCGTCAAACGTCAGTGCTTCTTTAGCAATACGTAGCATGGGCAATATCTCTGACCTGGGGGGTTAAATATTGCCGTGGCATTATACAGAGCGTAACCGATTGCATCTACACTTTTTTATAAAAAATGCTTGCGATCGTGTCTCAGCGGGTTACTATCGACTGAATAACCTGCTGATTTAAAATTTGATCTCGCTCACATGTTATCCTCTCAGACTCCCTCAATTTTTACCGTTAGCCGCCTTAATCAATCGGTTCGTTTGCTGCTTGAGCAGGAAATGGGACAGGTTTGGATCAGCGGTGAGATTTCTAATTTTACACAGCCGTCATCCGGGCATTGGTATTTTACGCTAAAAGATGACAATGCTCAGGTTCGCTGTGCGATGTTTCGCAACAGCAATCGACGGGTGACGTTTCGGCCCCAGCATGGCCAGCAGGTTCTGGTTCGCGCCAATATAACTCTGTATGAACCACGCGGTGATTATCAAATCATCGTCGAAAGCATGCAGCCTGCGGGCGAAGGCTTGCTCCAGCAAAAATATGAGCAGTTGAAAGCGAAGCTGGCGGCAGAAGGTCTGTTCGATCAGCAGTTTAAAAAGGCGCTTCCCTCTCCGGCGCATTGCGTCGGTGTTATCACCTCGAAAACCGGTGCAGCACTGCATGATATCCTGCATGTGTTGCAACGTCGTGACCCTTCCCTGCCCGTCATCATCTATCCGACCGCGGTTCAGGGAGACGATGCGCCAGGTCAGATTGTCAGGGCCATAGAACGGGCAAACGCACGTAAAGAGTGTGACGTCCTCATTGTTGGACGCGGTGGCGGTTCCCTGGAAGATCTGTGGAGTTTTAACGACGAGCGTGTGGCACGAGCGATTTTTGACAGCCTTATCCCTGTTGTGAGCGCAGTGGGGCACGAAACTGACGTAACGATTGCCGATTTTGTATCGGACTTGCGCGCCCCGACCCCGTCGGCCGCCGCCGAGGTAGTCAGTCGTAATCAGCTTGAACTGCTGCGCCAGATCCAGAACGGACAGCAACGCCTCGAAATGGCAATGGACTATTTCCTGGCGAACCGTCATCGCCGCTTTACCCAGCTTAATCATCGCCTGCAACAGCAGCATCCACAGTTGCGCCTTGCGCGCCAGCAAACTGTACTGGACCGCCTGCGTCAGCGAATGAATTTTGCGCTGAATAATCAGCTCAAACGTGCCGTTTCCCGCCAGCAGCGCAGCGTTCAGCGTTTGAACCAACAAAACCCGCAGCCAAGGATCTATCGCGCCCAGACCCGCATTCAGCAGCTTGAATATCGTCTGGCCGACAACCTGCGTGCGCGTTTGAGCACCACGCGTGAACGGTTCGGCAATGCCGTTACCCATCTCGAAGCCGTTAGCCCGCTCTCCACGCTGGCGCGAGGTTATAGCGTGACAACGGATACCGCTGGCAAAGTGCTTAAGCAGACTCAACAGGTTAAAACTGGGGATGTACTCACGACCCGTCTGGCAGACGGATGGGTAGAAAGCGAAGTGAAAGGCGTTACGCTGGCTAAAAAAACACGCAAGAAAAAGCCGGTTTAAACCGGCTTTAATTCAACGCGTTTTTTAGAGATCAAACCGTGGCCGTTCTGGCAGAAATAATCAACCGCCCCGCAGGCTTTTAACACCTCAACTGGCTTATGACACTCCGGGCAAAGTGCCTCGAACGCCATTTCCTGATCGCAGGTGTCGCAATGCGCTGAAAGCCCATTGAGCTCAAGCGGGTTGTGGCAGGTGGGGCAATTCACTTCCATAACTTACCTCGCAGACCTTCAACTGACCCGCCCCAGTATCGAGAAGGGTCAGTTAACGTGATTACTTACCTTTTTTGATGTGTTTAATCAAACGCTTACGTTTGCGCATCTGGTTCGGCGTTAAGGTGTTACGCTTGTCGGCAAACGGGTTTTCCCCTTCCTTGAACTGGATACGAATAGGTGTACCCATTACGTCCAGCGATTTGCGGAAGTAGTTCATCAAATAACGCTTGTAGGAATCAGGCAAATCTTTGACCTGATTGCCGTGAATCACGACGATTGGCGGGTTATAACCACCGGCATGCGCATATTTCAGCTTCACGCGGCGACCGCGCACCAGCGGTGGCTGGTGGTCTTCTGATGCCATGGCCATGATACGGGTGAGCATCGCGGTGCTCTGACGACGAGTGGAGCTGTCGTAAGCCTCACGCACGGATTCGAACAGGTTACCCACGCCGCTGCCGTGCAGAGCCGAGATAAAGTGCACGCGTGCAAAGTCGATAAAGCCCAGACGGAAGTCCAGCATCTCTTTCACTTGCTCGCGCACTTCGTTGCTCAGGCCGTCCCATTTGTTAACGACGATGACCAGTGAACGTCCGCTATTAAGGATAAAACCAAGCAGTGACAGATCCTGATCGGAGATACCTTCTCGAGCGTCAATAACCAGCATGACCACGTTGGCATCTTCAATCGCTTGCAGCGTTTTGATAACGGAGAATTTTTCCACCACATCGGTGATTTTCCCACGTTTACGCACACCAGCGGTGTCGATCAGTACATATTCGCGCTCGTCACGCTGCATCGGAATATAGATGCTGTCTCGCGTGGTGCCCGGCATGTCGTAAACGACGACACGATCTTCGCCGAGAATACGGTTGGTCAGCGTAGACTTGCCCACGTTAGGACGACCCACGATCGCCAGTTTAATCGGCAGATCCTGAGGGTTAAAATCATCTTCTGGTTCTTCTTCACCAGCGGCAGCCGCTTCAAACTGTGCCCAATACGCGGCGTCTTCGTCGATTTCTTCCGGTGGGTTGATTTCATCAACCCACGGCATCAGAACGGTTTCGAGCAGGCTGGTGACGCCACGACCGTGAGAAGCCGCGATCGGATAGATTTCGCCCAGGCCTAAAGCCCAGAAATCAGCCACGGCCTGATCGGCATCAATTCCGTCAGTTTTGTTTGCCACCAGGAAGGTTGGCTTTTCACGGGAACGAAGGTGTTTTGCGATAGCAGTATCGGCTGGCATGAGACCCGCGCGGGCATCCACCATAAACAGCACAATATCTGCTTCTTCGATCGCCAGCAGAGATTGTTCTGCCATGCGCGTCTCGACACCATCTTCCGTACCATCGATACCGCCGGTATCGATACAGATAAACTCTCGTCCTTCCACTTCAGCACGACCGTACTTACGGTCACGAGTCAGCCCCGGGAAATCCGCAACCAGCGCATCACGGGTGCGTGTTAAACGGTTAAACAGAGTGGATTTTCCAACGTTCGGGCGCCCGACAAGCGCGACCACAGGTACCATGTTTGAAGCCTCATAAAATTCAAAATAACGTCGCTTTTGCGACGTTTATAAAAACAGTAAAACGGCTCCTGAGTTAACAGGAGCCGTTTATTATACTACAAACGCTACGATTAACGCGTGATTGCGTACAGCGTACCGTCTTTTGCCTGAATCAGCAGCTTGCCGTCCGCGACAACAGGATCGGTCAGGAAGCCTGAGCTATCGACTTTATCCTGTGCAACGAAGCGACCGGTCTCTGGGTCAATCCAGTGCATATAGCCTTCGCTATCGCCCACAACCAGGCTGCCGTTATACAGCGCAGGAGCCGTCAGCAGACGGTGAAGCAGATCGCTTTGCGTCCACAGCGTGACCCCACCATCGGTGTTAAGAGCCAACAAGCGGTCGTTTTGATCGACCATATAAATACGATTGCCTTCGACAATGAAATCGTTCACGGAACCCAGTTCACGTTTCCACATGACCTGACCGCTACGCAGATCCATCGCTGTCAGATTACCGTTGTAGGCCAGCGCATAGACTACGCCATCAACGATTACCGGCGTGGTGTCTACGTCACTCAAGCGGTCGATTTCAGTCGAACCCGTAGCCTGAGAAATACGTTGCTGCCAAATCAGCTGGCCTTGTTGCATCAACACGGCGTTCACGCGACCGTTATCACCGCCAACAATTGCCGCACCAAAAGCCGTAGCCGGTGCAGATTCGCCACGCAGGGACAGTGAAGGCATATCCAGGTTCACGGTCCATTTCACCAGGCCGTCAGCTTCATTCAGTGCCTGCAGCTGGCCGTTGCTGGTGTGGATCAGAACCATGCCGTCACTGACAACCGGACGAGACAGTGCTTCACCCGCTACGCGGGTTTGCCATGCAATAGAACCGTCACTGCTGTTCAGGGCATAAACCTGTGCTTTTTCGCTACCGATGTACACATGCCCACCCGCGACGGTCACGCCACCAGAGAGCAGTGCTGGTGAACGAGAGAACCAGCCGTCTTTTTCAGCCAGATTCACAGACCAGACTTCTTTGCCATCATCTGCGTTGAACGCGCGAACGGTACCTTTACGGTCTGCCGCGTAAACCACGCTATCAGCGTAAGCTGGGTGCAGGTTGGAATAAAAATCGCCAATCCCGCTACCTACTGATGAACTCCACGCCGTTGACGGGCTAAATTGGTTTTCAACCGTCGGCAGCGGGGACATTTTTACAACATCTTCTTCGCCACTGAACAGTGAACAACCACTCAATAACGTAACAGAAAGCAGTCCTGGCAGAAGTAATTTACGCAATTGCATCGGGTCCCTCTCAGACGGACAAATTATTTATTTTCATCTGCATCATTTCGCTCAACGCAGGTGAGGCGTTGCTTTTCACACCCGCTTCCCATGCACTGCGCGCGCCTTGTTTGTCGCCTTTGCTGAGCAGTGCTTCACCGCGCAGATCGGCAACAATGGCCGTAAAGCCTTCGCCTTTAATGGTGTCGAGCGTTTTCAGCGCGTCATCTGCTTTATTTTGCTGAACCAGAATACGGGCCAGACGCAGGTTAATGACGGCTTTCAGGTTGTCATCGCTTGCAGCAGAAAGACCCTGTTGAAGCTGTGCAGCCGCTTTGTCCAGTTCGTTCTTATCAACAAATTGCTGAGCAACTTCAAGCGACGCCAGTGCGCCATAAGTATTTTTGTTGTCGGCCGCAAATTTCTGAGCCGCCGCCAGCGTTTGTGGCTGATCGGCACGAATTGCGCTGACCGTATTTTCATAAGTCAGAGAAGCACCACGCGCGGAATCAGCCTGATGGCTGTTCCAGTAGCGCCAGCCCATCAGCGCCCCCACACCTAAAATAACCCCAACAGCCAGGGCTTTGCCGTTTTCAGCAAAGAAGCGTTTGACCGCATCAACTTGGTCGTTTTCGTTCTCGTACATTTCCACGCTGTTCTTCCCCTTAGCCCAGTAAAGTGCGCAAGTGCGCCGCAACGCCGTCCTGCGTTACCGTTGTTTGCTCACCAGAACGCAAGTCTTTTACCACGACTTCGCCAGCAGCCACTTCGGACTCACCCAGCACCAGTGCAATACTTGCGCCCCATTTATCAGCACGGGCAAATTGTTTTTTAAAGTTGCCGCCACCATGGTTGGTCATCAGTTTGACGCCCGGAAGCGCATCGCGCACACGTTCGGCAAACTGCATTGCCGCAGATTGCGTATCCGCACCTGAGGCCACCAGGTATATATCGACAACTGAATCTGCTTTAAATTCCGGATTAACGGCCTGAACCAGCAAAACGAGTCGTTCAAGACCCATCGCAAAGCCTACCGCAGGAGCGGCACGACCGCCAAGTTGCTCAACCAGACCGTCGTAACGACCGCCAGCACAGACGGTGCCCTGAGAGCCGAGACTGGTGGTTACCCACTCAAACACGGTGCGGTTGTAGTAATCCAGACCGCGAACCAGACGCTGATTAACGGTATAAGCAATGCCTGCGGCTTCGAGCAATTGACACAGACCCGCGAAATGCTCGCGGGACTCTTCATCAAGATAGTCACCCAACGCAGGAGCATCGTTCAGAAGCACTTGCACATCAGGATTCTTAGAATCCAGAACACGCAGCGGGTTGCTGTACATACGGCGTTTGCTGTCTTCGTCCAGCTTTTCCTGATGCTGTTCCAGGAATGCCACCAGCGCATCGCGGTAGTTCGCACGAGCTTCAAGAGAACCAATGGAGTTCAGCTCTAGCGCGACATGTTCAGTAATACCCAGTTCACGCCACCAGCGCGCGGTCAGCATGATAAGTTCAGCGTCAATGTCCGGGCCTTGCAGACCAAAGACTTCGACACCCAACTGATTGAACTGGCGATAACGACCTTTCTGCGGACGTTCGTGGCGGAACATCGGGCCGATATACCACAGGCGCTGCTCCTGATTGTACAGGAGACCATGTTCGATGCCGGCGCGAACGCAGCCTGCCGTACCTTCAGGGCGCAGAGTCAGGCTATCGCCGTTGCGGTCCTCAAAGGTGTACATCTCTTTTTCAACGACGTCGGTCACTTCGCCGATCGCGCGTTTAAATAACGGGGTCTGCTCTACAATCGGCAAACGGATTTCGCTATAACCGTAGCTGCCGAGCACCTGTTTCAGAGTGCCTTCAATGCGCTGCCAGATGGCGGTTTCGCCAGGCAGATAATCGTTCATGCCGCGGATGGCTTGAATGTTTTTTGCCACGTTTATTCTCTTTCTATTTACAAAAAAACCCGAAGAACGGGCTCAATCATACACGGGAAGCACAAGGCTTCCCATCACGTTATTTTTCAACCTGCTGAATGCTGATTCGCTGTGCTTCATCCAGCATCGTGGCTTTGGCGCGGATGCGCGCTTCAAGCTGGTCGATCATGTTGTTATTATCCAGACGATCTTTACGAATGCCATCTTCATAGAGACCACTTTTCTTGTTACCACCGGTCACCCCAAGGGTTGACACCAGCGCTTCGCCCGGACCGTTCACAACACAACCAATAATAGAGATATCCATCGGGGTTATCAGATCTTCGAGACGTTGCTCTAACGCGTTGACCGTACCGATGACGTCAAACTCCTGACGAGAACAGGTTGGGCAAGCGATGAAGTTGATACCACGAGCGCGGATACGTAACGATTTCAGTATGTCGAAACCGACTTTGATCTCTTCGACCGGATCCGCTGCCAGCGAAACACGCAATGTGTCACCAATACCTTCGGAAAGCAGCAGCCCCAAACCAATCGCCGATTTAACGGAACCGCTGCGCATACCGCCAGCTTCGGTAATCCCAAGATGCAGCGGCTGTTCAATCTGTTTTGCCAGCAAGCGATAGGATTCGACGGCCAGGAACACATCAGAGGCTTTTACGCTGACTTTGAACTGATCGAAGTTGAGACGATCAAGATGATCGACATGGCGCATCGCAGATTCCAGCAGAGCCTGCGGCGTAGGTTCGCCATATTTTTCCTGGAGATCTTTTTCCAGCGACCCGGCGTTGACGCCGATACGGATAGGAATGTTTTTATCGCGGGCGCAATCGACTACGGCGCGGATACGCTCTTCGCTGCCAATGTTACCCGGGTTAATACGCAGGCAATCAACGCCATACTCCGCAACTTTGAGCGCAATGCGATAGTCAAAGTGGATATCGGCAACCAGCGGAACGTTGACCTGCTGTTTGATGAGTTTGAACGCCTCAGCGGCATCCATTGTCGGCACGGAGATGCGAACAATGTCCGCGCCCACACGCTCTAATGCTTTGATTTGATTGACCGTCGCTTCAACATCCGTGGTTCGGGTGTTGGTCATCGACTGGACGGCGATAGGTGCACCATCGCCAATCGGCACATTCCCAACGTAAATCCGTTTTGATTTTCTACGTTGAATCGGAGCCTGATTATGCATGAAAAGTCTCCCGCGTTACTCGCCTGTTACTGTGCTGCTGATTGTTCGGCATTAACGGTAAGACGCGCAACCTGGTTAGTTCTGATAAAACGGCTCAGATCGACAGGTTTTCCTTGATACTGGATCTGCACCGCAGCCGGAGCGCCAATTTTAAGCTTATAAGGTGCCTGACCCGTTAGATTTAACGTGCCATCTTTACGTTGCAGGCCACTGAATAGCTTTTTACCTGTCGCGTCAGTCACTTCTAACCAGCAATCGGCAGAGAAATTCATCACCAATGCATTGGAATCTGCGGGTGTTGCCGCGATGCCAGCTTGATCGGTCGGTAAGGGTTGAGTCGTCCCTGTAGACAGTGTCGCCACAGGTGCGGTATCAACATTTGCCTGAGAAGGTGAAACCACTGCGTTTTGCGCAGTGGTTTGGGTCTGGTCCGGTGTAGCGGCTGATTCCTGCATCGGCGCAGGCTCAACGACCTGCGGATCCGCTGCAGCAGTTTGCGGATCGCTTGACGTTCCAGCGCTATCCGTATTCAACGGCACGCTTTGCGCGCCGTCGTTACCGGAATTATTGAGCTCGGCGGAGGACTGATCGGCCATCGTCGTGATCTCTTCCTGCTGCGCTTTGTGGTTTTGCCACCACCATGCGCCCGTCAGACCAATCACCACAAACAGCACCAGCCAGGTAAAGCTCATCAGCCAACCATCGCGTTTTTTACGGCGCTTACCTAAAGAGAATGTTTGCATCGGTGCAACTTTTGCAGCCCGAATCGGTGCCTGTTTTTCCATCATCGGCAACAGTTCTTCTTCAGGGATTCGCACCAATTTTGCATAAGAGCGGATATACCCACGCAAGAACGTTGAAGCAAGGTCGGCAGGAGCCTTATCTTCTTCAATGTTGCGAACCGTGGAGACTTTCAGGCACAAGCGTTCTGCAACAGCTTGCTGGCTGAGTCCGAGTTGTTCACGGGCGTTGCGAAGACGTACGCCTGTGGAGAGTGCTTCATTTTGATCGTGAGTGGCTTCAGTATTCATTCGCTACAACTACTGGTACGTGTAAATTAGGGTTCAGGTGCCGGTCAGTCACAATGCCACCCGCACCGCGAAACTTCTGGTCAGTTAGCCAATAGACCGACAGTATAAGGCTGTCAGGCCTTAGATGACAGTGCATCCATGCTCACGAGGCTAAACTATTGTTACGACGTTACATACTGCCTTAAAGTCGTAAGAAACGCACCGTAATTATTAATCATTCATAATGAAGTTGATTAATTATTCAGTAAGATTATAAGTCACGGCACCTAACCGCGCCGTGACTGCATCTTGATTAAACCGCTTTAACCTCGATCGTCTCGCCCTGCATGCGCTTGCGCAGCGTACGTTTGGTACGATCGATGACCTCTCCCGCCAGCTGTCCACAGGCTGCATCGATATCGTCGCCACGGGTTTTACGCACAATGGTTGTAAAACCATAGTCCATCAACACCTTGGAGAAACGGTCGATACGGCTGTTAGAGCTACGGCCATACGGCGCGCCGGGGAACGGGTTCCATGGAATCAGATTAATCTTGCATGGCGTATCTTTCAGCAGGTCTGCCAGCTGATGCGCATGATCGGTTTCATCGTTGATGTGATCCAGCATGACGTACTCAATCGTCACTCGGCCCTGATTGGCGTTGGATTTTTCAAGATAGCGACGGACCGCAGCAAGGAAGGTTTCGATATTGTACTTTTTATTGATAGGTACAATTTCGTCACGAATTTCGTCGTTTGGCGCATGCAAAGAGATGGCCAGCGCAACGTCAATCATATCGCCCAGTTTATCCAGTGCAGGAACAACGCCGGAGGTGGAGAGCGTGACGCGACGCTTAGACAGGCCAAAGCCGAAATCGTCCAGCATGATTTCCATCGCTGGCACCACGTTGGTCAAGTTCAGCAAAGGTTCACCCATCCCCATCATCACCACGTTGGTGATAGGACGAGTACCCGTGATTTTTGCTGCACCAACAATTTTCGCTGCACGCCATACCTGGCCGATAATTTCAGACACGCGCAGGTTACGGTTAAAGCCCTGTTGCGCAGTCGAACAGAATTTGCACTCCAGTGCGCAACCTACCTGAGAAGAAACGCACAGCGTCGCGCGGTCTTCTTCCGGGATGTACACGGTTTCGACGCGCTGATCGCCAACAGCGATTGCCCATTTGATAGTGCCATCGGCTGAGCGCTGCTCTTCCACCACTTCAGGCGCGCGGATCTCGGCGACTTCTTTCAGTTTGTTTCGCAGCACTTTGTTGATGTCAGTCATGTCATCAAAGCTGTCGCTGCAATAGTGGTACATCCATTTCATCACCTGATCGGCACGAAACGGCTTTTCGCCCATATCTTTGAAAAACTCACGCATCTGCTGACGATTCAAATCCAACAGGTTGATTTTTCCATTTTTAGTGGGAGCAGCAGCAATGACAACTTCGGAGGTATTAACTAATTCAGACATAATATTTTCCGGCCTCGTTGTTACACGTTATGGCCCGTGGAGGGTTGAAAAGAAACGCCCCGGCAAGCGTTCTGCTCTTCCGGGGCGTTGCATTGTACAAATTCTGGCGCAGGGATGCCACGTTTGCACGCGGCATTTACGAAATTATTAACGCGTGCGAGCGCACACTTCGCCTTCAGCGAAGAAGTAAGCAATTTCGCGAGCAGCAGATTCTACAGAATCGGAACCGTGGGTGCCGTTCTCTGTGAAGCTGTCAGCGTAATCAGCGCGCAGAGTACCTGCCAGTGCGTTAGCTGGGTTAGTGGCACCCATCAGATCGCGGTGACGCTGTACCGCGTTTTCGCTTTCCAGCACAGAAACCACGATTGGACCAGAGGTCATGAACTCAACCAGACCATCAAAGAAAGGCTTGCCGTCATGTTCAGCATAGAAACCACGAGCCTGCTCAACGGTCAGGTGCAACATTTTGGTGCCAACAATTTTGAACCCTGCAGATTCAAAGCGAGCAAAGATGTTGCCAATAACGTTTTTTGCCACCGCGTTTGGTTTGATGATGGAAAAAGTACGTTCAATAGTCATGTTTACCTCTGTAATGTGTTCTGTTGTTTTGCATACCGCAGTATGGTGTGGCGCGGATTATAATGAGCAATGTCGTTATTGCCTATGGATGCAGGTAACATTTTTTTAAAATAAGACGAGTATTAGCAACAGAATTCATCAACGCATTCCATACAGGTGATTTTGACAAAGGGAACAATGCGACGCTTGCGCGTCAAATGCCCAAAATTCGCGATGGCATGACAAGCACTCCCGGGCACAGGCGGTTATTCGTTTAACCTGCGCGGGCCTCCTCGTTTTATCCAGCGTTATCGACCGATGCTGACATACCGCCTCGCAGCTGCCACAGCCCGTACAACGCGCAGATTCCAGAATGATTTCGCCGTTTTCAAAGCGGATCGCTTTTTCCGGACAGGCTCGCCAGCAGGCGCTGCACATCACGCAGAGCGACGAATCTATCGTTGGCGTTATCTCGCTTTGCTCCCTGAACAGTTGGCGCAGGTATCGCAAGCCCGGACGGACAGCCGCGGTCTCAACATTATCTTGTGGCACGTGAAACAAGCTGCGTCGGGCAATGTTAATGGCTTTTGCCTCAGGCGACTTAACCTTCCAGATTGGCTCGCCACACTGCTTTAGCACAAGGTTGAGGCGCGCGATGGACAGCGCCCAACTCTCGTATTGCTCAAGCGCTATAGCGATAAAGCGGATCCCATACTCGCGGTGCCAGATGAGCAGTTCATTGACGGTTGGCGCATAGGGTGAGAAAGGCCCGACCAACGTATCGCCGCAGTAGTGCCGCGTATTGGGCGTTACGCCAGCAATCGCTTTCGTCGGGCAAACGAACAGACAATTGCCGCACTGAATGCAGCGCGTGGCATCGGGCAAGATCCCCCCTTGCGAAGACGTCAAGGCCTGCGCCGGACAAACGTCCGCGCAGGCCTGACAAGAAGCGAAGCGAAAGCGGCGACGGACGCATTCCTGCGTGACCTCCATCGCAGGGTCAAAGGTCAGCTTGACCATTAGCCAATACTAAAAAAGACGTAGCGCAGCATCACTTCGCCAATGACCAGGACAATACTGCTCGCCACAATCCCCAGCCGGTTATGTCTGAACATCGCCAGAACAAACCCCAACATCCCCATCACCGACAGGCAAACGCTCAGCAGATGGAAGCTCTGCATCTGTTGCAGCATCAACAAAGGTTGGTGCGGTAAGGTCACGACTGAAGCATCCGTTGCGGCGATATCTGCAAGCCAGACAGGCTGAACAATCAGGCGAATCAGTACCACAAGCATCACCACAGCGGCAGCGACACGAAGCGTCACCGTCTTGCGCAGGTGTGCGTTGTTCATGTAGGCGAGCGCAATAATCACCGAACCGATAATCCCGACTGAACCAAAAAACAGGATTAGCGTGTTCATATGCTGCCAGGTCACTACCGAGGTATGGATATAGATTTGCGCCATGCAAAATACATCCACCGCACCCAGCAAGGCCGCTACGACTAAAAGCGCTTTCCATCCAGGCTTTTTAACGAGCAGCAAGAGTGAAGCAAGCCCAAGAAACGCCAGATAAAGGCTCGCGAAGACAATTTCGCGACTCAGCCACGAGCTGGAGACGTGTCGCAGTGCATTAAGGGCATTAAGTGGATAGCCCATATGCAGCGTTGACGCGAGCAGACCGATACAGGCAAGCACAAAGGCCGTCGCCGCGATCGGAAATACGCGCTGACGCACGACCAACGCCCCCACCTCCGGTTTAGGTCCAAACGCCAGCCAGAGCGTGACGCCAACCGAGCCTTGCAGGAAAAGGGTAAAAACGAGCAGCGGTAATTCATGCATGACGTTTCCCCTCTTTCTCTGCGCCCTGATGCGCTTTAATCACCAGATTGGGCTGGGTTATCGATGAATCCGGCAGCCCTTTCACGTCACATACCGTCCCGTATTTGGCACGCAATTCGTCAATCGGTCCGAATTTAATGGCATCCAGTGGACAGGTCGCTACGCAGACGGGCAACTCCCCTTTGGCCTGTAGATCCACACAGAAATCACATTTGGACATTTGCCCGGTCTGCTCATTGAGCTGCGGCGCACCGTAAGGACAAGACCAGGCGCAATATCCGCAACCCACGCATTTATCGGTATCCACGCGCACGATGCCGTCACCCGCACGCTTGTGCATCGCCGTGGTAGGGCAGTTTTTGGTGCAAATAGGGTCCGCGCAGTGATTGCATGAGATTGACAGCGTGTAGGCAAACACGTTGTTGCTCACGCCACCCTGCCCGGTAGGAATAAAACTCCCGCCGCTCACGTCATAAACACGGCGAAAACGTCGCCCAACTTCAAGATTATTTTTATCTTTGCACGCGACCTGGCAGGCTTTGCAGCCTGAGCAGCGCGAAGAGTCGATAAAGAAGCCCAGCTGTTTATCGCTTACCGCCGGGTATTGTTTAAATTGGCTCATGCTTTTGCTACCTCCACCAGCATGGTTTGATGTGAATTCCCTTTCGCCAGAGCGGTGATACGAGCAGAGCTCAGCACATTGGCGCAACCGCCGCGATCGACCCCCTGTTCATCAGGCTGCCACCAGGCTCCCGCCTGCATCGCCACAACGCCTGGAATAATACGCGGCGTGACCTCCGCCGGGATTTGGCACACGCCGCGTTCGTTATGAATACGCACCGCATCACCCTGTTTAATACCACGGCTTTCTGCATCCTGCGGGTTGATCCACAGTTTTTGCTCCTGAACCTCAAGAAGCCACGGGTTGGCATACTGCGTGGAGTTTGCGCGGTTCTTGCCTTTCCACGTGATCAACTGAAGCGGGAAGGTTTTCGCCAGTGCATCTTCCGGTCCTTCATGCGCGGGAACGTAGTGTGACAGCGCGGGTATTTCCGGATGATTCATGTCGTACAAACGCTTCGAGAAAATCTCTATCTTTCCGGACGGCGTCAGGAAAGGATGATTTTCAGGATCGCGAATGTTGTCTTCAAAGGCGATAAACGGCGCGCTTTTAAACAGATGCTGGCGAGTCTTTTGCAGCGTCGCAAAGTCTGGCAGATTTTCATCTGGCATCGACAAGCGAGTCTGCTCCCAGATGTGCTCGATCCAGGCTTTCTCATCACGCCCCTGGCTGAACTCGGCTTCAATACCTAGCTTTTTCGCCACTTCACGCAGCCAGTCATAGTCAGAGCGACGTTCAAACTCAGGCTCGATCAGCTTTTCGGAAAGCATCAGATAACTTGCCGTTCCCCAGGTTTCCCCGATGTTCCAGCGCTCCATAAAGCTGGTTTCCGGCAACAGTAGATCGGCATATTTAGCGCTTGGCGTCATAAAGAGATCGCTTGCGACAATGAAGCGAATCTTTGATTCATCTTCCAGGATCCGTGTTGCCTGATGGAGATCGGGGTTTTG
This sequence comes from Enterobacter sp. SCRI0065, assembly GCF_059766475.1. NCBI lineage: Bacteria > Pseudomonadati > Pseudomonadota > Gammaproteobacteria > Enterobacterales > Enterobacteriaceae > Enterobacter > Enterobacter sp. SCRI0065. Next base: position 69,138 of record NZ_JCBAJB010000002.1, on the reverse strand, counting down.
ATTCGCCAGGTAGTTCCCGGCAAGCGAGAACAGAATGCGAATGTTACTGTCCAGCTTTTCAACGCCTTTTAGCCCATCCTCAGACGTGACTTTGGCGGCATCGTCTGCGGCTTGCATCCAGTTCATCACCGAAATTTTGGCTTTTACCGCGTTGTCTGGCATTTCAGGCCCGACGGTAAATTTACGGTTTGCGCAGCCGCCATAGCCTGCCGCCCAGCCACCATGATTGCCCACGTTTCCGGTTATCGTTGCCAGCAGCGTAGAGCCACGCGCGGTGCGCTCCCCGCAGTTATGGCGCTGAGGTCCCCACCCCTGAATTAATGCTGCGGGCTTGGTTGTCGCGTAGTCACGCGCCAGTTGGCGAATCGTCTGCGCCGGAACATGGGTGATTTTCTCCGCCCATTCCGGCGTTTTGGCAACGCCATCTTTTGCCCCGGTCAGATACGCCATCAGGGATTCATTCGTCGGCACGTCTTCAGGCATTGACGCTTCATCAAAGCCCAGGGTATAGCGCTGAACAAAGTGGCTGTCATGCAGATTTTCGGTGATGATGACGTACATCATCGCGTCCATTAACGCATTATCGGTGGTTGGCAGAAGCGGGATCCACTGATCGGCCAGCGACGAAACGGTGTCGGAATAGCGCGGATCGACCACGATAAAGCGGGTACCGTTTTGCTTCATTTTCTGGAAGAAATGGTTGCTATGGCCAAAAATCGTCTCTGTTGGGTTGTGCCCCCACAGGATAACTAGCCTGGTATCACGCAACGTATCCAGCGAGTTTCCGCTGGCGGCCGTGCCGTAGGTATAAGGCGTGGCGGCAGCCGTGTTGCCCATGCTGACGGAATGATAGCTCTCAAGATAGCCACCGGTTAAATTCAGCAAACGACGGGCCATAATATCGCCGGAAAAGGTTCCGCCGGAAACGGCAGTGCCCACATGAACATAGCGCGATGCTACGCCGTATTGCGCCGTCAATGTCTTGAGATTATCCGCAATCAGCGTGGTGGCTTCATCCCAGGAAATACGTTCAAACTTTCCTTCTCCGCGCTTGCCAACACGTTTCATCGGATATTTAAGCCGGTCCGGATGATAGACAAATTTACGATAGCCTCGTCCGCGAACGCAGGCACGCATAACCGGCATGTCGGGATCCAGGGCATTATCAGGACGTGTGGAAATACGTGTGACCACTCCGTCGCTGACGTGCGCCCGAATATCGCACTTACCACCGCAGTCAAAGGTGCTGCACGTCTGCACGACCTTTTCAGGCATATTTGGCGCAGTAATAGACGTTGGCGTAGCCTCACTGCACACAGGCAGCGAGACAAAAGGCAGCGCAATTAATGCGGAGCTTGCCTGAATAAAGTGACGCCGGGAAACAGACGATAAAACCTCATCTCCGTGGTTTTTTGTATCTTTCATTATTCGTTCCTTCAAACAAAAAAGCATTCTCGCTTTTTCATTTGAAGGGACATTGATGATTATCAATATAACTTGTCAGGATGGCGTCACTGGATTTGTAATAATAATCACTCGCAGTCACAAGCGGATTAATTATATAAATTACAAATGAAAATTGAATGATGTATTTATATATTAAATATTATCTAGCGTAATTCAAAATTCACCGCCACCGTTTGCCCCTCCTCATCCATCACCACCAGCTGATAGCTGCCGGGAGAATCTAACGTCAATGTCGTGCCTGAAGCCGTCACATTTAAGGCTTCACCATTCACAAACCACCAGCGTCGTCCTTCACCACCAGATGTGATGACTGGCAGATGAACATTTTCCTGGCCAGGTAAACGCCTAATCACCGCGCCTTCACGCACGCCCGATAAAATCAGCGGTGCGGCACCTATCGCGTTCATCGGTGGACAGATGGCAGAAGGTGTCGGAAGGCGCATAGACCGTCTTTCAGAGGGCGGTAACCAGGGTTCAAGCGGTAAAGGCCAGACATCTATGATTTTCTGACGTGCGCCTGAGCAATCGGCAGCAACGCGTTTACCTTCGTTATCCAGCCAGATGGGGAAATGAATGCCCCTGATACCTTCCTGCTCTGGCAACAAGAGCGTGGGTGGCTGGCTGCCGTCAAGCAGCCAGGTCGCCAGCCTGCGTCGACAATTTTCGCTGCCTGGCGGTAATGATTGCCCACCCGGCCAGCAGATCGTTCCACGGCTAACCGTCTCGGGTCTTGGATCTCGCGGCAGACGCGCTTCGTCAAGGGTTGAGCGCGACTGAAGCATGTTGTTGACCTGGTTTAACAGTGGAACCGCGCTGGCAAAACCAAACTGCCCGGCAACCGGTGTTCCGTCCGGGCGGCCGGTCCAGATGCCAATCAAATAACGCGCGTTGAGGCCAACGGCCCAGGCATCGCGGTAGCCGTAGCTGGTACCCGTTTTCCACGCCAGCGGAGCAACCTGCGGTAAAGCGTCGTCCGGCAGGGGCTGGGCCTCATTGCCTAAAATTCGACGAATAATCCACGCGGCTCCCGGGGAAAGTAGCGGACGCTCGATAAGCGGATCGCCAGGCTGCAGGCGTAACCGCCCTGCCTTACCTTCCCGCGCAAACGCGCTGTAAGCCGCGGTGATCTCCGCCAGCCGCGCACCTGCCCCACCAAGAATAAGCGATAGATTTGGCTGCGCACCCGCCGGAAGTATTAACGGGAGGCCTGCATTGCTCAGCATCCCGGCGAAACGTTTTGGACCATAGGCCTCAAGCACCTGCACGGCAGGAAGGTTGAGGGAGCGGACCAGCGCTTCGCTCATGCTGACAGGGCCATGAAATCCGCTGTCGAAATTACCGGGCCGATAATCCCCCGTACGACGGGGAACATCTTGTAATAATGATGCCGGATGGATCAGACCTTCATCTAATGCCATGCCGTAAATAAAGGGTTTCAGGACCGACCCCGGCGATCGGATCGCACTGACCATATCAACATGGCTAAAGCGACTGTCATCGTTAATGTCGACAGACCCTACCCAACCGCGAACTTTCATAGTGGTGTGATCGACCACGATCATCGCCAGTGAACTGCGCGGAGGCAATCGCGACTTCCAGTTCATCGCCAGCTCTTCAAGCTGACGCTGGAGCGAAGCATCGAGCGTCGTCACAATTTTACTGTCACGACTTTTGCTCAACATCATGCGCGAAAACAGCGGCGCCAGTTGCGGCATTTGCCGTGGCGAGAGCCACACCGGTTCTTCCCGGGACTCTTTGACCTGTTGCGCAGTCCAGACCCCCTGAGTGACCATCCGCTCAAGCACTTTATTACGCGCAACTTCAGCGCGTTCCGGCCAGCGGTCTGGCCTCAGACGACTGGGAGCCTGAGGCAATACTGCCAGCAGCGCGGCTTCTGAATAGCTTAACTGAGCGGGAGATTTCCCCAGATACGACCAGCTTGCGGCCCCAACGCCCTGAAGCGTCCCGCCAAAGGGTGCCAGGTTAAGATAAAGGGTCAAAATATCGCGTTTAGACAGGTGCCACTCCAGCTGCATAGCGCGCCAGAGCTGGCGAATCTTTCCGCCAAAAGTACGGGGGTGCGGATCCAGCAGGCGAGCCACCTGCATTGTCAGCGTGCTGCCGCCAGAGACGACCTTGCCTGAGCTAAGATCCTGCCATGCTGCACGGAGAACGGAGAACGGATTGACGCCTGGATGATCCCAGAACCAGCGATCTTCATACTGGATCAAGGCCTCAAGGTAACGAGGCGAGACTTCTTCGATGGTTACCGGGTAGCGCCAGATCCCTTCGCTATCGGCAAACCGCCATAGGGGGGCTCCCTTTTCATCCACGACAACGCGCGCCGGGTTAACTTCTTTAAGCGGCAGCGGCCACAGACGATCGGCAGCAACAATCAGCCCCCATAAAACGAGAAGCGCTCCCGCCAGCCAGAGCCAGCGGGAGCGTAACAGACAAGATAATCGCACGTTACGGAACAACAATCAGCGGGCCGCTTGCTGCACCCGTCGCTCGCCACTGCGGAACATACATGGACTCCACCATAGGAACAGGCACCTGGTAAGTTCCTGGCGTGACCGCGCGAGCCAGGTAGACCAGCGTGACAGGCTGCCCATCGTTTACCGGCACTGCGGCAACAAAGCGATCGTCACGGAATTCCATATGCTGGATATCGGCCTGCTGCATCTGGCTCAGCAGGTTCTGCACTTCGCTGCCGCTGTCCTGCAGGCTGGCACTGCTGCTCGCTAGATTTTGGTTTTCCAGTTCAAGACCTGCCGGAAGCAAATCTACGACCAGCGCATCGGGCACGTTCTGATTGGCTTTCACCTCAAGCCAGACCAGCACCAGTTCACCGCTCCTCAACGAAGAGAGTGATTTAGTGCTGCCGTCCGTCGCCAGAATATGGCGCTCGATTTGCAGTACGTTCGAAGACGGTTGCGGGGCATATTCAGGGTATCCCGTACTGTCCAGACGAACCCACAGCGGTGACGTGCCGCTGTTGGTCACCTGCAACGTTCCCAACTGGTCGCCGCTAATGTTTTGCACCTGCGCACTATCACCGCTCAGCGCTTGTTCTGAGAGGTTGGTCGTTGCCTGCCAGGCACCAGAGAGTGTCTGCAAGGAGCGCCCCGCAAGGAACAACGCGTTGCTTTCCTGTGTAGAGAGCCAGCGCTGGCTGAATGCCTGCTCAGAAAGGGTGTTGAGCAGTACGTTCTGCGCGTTCGGCAACAGCTTGTACTCTTCCAGCAGGGAGAGCATCAGCGCATTATCACGAAGCTGGCTGCCATAATCCGCCATCCAGTTTCTGGAATCATTGCGCGGAGTTTTCAGCGCCAGATCCAGCGCCTGCTGGCTACGCGGCGCATCGCCCATCACTTTCAATGCCATACCCAACTGCATCAGGGGCAGGCCGGAACCGGTTTGAGCACGGCGATCCCAGATTTCGCGCAGCGCGCCAAGCGGCGCTTTTTGCTGACGAGCCAGCACCAGCGCAGCATAGGCCTGCACAGCAAATTTGCTGGCCTGAGAATCATCGCTGTAGCGGATAGACATCATGCCGGGATCTTGCAGGTAGCGCAGCAGACGATTATTGGCATTGTTCACCGCATCCGTCGGTACGCTGTAGCCTTGTTCACCCGCCCTCACCAGGAAATCGGTGACATACGCGGTTAGCCAGTACTCTTCCGGGCCGTTTTTATCCCAGAGCGCAAAGCCACCGTCGTCGCGTTGCATTTGCAGCAATCGGGAGATCCCGATATCAATTGCCGCACGACGTTTATCGTCCGAATCACCTTTAATTCCCAGCGCAGCGAGCTGAGCCGCATTGGTATAGAGCGATGGGAACAGGCCACTGGTGGTTTGTTCCAGACAACCGTAAGGATAAGCCTGCAATTCACGGATATAACGCGCCAGGTTCAGCGGCGGTTTACCGCTAAGCAATAGCTGGCCTTGCAATGTTGCCGGAGAAAAGCCGCTGATGTGTTGCGCAGGGGCGGTCCAGCTTTCGCCAGGATTGAGCATCGCCCCGGTATTGACAGTCTGAGCCGGGAAGGCCGGACGCACGCCGATTTTCCAGCTTTTCTGCTGCGGCGCAAAGGTTTCACCCGGCAGCGTCAGGCCCGTCACCAGGGCGGTAATTTCGCCGTCACCATAACCATCCAACGCTCTTACCGGGATAAACTGCGTTGAACGCGCCCCTGGCTGCAGAATAACCTGCTGCGGTTGCGCGCCTTCCAGAGCCAGCTTGCCTGATGTACTCAACGCAATATTCAGCGTCTGTGGCTGGTCGGTCAGGTTGGTCAGATCCAGCGTGAGTCTGGTGGTATCACCGCTGGCAAGGAAGCGTGGCGTGTTCAATTCAGTAATGACAGGCGCTGCGACAATAACTTTGTTCTCGCTACTGCCAAAATCATCGTCCGTCCAGGCCTGAGCCATCAGACGCAGTTCACCGTTGAACTCACCAATCGGAAGAGAAATAGTGCCCTCTCCGTTGGCATCAAGTGCCACTGGCTGAGCCTGCTGAGCGATAATAGTGACATGATTGACCGGCGGTTTGCCGCCGCGCTTCAGTTCGTCACCATCGCCACCAAAACGCAGCGCGGCCATACGCCCCTGCCCTTCGATGACCTGGCCGTAAATATCATAGATATCCGCGCCATAACGCTTCTGACCAAAGAAAGCCTGCCACGGGTCCGGCGTGACGTAATCGGTAATATTCAGAACCCCGCTGTCCACGGCGGAGAGCAGCACGTTTACCTTCTGCGGTACGGCACCGTCTTTGACGCTGGCCTTGACCTTCACCGACAGCGTTTGATTCGGGCGTATTTTCTGCGGATTCTCCAGCGCGATATTCAGGCGACGGTTTTCATCGACCATCGGCAGATGCAGCAGACCTACCGCACGTTTTGGCGTGGCAGATTTGGACTTATCGCCAGGACGAACTACCAGGGTGCTCAGATAGAGATCGTGGCGCTTCCAGGCTTTATCGACAGGTATGGACAGATCGAGTCCATTTGCCGGTACGTCGATCTCTTTCCACCATAGCGGGCCTTCGCTGGACTCAATCATTGCGTAGCCTTTGCCCGCAGCGGGTGCAGCAACGTGTAATTTGATGGTATCACCTGGCTGATAAGCAGGTTTATCCAGCTTCAACGTCACGCGATCGGGACGCGCAGCGCCGGTGCCATCGCTGTTATCCTGCCAGCTATAACCGGCCCAAAAACGAATGCTACTGACCATATTATCTGGCGCTTTGACTTCCAGGCGATAAGAACCCCATTCAACCGGAAACGTCACTTTGCCCGTTTCATCGGCCTTTAAGGCAATCTCTTGTTCGCCTTCAACCAGATCTTTTTGGTCAAACTGCGACATCCAGCCGTCACCTTCAGACCAGTTCCAGTAGTAGTCGCGACGTTCACGAACCAGTCGCACCTGCAAACCTGATACTGCTTTTTTGGTTCCGCTGGCATCGGCATAGACGATATCAAAGCTTGCATTGCCGTTTTCATCAACAATCGGCTGATTCACGGTAGTGTCGGTGCGGTAGTCGTAGACTGCTTTGCTGGCAAACTGCGGGCGAATACCCGGCAAGGCGTCGGCAGGCCAGATAGCCTGCTCCACGCGGCGAGTCACCGGGCGTCCACCTGATTCAAGAAGACTGGCCTGAAGAATGAGCTGAAGCGGGGAGTGTGCCTCTTTCCATTGGCTCTCGGTAGAGACCTGCCCCCTGCCCTGATCGTTCAGCGTGAGCTGTACTTCATCCAGGCTGCGGCTGAGATTCTCCTCAGCGATATCGCCAAACTGGAAGCCAGGCAAAGCACTGACGGCCTCGCGTAATGGTCGCAGGAACAGCTGACCTTGCAAGCTATTGCCATTGGCAGGTGCGCCATACAGGTAGTAACCCACTACGTCGAAATTCACAACATCCTGCACAGATACAGGTGTTTTTTGCCCTGTCAGATTCAGCGCCATACGTTCTGGCATAAAATCTTCGACGTGGAAATCCCACATCCGCAACTGGTTGTCACCGGTATTGGCGCGAACGTGCCACATTCCCGTTTGCGCTCCGCTGTCCAGGGAATAGTTGAAGCGATACAGGCCGTTTTCAGGCTGGCTGACGACGGTACGCGCCACTTGCCCATCGGGGCGCAGCACTTCTAGTTTTACGGGCTGGTCTGGCAACGTTTTGCCGTCGCTATCGCGCAGCAGTCCGTTGAGGATAACGGTTTCGCCCGGGCGATAAAGATCGCGCGGACCAAACATAAAGAACTGTTTGCTGTAGCCCGGTGCTCCGGCGATATCAAACTCCGCCAAATCAAGCGCCGGAAGTTTGAGATCCAGCAGCGTAGTCTGGCCATCTTTTCGCGCCAGAATTAACGCCGCTTCTTTGTCGGTTTCGAGCTTTGCATGACCATCAGCGTCGCTCGTGCCTTGCGCCAGCGTCTGCCCTTTATCATTCAACAGCGCGACCTCAATGCCGGACTGCGCGGCACCGTTTTCGAGGCTTTGGGTGAAGATATCCAGACGGTTGTGATAGCGATGCGCGGAAAGGCCAATATTGCTCAGGGTGAACAACGTAGCTGCATTACTGTAATTGTAATGCCCAGCCTGATTCATGACTGCAATATAAACGCCAGACTGCTGGAGCGGTTTGATATCCGCCAGCGGTAGCAATAATTTTTCGCGCGTGTTGCGCGCCGGGTTGAGATCAAACCGACCGGTGTACACCAGCTCCGCCATCTTCAACAGGTTGTCAGATTCCCAGTTGCTCAACGAATTGCGGTATTCCCACTGGCTGACAAAGGCGGCCAGCGATTCTGGCTTAACGCGGTAGAAATTGACGTCCACGTTGTTCACGTTTAACGCCATCACCGGTAAACCTTCGACGACTTTCCCAGGCAGAAGCGAGCCCCGGCTGGCAAAACCTACGGTAGGTTCAATATCGCGAGTGGTCAGGGCCTTTTCGTAATCAATGCCAAAAGTGGCTTTATTCAAAGCCAGCAGATCGCGTTCTACGGTGACGACCAGATTACGATTCGGCTCCAGGTGTCGCAGGCGTAACTCTTTTAGATTGGGAGAGAGTTCCCACGCGCCGTCCACTTTACCGCTCTTTTTATCCACGACGTGGACGGTACGGGCGAAATCCTGCTCGGGATTCAGGGGGATAGAAAAAGTGAGAACCAGCGTTGAAGCACCATCGAGCTGGACTTCTGAAGCATCAAGCAACGTCAGCGTTTTACCCTGGCTCTGGGCTGTCAGTTTTGCCAGTTTTTCCTGGTCGGGTTTATCCGCCGTTGGCCTGGCCGCTGTGCTAGATGCTGCGGGAGCGGCAGCAGCCTGCGGTTTATCGTCGCTGTTATCGCAGCCAACGAGCGTAAATGTAGTCAATAGCGCGAGCGAAAGCGCAGCTAAACGAAACGGTTTCATCCTTTATCCCTGGCCCGTGGAGCCTGTTGATCGTCATCCGGATAAGTATTATCCGCAAGTTTCATTTTTTCCAAAGCTCAATTTGCCGATCAAAAATCCAAATTAGGATTCTGGAAAACACCTCGCATCTTCGTGCAACACCCTGAAACGTGAGTGATACCTCGATCACAGAGTCGAAGGTTACATGTTACCTTTGGAGTCATTTGTTTTTAAAACAACAAGATAGCTGGATGCCTTGTCGTGTCACCTGCTAGGTTTAAGCCTGAGACGCACTCTGAGTGCGCGGTTCAATAAGAGAGATAGCCATGAAACGAGCCGTGAACGCCCTACAAAATTTCGGAAAATCATTATACGGACCGGTACTTATCTTACCGATTGTTGGTCTGTTCATTGCCTTTGGTAACGTGTTAGGTAACGGCAACCTTGCTGAGTACCTGCCGTTTCTTGGCCATCCCTTCATTCAAGGTGTCGGTCAACTGATTGCCAAATCAGCCGTCTCGGTGCTGGTCAATTTGGCGCTGGTGTTTGCCGTAGGGATCCCCATTGGCCTGGCATCACGTGATAAAGGATACGCGGCGCTGATTGGCCTTGTCACCTTTGTAGTATTTATCAACGCCATGAACGTGACGCTCCAGCTTCAGGGGCAGCTTGCTCCCGCGGATCAGATGAAGGCCGCCGGACAAAGCATGGTGTTGGGCGTACAGGTGCTGGAGATGGGCGTATTCGCCGGGATCCTGACGGGGGCGCTGTCTGGATATCTGTACAACAAATATTCCAGCGTACAGTTTAACGGCGCGATGGCGATCTATTCCGGCCACTGTTTTGTCGCCATTATTATGCTGCCCGTTTCTATGCTACTTGGTGTGGTAATGAGCGAACTGTGGCCATTTGCCCAGCACGGGATCAGCGCGATGGCGCTGGCGATCAAAGGCTCTGGTCCCTTTGGTGTGGCGATTTACGGGTTCCTCGAACGCATCCTGGTCCCAACGGGCCTGCATCATCTGGTCTATACCCCGTTCCTTTATACCGAACTGGGCGGCACGCAAGAGGTGTGTGGCACGGTGTATCAGGGTGCGCGCAATATTTACTTCGCCGAGATGGCTTGCCCCCAGGTGAAGCAACTCAGCAGCACGGTAGTGTGGGATGCGCGTGGTATCAGCAAAATGTTTGGCCTACCCGCCGCCGCGCTGGCGATGTACATGACGGCAAAACCGGAGCGCAAAGCCATCGCCAAAGCGATTCTGATTCCAGCGGCGCTGACGTCATTGCTTGTGGGCGTCACCGAGCCGATTGAGTTTTCCTTCCTGTTCGTTGCCCCGCTGCTGTTCGTCGTTCACGCAGTGCTGACCGGCATCGGCATGATGCTGTTTTACCTGTTCGGCGTTCATGCTATCGGCGCGAACGGCATTATTGATTTCATCCTCTACAACCTGCCGCTGGGCACTGAAAAATCCAACTGGCCGATGTACATCGTGGTCGGGCTGATCATGTTCGCGCTCTATTTCATCGTCTTCCGCTTCCTGATCCTGCGCTTCAACGTGAAGACGCCAGGACGTGAAGATGAGGATCAGGAAACCCGTCTGTACAGCAAACAAGAGTACCAGGCGAAAGGCAATAATGACGGGCTGGGAGAATCCATCGTGGTGGGCCTCGGCGGGCGAGACAACATTGAAGTGGTGGATAACTGCTACACCCGATTGCGCGTCACGGTGAAGGATGTCGACATCATTGATGAGCCACGGCTTAAGGCAACCGGCGCGAAAGGCATTATCAAACAAGGTAACAACGTTCAGGTGGTCTACGGGCTGCACGTCAAAAAAATGCGAGAAGCCGTTGAGACGTTTCTCTGAAGGAGATAAACATGTTTACACCCCCATTTATTCTGTCCATTGCCGGTGGTGGTAGCACCTACACGCCAGGTATTGTGAAAAGCCTGATGGTGCAGTTGCAGGATTTCCCGCTGGCGGAAATTCGCCTTTACGACATTGATGCCGCTCGTCAGAACACCATTGCGCCGGTGGTTGAGAAAGTCATTCGCGACCACAGCCAGAGCATTAAATTTACCGTGACCGACGACCCCGAAGTGGCGTTTAGCGGCGCACATTTCGTCTTCGCCCAGATGCGCGTCGGCCAGTACAAAATGCGCGAACAAGACGAAAAAATCCCGTTGCGTCACGGCGTAGTCGGCCAGGAAACCTGTGGCCCGGGTGGGCTGGCTTACGGACTACGCACCATTCTGCCGATGGTTGAACTGATCGACCTGGTCGAGCGTTTCGCCCACGAGAAGGCCTGGATTGTGAACTATTCCAATCCGGCGGCGATAGTGGCAGAAGGTGTTCGCCGCCTGCGCCCGAACGCCCGCGTGCTGAATATCTGCGACATGCCGGTGGCGGCGATGCGTAACATGGGTGCGATTCTTGGCGTGGATCGTCACAAGCTCGAAGTGGACTATTTTGGCCTGAACCACTTCGGCTGGTTTACCCGCGTACTGGTAGACGGCGAGGATAAACTGCCCGAACTGCGTCGACACATCGCCCAATATGGCCTGTTGACCGAAGACGCCGCCAAAACCGACCCGCAGCATTCCGATCCGTCGTGGGTGAAAACCTGGCGCAATATTAAGCCGATTATGGATAACTTCCCGGAATATCTGCCGAATCCGTATTTGCAGTATTACCTGATGCCCAACCAGATCGTTGAGCATCAGAACCCGGATTACACTCGCGCCAACGAAGTGATGAACGGACGCGAGAAAAAGCTATTCGCAGCAGCCGAAGAGTACAAGCGCACCGGGATCCTGTCTGACGCCTTCCACGTGGGCGTTCACGGTGAGTTTATTGTCGACGTGGCGCGTTCGCTGGCATTCAATCTGCGACAGCGCCATCTGGTGATGGTGGAAAACCGCGGGGCGATTACTAACCTGCCGTACGACGCGGTCGTGGAAGTACCCGCTTATATCACCTCTGAAGGACCAGAACCGATTCGCGTGGGCAAGGTGCCGCTGTTCCATCAGACGCTGCTCCAGCAGCAGTTAGCCTCTGAGCAACTGCTGGTAGAAGCCACCATCGAAGGAAGTTACGAAAAGGCTTTGCAGGCTTTTACTCTTAATCGCACGGTGCCGACCATGGAACACGCGAAAGCGATTTTGGATGAGATGATCGAGGCCAACCGCGAATATTGGCCAGCGCTGCAAAAAGCCTGGCAGGACGGCGAAGCGGTGAAAAAATAAGGGGTTGCTCGCGAGTTGAACGTGGTTTGCTTGTCGGTGTCAGAAAAAACACCGACAATCCATTCAATGAAAAATGAAACGGAGGCAACCCATGTCCACCTCATATTTTGTCGCGACAGACTGGCTGATTGAGCATAGCGACGACCCTGAAGTACAAATTATTGATGCGCGAATGGCCCCTCCCGGGCAAGAGCATCGTGACCTTCGTGCGGAATACCGCGCCGGACATCTGCCGGGCGCGGTATTTTTTGATATTGAAGCCCTGTCCGATCATGCTTCTCCCCTGCCCCATATGATGCCGCGCGCGGAAGCTTTTTCAGTGGCGATGCGCGAGCTAGGCGTGAGCCGCGATAAACATCTGGTGGTTTACGATGAGGGCAATCTCTTCTCTGCGCCGCGCGCGTGGTGGATGCTGAAAACCTTTGGTGTCGATAAAGTCTCTATTCTGGCTGGTGGGCTCGCAGGCTGGCAACGCGATGAACTGCCGCTACAGCAGGGCGAAGTGACGTTTCCGGAAGGCGAATTTGACGCTGAACTCGATGCCACCGTCATCAAACGCCTGACCGACATGCTGCTGGTCAGCCATGAAAAGACCGCGCAAATCGTCGATGCCCGTCCCGCGCCACGTTTCAATGCCCTGGCAGACGAACCTCGTCCTGGCCTCAAGCGTGGCCATATCCCCGGCGCGCACAACGTGCCTTGGGGCGACCTGGTGTTTGAGGGGGAGCTAAAAACTGTCGACGAGCTACAGTCCATCTTTGAGCGTCAGGGCGTAGATTTAAATCAGCCTATTATTGCCAGCTGCGGTTCGGGCGTGACGGCATGCGTTGTCATCCTGGCGCTGGCAACGCTCGGCGTGACCAACGTATCGTTATACGACGGCGCATGGAGCGAATGGGGCGCGCGGGACGATCTGCCGGTTGAACCCGCTCAATAATGGATAACCGTCTGGCAACGCTACTCACGCGCGGGGAATCACTGACCCGCGCGGAATATCGCGTACTGGCACATCTGACAGAACACCCGTTACTGGTGGGCAATATCACGGTACGCGAACTGGCGCAGGCCACGTTTGTCTCGACCGCTACCATTATGCGGCTGTGTCAGAAACTCGGATTTAGCGGTTTCAGTGAGTTTATCTGGCACTGTAAACAGCTGCTTTCTGATACGCCTCACATCGCTGCACAGTCTCAGGATGTGAACCCGCTACCTGCTCTATTTAACCAGTTCATCGCCAACTTTCAGCAAACCTTTCAATGGGTGACGGAAGAAAAGCGTCGTCAGTTCTCCACCCTGCTACGGGAAAAAGAGAGCTTTTTTCTCTATGGAGCCGGATTTTCCTATTTGTTCGCCGAATACCTGACGAAGAAATTACAGGTCCTGGGCAAGACGGCATTTATCTCCGGGCCGGGCGATAGCCGGAATATTTTTCTCAGCAATGCTGCGCGCTATCAGGTATTTATCGCCGTCTCTCGGAGCGGTGAAACGGAACAGGTACTGGATAAGGCGCGGATCGCGAAAAACGTCGGGATGACGGTGGTGGCGTTTACGCGCGCTTCGGCCAACGCGCTGGCTGGCATGGCAGATCTTCATTTTGCGCTGTATGACGAAGCGGTGCATTACGACGCTGAAGCCGCCGGGGTGACATCGTTTGAATCGAACCTGGTTTTGCTGATGGATTTAATGCTGCTGGAAGCAACGGGGTGACATTCACCCCGATGGCCTTAAATGATGCGGTTGGTTTTGAGATCGCGCAGGAACCCGCCCCAACGGCGCTCGTAGAACGGCGTGATGTGTTCGGTAATAAAGTGGCTGATGCCCTTTTCACCTTTCACGACGCGGCAGATATCAATCGGCTCATCGCCCGGTAACGTATCGGTGGCGACGCTTCCCGCCGCCTGAATAATCTCGTCAATTTCGCCGTCCGCTTCAATACCAATCAGCAAAATCGGCTGTTCGTCGGCGCTCTCCTTGATGGAGCACAGGAACGCGCGCTTAACCGGCTTGATGGTTTTGAACAGCGTGGTCAGCGAATCAATCATCTGCGCTGGTGGCTCTGCAACTTCTGACAGCAGCAGCGTTTCACCGCCTTCCAGCACTTCTTGCGTACTGAGCGGGTTGCCCTCTTCGCCAATCAGATGGCTGATTTCGCGCGGGGTGAACTCTTTCCCCGTCGGCAGTTTGGCATTGAGGAACAGGGTTTCGCCCAGCGTCATCTCAAACAGCGTACGCACGGGCATCACCACAAAGGCCTGCTCGTCTTCAATGGCTTTCTGCAATGTTTCCAGCGAGGTAAAAAACGGGATCACAGAGGTGCCGTCGTCTTTTTCCCAGTGCAGCAAATCCAGCGCGCTGTCTTCAACAACCTGCTCTCCTTCTGCCGCGGTGCCAGGCACCCATACGGTAGATTCCAGCAGCGTGCGGAAAAAGGCCGGACGATGAGCAGGCTCAGTCGCTGCCTGCTCCAGCAGGGTTTCTAATTCGTTTTTGGTATCGGACATAATCATTCCAGATAGTGCATTCTCCCCTCACCCCTAACCCTCACCTCTGGGGAGAGGGCTGGGGTGAGGGGGATGTAGTTATTCTGCGGTCAAAAGGTTCGCAATGGTGCGCACACCCAAACCGGTCGCGCCTGCGGACCACTGCTCAACGCCCGCTTTGCGATAGGTTGCAGAACAGTCGATGTGCAACCAACCTTCGTGGTAGTTTTCAACGAAGTGGGACAAGAAACCTGCCGCAGTGCTTGCACCTGCCGGATACGCCGCACTCGCGGTGTTGTTCAGTTCGGCAAAGTTAGACGGCAACTGGCTACGGTGGAACTCGGCCAGCGGCAGACGCCAGAACGGTTCGTTTTCTGCGGCAGCGCTCGCCATCAGACGACCTGCCAGCTTATCGTCAAAGGTGAACAGCGCGTGATAATCGTTGCCCAATGCGGTTTTCGCCGCGCCGGTCAGGGTTGCCATATCAATAATCAGTTCTGGTTTCTGCGCACAAGCGTCGATCAGGCCATCGGCCAGCACCAGACGGCCTTCGGCGTCGGTATTCATCACTTCAACGTTTTTGCCGTTACGGTAGCGAATGATGTCGCCCAGCTTAAAGGCGTTACCGCTTACCATGTTGTCCGCACAGCACAGATACAGCTTCACACGCTTGTTCAGACCACGGTTAATGGCGAACGCCAGCGCACCGGTAATGGTCGCCGCGCCGCCCATGTCGGACTTCATGGAGTCCATAAAGGCGCTCTGCTTCAGGCTGTAGCCGCCAGTGTCAAAGGTAATGCCTTTACCGACCAGACACGCATACACAGGCGCTTCTTTATCGCCAGTCGGGTTGTAATCCAGCGCCAGCAGCACCGGTGGACGCTCGGAGCCGCGACCCACGGTGTAAAGACCCATATAGTTCTGCTCGCGCAGATCTTCACCTTTGGTGATGCGATAGGACATTTTGTCACCAGCCGCACCACACAGCAGATCGACAGCACGTTGCGCCAGCTGCTCAGGACCGAGCTCTTCTGCCGGGGCATTAATGGTGTCACGCACCCAGTCGATAATTTTCAGACGGCTTTCCAGCTCTTTCTGACCCGCGTCGTCGAGGTTTGCCCACTCAACTTTACGGGTGCCTTTCGGCCCTTTAAAACCCGCCCAGAATGCCCAGCTATGGTCGGTGTCCCAGCCAACGCCCTCCAGAGACACATGCTTAATACCCAGGCCGTCAATTTTACGCGCGACGCGCTGAATCAAACCCAAATCATCATTGCCGTTCAGGTGCACAGAGATGCCGTCGTTGTTAATGCTGTAGGTGGCTTTTTCGCCCCAGCGTGCATCAGCAGGCTGCGTAGAGAGCGTAATTTTCATCGCTTCGGTCATTTTATTTATCCTTATTAGCAACTAGCAAACGGGCCGCCTCAAGGCAGCCCGTTTCATTTTCTATTCTGCTTCATCTAACCAGACTAACAGAATCGCCTCCAGAATTTTTTCACTGGATGCGCTGGGATCGTCGTCAAAATCTTCCAGATCGCAAATCCACTGATGCATATCGGTGAATCGTACGGTCTTCGGATCGAGATCCGGATTGGCATCGTACAGCGCCTCGCCGATTTCACGGCTATCGGTCCACTTCAGTCCCATACTAACCTCTATTAATGCTCGCGCGCATGGTTGATAGTGTAACGAGGGAATTCGACCACCAGGTCTTCATCGGTGACGCGCGCCTGACAGCTTAAACGGCTGTCAGGTTCCAGACCCCATGCCTTATCCAGCATGTCATCTTCGTCTTCCGTGCTTTCCGCGAGGGAGTCAAAACCTTCACGAACGACACAGTGGCAGGTGGTGCAGGCACAGGATTTTTCACAGGCGTGTTCTACCTCGATACCGTTACGCAGGGCAACATCGAGAATAGTCTCGCCGGTCTCAGCTTCCAGAACTACGCCATCCGGACACAGGTCCGCATGAGGCAGAAAAACAATCTTTGGCATATTAAACCTCGTCCACGGACTGGCCTTTCAGCGCCACGCGGACAGATTTGTCCATGCGGCGAGCGGCGAAGTCCTGGGTTTCTTTATCAACGTTTTTAATGGCTTGTTCTATTGCGTCAGCGTCATTGCTTTCGGCAACTACACGTAAGTGAGCGGTTGCTTCATCAATCACCTGACGCTCTGCGGCGCTGAGCAGCGCGGCATCAGCAGTGAGCGCACCTTCCAGACTTTCCAGCACGCGAGCGGCTTCAACTTTTTGTTCAGCCAGCATACGCGCCTTTACGTCTTGTTCGGCGTAGCTCATTGAATCCTGAATCATGGAGGCGATTTCGCTATCGGTCAGACCGTAGGACGGTTTCACCTGAATAGACGATTCGACACCGGTCGATTTTTCCATCGCCGTGACGCTCAGCAGGCCGTCAGCATCGACCTGGAAGGTGACACGAATATGCGCCCCGCCCGCCGGCAGCGCCGGAATTCCGCGCAGCGCAAAGCGCGCAAGGGAGCGGCAATCCTGCACCAGCTCGCGCTCGCCCTGCATCACGTGGATGGACATTGCGGTCTGGCCGTCTTTGAAGGTCGTGAACTCCTGCGCACGCGCCACCGGAATAGTGGTGTTACGCGGGATAACTTTCTCGACCAGGCCGCCCATGGTTTCTAAACCAAGGGAAAGTGGAATGACGTCAAGCAACAGCATTTCGCTGTCCGGCTTGTTGCCCACCAGAATGTCGGCCTGAATGGCTGCACCTACGGCGACCACTTTATCCGGGTCGATTGCGGTCAGCGGCGTGCGGCCAAAGAACTCACCCACACGCTCACGCACCTGTGGGACACGGGTAGATCCGCCGACCATCACCACTTCCAGCACCTCGCTGGCTTCCACACCGGCATCTTTCAATGCGCGACGACAGGCCAACAGAGTGCGTTTAACCAGTGATGCAATCAGTTCATTGAACTGGTCGCGAGTGATTTCCCCGCTCCAGCCTGCCACGTTGACGGTGACGGTCTGTGCGTCGCTCAAGGCGATTTTGGCCGCGATGGCCGCATCCAGCAGTTCGCGCTGTACGCGAACGTCGCTGCGATCGGGGATTCCCGCCTGCTCGCGAATGAAATCCGCCAGCAGATGGTCAAAGTCGTCGCCGCCCAACGCAGAATCGCCGCCGGTCGCCAGCACTTCAAACACGCCGCGGCTCAAGCGCAGAATAGAGATATCAAAGGTGCCGCCGCCCAGATCGTACACGGCAATGACGCCTTCCTGACCGGAGTCCAGGCCGTAGGCAATCGCCGCAGCCGTGGGTTCATTCAGCAGACGCAGCACATGCAGACCAGCCAGACGCGCGGCGTCTTTGGTGCCCTGTCGCTGTGCATCGTCGAAATAGGCCGGAACGGTGATGACAACGCCGTCCAGTTCGCCTTCAAGCGTGGCGGTAGCTCGCGCCGCCAGCGCTTTGAGGATATCGGCAGAAACGCGAATGGGATTCAGCAGCCCTGCATCGGTGGCAATCATCGGCAGACCATTAACACTGGCCTGTAGCTGATACGGCAGATGCGGGTAACGTTGCTGAATGTCAGCCAGAGAGCGGCCCATCATGCGTTTAATAGAGCTGATGGTGTTGGCAGGATCTTTCGCCGCGTTAGTACGCGCGTCATAACCCACCGTGTGGCCCTGCTGCTGGTAGTGGACCACGGATGGCAGCAGATGACGCCCTTCGGCGTCTGCCAGCGTTTCCGCCTGGCCGCTACGAACGGTCGCCACGAGAGAATTGGTGGTGCCTAAGTCAATGCCAACCGCCAGACGACGCTGGTGAGGTGCGTCGCTTAAGCCAGGCTCACTAATTTGTAATAAGGCCATAATCGCTTCCGAAATTAAAAATCGAGCAGTTTTTCTTCGAGTTGTTCAGCGCTGCTTCGTAGTTTATCGAGAAAACGGAGCTTGCGTACAGTATCCGCCGCCACGTCCCACGTCTCGTTATTCAATTGTTCAACCATCTGTTGATGGCGGGAATCGAACATCCCTTTTACCCGTTTGATAAAACTCTCCAGCCGCGCTTCGTCTTTTGCCTGGTCGATTTCATCAAGCTCTTCACGCAGATCCAGCTGTTCCATCAGGAACGCGGTGTCGCGAACGGTGTGTTGTTCGCTTGCAAGGTCAAAACCGTGCAGCGAGAGCAAATATTCCGCGCGAGAGAGTGGATTGCGTAGGGTTTGCCACGCCTGATTGATCGTGGCCGACTGAGAAACTGCCGCCAGCTGTTCCGCTGGGGTGCCGCTCGCGAACTTATCAGGATGGAATTGACGTTGCAGATCCTGGAAACGCACCGTCAGCGCGGGGATATCAATCGGGTACTGGGCAGGTAACCCGAAGAGGGTGAAATAATCCATAACAATCTCAGGGTTAGCCAATTAAAACAAACCCCACCGCAGGAGTACTACGCGTGGGGTTCTTAGGGTACAGCGCGACTATACGTGGAAGCTTTCGCCGCAACCACACTCATCTTTGACGTTCGGGTTGGTGAATTTAAACCCTTCGTTCAGGCCTTCTTTAACGAAGTCCAGCTGAGTGCCATCGAGGAATTGCAGGCTCTTGCCATCGATCACTACCTTCACACCTTTGTCTTCAAACACGGTATCATCGGTCGCCGGTTCGTCCACAAACTCCAGTACATAAGCCATACCGGAACAGCCGGAGGTACGCACGCCCAGTCGCAGGCCATAGCCTTTACCACGGTTCTCCAGGAAGGAGCTTACTCGCGCGGCAGCGCTGTCGCTAAGGGTAATCGACATACTCAAACCTCAATTATTTTGCTTCACGTTTGCTTTTGTAGTCCGCAATAGCGGCTTTAATCGCGTCTTCTGCCAGAATAGAGCAGTGAATTTTCACCGGTGGCAGTTCGAGTTCGTCAGCAATATCGGTATTTTTAATTGCCTGTGCTTCGTCCAGAGACTTGCCTTTAACCCACTCTGTCACGAGGGAGCTGGAGGCGATTGCAGAACCGCAACCATAGGTCTTGAAACGCGCGTCTTCAATGATACCTTCATTGTTGACTTTGATCTGCAACTTCATCACGTCGCCACACGCTGGTGCGCCAACCATGCCGCTGCCAACGCTCTCGTCGCTGTTGTCGAAAGAGCCAACGTTGCGTGGGTTCTCGTAATGATCAATAACTTTTTCGCTGTATGCCATGATTGAATCTCCTTACCTACCGATTAGTGATGTGACCATTCGATGCTGTTGATATCCACGCCCTGTTTGAACATTTCCCACAGTGGAGAAAGATCACGCAGACGGCCAATGGAGTTACGAACCAGCTTGATGGTGTAGTCAATCTCTTCTTCGGTAGTGAAGCGACCTAAAGAGAAACGGATAGAACTGTGTGCCAGCTCGTCGGTCATACCCAGCGCGCGCAGCACGTAGGATGGCTCGAGGCTTGCAGAAGTACAGGCAGAACCGGAAGAAACGGCAAGGTCTTTCAGCGCCATAATCAGCGATTCGCCTTCAACATAGTTGAAGCTGACGTTGAGAATGTTTGGTACGCCCTGCTCGAGGTCGCCGTTCAGATACACTTCTTCCATATCTTTCACGCCGTCCCACAGACGGTTACGCAGAGTGCGCAGACGCGCCATCTCGGATTCCATCTCTTCTTTCGCAATACGGTAGGCTTCGCCCATGCCGACGATCTGATGAACAGGCAGAGTACCAGAACGCATGCCGCGCTCGTGACCGCCGCCGTGCATCTGTGCTTCGATGCGGATACGGGGTTTACGACGAACGTACAGCGCGCCGATACCTTTCGGGCCATAGATCTTGTGGCCGGTGAAGGACATCAGGTCAACTTTCAGCTGGCTCAGGTCGATAGGCAGTTTGCCCACGCTCTGGGTGGCGTCAACGTGATAGATGATGCCGCGTGCACGGCACATTTCGCCGATAGTCGCGATATCTTGAACCACGCCAATTTCGTTGTTCACGTGCATGATGGAGACCAGAATAGTGTCATCACGCATCGCCGCTTCGAGCTCTTTCAGGTCGATGATACCGTTGCTTTTCGGGGCGAGATAGGTGACTTCAAACCCTTCACGCTCCAGCTGACGACAGGTATCCAGCACGGCTTTGTGTTCGGTTTTGCTGGTGATGATGTGCTTGCCTTTTTTCTGATAGAAATTGGCCGCACCTTTAATCGCCAGGTTATCGGATTCGGTCGCACCGGAGGTGAAAACAATTTCACGCGGATCGGCACCAACCAGCTCGGCAATCTGATTACGGGCGATATCAACCGCCTCTTCAGCATGCCAGCCAAAACGGTGTGAACGGGAAGCTGGGTTACCAAAGTTTCCGTCCAGGGTCAGACACTGCATCATTTTCTCGGCAACACGCGGGTCCACCGGCGTGGTTGCGGAGTAATCGAGATAGATCGGTAATTTCATTGCTCTATAAACTCCGTACATTGCTTCAATGCAAGGAACCAGGCTACCGGCTGGATGTACGACCGAGTAGACGGGGCGCAGACGCCCCGGCCTGATTCTAAAATTCTTATCGTTTTATTACGCGCGTAACTTAACGTCGATTGCGTCTTGCGCGCGGGTGCTGCGTTGTGTTTCATGGCTCTGCTGACGGCCCGACACATCCAGAACTTCCTGGTTATTCACCAGTTCACCCAGGGTGATGTTGTTCAGGAAGCCGGTCAGACGGTCGCTCAGATCGCGCCACAGCGCGTGGGTCAGGCATTTATCGCCGCCCTGACAACCGCCTTTACCCTGGCAACGGGTCGCGTCGACAGATTCGTCAACCGCGCTAATCACTTCGCCAACGGCAATACTGCCCGCATCTTTACCCAGCAAGTATCCGCCGCCTGGGCCACGAACGCTGGAAACCAATCCGTTTTTACGTAATCTGGAGAACAGCTGTTCCAGATAGGACAGGGAAATACCCTGACGTTCAGAAATATCTGCCAACGGAACCGGGCCCGTTTCGGAGTTGAGCGCAACGTCCAGCATCGCGGTCACGGCATAACGCCCTTTAGATGTCAGTCTCATGTCTTACTTAACCTCAAACTCGCCCCTGCCCGGGGTTTTTTATTGTAAAATGGGGGTATTGCATAGCAGGAGCAAGTCTGACATTCCCGACTAAAATGGTCAACTATTTACTTGACTGTTTTAGTCAGGTATTTAACCTTCCGTGCCGTTTATTGGTCTTTGTTCTTCTGCTCAACAATAGAAGCCAGCATCCCGCGCAGGATGTTCAGTTCCTGCGTTTCCGGGCGGGCGCGGGTAAACAAACGGCGCAGCTTATTCATGACCTGACCCGGATGTGACGCGCGGATAAAACCGGTGGTCAGCAGCGTTTGCTCCAGATGACCGTAGAAACGCTCCAGATCGTCCACCAGCGGATACGGCGTATCTTCTGCTCCGGTGACAGGCTCTTTTTCCTGCGTGGCCAGCCAGGCCATACGCACTTCATAAGCAATAACCTGTACCGCCATCGCCAGATTCAGCGAGCTGTATTCCGGGTTCGCAGCAATAGCCACGTGATAGTGACATTTTTGCAATTCGTCATTGGTCAGACCGACGCGCTCACGACCAAACACCAACGCGACCGGCGCGTGTTCGGCTTCTTGCGTGCTTTTGAGGCCACATTCGCGCGGATCGAGCATCGGCCACGGTAGCGTACGCGAGCGAGCGCTAGTGCCGACCACCAGGCTACAACCGGCCAGCGCTTCGTCAAGGGTATCGACGATGTGGGCGTTGCCAATGACGTCACTGGCACCCGCTGCCAGCGCGATCGCCTGGGAGTCTGGCTTCACCAGTGGATTGACCAGCCAAAGATTGGTTAACCCCATGGTTTTCATGGCACGGGCCACAGAGCCCATATTGCCGGTATGCGATGTTTCGACCAGTACGATTCGGATATTTTGCAGCATAATTTTAGTTTTCTGAGTTCAGTGTCTGAAGAATATTCGGGCATATTATCATAAAGAAGAGACATGATCAGAACTCGCTGCTATACTCTGCGCCGTTTTAGCTTCCCTGTTCTTTAACATCCAGTGAGAGTAACCGATGCAACATCCTATGTTGACCATCGCCGTGCGCGCAGCGCGCAAGGCGGGTAATGTAATTGCCAAACACTACGAAACTCCAGATTCTGTAGAAACCAGCCAGAAAGGCAGCAATGACTTTGTGACTAACGTCGATAAAGCCGCAGAAGCGATTATTATCGAAACCATTCGCAAATCTTACCCGCAGCACACCATTATTGCCGAAGAAAGCGGTGAGAATGAAGGCGAAGATCAGGATGTTCAATGGATTATCGATCCGCTGGATGGCACCACCAACTTCGTCAAACGTCTTCCCCATTTCTCCGTTTCTATTGCAGTGCGCATCAAAGGCCGTACTGAAGTTGCTGTAGTTTACGATCCAATGCGTAACGAATTGTTCACCGCGACCCGTGGTCAGGGCGCACAGCTGAACGGTTATCGTCTGCGCGGCACCAACGCTCGCGATCTGGATGGCACTATTCTGGCAACGGGCTTCCCGTTCAAAGCCAAACAGCACGCGACCACCTATATGAAAATCCTTGGCAAGCTGTTCACTGAATGTGCGGATTTCCGTCGTTCTGGTTCTGCTGCGCTGGATCTGGCCTACGTTGCCGCTGGCCGCGTTGACGGTTACTTCGAAATTGCGCTTAAGCCATGGGATTTTGCCGCGGGCGATCTGATTGCTCGTGAAGCTGGCGCACTGGTGTGCGATTTCACCGGCGGTCATAACTACCTGACGAGCGGTAACATCGTTGCGGGTAACCCACGCGTAGTGAAATCTATGCTGGCGAGCATGCGTGATGAACTGAGTGATGCGCTGAAGCGTTAATTCGGTTTTGCCTGGTGGCGATACGCTTACCGGGCCTACGAGATATTATTGTAGGCCGGATAAGCGTAGCGCCATCCGGCGATGTCAAAACGGTCTCAACCCTCTTCCGACCAGCACCGCACTCATCCACATCGTGACCGAAGCCACCAGCAGTATCACCCCTCCTGCCAATGCCAGCGTCGTCCAGCCAACCTGTCGCCACAGCACCGGTGCTTTATTCCCACTCAGTTTGACCGCTAATTGGCGAAAGCTATGAACCAGTAACGCCAGAGACGTAATCGTCAACGACGTTCCCGCCGCCATCGCCAGCGCAGACATCACGCCCCAGTTAAATACCCCAATCACCTTACTGAACAGCAGTACCATGATCGCCCCGGAACAGGGACGCAGTCCCATCGATAAAATAATCATCAGTCGCGCACGCCAGTCGTCACCGCTCTGGAGCTGCTCCTGCGTAGGCAGATGTTGATGCCCACAGCCGCAGTGGGCATCGTGAACGTGGTGCGGCGTAAACGCCTTAAATTTCGGTTTCTGCATTAATGCGCGTAGTTTTTTGAGCGCTCGCCAGCACAGCATGATCCCCAGCACCCCCACCAGCGCGTAACTGCCCTTCTCCAGCCAGAAACTGCTCAGATGCAGCTGACGGGCAGGTAATTGCAGCAACGTCAGGACCACCACAACCAGCCCGATCGCCACGCAGCCCTGTAATAACGACGAGGCCAGCGTCAGGCCAATACTCGATTTCAGTTTCGAAGGATGGGTCGCAAGCCAGGTCGTTATAACGATCTTTCCATGCCCCGGACCGAGAGCATGCAGTACGCCGTACAGGAAGCTAAAGATCAGCAGCGAGCCCCCCGCTTTGGTCGGATTCTCGGCAACGGCTTTCAGCAAGCCGCTCATCTGCTGATTCACCTCTCGCTGCCAGATGATGCTTTTCATCATCACCTGCGGCCACGCCTGCCATAGCCACAGCGCGCCAAACGCCGCCAGGATCAGGAACAGCGCCAGCGGCCATAGATGTAGCCAGCGCGGTTTTTTCTTCAGTGGCGGTGAGATTACTGACATTGCAACGTCACCTGTTGTGCAAACTGTTTACCCAATTCCATGTCCTCCGGCGGGGCGTCTTCTTTATCAAGTGCTATCGCAAAATTCAGCGTTTCTTCGCTGGGATTCGGGGTGTGGACCGCCAGCTTGCAGCGTTGTTGCAGCGCGGCGGGCAGCGTGACGTCGCTGTCTTCGGTATAACTCATATCGACGTAGTAAGTGGGGTCAAAGGTGGAGAACGTGTATTTTTGTCCGGCTAACGGCTGCGGTTGAGCCAGGGGCAATATAAAGGTCAGCACCGCCTGATGACCGTCGCGCGCCATTGCGTAAGTCGTCGGTCGATTGAGAAACTTAACCTTCTGCCCGTTATGCCAGAACTCGGTAAAGTAATGCTGACCTAGCACGTTCGCCATTACCTCTGCCGCCAGTTTTTTCCAGATTTCATCGCCCGGTTTCGCGTTACCCGCATCGTAGAGCAGGTCCGCAGAGGTGATTTCATCCATCGTCCAGCGCATTTTCAGGCCAGTAAGCTGCATATCATCAGCCACCAGTTCCGTTTTCAGGCTGATAAAACTATGAGGATGCGCGGCAGCGGTGAAAGATAAAACCGCAAAAAATAACGCACTGGCGCTGTGTTTAACTATTTGCATCGTTTCCTCACGTCATAAATTCTGTGATGTTCTCCCGCATTCCTGAAGGAAAGAGCCACCGGCGCGCTTTCTTGCGTTCATCCTTTAGCTATTCTTATCGAATACTCACACTGGATACCGACAGATGATGACGACACTCGAAACCCCATCTGTGCTTTCCAGTTCGCAGCGCCGCTGCCAGGTACTGTTGATGCTCTATCAGCCCGGCTTTGCCGTTACCCCGCAAACCATTGTTGATATCAATGGGGTCGATGATGATACCGCACGGCAAGATATAGCCGAGACCCGCTTTGAAATCCAGCGCTATCACCGGCTAGACATCACCACGCACCATGACGGCAGCTACCGGATTGAAGGCACGACCCTCGATCAACGCTTATGCCTGTTGCAGTGGTTACGTCGGGCGCTGCGCCTTTGTCCGCATTTTGTTTCCCGCCAGTTTACCCCAGCGCTTAAAACTGAACTTAAACAACTGGGAATTGCGCGCACGCTTTATGACGATACCAACCTGCGCGCGCTGATTAACTTCTGCTCGCGCCGCCTGCAGCGCCAGTTTGAGTGTCGTGATATCCAGTTTTTGCAGCTCTATCTGCAATATTGCCTGATTCAACATCATTTGGGCCAGACACCGCTGTTTTCGCCGATTCAGCGCAACTGGACTCAATCACGTGGTGAATATTCTACGGCGGAGGAAATCGTCCGCCACTGGCAGCGCCGCGTGTTGCAAATGCCCCATATTGACGAGCACATCTTCCTGTCCCTGCTGTTTATGATGTTAAGAACGCCCGATCCGCTTCGGGATGTACACCAGCAGGATGAACGCCTGCGTCGTGCCATTACTCGCATGATAGGTCGCTTTCGCGGGCAAACGGGGATGCGTTTTAGTGATGAACAGGGCTTAACGGATCAGCTGTACATTCATATTGCGCAGGCGCTCGATCGCTCCCTCTTTGGCATTGGTATCGACAACAGCCTGCCCGAGGAGATTGCGCGTCTTTATCCCCGCCTGATGCGCACTACGCGCGACGTTTTGTTTGAAATTGAGGCCGAGTTTGGGCTGCGGTTTTCGGAAGAAGAGATGAGTCTGGTCGCCGTGATTTTTGGTGCCTGGCTGATGCAGGAAACGGATCTGCACGAAAAGCAGGTCGTGTTACTCACGGGTGATGATAAAGCCTGTGAAGTCATCATTGAGGAACAGCTCAGGGAACTGACCTTACTGCCGCTCAACATTCGCTATCTCACGCTACAGGCCTTTCAGAAAGAAGGCGCCCCACGTGAGGCGGCGCTGGTGATTACACCTTACGCCACCGCCCTGCCGCTGTTCTCACCGCCGCTCATTCATGCCGTAGAGACGTTGAATGCGCAGCAGCAAGAACATATTCGCGTCATGCTGGAATCTTAACGAATTACGTCCGCGCCGCCACTTTGGGACGAACGAACAGCGCTGGCAGCGCTACCGCCGCCATCACCCAGAACACGCCGTGCCCCAGGTGTTGATAGAGGAAACCGGCAAAAACAGTCATCACTGCAATGCTGCCGCCCATCGCCACGGCGGAATAGACGGCCTGGAGGCGAATCACTTCGCTTCCCTGTCGCGCAGCGATATAACGCATCGCGGCAAGATGGCACACGGTAAAGGTGCCGCAGTGAAGGATCTGCGCCACGATGAGCCACGGCAGCTCGGTGGTCCAGCCCATAATGCCCCAGCGTAAGATGCCGCAAACGGCAGAGAGCAACAGCAAATCCCGCGCACCAAAGCGGCGGAAAAGCTTTTTGCTCAGGGCGAAGATAATGACCTCCGCCACCACCCCGAGCGACCAGAGATACCCTATCGCCGAAGCCGAATAACCCGCCCCCTGCCAGTAGATTGCGCTAAACCCATAGTATGCCGCATGTGCTCCCTGGAGCAGACACACGCACGCCAGAAAACGCCAGCTCTGGGTAATCAAGGTCCGCCACGCGGGCCATCCTGCGCTATCGCTTTCCTGTTGGCGGTTTTCGCCCTGCGGCATAATCGACGGGCGCAGCAGCATTCCCAGCAACATCGAGGCAATACCCACGCTTAACAGCGCCAGAATCGCGTGGTAGTCATAAAGGCTGACCAGCTTACCCACCAGCGCCGAGCCAATCACAAAGGCAACCGAGCCCCACAGGCGTACGCGGCCATAGTCCATCGTTATCTGTTTTTGCCACGTATTTGCTAACGCATCCGTCAGCGGCACCAGCGGCGAGAAAAAGAGGTTGAAACCGACCATCACCACCATCAGCCAGGCAAACTGCTGGCTCACCCAGAAGGCCGCCAGAAAGACCAGCGTGAGCAGCGCCAGAATGCGCATGGCCTTGATCAGCAAAGAGGGATCGCTCACGCGCGGGGCAATCAGCAAACTCCCCAGAAAACGCGCCACCAGGCCCGCTCCCAGCAGAATACCGATGGTTTCTGGCGTCAGGCCAATCCCTGCGAGCCAGACGCTCCAGAAAGGCAGAAAAACGCCGTAACTAAAGAAATAGGTAAAATAGCTGAGCGCCAGCCAGCGTGTGGAATGCAAAACCATGAATCCCTCCCGTTTTGGAGGCGCTAGTCTGGCGTTAAAAAGGGGCGGGTGCAAGCTGAGTCGCGCAGAGCAATTACGGGGAATTGGCTATTTATACGTGGAATTGCAGCTCAGCGCGCCGTGAGGACGAAATGTCTAAAGAACAACAAAAAATTAAGGCCGCTTGCGCGGCCTCTATTATTTCTGCATTGCAGAACTAGGCGTAAACCGGGAAACGCGCGCAGATATCCAGCACTTTACCTTTGATACGCTCAATGACCGCTTCGTCATTAATGTTATCAAGAACGTCGCACATCCAGCCAGCCAGCTCTTTCACTTCGGCTTCTTTGAAGCCACGGCGAGTCACCGCTGGAGAACCAATACGGATGCCAGAAGTCACAAACGGGCTTTTCGGATCGTTTGGCACGCTGTTTTTGTTCACGGTGATGTTCGCACGGCCAAGCGCCGCATCTGCTTCTTTACCGGTCAGGTTTTTGTCTACCAGATCCAGCAGGAACAGGTGGTTCTCAGTACCGCCAGAAACCACTTTGTAGCCACGATTCAGGAACACTTCGACCATCGCTTTGGCGTTTTTAGCAACCTGCTGCTGATAAACCTTGAACTCTGGCTCCATGGCTTCTTTCAGCGCCACGGCTTTAGCCGCGATGACGTGCATCAGCGGGCCGCCCTGAGCGCTTGGGAAAACAGCTGAGTTCAGCTTTTTGTACAGCTCTTCACTACCGCCTTTCGCCAGGATCAGGCCGCCGCGCGGACCCGCCAGGGTTTTGTGGG
Source organism: Enterobacter sp. SCRI0065 (assembly GCF_059766475.1). Lineage (NCBI taxonomy): Bacteria > Pseudomonadati > Pseudomonadota > Gammaproteobacteria > Enterobacterales > Enterobacteriaceae > Enterobacter > Enterobacter sp. SCRI0065. Next base: position 40,668 of record NZ_JCBAJB010000002.1, on the reverse strand, counting down.
TAGTGGTGGTCACAACGTGTGCATGTGGAACCGGGTTAGGGTAAACGCCTGCGGCAATCAGACCTGCAACGTGTGCCATATCGACGAACAGATATGCACCAATGCTGTCTGCGATTTCACGCATTTTTGCCCAGTCAACCACGCCGGAATAAGCAGAGAAGCCACCGATAATCATCTTCGGTTTGTGTTCCTGCGCCTGCTTGGCCATGTCTTCGTAGTCAATTTTACCGGCTTCGTCGATGCCATAAGGAACGATGTTGTACAGTTTGCCGGAGAAGTTAACCGGAGAACCGTGAGTCAGGTGACCACCTTGTGCCAGGTTCATACCCAGAACGGTATCGCCCGGTTGCAGCAGTGCGGTGTAGACCGCGAAGTTAGCCTGAGAGCCAGAGTGCGGCTGCACGTTTGCGTAGTCAGCGCCAAACAGTTCTTTTGCACGATCAATCGCCAGTTGTTCAACGATATCAACGTACTCGCAACCGCCGTAATAGCGTTTGCCCGGATAACCTTCAGCATATTTGTTGGTCAGCTGAGAACCCTGCGCCTGCATGACGCGCGGGCTGGTGTAGTTCTCGGAGGCGATCAGTTCAATGTGCTCTTCCTGACGTACTTTTTCCTGCTCCATAGCCTGCCACAGTTCGGCATCATAATCGGCAATGTTCATTTCACGCTTTAACATCCGCATCTCCTGACTCAGCTAACGATAAATTTTTGGCTTAAAAAGCCGGTCCTGTTGGACAACGGGCAACAGTATAACCGAATCGTTCTGTGATAACAGGTCTTGACAAACGATTTTACGCAAACGATTACCTCCACGCCACGCAAGGGTTTGTAGAATAAAGGCCTGGTGAATTTCAACGGATTTCTTTTCAGGTTTGTGATGCATATTTTTCACGTTGCAAAGAACCATTTACAACGCAGGGTTATTTTTTATAAGATGCATTTAAAATGAAACTTATAAATGACATTGAAGGAAGTTGCTATGTTAGACGCTCAAACCATCGCTACCGTTAAGGCTACTATTCCGCTGCTAGTGGAAACCGGTCCTAAACTCACCGCGCATTTTTACGATCGTATGTTCGCGCACAATCCTGAGCTCAAAGAAATTTTCAACATGAGCAACCAGCGCAACGGCGATCAACGTGAAGCGTTGTTTAACGCTATCGCGGCTTATGCCAGCAACCTCGAAAACCTGGCGGTTCTGCTGCCCGCGGTCGAAAAAATTGCGCAGAAGCACACCAGCTTCCAGATCAAACCTGAGCAGTACAACATTGTTGGTGAGCACCTGCTGGCGACGCTGGACGAATTGTATAACCCAGGCCAGGAAGTGCTGGATGCGTGGGGTAAAGCTTACGGCGTGCTGGCAAACGTGTTTATCAACCGTGAAGCACAAATTTACAGCGAACATGCAGAAAAGAGCGGCGGCTGGGAAGGCACTCGCGCCTTCCGCATCGTTGAGAAAACCCCGCGCAGCGCGCTGATTACCAGTTTTGAATTTGAACCTGTAGATGGTCTGCCTGTTGCTGATTATCAGCCAGGCCAATATTTGGGCGTATGGTTGAAGCCGAAAGGGTTCCCGCATCAGGAAATCCGTCAGTATTCCCTGACCCGCAAACCGAACGGGAAAGGCTATCGCATCGCGGTGAAACGCGAAGACGGCGGACAGGTTTCAACCTGGCTGCATCATCACGCTAACGTGGGCGACGTGGTTCATCTGGCATCGCCTGCTGGTGATTTCTTCATGGCCGTCGAAACCAACACGCCAGTGACTCTTATTTCAGCGGGCGTTGGCCAGACGCCCATGCTGGCGATGCTGGACACGCTTGCCAAAACCAACCATAGCGCACAGGTGAACTGGTTCCATGCAGCGGAAAATGGCGATGTGCATGCCTTCGCAGATGAAGTAAAAGCCCTGGCAACCACTCTGCCACACTTTGCTGCCCACACCTGGTATCGCCTGCCGACGGATGCCGATCGCGCAGCGCCACGTTTTGACAGCGAAGGTTTGATTGATTTACGTCAGCACGAAGGTCTGTTCAGCGCACCGGAGATGCAATTCTACGTATGTGGTCCGGTGGCATTTATGCAGTTTGCCGCGAAGCAGCTGGTTGAGCTGGGCGTGAACAAAGACAACATTCATTACGAATGTTTCGGCCCGCATAAGGTGTTGTAATGAGATGTCCCCTCCCGGACGGGAGGGGAATTATGTGGATTAGATTGCCGCGTCGTCTTCTTCACCCGTACGAATACGAATGACGCGAGCCACATCAAAGACGAAGATTTTGCCGTCGCCAATTTTACCGGTCTGCGCGGTACGGATAATGGTATCCACGCAGGTATCCACGATATCGTCGGTCACCACAATTTCGATTTTCACTTTCGGCAGGAAGTCCACCATGTACTCTGCGCCACGGTACAATTCGGTGTGGCCCTTTTGACGACCAAAGCCTTTCACTTCCGTTACCGTCATCCCCGTGATGCCGACTTCCGCCAGCGCTTCACGTACATCATCCAGTTTGAAAGGTTTAATAATCGCATCAATTTTTTTCATGGTGGGTCCTTAAACGCTTGCCTGTTTGCAGCCTCGTAATCGATTGCTCACAGTATCATATTGAATCGGTTTTTGCGGTATTACTCTTTAAAATCGTTGGCTTCCAGCTCGTGGCGCGACAGCAGTTTATAAAACTCGGTACGGTTGCGTCCGGCCATGCGCGCAGCGTGCGTCACGTTGCCCTTGGTTATCTGCAATAACTTACGCAAATAGTTTAGTTCGAACTGATTGCGTGCCTCAACAAACGTCGGCAGCGCGGTATTTTCCCCTTCCAGGGCTTGTTCTACGAGCGCGTCGCCAATGACCGGCGATGAAGTCAGCGCCACGCACTGTTCAATCACGTTCACCAGCTGGCGTACGTTACCCGGCCAGGCGGCTGTCATCAGGCGTTTCATCGCATCGGTAGAAAACGCGCGAACAAAAGGTTTGTGCCGTTCAGCCGACTGACGCAGCAGATGGTTTGCCAGCAGGGGAATATCTTCTGCTCGTTCCGCTAGTGCAGGAATTTTTAGGTTCACCACGTTCAGGCGGTAATAGAGATCTTCTCGAAACTCTTTGCGCTCCATCGCCTTGGGCAAATCACGGTGCGTCGCGGAGATAATACGCACGTTAATATTGATATCCCGATTGCTGCCCAGCGGGCGGACTTTTCGCTCCTGCAAGACGCGCAGCAGTTTGACCTGCAAAGGGATGGGCATATCGCCAATCTCATCGAGAAACAGCGTGCCGCCTTCCGCAGCCTGGAATAGCCCTTCCCTGCTGCTTACCGCGCCGGTAAATGCGCCGCGCGCGTGGCCAAAGAGTTCGGACTCCAGAAGTTGTTCCGGCAGCGCCCCGCAGTTAATGGCAATAAACGCATTTTTGCTGCGCGGACTGGCATTGTGAATCGCCTGGGCGAAGATCTCTTTACCGGTTCCGCTCTGGCCGTTAATCAGCAGGCTGACGTCCGATTGCGCTACCATCCGCGCCTGTTCGAGCAGGCGCAGCATAATCGGACTACGGGTAACGATCGATTCACGCCATTTTTCATCCACGGACGGTGCCGAGTGCTCAAGTGCGTCATCGATGGCTTTGTACAGCGCATCTTTATCTACCGGCTTGGTCAGGAAGCTGAATACCCCTTGTTGGGTAGCGGCGACTGCATCAGGAATAGAACCGTGCGCCGTCAAAATAATCACTGGCATGCCTGGCTGGAGCTTCTGGATTTCAACAAACAGCTGCATGCCGTCCATTTCGTCCATGCGCAGGTCGCTTATCACCAGATCGACTTTTTCGCGCCCCAGCGCTTTTAACCCCTCCTGCCCGCTTTCGGCGGTGACGACGCTATAGCCTTCACTGACCAGACGCATCCCAAGCAGCTTAAGCAAGCCGGGATCGTCGTCCACCAGCAGGAGATGGGCAGGTTTGCGGCTTGTCATGGCTTCACATCCTCTTGTTTCGGTATATCACCATCCGGGTCCGGCGTGGACGTCGAATGTGCACCGCCTTTCGAGCCGTCCGGCAAATAGTTGCTGGCCGGTTTACGGGTGGAAAGTTGCCGCTCGATATCCGTCAAATTTTCCAGCTTGCGGGTGGTGGTATCAAGCTGTGAGCGTAAGTACTGTTGCTGTTGACGCAGCGTGTCCAGCTCGCCATCGGCAGATTGTTGCAGCTTGCTGTAGCGAGAGCGTTCTTCGGCAAGCTGGAGTTGCAACACCTGCCCGTTCCGCCAAAGCTGATAAAGCGGACGCACCTGCGCCGGAATTTGTGGGCTCAACGCATCGAGGCGCGTGGTATTGGCACGACGCTCAACCGGATTGATTTTGGCGTTAGCCAGCAGGATGCCGCGTTTAAAGGTGTCCTGCCAGGTGTCGTCCGCCCACTGATGGGCCTGCGCACGCGCTGCGGCTGGAGCAAGACGGTCGGCACAGTCCATACTGCGCAGCCAGAAAAGCGGGTTAGCTTCAACGTCATGGCCTGCAAGCAACCAGATGTTATCGCACTCTGTTGATAAGAAATCCGCCAACTGGTGCTCAGGCAATTTATCGTCTTGTTTGTCGCTGATAGCACTTTTTGGCGTATGAGAAACACATCCGGCCAGGAAGAGACATGGCAGGCCTAATCGTAAGATTTTGCTGGAAAACGCCGCGTTAATCGCGCGGAAAAGGACGTGTGACATACTCACCAGACTTAGATTCATTTCATTGATTTTTCGGCTCAAGAGGCAGTTCGATACGAAAGCAAACATCGGCGCGAACATCGTGCGAGATGTGTAACTCTCCATGCATACGTCGTATGCAGTCGCGGGCAATGCTTAAGCCCAAACCACTTCCTTTTACCGCACCTTTTCGCTGATGACTTCCCTGGAAAAAGGGTTCAAAAATCATCACTTTTTCGTCATCCGGAATAGGAGTACCGGTGTTGGCGACGTCGATACACACCCGCGAACCGTTGGTAAAACTGCGAATATAAATGTTACCGGATTCAGTACCGTAGTGCACCGCATTGGAATAAAGATTATCCAGCACGCTCATTAACAGCATAGGTTCGGCATAACAAACCGGCTCCTGAAGATCGATCTCAGTACGCATCATTTTAGCCCGTGCAGGCAAGCTATGCGCAGAACGGACCATATCCACCAGCGGTTCAATTTCTACTTTTTCGAGCTCAACGGCACCATCGGCGAGCTTGCGGTTGTAATCCAGCAGTTGCTCAATCAGCTTTTGCAGATTACGGCTGCTGGCGTCGAGAATATCGACAATCTCTTTTTGTTCAGGACTCAGCGGTCCTGCAACTTCGTCTGCCAACAGCTCGGTGCCTTCACGCATGCTGGCAAGCGGCGTTTTTAGTTCGTGGGAGATGTGGCGTAAAAACTGATGGCGCTGAGATTCCAGCCACGCCAGACGTTCGGAAAGCCAGATGATCCGTTGCCCGACGGATCGCAATTCGCGTGGCCCCTTGAATACAACAGTATTCCCAAGCGACTTTCCCTCTCCCAGTCGATTGATCATCCGCTCTATCCCTTTCACCGGGCCGATTATCATACGCGTGAACAGCAATACCAGCCCCAGACTCACCAGAAACAGCACCAGTGCCTGCCAGCCAAAGAATTGACCGCGCTCCGCGATCTCCTGCTGAAGCTGCTGCCCGCGAGAGAAAACGACCGTGCGCGTCGATTGCACCATTTCGGTATTAGCGTTGGCAAAAGCTTCTAAGCGAGTGGTTGCGACAGCATCAGGGCCGCTGTTTTTACACTGTAGCTGGGCCAGATCGTTGAGATCCTGACGCAAGGTTTGATAGAGCTTATCGTCAGGGAGCACACCCGCATGGGCATCAAGCATTTCGCTGTAACGTCTGCGTTGATTTTGATAGACCTTTTCCAGCGTGCGATCGTCCAGGACACAATATTGACGATAGCTACGTTCCATCTCCAGCGCAGCATTGGTCATGGCCTCGCTGCGACGGGCATCGATGAGCGTTGTGCGATTGGTTAACGCGGCCTGGGCGCTGAGCGCATTGAGGCTCTGCCACGCCTGCCATGCCAAAACCAGCAGCGGTAACAAGATCAGCAAAAATGCCATCATTACTAACTGTCGCAGGGAGCGAGGAAAAAGGGACCAGCGTTTCAACGCATTACTCTCTCTGAAAAGGGGTTAAGAGAGACTAACCGAGTCTGTCCTTCAGATACAACAAAGCCGGGTAAAAACCCGGCTTTGTTATGCAATGAGGCGGTGCCTTACTCGACGTTTCGCCCGGGGTCTGATAAAGCAGAGCTATAATCAGTAGTTGGACGGCAGGCACCTTTTTGTGCGTCATTCGAAGTTTATGTAGCGCGTCCCGAAGGGGCTGACATAAGAAGGTGAATGAGCCACTGGTTAATATTATGCAACACTCATGCCAAAAAGCAAAATAAATTTTTAACATGCTGAAAAGTATGATTATTACTACAATAACACGTTAGTTATTCACTGAATGATTTCCAGGCTACGTGTCGCTTATTAGCAACACCTTATAAGCGACTTCTGGACTACTATAAAAATCAGTGAGTTACGTGTCTCCATTTGGAGACACTGTAATATGCTCTTTGTCGTGCATTCACGACACCAATAAAAAAGCCCGGCAGGCTGTGCTTACCGGGCTGAGAAGTTCAAAAACTAAACGTTAACCGAGCTGTTTGCGCGCATTGCGGAAGATGCGCATCCACGGGCTATCCTCGCCCCAGTTTTCTGGGTGCCAGGAGTTGCTCACGGTACGGAAAACGCGCTCCGGATGCGGCATCATCACCGTAACGCGACCGCTTTCGCTGGTCACCGCAGTGATGCCGTTTGCTGAACCGTTCGGGTTGGCTGGGTAGGTTTGCGTCACCTTGCCAAAGTTATCCACGAAGCGCAGCGCCACCAGACCTTTGCTTTCCAGCGTCGCGAGATGCGCCGCATCGCGCACTTCGACCTGGCCTTCGCCATGTGAAACCGCGATTGGCATTTGCGAACCGACCATGCCTTGCAGAAGCAGAGACGGGCTTTGTGTCACTTCAACCAGGCTAAAGCGCGCCTCGAAGCGATCGGACTGGTTACGCACAAAGCGCGGCCAGGCTTCACTGCCGGGGATCAGCTCACGCAGATTCGACATCATCTGGCAGCCGTTGCACACGCCCAGCGCCAGCGTTTGTGGACGGTGGAAGAAGGTTTCGAACTCATCGCGCACGCGATGGTTGAACAGAATGGACTTCGCCCAGCCTTCACCCGCGCCCAGTACGTCACCGTAAGAGAATCCACCGCAGGCTACCAGCGCCTGGAAATCTTCCAGACCAATACGGCCTGCCAGCAGGTCGCTCATGTGTACATCGATGGCATCAAAGCCCGCGCGGTGGAATGCCGCCGCCATCTCCACATGGGAGTTAACGCCCTGCTCGCGCAGAACCGCGACTTTTGGACGCGCGCCGGTAGCAATGTATGGCGCAGCAATATCCTCACTGATGTCGAAGGTGAGCTTCACGTTCAGGCCCGGATCGTTATCTCTGGCTTTCGCGTCGTGCTCTTGATCGGCGCATTCAGGGTTATCACGCAGACGCTGCATCTGCCAGGTCGTTTCCGCCCACCACATACGCAGCGTAGAACGGCTTTCGCTGAATACCGCATGGCCATCAGCTTCAATGACAAAACGATCGCCAGTTACGGCTTTACCCAGATAATGCACGCAGTCAGCCAGACCATGTTGCGCCAGTACCGCTTCGACGGTGTCACGATCCGCAGCGCGAACCTGAATCACCGCGCCCAGCTCTTCATTGAACAACGCGGCCAGACGATCGTCGCCAAGCGCTGCAATGTTAGCTTCAACGCCGCAGTGGCCAGTAAAGGCCATCTCCGCCAGGGTAACCAGCAGGCCGCCGTCTGAACGGTCGTGGTAGGCCAACAGTTGACGTGCCGCGACAAGCGCCTGAATCGCGTCGTAGAACCCTTTAAGCTGTGTGGCATCGCGCACGTCCGCCGGCTTGTCACCCAACTGGCGATATACCTGCGCCAAAGCCGTTGCGCCCAGCGCGTTATGACCTTTGCCCAAATCGATCAGCAGCAAGGCGTTATCTTCGGTCGACAGCTGCGGCGTGATGGTATGGCGCACATCTTCTACGCGCGCAAAAGCGGTGATAACCAGCGACAGCGGAGAGGTCATCTCGCGCTGCTCGCTGCCTTCCTGCCAGCGGGTTTTCATCGACATGGAGTCTTTGCCAACTGGAATCGTCAGACCCAGCGCTGGACAAAGCTCCTCACCCACCGCTTTAACCGCTTCGTAAAGGCCTGCATCTTCGCCCGGGTGACCAGCAGCAGCCATCCAGTTTGCAGAAAGCTTAATACGCTTGATATCGCCAATTTGCGTGGCGGCAATATTGGTCAGCGCTTCGCCCACAGCCAGGCGACCAGAGGCCGCAAAATCCAGCAGCGCGACAGGGGTACGTTCACCGAGCGCCATCGCTTCACCGTAATAGCTATCGAGACTCGCGGTGGTAACAGCGCAGTTCGCAACCGGTACTTGCCATGGTCCAACCATCTGATCGCGCGCCACCATGCCGGTGACCGAGCGGTCGCCAATGGTGACCAGGAAGGTTTTTTCCGCTACCGCAGGCAGATGCAGAACGCGATTTACCGCATCGGCAATAGTGATACCGTGAAGATCCAGCGGTTTACCAACGGCTTTACGGGTTTGCACGTTGCGGGTCATTTTCGGGGTTTTGCCCAGCAGCACGTCCAGCGGCAGGTCGATAGGCTGGTTGTCAAAATGCGGGTCGTTCATGGTCAGGTGCAGTTCTTCTGTTGCCTCACCGATAACCGCATACGGAGCGCGCTCGCGACGGCACAGCTCATCGAACAGCGGAAGCTGATCGGCTGCCACCGCCATGACATAGCGTTCCTGTGATTCGTTACACCAGATCTCTAACGGGCTCATGCCCGGTTCGTCGCTCAGGATCTTGCGCAGATCGAAACGACCGCCGCGACCACCGTCGCTCACCAGTTCCGGCATAGCGTTCGACAGACCGCCCGCCCCCACATCGTGGATAAACAGGATTGGGTTGGCGTCACCCAACTCCCAGCAGCGGTCGATCACTTCCTGGCAGCGACGCTCCATTTCCGGGTTGTCGCGCTGAACGGAGGCAAAATCAAGATCGGCATCCGACTGACCGGAGGCCATTGAAGAGGCAGCCCCACCGCCCAGACCGATATTCATCGCCGGACCGCCCAGCACGATCAGTTTCGCGCCCACGACGATCTCGCCTTTTTGTACGTGATCGGCGCGAATATTGCCGATCCCGCCCGCCAGCATGATCGGCTTGTGGTAGCCGCGCAGCTCTTCACCGTTGTGGCTCTCGACTTTCTCTTCATAGGTACGGAAGTAGCCGTTCAGCGCCGGGCGTCCAAACTCATTGTTAAACGCAGCACCGCCGAGCGGGCCTTCGGTCATGATGTCGAGCGCAGTTACGATACGTTCTGGCTTACCAAAATCTTCTTCCCATGGCTGTTCAAAGCCCGGAATACGCAAGTTGGAAACAGAGAAACCAACCAGACCCGCCTTTGGCTTAGCGCCACGACCTGTTGCGCCTTCATCGCGAATTTCGCCACCGGAACCGGTAGCCGCACCCGGCCAGGGCGAAATCGCCGTTGGATGGTTATGGGTTTCGACTTTCATCAGGATATGCGTTGGCTCCTGATGGAAGTCGTAACGCCCTGCTTCACGATCGGCGTAGAAGCGACCCACGTCGGAACCTTCCATTACCGCAGCGTTGTCTTTATAAGCTGACAGCACGTGATCGGGGATTTTCTCGAAGGTGTTTTTAATCATCTTGAACAGCGACTTCGGCTGCTCTACGCCGTCGATTACCCAATCGGCGTTGAAAATTTTGTGACGGCAGTGCTCAGAGTTGGCCTGCGCGAACATATACAGTTCGATGTCATTAGGGTTGCGATTCAGCTTTACGAACGCATCCTGCAGGTAATCAATCTCGTCGTCCGCCAGCGCCAGACCTAAGCGGAGGTTGGCATCAATCAGTGCCTGACGCCCCTGCCCCAGCAGATCCACACTTTGCACCGGTGCAGGCTGGTGATGAGCAAAAAGCTGCTGCGCGTCGTCCAGAGAGGCAAACACACTCTCCATCATGCGATCGTGCAGTTCATCAGCCACCGTCTGCCACTGTTCCGCGGTCAGCGTTGAGGCTTCAACATAGTACGCCACGCCACGTTCCAGACGGTTAATCTGGCTCAGGCCGCAGTTATGGGCGATGTCAGTCGCTTTGGAAGACCAGGGGGAGATGGTACCCGGGCGAGGCGTCGCAAGAATAAGTTTGCCGGTTGGCGTGTGGCTACTCAGGCTCGGGCCATACTTAAGCAGGCGCCCGAGCTGCTCTTGCTGCTGCGCGTTCAACGGCGCGTTCAGGTCAGCAAAATGGACATACTCAGCGTATATAGTGCTTACCGGAAGGTCGGCTGCCTGAAAACGTGCCAGCAGTTTGTTGATACGGAAGGCAGACAGTGCAGGCGAACCACGCAGAATTTCCATCATAAGTCTCTCGTCTTCGAAGCGCCTGAGGCGCTTACAGTGTGCGCAAGGGGAAAACGGGCGTCATTATAGAGAATCCTGAGCCTCGACGAAACCGTTTGCGTGGAAATAAAATCGACATTTGTTTTTATCAATAGATGTGACCGAACTCTCTAATTTGTTGCCAACTGGCGCAAGTTTGCGCAAAATGCCGCTCAATCAATGGTAAACCTTATTCATAACATGACTACAGCACACTGAGGCATCGCACGGCGCAGAGAATTAACTAATTGAAAAAATTCAAGATTAATTATCTGCTCATCGGCATCGTCACCTTGCTGCTGGCAGCGGCCTTATGGCCATCAATTCCCTGGTTCGGTAAAGCCGAAAACCGCATCGCCGCGATTCAGTCGCGGGGGGAATTGCGCGTCAGTACCATTAGTTCCCCGCTGACGTATAGCAACGTTAACGGCAAAATCATCGGCCTTGACTATGAGCTGGCACAACAGTTCGCCGACTACCTTGGCGTAAAGCTGACTATCACCGTGCGTCAAAATATCAGCCAGCTCTTTGACGATCTTGATAACGACAATGCTGACATGCTGGCTGCGGGTCTGGTCTATAACAGCGAGCGCAGTAAGAGCTATCAGCCGGGGCCGACCTACTATTCCGTATCCCAACAGCTGGTGTATCGCGTCGGCAACGTGCGTCCGCGGACGCTGGCAGCGCTCAACGAGCAGCAGTTGACCATCGCACCAGGTCATGTGGTCATCGACGATCTGCGAGCCCTGCAAGAGACTAAATTCCCCGAGCTTAGCTGGAAGGTCGATGAGAAGCTGGGTACGACGGCGTTACTTGAGCAAGTGAAGGATAAAAAGCTGGCTTACACCATCGCCGACTCCGTCGCGATAAGCCTGTTCCAGCGCGTGCACCCAGAAATTGCCGTCGCCCTCGATGTCACCGACGAGCAGCCTGTCACCTGGTTTAGCCCGCTGGATAACGATCAAACGCTCAGTGCAGCGATGCTCGATTTCTTTAACTCGATGAATGAAGACGGCACGCTGGCACGTCTTGAGGAAAAGTATCTCGGGCATGGCGGCGACTTCGACTATGTCGATACGCGTATTTTCCTGCGCTCGGTAGACAGCGTACTCCCGGATCTTCAGCCATTGTTTGAGAAATATGCTCAGGAGATCGACTGGCGTTTGCTGGCGGCAATTTCCTATCAGGAATCACATTGGGACGCGCAAGCCACTTCACCGACCGGCGTGCGCGGGCTAATGATGCTGACCAAGAATACGGCGCAAAGCCTTGGTCTGACCGATCGTACCGATGCTGAACAGAGCATTAGCGGCGGCGCACGTTATTTGCAGGACATGATGGCGAAAGTGCCGGAAACCGTGCCTGAAGAGGAACGTATCTGGTTTGCGCTGGCGGCGTATAACATGGGTTACGCGCACATGCTCGATGCACGCGCGTTGACGGCCAAAACCAAAGGCAATCCGGATAGCTGGTCTGATGTTAAACAACGCTTACCGTTGCTTAGCCAAAAGCCCTGGTATAACAAGCTGACCTACGGCTATGCGCGCGGGCACGAAGCGTATGCTTACGTGGAAAATATCCGTAAATATCAGATAAGCCTGGTCGGTTATCTGATGGAAAAAGAGAAGGAAGTGACCGAGGCTAAACAACTGGCGCAGAGTTATCCGGTGGTATCACTGAATGAAGTTAATCATCCGACAACTTCAATTCTGCCTTTTGTTGCTTTTTCTGCTGACGGCGCATTCGAAAGAAATCACTTAATAGCCCCGAACACTCTGGTGCAAGCACCCCGCCGATAATCTGTACCTGATGATTCATACCTGGATGCCCAAGCACATCCAACAGCGAACCTGCCGCACCGGACTTTTCATCACGCGCACCGTAGACCAGCGTACCAATGCGGCTGTGGATCATCGCGCCGGAGCACATGACACAAGGCTCCAGGGTGACGTACAGCGTGGTTTCCAGCAGACGATAGTTTTGTAGCACCAACCCGCCCTGCCTCAGCGCAATAATTTCGGCGTGAGCGGTAGGATCGTGACGACCGATCGGGCGATTCCAGCCTTCACCAATCACCTGATTGTTATGCACCAGTACGGCACCCACGGGCACTTCGCCCTCGTCCCAGGCACGTTGGGCCAGGTTGAGCGCGTGGCGCATCCAGTATTCATGATTGAGTTCGAGGTCGGACAACGGGTAATACTCCAGTCTGGAAAGCGGGCGCATTATACACACCCGTTATGGTTAACACTATTCCAGTTGCTGAAGTTCACCTGATGGTGTGACGCGAAAGCGATGCTCGCAGAAATACAGCAGCGGGTTATCTTGTTTACTGTCGCTGTAACCACTGTGCAGACGCAGCGGCGTACCAATTTTTTTCTCGAGTTGCACCACCTTCTCATGCCCAAGGCAGCGCATCGTCAGCACCCATCCACCATAGGCGCGGCCAATTTGCGTGGCGATAAGATTGACGCGCGGGAGCCACGGCGTATCGAAATAGACCTGCTCCACCAGCGGCTGGGGCGAACCGGTTATTAGCCAGATATCGGCATCATTGGCATTCAAATAATGCGTCAGACGATCCTGGACGACCGGAAACGCGGTGACGTGACCGCGAAACCAGACGGCAAAATCCTGTTCCAGCTGCTTGAGGCGCACCTCACTATGGCCGAAAGTGCAGCCCCACAGCAGCAGGCTCATCGGCCACCGCGCCGCACGTCCTTTCATCAACAACGCCATGCCAATCACCGGCAAAAGCGGCAGCACGAGCAGCGCGTTTAGAGGCTGTCGACGCAGCAGATAGCGCATAAATGTGCCAAACATGTCCTGCTGATGCAGCGTTCCGTCTAAATCAAAAAAAACGACACGACGCTCGTGATTAGCCAAACCTTACTCCTCTGGATCGTTGAACCCTAAAAGCCAGGTAAACAAGAACCCGGCAATTACCGCTACCAGATAGCCTAACAGATAGAACATGACTTTTCCGGTCACGATGGTTAATGCCAGTGGTAAACCGGAAATCCCAAAGGTAATGACCGTCGCCACTTTCCAGTAACTAATGAGCGCACCGCCAACCGCACCTCCCAGACATGCTCCCAGGAAAGGCTTGCCGAGCGGCAACGTGACCCCAAAAATAAGGGGCTCGCCAATACCCAATAATCCTACTGGCAGTGCCCCTTTAATGACTTTTTTCAAACGCTGGTTACGGGTTTTCATCAGTACTGCAATCGCCGCACCAACCTGCCCTACGCCCGCCATCGACAGAATCGGCAGCAGCGCGTTATACCCATGAGCCTGCACCAGCTCCACGTGAATGGGCACCAGACCCTGATGTAAGCCCGTGAGCACCAGCGGCAGGAAGGTCCCGGACAGAATCGCACCTACTGCCAGACCACCACGATCGATAGCCAGAGAAGCACCGTGCGCAATGGCATCGGAGATCAAGCCCCCCAGCGGCTGTAGGGCCACAATAGCGATAGTGCCCGTAATTAGCGTCGTCAGCAGCGGGTTAAGGATCAGTTCAATCGAGCCGGGCAAAACGTTGCGCAGCCGTTTCTCAATCCAACACATCAGGACCACCACCAGCAGCACCGCAATGACTCCGCCACGTCCTGGCTGTAATGCCTCGCCAAACAGGGTGATCTGCGCCAGCTGCGGGCTGGAAAGGATCCCTGCCATCACCCCACCCATTGCCAGCGATCCGCCAAAAACTTTCGCGGCGTTGACGCCAACCAGAATGTTCATGATGGCAAACACTGCGCTGCCAAAAATGCCCAAAATTCCGAGCATATTGGGATAGTGCGTAGCGAAATCCCCAACGATATCCGGGCGCTTGAGGATGTTGATAATCCCGGTTATCAGACCAGAGGCGATAAAGGCAGGAATCAGCGGAATAAAGACGTTTGCCAACTGTCGCAGCGCATCGCTCATTGGGGCTTTATATTTGGCTTTCGCCTGCGCTTTATTGCGATCGGCGTCATCAATCGCAACCGAACCTTCTGCGCCCATCAGCGCACGCATTGCGTCCACAACTTTTGCGGCTTTGCCGGGGCCGACAATCAGTTGATGCTGCGCCCCTTGCTTAACATAGCCACTCACGCCAGAAAGCGTTTTCAGGCGAGCGAGATCGAGCTTTTCGTCATCCTGAACTTCAACCCGCACACGCGTCATGCAGTTTTCCAGACGCAGAATATTTTTCTCCCCGCCAATCCCCTGCAAAATATCGCTGGCGAGCGCTGCTGTTTTTTCCATATACGCCTCTGCTGTTCTAGTTTTCTAATGCAGCCCGCAAGAATCCCTGGTGCGCATCAAGTTTTGCTCGTGCGGCAGCGGCGTCCAGCCCGCTGAGGATCATCAAAATGGCCGGTTTAACATCATGATCGGTTTGTTTGAGTACCGCTTCGGCTTCCTCACGGCTCGCGCCCGTAGCTTCCACCACCATACGGCAGGCCCGATCTACCAGCTTGATGTTAGAGGCTTTCATATCCACCATCAGGTTTTGATAGACCTTACCGAATTTCACCATTGCGCCCGTAGAGATCATGTTGAGCACCAGCTTTTGCGCGGTCCCGGACTTAAGGCGCGTTGAGCCAGTCAGTGCTTCTGGCCCCACAACCGGAGAGATGGCAATAGCCGCCACCTGCGCAATCGGGGAACCCGGGTTACAGGAGATAGCGACAGTGGTGCAACCTTGCTGATTGGCATATTCGAGCCCCCCAATGACATAAGGTGTACGTCCGGAAGCGGCAAGACCTACCACCAAATCCTCTGCGGTCAGGTTCAGTGCTTTGAGGTCGTCCTCCCCGAGCTGTTTATTATCTTCCGCCCCCTCAACCGCCTTTAGCAGTGCGCCTGGACCTCCGGCAATAAGCCCGATAACCAGACCGTGAGGGACACCAAACGTCGGCGGGCATTCAGAAGCATCAAGTACGCCAAGACGTCCGCTGGTCCCTGCACCCATGTAAATAATGCGCCCCCCGCTTTTCAGCGATTGTGCGGCGGCGTCAACGGCTTTCGCCACCTCGGGCAATGTCTCTTTCACTGCCTGCGCGACCAGCGTATCCTGTTGATTAAAACGGGTTACAAGGTCAAGCGTGGAGAGCGCATCGAGATCCATGGTTTGCGGATTACGGGTTTCAGAAACTAACTGGCCTAGATTCATCTTTTACACCTCAAGAATTTTTAATTCATAATAACCGTACTATAATGGAATATAAAATTCATTCAGGCGAGTATATTTCTGGATTTGTAGCAACAATCACACTTTCGCCAGGAGAACGTATGAACTGTTTAATTCGTATTCGCCAGCGTTACGCGGGCTTTGCCCAGAGCGATAAAAAACTGGCGGACTTCCTGCTGGCGCAACCCGATCACGCCCGCCATTTAAGCTCACAGCAGCTTGCAAGCGAGGCGGGTGTCAGCCAGTCGAGCGTCGTGAAATTTGCACAAAAGATTGGTTTTAAAGGTTTTCCGGCGTTAAAGCTGGCCATCAGTGAGGCGCTGGTGAGTAACCCTAACCCGCAGTCGATGCCGCTTCACAATCAAATTCGCGGCGATGATCCGATGCGTCTGGTGGGTGAAAAACTTATCAAGGAAAACGTCACGGCGATGCATGCCACTCTTGATGTAAACAGCGAAGAGAAGCTGTTGGAATGCGTCGCCATGCTGCGCGCAGCGCGGCGCATCATTCTTACAGGAATTGGGGCCTCGGGGCTGGTCGCACGTAATTTTGGCTGGAAGCTCACTAAAATTGGTTACAACGGCCTCGTTGAACAGGATATGCATGCGCTGCTGGCTACCGTGCAAGCGATGGGGCCTGAGGATTTACTGCTGGCCGTTTCTTATTCCGGCGAGCGCCGCGAGATTAATCTTGCCGCAGATGAGGCGCTGCGTGTTGGTGGCAAGATCCTGGCCATCACGGGTTTTACCCCTAACGCGCTCCAGCAACGAGCGACACGATGTCTTTATACCATCGCGGAAGAACAAGCCACGCGCAGCGCGGCTATTTCATCCACCAGCGCACAGATGATGCTGACTGATCTTCTCTTCGTGGCGCTGGTGCAGCAGGATCTTGAACATGCTCCAGAACGTATTCGTCACAGTGAAGCGCTGGTAAAAAAACTGGTCTGAGGCGTATAATGCCCGCCCTGTTTGTGATGTTTCTGAGATTTTCCTGATGGCGCTGTTAATCACTAAAAAATGTATCAATTGCGATATGTGCGAGCCCGAATGCCCGAATGAGGCTATTTCGATGGGTGATAGCATTTATGAGATTAACAGCGACCGCTGCACTGAATGCATCGGCCACTATGAAACGCCGACCTGCCAGAAGGTGTGCCCAATCCCGAACACTATCCTTAAAGATCCTGCGCATGCTGAATCCGAAGAACAGCTTTGGGATAAGTTTGTGCTGATGCACCACGCAGACAAGCTTTAACTTTCGAGAATCACCGTGGCACAGGCGTAGCGTCGTTCATCGGCTAGCGTAACATGCATGTTGACCACGCCGAGCTTATCCGCCAGTTTTTGCGCTTCTCCCCATAAACGTAGCCGGGGTTTTCCGAGCTCATCGTTAAACACTTCAAACTGTTCGAATGCAAGCCCGTTACGGATACCGGTACCGAAAGCTTTTGCTGCTGCTTCTTTAACAGCAAAGCGCTTTGCCAGAAAACGCACCGGCTGTTGATGCGTTTCCCAGATAGCCCACTCGTTGTCGCTTAGCACGCGTCTCGCAAGGCGATCGCCACTCCGGGCGATCACTGCTTCGATGCGGGCAATTTCAACGATGTCAGTTCCTAAGCCCAAAATCGCCATTACTGACGTGCTTCATGCATCAGACGCTTCATTTCGGCAACCGCGTCTTTTAAACCACTCATCACCGCACGACCAATAATCGCGTGCCCAATGTTTAACTCGTACATTTCCGGAATGGCGGCAATGGCTTTCACGTTGTGATAAGTCAGACCGTGACCGGCGTTAACCTTAAGACCCAGACTTGCGGCGTAGGTGGCGGCTTTAGCGATGCGATCGAGCTCTTTGGCCAGCGTGGTTTCATCTTCGGCATCTGCATAGCAGCCGGTATGAATTTCGATATACGGTGCGCCGACTTCGGCTGCTGCTTTGATCTGTTCAAAATCGGCGTCAATAAACAGCGAAACCAGAATGCCCGCATCGGCAAGGCGTTTGCAGGCATCACGCATTTTATCCTGCTGTCCCGCGACATCCAGCCCCCCCTCGGTGGTGACTTCCTGACGTTTCTCAGGCACCAGGCAACAGAAGTGTGGTTTGGTGTCGCAGGCTATTGCCAGCATCTCTTCCGTCACCGCCATCTCAAGGTTCATGCGGGTATCAAGAGTCTGACGCAGAATGCGCACATCACGATCGGTGATATGGCGACGGTCTTCACGCAAATGAACGGTAATGCCGTCGGCGCCAGCCTGCTCAGCGATAAATGCCGCCTGAACGGGATCAGGATACGCTGTGCCGCGCGCATTACGCAGCGTAGCAATATGATCAATGTTGACGCCTAACAGTAATTCAGCCATGACAATCCTCGGTTTTCGTAGTTCGTTAGCGCTTTGGCACAAACTGCCTGAATAATTCTCTGCTCTTTAAGGGCTTGCCACCAAGATAAGGCTTGAGGGCAATTCGGGTAAAGCGTTTTGCCGCACGTAGCGTATCCTGGTCGGGGAATTCCCGCTCTGACAGCGCTCTAAGATGCCGCCCGGTAAACGTGCTGTTATCAATGACGATGCTGGCAATGAACCCCTTCTCTTCCCGATACCGGTAGGTCATGGTGTCATCAACTGATTCTCCGCTTCCCGCGCAGTGCAAAAAATCGACCCCGTAACCAAGATGCCCCAATAACGCCAGCTCAAAACGACGTAATGCAGGCTCAGGCGAATCGAGAGCGCCCGCAAGCGCCTGAATACAGTGCAGGTAATCGAAAAAAAGTTCAGAGAAGCGAGTCTCATGCTCGAGGACGCGCGAGATGAGTTCATTGACGTACAGACCGCTGTAAAGCGTGATACCGGAAAGGGGAAGCGCCAGCGAGACGGCTTCAGCACTGCGCAGGGTTTTGACATCCCCACGGCCACCAAAACGGACTAAAAGCGGGGTAAAAGGCTGTAGAGCACCTTTAAGGTTTGAACGTTTGGAACGTGCGCCTTTTGCAACAAGGCGCACGCGACCGGACTCTTCCGTGAAGACGTCCAGCATGAGGCTGGTTTCGCTCCAGGGACGACTATGCAGGACGAATGCGCGCTGCCAGCCTTCCACGAGTTATTGACTTAGACGTCGTCGCCGTAACCGAGACTACGCAGGGCGCGCTCGTCATCGGCCCAGCCGGATTTCACCTTCACCCACAGTTCCAGGTGAACAGGAGATTCAAACATTTCCTGCATGTCTTTACGGGCTTCAATACCGATGGTTTTAATCTTGGAACCTTTGTTACCAATAACCATCTTCTTCTGCCCTTCACGCTCAACGAGAATCAAACCGTTGATGTCGTAACCGCCACGCTCATTGGTCTGGAAGCGTTCAATTTCTACCGTCACGGAGTAAGGCAGTTCGGCTCCCAGGAAACGCATCAGTTTTTCACGAATGATTTCTGACGCCATAAAGCGCTGGGAACGGTCAGTAATGTAATCTTCCGGGAAGTGATGAATCGCTTCTGGCAGATGTTTACGTACAATACCGGCGATGGTATCCACGTTCATTCCGCTTTCCGCCGACAGCGGAACGATATCAAGGAAGTTCATTTGGCTTGCCAGGAACTGTAGATGTGGCAGCAAATCGGCTTTCTCTTGAACGTTATCAACTTTGTTGACCGCAAGAATAACCGGTGCTTTCCCATCACGCAGTTTGTTCAACACCATTTCGTCGTCCGCAGTCCAGCGAGTGCCTTCTACGACGAAGATGATCAGCTCAACATCGCCGATGGAGCTGCTCGCCGCTTTGTTCATCAGGCGGTTGATCGCACGTTTCTCTTCCATGTGCAGACCTGGGGTATCAACGTAAATAGCCTGATATTCACCCTCTGTATGGATGCCCACGATACGGTGACGCGTGGTCTGCGCTTTTCGGGAAGTAATAGAAACTTTCTGCCCAAGCAGGGTATTCAGCAAGGTTGATTTGCCAACGTTCGGACGTCCGACGATGGCGATAAAACCGCAGTAACTTTTTTCTTCGCTCATTCCAACTCCAGCATTATTAACGCCTGTTCGGCGGCAGCCTGTTCCGCCTTACGACGGCTTGAACCCGTGCCAACCACCGGTTCACTCAGGCCGCTAACCTGGCAATGGATGGTAAATTCCTGATCGTGTGCTTCGCCACGGACCTGAACTACCAGATAAGATGGTAGAGGGAGATGACGCCCCTGCAGATATTCCTGCAAACGGGTTTTCGGATCTTTTTGTTTGTCGCCTGGGCTGATTTCGTCCAGGCGCGTTTGATACCAGTTCAGGATCAGTTGCTCTACCGTCTGAATATCGCTATCGAGGAAAACGCCACCGATTAATGCTTCGACAGTATCTGCCAGGATAGATTCACGGCGAAAACCCCCGCTCTTCAATTCCCCGGGACCCAGTCGCAGACATTCGCCCAATTCAAACTCGCGAGCAATCTCTGCAAGCGTGTTGCCACGTACCAGCGTCGCACGCATGCGGCTCATATCACCTTCGTCCACACGAGGGAAACGATGGTAGAGCGCGTTCGCGATCACGTAACTCAAAATGGAGTCACCTAAAAACTCTAAACGCTCATTATGCTTGCTGCTGGCACTGCGGTGGGTTAATGCCTGTTGCAATAATTCATGATGCTGAAAAGTGTAGCCCAGCTTCCGTTGAAGCCGATTAATTACGATGGGGTTCATGCTATACCAATAAATGAATGCGTCAAAAATGCAGCACACGAAACCGTCCTGAGAACACCAACGCGGTTTCGTGTGCCGTGGCACTACATCAGCGCCAACCTTAAACTTCGGGGGAATATTCTATACACAACGGGTGGGGATGTCGTTAGCCAGGTGAGATTATCCCTTAAATAATTCACGTAACCACGTTTTATCGTGGTTACGTGTTCAATTCACAAGAATTAATGAATAGCGCCAATTCGGCTCAAACGGACGCCCGTTGGCCATTCGCCTTCTTGTTTCTCAAAACTCATCCAAATCGCGGTCGCTTTACCGACCAGATTCGCTTCCGGTACAAAGCCCCAATAGCGGCTGTCCGCGGAATTATCGCGGTTATCACCCATCATGAAGTAGTGTCCCGGCGGAACGATCCAGGTTGCCAGCGGCTGGCCAGACTGCTGGTAATACATCCCCAGTTGATCCTGCGCAATCGGCACGGTCAGAATACGGTGCGTCACGTCACCCAGCGTTTCTTTGCGTTCCACTAAACGAATGCCATTCTCTTTGCTCTCGCCTTTAGGCAACTGGAAGAAGCCACTGGTGGCTTCTCCGCCATTACGGCGCGCAAAGGTCTGAACGAAATCGCTCGGCTCAACGTTGGAGTAAGTAATCGGCAGAGCATTTTCACATGCGGTACCGGAGCTGCAACCTGGCTGAACGGACACTTCTTTCGCGACTGGATCGTAACTTACTTTATCACCAGGCAGACCGACCGCACGTTTGATGTAATCCAGGCGTGGGTCATCGGGATATTTGAAGACCACGATATCGCCACGTTTCGGATGACCCGTTTCGATTAAGGTTTTCTGGTAAATAGGATCTTTGATGCCGTAAGCAAATTTCTCTACCAGAATAAAATCGCCAATCAGAAGCGTTGGCATCATCGAACCTGACGGGATCTGGAAGGGTTCATAAATAAACGAACGCACCACCAGCACGATCGCCAGCACCGGAAATACTGAAGCCCCAGTTTCCAGCCAACCCGGTTTCGGGCTGACTTTCTTCAGGGTTTGTGGATTCAGTCCATCGCCAGTCGCTGCCTGAGCAGCGGCCTGACGTTCACGACGTTTTGGCGCGAAAATAAACTTATCCAGACACCACAACAGACCCGTCACCAGAGTAGCAATGACCAGGATCAGGGCAAACATGTTCGCCATGCCAACTCCTTAAGAATTATTTTCCGTCTTTACCCACGTGCAGAATGGCGAGGAACGCTTCCTGCGGCAGCTCAACGTTACCGACCTGCTTCATGCGCTTCTTACCATCTTTCTGTTTCTGCAACAGCTTTTTCTTACGGCTGACGTCACCGCCATAGCATTTTGCCAGAACGTTTTTACGCAGCTGTTTAACCGTTGCGCGAGCAATAATATGGTTACCGATTGCAGCCTGAATCGCGATATCAAACTGCTGACGCGGAATCAGTTCTTTCATCTTTTCAACCAGTTCACGGCCACGATACGGTGCATTATCATTGTGAGTGATCAACGCAAGCGCATCGACACGCTCGCTGTTGATCAGCACGTCAACACGCACCATGTTCGAAGCCTGGAAGCGTTTGAAGTTGTAATCCAGAGACGCGTAGCCGCGCGAGGTGGACTTCAGACGATCAAAGAAGTCGAGTACCACTTCAGCCATCGGGATTTCGTAAGTCAGCGCAACCTGATTACCGTGGTAAACCATGTTGGTCTGCACGCCTCGTTTTTCTATACAAAGCGTGATGACGTTGCCCAGGAACTCCTGCGGCAGCAGCATGTGACATTCGGCAATAGGCTCGCGTAGCTCTTCGATGTTATTGAGCGGCGGCAGCTTAGATGGGCTGTCGACGTAAATAACTTCGTTGCTGGTCGTCTGAACTTCATACACTACGGTCGGTGCCGTCGTAATCAGCTCCAGATCGTATTCGCGCTCCAGACGCTCCTGAATGATCTCCATGTGCAGCAGACCGAGGAAGCCACAGCGGAAGCCGAAGCCTAGCGCGGTTGAGCTTTCTGGCTCATAGAACAAGGAAGCATCATTCAGGCTCAGCTTGCCAAGCGCATCACGGAAGTTTTCGTAATCGTCAGAGCTAATCGGGAACAGACCGGCATAGACCTGCGGCTTCACTTTTTTAAAGCCTGGCAGAGCTTTGTCTGCTGGGTTGCGAGCCTGCGTCAGCGTATCACCAACCGGTGCGCCCAAAATATCTTTAATTGCACAGACCAACCAGCCAACTTCACCGCATTTCAGCTCAGTACGGTCAACCTGTTTTGGCGTGAAGATACCGAGTCGGTCGGCGTTGTAAACCTGCCCCGTACTCATCACTTTAATTTTGTCGCCTTTACGCATGGTGCCGTTTTTAATACGGACCAGTGACACTACGCCCAGGTAGTTATCAAACCATGAGTCGATAATCAGCGCCTGCAGCGGAGCATCCAGATCGCCTTCCGGCGGTGGAATGTCGCGAACCAGTCGTTCCAATACCTCAGGAACACCTACACCGGTTTTTGCTGAACAGCGTACCGCGTCGGTCGCATCAATGCCGACAATGTCTTCAATCTCTTCTGCTACGCGCTCAGGTTCGGCTGCCGGTAGGTCGATTTTGTTGAGGACCGGCACCACTTCAAGTTCCATTTCCATCGCGGTGTAGCAGTTTGCCAGGGTCTGAGCTTCTACACCCTGCCCCGCATCGACCACCAGAAGCGCGCCTTCACAGGCCGCCAGCGAACGGGAAACTTCATAGGAGAAGTCAACGTGTCCTGGAGTGTCGATAAAGTTCAGTTGATAGATTTCGCCATCAGCGGCTTTGTAATCGAGCGTTACGCTCTGCGCTTTGATGGTAATGCCACGTTCGCGTTCCAGGTCCATGGAGTCCAGTACCTGGGCTTCCATTTCACGATCAGAAAGGCCACCGCAAATTTGGATAATACGGTCAGACAGCGTCGACTTACCGTGGTCAATGTGAGCTATGATCGAAAAGTTACGTATGTTCTTCATATAGTTAAATAATTATGCCTTACGAATACCTGGAGGCCGCTGTTCTTAGCCTGACGTTTTTCAGTGCGAAAACGCAGCATTCTACACTACATCTTCGTCACCAGGAAATGCTCTTGCAGCCAAGCATAGTGCTAAGGAACAGTGTTTTCTTTTTGGAGATGTAAATAAAGATAAAGCCCGGTGAAATTACCGGGCTTCTGAAGAGAGTGTTTCGACACGAAGCATGTTGGGTGGGATCCCCACGCTCAGAATAACCGGCTGCCACGCTTCGCGCTCGGCAAGCCTCTGGGAGAAACCACGCGCCAGTAAAAAACCGCCCACTCCGCCCAAAAGGCCACCACACATGGCCGCAAGGTCGGTGCCGAATAGCATCTGAAATAGACCCGCTACGGCGAACAACCCCACCAACGGAGAGAGATAAACCAGCATTGCTGAACCTAGCAGGCTACCTTCTGCAATGCCCAGTTCAACCTTTTGTCCTTCCATCAGCGGCTTGTCGCTTGGTACAGAAATCATATGCGTTGTTTGCGGCCCGAGTTTGTTTAATACCCGGCTGCCGCAACCTGCGCGAGAAGCGCAACTATTGCAGGAGGCCTTAACGTCGCAGCTGACAAGCGCTACGCCATCCTGCCACGAAACAACTGTTGCCCATTCTTTAATCATTGTGCAGCCCTGAATTTAATACTGTCAGCTATACGTTTCGCGGTTTGCGGAGGTAATTCACCCACAATGGTGATCTCCGCGTTGTCGCGTACCGTCGTGCTGACCGTTCGACGTCCAGTGCGAAGCATCTGCTCAGAACTATTCGCTGTCGCCCGATTAATATTGACCGAGAAGCTGAACAAACCGTCAGAATAAAGACGAGATTCGACAGGCGTTTCGATGGTCGGAAGCTGGCGTCGGCTGCTGGAAATCTCACTGAAACCTTGCGGAATCCAGGAAGGCACCCAGTTGAAATTAACGGTGTCGCCAACCGGGACAGAGAGAAGCGGCGGCAGGCTGGCTTTGGCCAGACTCTGCATACTGTTCCCTACCTGATTATTCACCGAGAAGGAGATAACCCGGAATTGCTCAAGCGTTTCACCATCACGATCGAGAAGATCGACACGCATTGGCAGTTTGCTCTCAGCGTCCATCCATACGATATAGCTGTAGCGCGTACCGTCTCTGGCCACCACACGAATCACTTCGCAGAGTCTGTCCGCAATACGTGTACGCCCCACCGAGATGAAATCGTAATAAGGGGCAAGGCGCTTAAAGTCGGTATAGATCAGAGATGGCATTGAATCGACGATGTAATCGCCATTCAAAGTAAAAGGCTCAAGGCCTGGCTCGAAATAACTGATCTCATTGCCGCGCTGAACGACCTCACGACGCGGGCCATCCAACTGCAAAAGCTGGGCAAGCGGCTGATTATCAAGACGAGCATGGCGATAGCGCAACGACTCTACGCCTTGCTTGTTAATACTGATAAAGGCCAACTCATAATTGAGTGACTGGCTCGCCATGTTCATTTGCTGCAACAACGCCCCGGACGATACATCAGCCGAGGCGTTTACAGAGAAGAACAGGCTACCCGCCATCAGAGACATGGCGCACCAAAGTTGCTTCATTACTGCGATTGCGTTCCTAAAGTTTGGGTTCCAGGTACCTGCACAGCGGCTTGCTGGGTCTGCGCCTGCTCAAACTGAAGCTGTTCTGAGTGCAGACGACGCTGCAATTCATAATCCTGCAACATAGCATTAATGCGACGACGTTGTTCCTGGACCTGCTGTTGCTGGCCAGGACTTACCGACGCATCAGCTGGCACGCCCAGACTCACCGGGCTTGCTTTCCCCATCATCGGCAGCGTATTAAACACTGGCGCTTCAGGTTGCTGGTTGGCTTCAGGCTGGCTGTTATACTGCTGGACGCCAACGATAACTGCAAGCGATACGCAAGCTGCGACGCCCATTTGAGTCAATTGGCTGGCCCACGGACGCACTTTTTTCCAGAATGGCATTTTCTGCCACTGGTGCGGCGCAGGCTGAGCTTCAGGAATCAGCGGAGTCGTGGCCTGACGAACAGGTTCGTTCTCAATAGCAGCCATTACGCGCGTAGAGATATCGAAATGGAGAACGTCCCCCGTGTCACCACGCAGGGTGTCACGGATGAGATGGTAACTCTCCCAGGTCTTTTGCATCTCGGAAGAGTCAGAGAGCTCTTTTAGCAGCTCACTATCTAACGTTTCACCATCCATTAAAGCGGAAAGTTTTTCTTTCTGCATGCCTAATACCTTTTCCAGTATCCCGCTACCGTCAACGCCTGATAAGCGGTTGAACTTTATTATCAATAGCTTCTCGCGCACGAAAAATTCGTGAGCGAACCGTGCCGACCGGACAATCCATGATGGCTGCTATTTCTTCATAGCTAAGTCCATCAAGCTCCCGCAACGTGATTGCCATACGTAAATCTTCAGGGAGCGACTCGATCGTACGAAAAACTATCTGTCTCAGTTCTTCTGACAACATTAAGTTCTCAGGGTTCGAAATTTCTTTCAGTGCACCGCCACTTTCGAAGTTTTCGGCTTCAATGGCATCAATGTCACTGGAAGGCGGACGACGACCCTGAGCGACCAGATAATTCTTTGCTGTATTCACCGCAATGCGATACAGCCAGGTGTAGAAAGCACTATCCCCCCGGAACGAATCCAGCGCACGATAGGCCTTAATAAAAGACTCTTGCACCACATCAGGCACATCGCCTGATGGGACATAGCGGGAAACCAGACTCGCCACTTTATGCTGGTAGCGAACCACCAGTAAGTTAAAGGCTTTCTGATCTCCCTTCTGGACCCGTTCTACCAGGACCTGGTCCGTTAACTGCTCGCTCATCCGAGGTAATGTCTCCCCAAACCTAAATTCCACGCGTTATCGAAACGCCACTCTAAAATTACTGCACTTTGAGCAAGCACCGAGTAAGAGTGTCTGTTCTTCAATAAGTTCCGTCACGCCTTTGTTTTTGTTCATCGTGTCACAGACTGCTCGTTTTCTCTCATTATAAGTCTGTTACCGATACCTACCCAGTTTCTAATAAGAAATGGCATTTTTACAGCGAGCAGAGTACCCCAACGCAGGTATTATTTCACCACATAATCTGAAGCTAACGATCTGCTTCGCAAAATATTTTCTTTTTTTCACCACGATTTTCCTCAAGCAGTGAGTTTAGGCGGCGCAACGCAAGTTAAATAAAACGTGCGATTCATCTCATCCTGGTGCTATTCTGGCCAAACACTGTTTAGTAAATTAAACAAACATCATGAACACAACTCCAGAGCTTCATTGTGATGTACTGATTATCGGCAGCGGCGCGGCCGGATTGTCCCTCGCACTCCGTCTGGCCGCTCATCAAAGAGTGATCGTCCTCAGTAAAGGACCGATGAGTGAAGGCTCAACATTCTATGCACAAGGCGGTATCGCCGCCGTATTTGATGAAACAGACAGT
Organism: Enterobacter sp. SCRI0065; assembly: GCF_059766475.1. Classification (NCBI taxonomy): domain Bacteria; kingdom Pseudomonadati; phylum Pseudomonadota; class Gammaproteobacteria; order Enterobacterales; family Enterobacteriaceae; genus Enterobacter; species Enterobacter sp. SCRI0065. The sequence goes on along the minus strand of NZ_JCBAJB010000002.1, from coordinate 13,705 downwards.
ATTGCTTCACATGTTGAAGATACGCTGATTGCCGGTGCGGGTATTGTTGACGAGCATGCTGCTGAATTTGTCGCCAGCAATGCACGCCATTGTGTGCAGTGGTTGATCGATCAGGGCGTGTTATTCGACACCCAAATTCAGCCTAACGGTGAGGAAAGTTACCATCTCACTCGTGAAGGCGGTCATAGCCACCGACGCATCCTGCATGCGGCAGATGCCACGGGCAAAGCCGTTGAAACCACATTAGTCAGCCAGGCGCTCAACCATCCCAATATTCAAGTGCTTGAACGCAGCAATGCGGTAGATTTGATTATCTCGGATAAAGTGGGATTAGCCGGAACGCGTCGCGTTGTCGGTGCATGGGTCTGGAATCGAAATAAAGAAAAAGTCGAAACCTGCCGTGCAAAATCCGTGGTGCTGGCAACGGGTGGGGCCTCAAAAGTTTATCAATATACTACCAACCCTGATATCTCCTCAGGTGATGGTATCGCCATGGCATGGCGTGCAGGCTGTCGCGTCGCCAATCTGGAATTTAACCAGTTCCACCCAACAGCGCTGTTCCACCCCCAGGCGCGTAATTTTTTGCTGACTGAAGCCCTGCGCGGTGAAGGTGCCTATCTTAAACGCCCGGATGGCTCGCGCTTTATGCCAGACTTTGATTCGCGTGGCGAACTTGCCCCGCGCGACATTGTCGCTCGCGCTATCGATCACGAGATGAAACGTCTTGGTGTCGATTGTATGTATCTGGATATCAGTCATAAGCCCGCCGAGTTCGTCCGACAGCACTTCCCGATGATTTATGAAAAGTTGCTTGGGCTGGGGATCGACTTAACAAAAGAACCCGTTCCTATCGTCCCGGCCGCTCATTACACCTGCGGTGGGGTGATGGTAGACGATCATGGGCGCACGGACGTTGATGGTCTGTATGCTATTGGCGAGGTAAGTTACACCGGGCTGCACGGTGCGAACCGCATGGCTTCTAACTCTTTGTTGGAGTGCCTGGTTTACGGCTGGTCGGCTGCTGAGGATATTACCAAACGTATGCCGTATGCTCGTCATGTTGAACAACTGCCCGCCTGGGATGAAAGCAGAGTAGACAATCCGGATGAGTTAGTCGTCATTCAGCACAACTGGCATGAGCTGAGACTGTTTATGTGGGACTACGTCGGGATCGTGCGCACGACCAAACGTCTGGAGCGTGCACTACGGCGAATCACAATGCTACAGCAGGAGATTGACGAGTATTACGCTCATTTTCGCGTCTCAAATAATCTGCTGGAACTGCGGAATTTGGTTCAGGTTGCAGAGCTGATTGTTCGTTGCGCCATGATGCGAAAAGAGAGTCGTGGCCTGCATTACACGCTGGATTACCCTGAACGGCTGGCAGAATCCGGTCCTTCCGTATTGTCCCCGCTATCTCACATAAACAGGTAAAAGGCCTGGGTCAGAGCAGTGTAATCTTCGGAGTAGCGCTGGTCTGGCCCACGGATAACCATTCGGTCACTGAAGCACTCCCCTTCTTTTGGGGATAAGGCTAATAAAACACGATGCGGTGTTCGACCTTCTGTATCAGCAATATCGGTGCGCAGGCGTAGATTCCAGCCAATACTCACCGCTTTTTCAATAAACGTGTTACCGGTGGCTTCTGGCAGAACGACGCAGAAGAAACCTTCTTCAGAAATCAGATTTGCGGCGCAGGTTAACAACGCCTCATGACCAAGCGATCCGGTATATCGCGCCTGGTCACGCTGTGGCGTGGCGCATTCAATACCAGGTTCGTAATAAGGCGGATTGCTGACGATAAGATCGTAGCGCGCAGTTTGCTCCGCAGCCCATACCAGAATATCGGCACATTCCACCTGGACTCGATCGGCCCACGGTGATTCAGACGCGTTTTCAGCAGCCTGTATAGCCGCCGGAGCATCAAGCTCAATCGCATCAATGGTGACATGTTGATCGGTACGTTGCGCCAGCATCAGTGCAACAAGGCCGCTTCCGCTGCCAATATCCAAAATTCGCTTAACACCCGCGACTGGAGACCACGCACCGAGTAAAATACCATCAGTACCAACTTTCATGGCGCAGCGATCGTGCGCGACAAAGAACTGTTTAAAAGTGAAGCCATCGCGGCGCAGCTGCGCTTTGGGTAGAGACATGTCAAAGCAACCTTCTTATTCGAAACTGGAGTAGCATAGGGGAAAGCGAAGTGGTGGAAAAGGGATATCCATACAAACAGATGAAGATTGCAGCCATAACGTCTATAATCAGCGCCCCACACAGAGGTAGAACATGACTGTAACGACTTTTTCCGAACTTGAACTCGATGAATGCCTGCTGGAAGCTCTCCAGAATAAAGGCTTCGAACGCCCGACTGCCATTCAGGCGGCAGCCATTCCGCCTGCACTAGAAGGCCGTGACGTACTCGGTTCTGCGCCGACAGGCACCGGTAAAACGGCGGCGTACTTGCTGCCTGTCTTGCAGCATCTTATTGATTTTCCACGCAAAAAATCAGGTCCGCCGCGCATTCTTATTCTGACCCCTACACGTGAATTAGCCGTTCAGGTGGCAGAACATGCGCGCGAGTTAGCCGCCAATACCCATCTGGATATCGCCACCATCACCGGCGGTGTTGCCTATATGAACCACGCCGAAGTGTTCAGCGAGAACCAGGATATTGTGGTGGCAACAACCGGGCGCCTGATGCAGTACATCAAAGAAGAAAACTTTGACTGCCGTGCCGTTGAAACGCTGATACTGGATGAAGCTGACCGCATGCTGGAATTGGGCTTTGCCCAAGATATCGAGCATATTGCGGGCGAAACTCGCTGGCGCAAACAGACGATGCTGTTCTCCGCTACCCTTGAAGGTGAAGCGATTAAAGACTTTGCTGAGCGTCTTCTGGAAAACCCAGCGGAAGTCTCTGCCACCCCATCCACCCGTGAGCGCAAAAAAATTCACCAGTGGTATTACCGCGCAGATAATTTTGAGCACAAGCTTGAGCTACTGAAGCACCTGCTGAAACAAGATGATACGACGCGTACGATCGTTTTTGTTCGTAAACGTGAACGCGTTCATGAGCTGGCCAACCTGCTGCGTTCCGCCGACATTAACAATTGTTACCTCGAAGGTGACATGCCGCAGGTTAAGCGTACCGAAGGAATTAAACGCCTGACCGAAGGCCGCGTTAATGTGCTGATTGCCACTGACGTAGCGGCGCGCGGTATTGATATTCCTGAAGTGAGCCATGTAATTAACTTCGACATGCCGCGCAGCGGAGATATCTACCTCCACCGTATTGGTCGTACAGGACGCGCAGGCCTTAAAGGCACAGCAATTTCTCTGGTTGAAGCACATGACTATCTGTTGCTTCAGAAAGTGGGCCGTTATATCGAAGAGCCGGTGAAAGCCCGAGTCATCGATGAACTGCGCCCTACAACGCGTCCACCGAGCGAGAAAATGACGGGTAAACCGTCCAAAAAAGTGCTGGCAAAACGCGAAGAGAAGAAAGAGAAGGACAAAGAGAAGCCGCGCGTCAAAGAACGCCATCGCGATGCCAAGAATATTGGTAAGCGCCGTAAGCCAAGTGGCGAGACAGCGAATTCGCCAAAAGAAAAATAAAAAAACGCCGGGCTCATCACCCGGCGTTCTTATTTATCGCGAACCTTACAGGCTTGCGGTAAAGGTACGAGCAATAACGTCACGCTGCTGCTCTGGTGTCAGTGAGTTGAAGCGAACCGCATAACCAGAAACGCGAATAGTCAGCTGCGGATATTTTTCTGGGTGCTTAACGGCGTCTTCTAAGGTTTCACGGCGCAGAACGTTGACGTTCAGATGCTGACCACCTTCAACACGCACTTCTGGCTTCACTTCCATTGGGATTTCGCGGTATTCGATTTCGCCCAATTGAGTTACTGGCACAATTTCATCTTCTGCAAAACCCGCTTTCGCTACCACACAGCGCGCTTCACCTTTCTCGCTGTCCAGCAGCCAGAATGAGTTTAACAGGTCGTCATTTGCAGCTTTAGTGATCTGGATACCCGTAATCATGTGATGTCTCCCATAACCTACATTATTTGGTGTCGGCCATGTGCGGCCAATTGGTAAAACCATTGTTTCTTGAGTGTATATATAACAGTCGTACACGCTCTATTCATTGACCTAAATCAACAAAAACCAGACCTTACAAACCGTGTGGTTTGAATTTGTTGTTTTATATCAATTTTTATAAAGCTGAATTTGGGTGTTTTTTATCTCATTTCAAGAGTTAAGCGCTTTATCCTCAACGGATTTTGCAGCCACATGTATAACGGTTAAGCTAGGCGCAGATAAAATTCGCAGGAGAGCGAGATGACTACCTCTTTGAAATGGCATGACGTGCTGGCCAATGAGAAACAGCAGTCTTATTTTATGAACACTTTGAACACCGTCGCGGCGGAAAGACAGTCAGGGCAAACCATTTACCCGCCACAGAAAGATGTGTTTAACGCCTTTCGCTATACGGAACTAAACGATGTCAAAGTGGTGATCTTAGGTCAGGATCCCTACCACGGCCCAGGGCAGGCGCATGGGCTGGCCTTTTCCGTTCGTCCGGGCATCGCAACGCCACCCTCGCTGCTCAATATGTATAAGGAACTGGAAGGATCGATCCCGGGTTTCACACGCCCGTCTCATGGCTATCTTGAAAGCTGGGCGCATCAGGGCGTGCTGCTGCTCAATACTGTGTTGACCGTTCGGGCAGGTCAGGCTCACTCTCACGCAAGCCTGGGCTGGGAAACCTTCACCGATAAAGTGATCGCCCTGATTAACGAACATCGAGAAGGTGTGGTATTCCTGCTGTGGGGGGCCCACGCACAGAAGAAAGGGGCAATAATTGATACGCAGCGTCACCACATTTTGAAAGCACCCCATCCCTCGCCGCTATCGGCGCACCGTGGCTTCTTTGGGTGTAATCATTTTGTGTTAGCGAATGAATGGCTGAAAAAACGTGGCGAAATGCCGATTGACTGGATGCCTGTGTTACCGGCTGAGAGTGAGTAAGAGATAATATTCAGGCCCGGCGGCACAACAGTACCGCCGGATCTACAAAAGCGTGATTACGCTTTGTTTTGACGCCACCATTCAGCCAGCAGTACGCCGGTTGCAACGGAAACGTTAAGGCTTTCTACTTTGCCAGTACCATCAATAGACACGCTGAGATCGGCCGTCGATAGCGCCGCATCAGTCAGACCATCGCGTTCCTGACCCAGTACCAATACCATTTTGCGCGGCAGAGTCGCTTTGAACAGCGGCGTTCCTGCATGGCTAGAGGTAGTCACGATGGAGTAGCCTGCTTTACGGAATTGCTCAATGCCATCCAGCACGCTTTCGCCAGTAATCGGTTGTACATGCTCCGCACCACCTTCAGCAGTACGAATTGCCGCACCCGACTCCACAATGGCTGCATCTTGCAGCAATACGCCTTTTACGCCGAAATGAGCGCAGCTACGCATCATTGCGCCCAGATTGTGCGGGTTACCCACATCTTCCAGCGCCAACACACAGTCGTCAGCGTCGGCCTGGCTCACCCATTGTTGAACCGTTGTACCATTGCGTTTTTTGATCAGGAAGCACACACCACCATGATGCTCGGTGCCAGACGCTTTGGTCAGCTCTTCGTCTTCAACAACGTGGTATGCCTTACGGTTTGCCGCCATCCAGCGCAACGCTTCTTTGAAGCGCGGCGTTACGCTCTGGATAAACCAGGCGCGTACGATACAGTCAGGGCGGTTCTGGAACAGTGCCTGACAAGCATTTTCACCGTAAACACGTGTTTCTTCAGCACGCTGGCGGCGAATGACTTCAGGATCAATGATGCCCTTACCACTAACACCACCGTGATCGGCTTTGACAGGCGTATCGTCGTTCGGTGCACGAGACACGGTACGCCATGGCGATGCATCACGTTGGAAATCGTCCTGTGGACGATCGTCGCGTTTGCGATCGTCACGCTTACGGTCATCACGTTTGCGGTCATCACCGCGGTTATTTCTGTCATCGCGGGCGGGGCGACGGCCACCGTCTGCACGAGATGATGCCGGACGTCCAGCACCTTTTCCGGTACGCGGATTTACGGTGCGTTTGTCAGAATCATCATCACTGCGGACATACATCACTTTGACCTTGCCGCTTTTATTTTTCAGTTCGTCGTTCATGCTTTTCTCCACCAGCGCTGCGCGAAGCGCGCAGATTACCCGATGTGCAAGCGCATAGCCATTATTTCGTATAAAAGCCTGTGACTATTGTTCCTATTGAATAAAACGCATTGTCGTTTCAAACAGGCTCAATGATAATATGTAACATATAAGAAACATTATCGGCATGTGCCGCATGTTCAACTGCTCTATCAGAGGTTAGTTATGAATACCGTATGTGCCAACTGCCAGGCTCTTAATCGCATTCCGGATGGCCGAATTGATGATGGTGCGAAATGCGGGCGTTGCGGTCATGAACTTTTCGATGGCGATGTGATTAACGCGACGGGTGAAACTCTCGATAAACTGCTGAAAGACGATCTGCCGGTCGTGGTGGACTTCTGGGCCCCCTGGTGCGGTCCTTGTCGTAATTTCGCGCCCATCTTTGAAGATGTTGCCGAAGAACGTAGCGGAAAAATGCGTTTCGTTAAGGTCAATACCGAGGCTGAACGTGAGTTAAGCGCGCGTTTTCGCATTCGCAGCATCCCAACCATCATGATTTTTAAAAATGGTGAAATGATCGACATGCTCAATGGCGCGGTACCAAAGGCCCCGTTTGAAAGCTGGCTTAACGAATCAATGTAACATTAGCGGGGCGCATCTTGTGCCCCGTTCCTGCCTCTGCGAAAATGGCGTTTTATCTGCACCTCTTCCATGACCTTCCATGACTGATAACGCCGTACTCCAATTACGTGCCGAGCGACTTTTACGTGCGACTCGTCCTTTTCTTGCCCGTGGTAACCGCATTCGTCGCTGCCAGCGTTGCCTGCTGCCGCTAAAACTGTGCCTGTGCGAAACGCTGCTCCCGAGCCATGCGCAAAGCCGTTTCTGCCTGGTCATGTTTGATACTGAACCCATGAAACCCAGCAATACCGGTCGTTTGATCGCCGACATTCTGCCCAATACCACAGCGTTTCAGTGGTCTCGCACCGAACCGCCACAGGCGCTTCTGGATTTAGTTGCCAGCCCGGATTATCAGCCAATGGTGGTCTTTCCTGCTTCCTATGCTGGCGAACAGCGGCAGGTCATCTCTACGCCAGCAACAGGAAAGCCGCCTCTATTTATTATGCTCGATGGCACCTGGAGTGAAGCGCGAAAAATGTTTCGCAAAAGCCCTTATCTCGATTCGTTTCCCGTTATCTCTGTCGACCTTTCGCGGGTGTCGAACTATCGACTGCGTGAAGCCCATGCAGAAGGCCAGTACTGCACAGCGGAAGTCGCCATCGCCTTACTCGATCTTGCTGGCGACACCCTGGCAGCTAGCGCCCTGGGCAGCCATTTTTCCTGTTTCCGTGAACGCTATCTGGCAGGAAAACCTAATCGTAAGGCGAACGTCACAGCAGACGAGTCGGAAAGCGTTTAAAATCATCAAGTCACTCGCGTTTACAGGAGACTTGTATGAGCCAGCGAGGGCTAGAAGCGCTACTCCGCCCTAAATCCATCGCCGTTATTGGCGCATCAATGAAACCCGATCGTGCGGGGTATCTTATGATGCGCAACCTGCTGGCCGGTGGTTTCAATGGACCCGTCTTGCCTGTTACGCCGGCATATAAAGCGGTTCAGGGCGTACTCGCGTGGCCCGATGTACAAAGTCTCCCCTTCATTCCTGATCTCGCCGTGCTTTGCACTCACGCCAAACGAAATCTCGCGCTACTCGAAGCGCTCGGCGAAAAAGGGTGTAAGACTTGCATTATTCTCTCCTCACCACCTGAACAACAAGCTGAGCTCTTAGCCTGCGCTAGCCGTCATCAAATGCGCCTGCTTGGGCCAAACAGCCTTGGCTTGTTAGCCCCCTGGCAAGGGCTTAATGCCAGCTTTTCACCCGTGCCGATTCGCAAAGGCAAGCTGGCATTTATTTCTCAGTCAGCGGCTGTGTCGAATACCATTCTGGACTGGGCCCAGCAGCGTGAAATGGGCTTCTCGTACTTTATCGCGCTTGGGGATAGCCTGGACATCGACGTCGATGAGCTGCTTGATTTTCTTGCCCGAGACAGCAAAACCAGCGCAATACTTTTATATCTTGAACATCTTAGCGATGCGCGACGCTTCGTTTCCGCTGCACGTAGCGCCTCGCGCAATAAACCCATCCTGGTTATCAAAAGTGGTCGAAGCCCTGCCGCGCAGCGTTTGTTACAATCGCATTCGGGAATGGATCCAGCCTGGGATGCAGCGATTCAACGCGCAGGGTTGCTGCGCGTGCAAGATACACACGAGCTTTTCTCCGCCGTGGAGACATTAAGCCATATGCGTCCGTTACGCGGTGAACGGTTAATGATCCTGAGTAATGGTGCCGCCCCGGCGGCACTGGCGCTGGACGAACTGTGGTTACGCAATGGCAAGCTTGCAACTCTGGGCGAAGACACCTTGCATCGTCTGCGTGATGAGCTTCCCGGAAGCGTTACGCCGGGGAACCCGCTCGATTTGCGTGACGACGCCAGCAGCGATCGCTATATCAAGGCGATCTCGATTTTACTGGATAGTCAGGACTTTGATGCTCTAATGGTTATCCACTCCCCCAGCGCCGTTGCGCCAGGTAGCGAAAGCGCACGAGCCTTAATTGAGGTCGTGAAAAACCATCCTCGAGGAAAGTACGTCACCTTGCTGACCAACTGGTGTGGCGAGTTTTCTTCGATTGAGGCGCGTCGTTTTTTCAGCGAAGCAGGATTACCGACTTACCGAACGCCGGAAGGCACCATTACCGCTTTTATGCACATGGTGGAATATCGTCGCAACCAGAAGCAACTGCGTGAAACGCCTTCCATGCCCGGCAATCTGACGGCAAATACGGCAGAGGCTCATAAACTACTTCGACAAGCGATTGAAGAGGGTGCTCGCTCTCTTGATACTCATGAAGTTCAGCCCTTACTCAATGCATACGGCATGCAAACACTGCCGACCTGGATCGCCAGCGATAGTGCAGAGGCGGTGCATATTGCCGAGCAGATTGGTTACCCGGTGGCCTTGAAACTGCGCTCTCCTGATATCCCACATAAATCAGATGTTCAGGGCGTAATGCTTTATCTACGCACCGCAGCTGAGGTCCATCAGGCCGCCGAGGCAATTATCGATCGCGTTAAAATGACCTGGCCTCAGGCAAGGATCCACGGACTGTTGGTACAAAGCATGGCCAACCGTGCAGGTGCGCAAGAGCTGAGGGTGGTTGTCGAACACGACCCCGTTTTCGGCCCGTTAATTATGCTTGGCGAAGGCGGTGTCGAATGGCGTCCTGAGGAACAGGCTGTTGTAGCGTTGCCTCCGTTGAACATGAATCTGGCGCGCTATCTGGTCATCCAGGCGATTAAGAGCAAAAAAATCCGTGGCCGCAGTGCGCTTCAACCTCTGGATATTGCCGGGTTAAGCCAATTTTTGGTGCAGGTCTCGAACCTGATCGTTGATTGCGCCGAAATCCAACGGCTGGATATTCATCCTCTATTAGCCTCTGCTAACGAGTTCACCGCGCTGGACGTTACCATTGATATCGCGCCTTTCAATGGCGATCGCGAAAGTCGGCTAGCGATTCGACCCTATCCCCTTCAGCTTGAAGAGTGGATAAAAATGAAGAACGGTGAACAGGCACTGTTTCGCCCTATCCTGCCGGAAGACGAACCGCAGCTTCGAGCTTTTATCGCTCAGGTGACTAAAGAAGATTTGTATTACCGTTACTTTAGCGAGATAAGCGAATTTACCCACGAAGATTTAGCCAATATGACCCAGATCGACTACGATCGGGAAATGGCGTTTGTTGCCGTTCGCCGCAGTAATGAAGGTGATGAGATCCTCGGCGTAACGCGCGCAATTTCCGATCCAGACAATGTGGATGCAGAGTTTGCTGTACTGGTACGATCCGATCTTAAAGGTCTTGGTCTGGGAAGACGATTGCTGGAAAAGCTCATCAGCTATACGCGCGATCACGGATTATCCTGCCTGAACGGCATTACTATGCCGAATAACCGAGGCATGATTGCTCTGGCGCGTAAACTCGGATTTGAAGTTGATGTCCAGTTGGAAGAAGGGATTGTTGCCCTTTCTCTCCGCCTGACATCCTCGGCTAACCGAAAGTAAGGTACTGGAAATGTTGACCACTTTACGTATCACTGGTGGTATCATTATCCGCTTATGTTGTCTGCAGATGACAGATAACCCTTCAATGAACAGAGAAGAAACGCACTGTGATGTTGTCAAAATTTAAGCGCAATAAACATCAACAACACCTTGCTCAACTACCGAAGATTTCTCAGTCAGTTGATGATGTAGAGTTCTTTTACGCTCCCGCTCATTTTCGCGAGACGCTTCTGGAAAAGATCGCTTGCGCGACGCAGCGTATTTGCATCGTTGCGCTTTATCTTGAACAAGATGAAGGCGGACGCGCTATTTTGAGCGCTGTCTATGAAGCTAAACGCCTGCGTCCCGAATTAGATGTTCGCATATTGGTTGACTGGCATCGCGCGCAACGCGGCCGAATCGGTGCGGCGGCCTCTAACACCAATGCCGACTGGTATTGCCGTATGGCTCAGGAAAACCCAGGCGTTGATGTGAAGGTTTATGGCGTACCGGTAAATACCCGTGAAGCCTTGGGCGTTCTCCATTTCAAAGGGTTCATCATCGATGACAGCGTGTTGTACAGCGGTGCCAGTCTCAATGATGTCTACCTGCATCAGCTTGATAAGTATCGTTACGATCGCTATCACCTCATCCGTAATGCTCAGATGACCGACATTATGTTCAACTGGGTTGATCAGAATCTGGTTCATGGTCGCGGGGTAAACCGACTTGATGATCCACATCGCCCAAAGAGCCCTGAAATCAAAAATGATATCCGCCTTTTCCGTCAGGAATTGCGCGATGCGATTTATCACTTTCAGGGTGATGCGGATAACGAGCAGCTATCAGTCACGCCGTTGGTTGGTCTGGGTAAATCCAGTCTCCTGAATAAAACTATCTACCATTTGATGCCGTGTACCGAGCAAAAGCTGACGATATGTACACCGTATTTCAACTTACCGGCAATTCTGGTACGCAATATTATTCAACTGCTGCGTGACGGCAAAAAAGTCGAAATTATTGTTGGCGATAAAACTGCGAATGACTTCTTTATTCCTGAAGATCAGCCGTTCAAAATTATCGGCGCACTGCCGTATCTCTATGAGATCAACCTACGCCGATTCCTGAGCCGCCTGCAATATTATGTTAATACCGATCAATTGGTCGTCCGTCTCTGGAAAGATGAGGATAATACCTATCACCTGAAAGGCATGTGGGTCGATGACGAATGGATGCTTCTGACAGGGAACAATCTCAATCCACGGGCCTGGCGTCTGGATTTGGAGAATGCGATTCTCATTCACGATCCGCGGCATGAACTAGGTGCGCAACGTGAGCGTGAACTCGAATTAATTCGTACCCATACCACAACTGTTCGTCATTACCGTGACCTGCAAAGTATTGCTGACTACCCCGTTAAAGTCCGCAAACTTATCCGCCGTTTGCGTCGTATCCGTATCGACCGCTTGATCAGCCGTATTCTTTGACGAGAAAGCTCCGCCAATGCGGGGCTTTTTTATGGAGGTCGCTGTGCGCATCCCTCTTCTCCTTTCAACATGTTTACTTTCAGGATGTAGTCACGTTGCCAACGATAGCTGGCAAGGACAAGACAAAGCTCAGCATTTCATCGCGTCTGCAATGCTTTCTGCCGCGGGGAATGAATACGCACAGCGTCAGGGATTTAGCCGCGATCGAAGCGCGGCCATTGGGTTCATGTTCTCTGTTGGCCTGGGTGCCTCAAAAGAGCTTTGGGATAGCCGCCCAGAAGGAAGCGGCTGGAGCTGGAAAGATTTTGCCTGGGACGTTGCCGGGGCCACAACGGGTTATGCCGTTTGGCAAATGGCAGAACATTAAAGCCGAATACCTTTTCCTTTTCGGTGCAGCTTTAATGAGACGATAAATGCCAGAACTCCCATGATTGTGACATACCAGAAGAAAGCATTTTCGCTGCCAATCGATTTTAACGATAGTGCGACATACTCGGCGGAACCACCAAATAAGGCGTTGGCAATTGCGTAGGATAGCCCTACTCCCAGAGCCCGAACCTGAGCGGGAAACATTTCGGCCTTAAGTATTCCGCTGATCGACGTATAAAAACTGACAATGACCATTGCCAGGATGATCAATGCAAATGCGGCATAAGGTGAAGAAACGTGTTTAAGTGCAGATAAGATAGGTACTGTACAAATTGCGGATAACCCACTAAATATCAGCATCGACGTTCGTCGACCAATCTTATCTGATAATGCCCCTATTAATGGTTGTATTAACATAAATACAAACAGCGCCACGGTCATCACAACACTGGCCACATTGGCATGCATCCCGGTAGTGTTGACGAGATACTTTTGCATATAAGTGGTGAACGTGTAGAAACTCAACGATCCGCCAGCGGTGAATCCCAGTACCATCAGGAAAGCTTTTCGTTTACGCCATAGCCCTTTCAATGAGCCGGCTTCTTTAAGCATCCTCACTTCTTGTTTCGACGTTTCATCCAGTTGACGACGTAACCACAATGCAACAACGGCCAATACGGCTCCCATGGCGAAAGGAATACGCCATCCCCAGGAATGTAATTGATCGTCCGTGAGGATCTGTTGCAGGATCACCACGACCAGGATTGCCAATAATTGGCCGCCAATTAACGTAACATACTGGAAAGACGCGTAAAAACCTTTGCGACCTTCGATTGCCACTTCACTCATGTAGGTTGCGCTTGTTCCATATTCTCCCCCTACAGAGAGTCCCTGGAATAATCGAGCCAACAATAATAATGCAGGTGCCCATGTGCCAATGGCGCCATAGCCAGGTAGGCAGGCGATCACCAGCGATCCTACACACATCATGCAAACTGAAATAAGCATCGATGTTTTTCGACCTCGACGATCGGCTATTCGGCCAAATAACCAGCCGCCAATGGGTCGCATGAGAAATCCAGCTGCAAATATCCCCGCCGCCTGGAGTAACTGAGTGGTGGTATTTCCGGTTGGAAAGAAAATATGAGCAAAATAGAGTGAGCAAAATGAGTAGACGTAAAAATCGAACCATTCGACCAGATTACCCGATGAGGCACTGACAATAGCCCATATCCTACGCCGGGTGTCACCGCTATCTGGCGACCCTTGTGATGAAATACTTACCGTCATGCTTAACGCTACTCCCACCGTCACTTAGGCTTATCGATATAGATACCTATTTGTTCGTAAATTAAATGTTATAATTTTGTTATATTTAACATTGTGATATACATCACACATTTACTTAGCAGAGTAAGTTATTCAGAATAGAAGTTATCTTGTGAGTATGATACGCATGCAAAAAACCCCGCACCTTTCGGTACGGGGTTCTTCTTAATTAATGCCTGGCAGTTCCCTACTCTCACATGGGGAGACCCCACACTACCATCGGCGCTACGGCGTTTCACTTCTGAGTTC
>NZ_JCBAJB010000029.1:0-457 GCF_059766475.1 Enterobacter sp. SCRI0065 | reverse complement strand
ATATAAATCTGACCAGATTCCATATCTGACGTGTGTACGATACGCATCGGCGGCAAATAGCCCAGCCGCACCGCCTGACGCGTCAGGGAGAAAACGCCTGAAATGACGGCCTGCGAGGCAATAATTGTCGCCAGCGTGGCCAGCACCATCAGTGGAATCAGCGCCCAATCTGGCGCCAGCAGGAAGAACGGGTTTTTGATCGCCTCGGGGTTCTTTAATAACAGCGCGCCCTGTACGAAGTAATATAATACCAGCGACGGCAGCACCACCGTAAACCAGGCCAGACGAATCGGGAATTTACCGAAGTGACCCATATCGGCATACAGCGCTTCGACCCCGGTAATGGCAAGCACCACCGCCCCCAAAGCGAAGAACGACACCGCTTTATATTCGATAAAGAAGCGAACGGCGTACATCGGATTCAACGCCTGCAAGACTTCGGGGTTAGCGATAATAC
>NZ_JCBAJB010000028.1:0-479 GCF_059766475.1 Enterobacter sp. SCRI0065 | reverse complement strand
CATCAGCGTCGGCATGCCGAGCGTGGCATCGCGCTTCGTGCGCATCTGCACGAACTCGGCCTCGGTCACGCCATCGCGCACATGGATGTTGGCGCGGCGCTGCTCGGCCACCGTTGTGTGGCACACGGCTTCGCGCCCACCGGGCGGATAGTCGTGGCACATGTAGAGGCGCGTGTCCGGCGGCAGATCCAGCAAGCGGCGGATCGACTGGTACAGCGTGCCCGCATTTCCTCCCGGAAAATCGCAGCGCGCGGTGCCCACGTCCGGCATGAACAGCGTGTCGCCCACAAACACCGCATCGCCCACCTGATACGCCATGTCTGCCGGCGTGTGGCCCGGCACGGCCAGCGCCTTTGCTTCGAGATTACCGATATGGAACACCTCGTCCGGCGCAAACAGGTGGTCAAACTGTGAGCCATCAAGCAGGAACGCGCGCTCGAGATTGAAGATCGGCTTGAACACGCCCTGCACGACCCGAA
>NZ_JCBAJB010000027.1:0-673 GCF_059766475.1 Enterobacter sp. SCRI0065 | reverse complement strand
TGCCCCCTGATTTCCGGTGCAGCCTGAGCGCCGCGCCTGCATTCGGGCAGTGTGCAGATCGTGATGGCCGGTGACACGCTGGCGCGTGACTGTTTGCCCTTCGCGCAGGATGCCGCTGCCGTGGTGATGGCGGGGCGCACTGCTGCGCAGATGCCCCCTGATTTCCGGTGCAGCCTGAGCGCTGCGCCAGCGTTCGGGCAGTGTGCAGATCGTGATGGCCGGTGACACGCTGGCGCATGACTGTTTGCCCTTGTTGCAGGATGCCGCTGCCGTTGTGATGGCGGGGCGCACTGCTGCGCAGATGCCCCCCCTGATTTCCGGTGCAGCCTGAGCGCTGCGCCAGCGTTCGGACAGTGTGCAGATCGTGATGGCCGGTGACACGCTGGCGCGTGACCGTTTGCCCTTCGCGCAGGATGCCGCTGCCGTGGTGATGGCGGGGCGTACTGCTGCGCAGATGCCCCCTGATTTCCGGTGCAGCCTGAGCGCCGCGCCTGCATTCGGGCAGTGTGCAGATCGTGATGGCCGGTGACACGCTGGCGCGTGACTGTTTGCCCTTCGCG
Organism: Enterobacter sp. SCRI0065; assembly: GCF_059766475.1. NCBI lineage: Bacteria > Pseudomonadati > Pseudomonadota > Gammaproteobacteria > Enterobacterales > Enterobacteriaceae > Enterobacter > Enterobacter sp. SCRI0065. The sequence goes on along the minus strand of NZ_JCBAJB010000027.1, from coordinate 113 downwards.
CAGGATGCCGCTGCCGTGGTGATGGCGGGGCGCACTGCTGCGCAGATGCCCCCTGATTTCCGGTGCAGCCTGAGCGCTGCGCCAGCGTTCGGGCAGTGTGCAGATCGTGATGG
>NZ_JCBAJB010000026.1:0-716 GCF_059766475.1 Enterobacter sp. SCRI0065 | reverse complement strand
CGCCAAAACATCTTCGGCGTTGTAAGGTTAAGCCTCACGGTTCATTAGTATCGGTTAGCTCAACGCATCGCTGCGCTTACACACCCGACCTATCAACGTCGTAGTCTTCAACGTTCCTTCAGGACTCTCAAGGAGTCAGGGAGAACTCATCTCGGGGCAAGTTTCGTGCTTAGATGCTTTCAGCACTTATCTTTTCCGCATTTAGCTACCGGGCAATGCCATTGGCATGACAACCCGAACACCAGTGATGCGTCCACTCCGGTCCTCTCGTACTAGGAGCAGCCCCCCTCAATTCTCCAGCGCCCACGGCAGATAGGGACCGAACTGTCTCACGACGTTCTAAACCCAGCTCGCGTACCACTTTAAACGGCGAACAGCCGTACCCTTGGGACCTACTTCAGCCCCAGGATGTGATGAGCCGACATCGAGGTGCCAAACACCGCCGTCGATATGAACTCTTGGGCGGTATCAGCCTGTTATCCCCGGAGTACCTTTTATCCGTTGAGCGATGGCCCTTCCATTCAGAACCACCGGATCACTATGACCTGCTTTCGCACCTGCTCGAGCCGTCACTCTCGCAGTCAAGCTAGCTTATGCCATTGCACTAACCTCCTGATGTCCGACCAGGATTAGCTAACCTTCGTGCTCCTCCGTTACTCTTTAGGAGGAGACCGCCCCAGTCAAACTACCCACCAGACACTGTCCGCAACCCGGAT
>NZ_JCBAJB010000025.1:0-983 GCF_059766475.1 Enterobacter sp. SCRI0065 | reverse complement strand
CTTTTCGCCTTTCCCTCACGGTACTGGTTCACTATCGGTCAGTCAGGAGTATTTAGCCTTGGAGGATGGTCCCCCCATATTCAGACAGGATACCACGTGTCCCGCCCTACTCTTCGAACTCACAATGTATGCATTTTTGTGTACGGGAGTATCACCCTGTACCCTGCGACTTTCCAGACGCTTCCACTAACACATACGCTGATTCAGGTTCTGGGCTGTTCCCCGTTCGCTCGCCGCTACTGGGGGAATCTCGGTTGATTTCTTTTCCTCAGGGTACTTAGATGTTTCAGTTCCCCTGGTTCGCTTCGTTAAGCTATGTATTCACTTAACGATAGTGCAACGAATTGCACTGGGTTTCCCCATTCGGAAATCGTCGGTTATAACGGTTCATATCACCTTACCGACGCTTATCGCAGATTAGCACGTCCTTCATCGCCTCTGACTGCCTAGGCATCCACCGTGTACGCTTAGTCGCTTAACCTCACAACCCGAAGATGTTTCGTAAAACATCCGCGTGTTGCGAAAATTTGAGAGACTCGACCACACCGCTTATCTGTTCTTATTACGGAGAACAGACACAGTGTGTCGTTTCAATTTTCAGCTTGATCCAGATTTTTAAAGAGCAAATATCTCAAACGTAACTCACTGAGTTAGTTTTGAGATATCGTTGGTTGTGCCTTTCACTCACAGCCAGCAAGTGGCGTCCCCTAGGGGATTCGAACCCCTGTTGCCGCCGTGAAAGGGCGGAGTCCTAACCGCTAGACGAAGGGGACACGATGTGTCACGACTTCGTAGCCGTCTTGCTCATTACTTTCATCAGACAATCTGTGTGGACACTACAAAGGCAGGTTCTTTCAGGTAAGGAGGTGATCCAACCGCAGGTTCCCCTACGGTTACCTTGTTACGACTTCACCCCAGTCATGAATCACAAAGTGGTAAGCGCCCTCCCGAAGGTTAAGCTACCTACTTCTTTTGCAACCCAC
>NZ_JCBAJB010000024.1:0-1457 GCF_059766475.1 Enterobacter sp. SCRI0065 | reverse complement strand
TCGGTTTGGGAAGTAGTGCCACGAAGGACGCTGGCACGACGAATGGAAATATCATTCAGGTCGGTGGGTTTGGGATTGGCGCTGATGCCTCACTGGCCAGCCATCTTGCTAGCCTGACCGAAGGCTACCGTGGCGGGCTATATCGAATGCGCGGTGATGGAACGACCTCACCCACCATCGGAGTGCCTCCGGGAAGTGGTAATGCCATTATCGGATTGGTATCTGTGCCGGTGTATACGACCGCAGGATTTGGGTTCGCTTTTAACCAAAACAATGTATGGACGGGTACTTTCGACCCAAATGCCCCGGCGTCTGTAACATGGAAAAAATGGTGGGGTGAAGCCAATACTACCGTTGATACCAACGGCTTCATCAAGCGAGCTTCTCCAGTGGTGAAACTTTTCCGCACAGGACACGTTGATTGTAACGATGAAGCTGAAGGTGTCACCGCCTCAAGAGCGGCGGAAGGGGTTTATACCGTCAGCGGCAGCAACGGTCTTAACACCGATGGGTGGACAGTTGAAATCCCTCAGGACATCAACGGCAATTTCCTGTGTTTCGTCAATACGACGACCGCCGATGATGGTGTGCTGACTGTTTCTGTTTTTCGCCGTCGATTTGATGTCGAAACGGCAATGGTTGTTGCGGGTGATCCAATGGATATTCCTGAAGGTCGCTGGATTGACCTGCGTCTGCAAATGCCAGATGGTTCTGCGTTTAATCAGCGGATGAGTCAGGTACAGCAGCCTCTAACATCCTGACGCGGATCGCCAGGGCTTTGATTGCAGCCAGTGCATCCATAAGGAGCGGGTTCAAATCGAGAGTCATTTTCCCTACTCTCTCCGCTGAATGGACATACTGTCTGTCGATTTGTTCGAGCTGCTGGGCAATTACGCCACGGCGCTCTGTTTGCTCATCATCATCAAGATAGTAGAACCGCTTAAACTCCATCTGGCAGATATTTTTCAGGCAATCATCCACGTCCAGATCGCCATTGATATGCTTAAAATTAATATCCGACGTGCCAACGGGCTGCATCTGAGTCCATGGAATTGTTGTTGACGCAGTGTTCATCGCTGACGCCCCCAGGTTCCGGACAAAAAGATTCGCGGATGCACCTGTGAAGATTTGTTGGCGTCGTGTTGCGTCATACCCGCATACAATGCCTGAACCTGCCTGCGGCGCCCAGGCGGCTCCCGAGCCATCAATGCCATAAAACCCTGATTCAGTGTTTCCCAGCACGTTTATGACCGGTGTTCCAAAGCCAAAATACCCTACGCCTAAGACATTCCCGAGCTGGGGACCAACATCCTTCGTAGCCGATGTTCCTAAACCGACGTTTTATAGATTGCCCTTCAATGGCTTGACCGATAATGTCACCTGTTTTTTTTGCAGAAATCATTGGGTGAAAAACATGCAAATTGGCTATGTCAGGGTATCAACAAATGACCAAAATA
>NZ_JCBAJB010000023.1:0-1721 GCF_059766475.1 Enterobacter sp. SCRI0065 | reverse complement strand
ACCTCGCAACGGTGAGCGAAAGCCGCGTTGCACTGCTCTTTAACAATTTATCAGACAATCTGTGTGGGCACTCAAAGTGACATGGATTCTAAACGTCGCAAGACGCTAAATGAATACCAAAGTCTCTGAGTGAACATACGTAATTCATTACGAAGTTTAATTCAAGAGCATCAAACTTAAATTGAAGAGTTTGATCATGGCTCAGATTGAACGCTGGCGGCAGGCCTAACACATGCAAGTCGAGCGGTAGCACAGAGAGCTTGCTCTCGGGTGACGAGCGGCGGACGGGTGAGTAATGTCTGGGAAACTGCCTGATGGAGGGGGATAACTACTGGAAACGGTAGCTAATACCGCATAACGTCGCAAGACCAAAGAGGGGGACCTTCGGGCCTCTTGCCATCAGATGTGCCCAGATGGGATTAGCTAGTAGGTGGGGTAATGGCTCACCTAGGCGACGATCCCTAGCTGGTCTGAGAGGATGACCAGCCACACTGGAACTGAGACACGGTCCAGACTCCTACGGGAGGCAGCAGTGGGGAATATTGCACAATGGGCGCAAGCCTGATGCAGCCATGCCGCGTGTATGAAGAAGGCCTTCGGGTTGTAAAGTACTTTCAGCGAGGAGGAAGGCATTAAGGTTAATAACCTTAGTGATTGACGTTACTCGCAGAAGAAGCACCGGCTAACTCCGTGCCAGCAGCCGCGGTAATACGGAGGGTGCAAGCGTTAATCGGAATTACTGGGCGTAAAGCGCACGCAGGCGGTCTGTCAAGTCGGATGTGAAATCCCCGGGCTCAACCTGGGAACTGCATTCGAAACTGGCAGGCTAGAGTCTTGTAGAGGGGGGTAGAATTCCAGGTGTAGCGGTGAAATGCGTAGAGATCTGGAGGAATACCGGTGGCGAAGGCGGCCCCCTGGACAAAGACTGACGCTCAGGTGCGAAAGCGTGGGGAGCAAACAGGATTAGATACCCTGGTAGTCCACGCCGTAAACGATGTCGACTTGGAGGTTGTTCCCTTGAGGAGTGGCTTCCGGAGCTAACGCGTTAAGTCGACCGCCTGGGGAGTACGGCCGCAAGGTTAAAACTCAAATGAATTGACGGGGGCCCGCACAAGCGGTGGAGCATGTGGTTTAATTCGATGCAACGCGAAGAACCTTACCTACTCTTGACATCCAGAGAATTTGCTAGAGATAGCTTAGTGCCTTCGGGAACTCTGAGACAGGTGCTGCATGGCTGTCGTCAGCTCGTGTTGTGAAATGTTGGGTTAAGTCCCGCAACGAGCGCAACCCTTATCCTTTGTTGCCAGCGGTTCGGCCGGGAACTCAAAGGAGACTGCCAGTGACAAACTGGAGGAAGGTGGGGATGACGTCAAGTCATCATGGCCCTTACGAGTAGGGCTACACACGTGCTACAATGGCATATACAAAGAGAAGCGACCTCGCGAGAGCAAGCGGACCTCACAAAGTATGTCGTAGTCCGGATCGGAGTCTGCAACTCGACTCCGTGAAGTCGGAATCGCTAGTAATCGTGGATCAGAATGCCACGGTGAATACGTTCCCGGGCCTTGTACACACCGCCCGTCACACCATGGGAGTGGGTTGCAAAAGAAGTAGGTAGCTTAACCTTCGGGAGGGCGCTTACCACTTTGTGATTCATGACTGGGGTGAAGTCGTAACAAGGTAACCGTAGGGGAACCTGCGGTTGGATCACCTCCTTACCT
>NZ_JCBAJB010000022.1:0-1863 GCF_059766475.1 Enterobacter sp. SCRI0065 | reverse complement strand
ACGGGTCTACGTTAGAACACCAGCCATTAAAGGGTGGTATTTCAAGGTTGGCTCCACAAGAACTGGCGTCCTCGCTTCAAAGCCTCCCACCTATCCTACACATCAAGGACCAGTGTTCAGTGTCAAGCTATAGTAAAGGTTCACGGGGTCTTTCCGTCTTGCCGCGGGTACACTGCATCTTCACAGCGATTTCAATTTCACTGAGTCTCGGGTGGAGACAGCCTGGCCATCATTACGCCATTCGTGCAGGTCGGAACTTACCCGACAAGGAATTTCGCTACCTTAGGACCGTTATAGTTACGGCCGCCGTTTACCGGGGCTTCGATCAAGAGCTTCGCGTTGCCGCTAACCCCATCAATTAACCTTCCGGCACCGGGCAGGCGTCACACCGTATACGTCCACTTTCGTGTTTGCACAGTGCTGTGTTTTTAATAAACAGTTGCAGCCAGCTGGTATCTTCGACTGATTTCAGCTCCGTGAGCAAGTCACTTCACCTACCATCAGCGTGCCTTCTCCCGAAGTTACGGCACCATTTTGCCTAGTTCCTTCACCCGAGTTCTCTCAAGCGCCTTGGTATTCTCTACCTGACCACCTGTGTCGGTTTGGGGTACGATTTGATGTTACCTGATGCTTAGAGGCTTTTCCTGGAAGTGCGGCATTTGTTACTTCAGCACCGTAGTGCCTCGTCATCACACCTCAGCGTTGAATAAGCGTCCGGATTTACCTAAACGCTCCGCCTACATGCTTAAACCGGGACAACCGTCGCCCGGCTAACATAGCCCTCTCCGTCCCCCCTTCGCAGTAACACCGAGTACAGGAATATTAACCTGTTTCCCATCGACTACGCCTTTCGGCCTCGCCTTAGGGGTCGACTCACCCTGCCCCGATTAACGTTGGACAGGAACCCTTGGTCTTCCGGCGAGCGGGTTTTTCACCCGCTTTATCGTTACTTATGTCAGCATTCGCACTTCTGATACCTCCAGCATCCCTCACAGGACACCTTCGACGGCTTACAGAACGCTCCCCTACCCAACAACGCCTAAGCGTCGCTGCCGCAGCTTCGGTGCACAGTTTAGCCCCGTTACATCTTCCGCGCAGGCCGACTCGACCAGTGAGCTATTACGCTTTCTTTAAATGATGGCTGCTTCTAAGCCAACATCCTGGCTGTCTGTGCCTTCCCACATCGTTTCCCACTTAACTGTGACTTTGGGACCTTAGCTGGCGGTCTGGGTTGTTTCCCTCTTCACGACGGACGTTAGCACCCGCCGTGTGTCTCCCGTGATAACATTCTTCGGTATTCGTAGTTTGCATCGGGTTGGTAAGCCGGGATGGCCCCCTAGCCGAAACAGTGCTCTACCCCCGAAGATGAGTTCACGAGGCGCTACCTAAATAGCTTTCGGGGAGAACCAGCTATCTCCCGGTTTGATTGGCCTTTCACCCCCAGCCACAAGTCATCCGCTAATTTTTCAACATTAGTCGGTTCGGTCCTCCAGTTAGTGTTACCCAACCTTCAACCTGCCCATGGCTAGATCACCGGGTTTCGGGTCTATACCCTGCAACTTAACGCCCAGTTAAGACTCGGTTTCCCTTCGGCTCCCCTATACGGTTAACCTTGCTACAGAATATAAGTCGCTGACCCATTATACAAAAGGTACGCAGTCACCCTGATAAATCAAGGCTCCCACTGCTTGTACGTACACGGTTTCAGGTTCTGTTTCACTCCCCTCGCCGGGGTTCTTTTCGCCTTTCCCTCACGGTACTGGTTCACTATCGGTCAGTCAGGAGTATTTAGCCTTGGAGGATGGTCCCCCCATATTCAGACAGGATACCACGTGTCCCGCCCTACTCTTCGAACTCACAATG
>NZ_JCBAJB010000021.1:0-10802 GCF_059766475.1 Enterobacter sp. SCRI0065 | reverse complement strand
GGGGTCCGCTTGGAAAACGGAAATTATCCCACGCTAAGACTGTTTTTTGTACAAAGCGGTATCGACTGTACGTAATGAGCGGTATTTTCCGGATCCCAGCTTAAGATTATTACGCCAGACGTAATCTCCACTCAGATTGATATGTTCCCAGCCCAGGGGAGAAAGATGAGAGACCAGTTGCTCATTTATCGGGATACCCTTTCGTTTTAGTGACTCAATAGCTCTTTCTATATATACCGTGTTCCACAACGTGATCGCTGCTGTCAGTAATGTCAGCCCGCTGGCGCGATAACTCTGATTCTCCAGCCCACGATCCCTTATTTCACCCAGACGGTGCAAAAAGACCGCTCGCGCAAGGGCATTACGGGCCTCACCCTTATTCAGCCCCGCCTGCACGCGTCGGCGCAGACCGGGATCACGGAACCAGTCCAGCATAAATAGTGTCCGTTCGATGCGGCCAATCTCTCTCAGCGCTTTGGCAAGTCCATTCTGTTTTGGGTAACTGGCTAACTTTTTCATCATCAGTGATGCGGTGACTGTCCCCTGCTTAATCGAGGTTGCCAGGCGCAATACCTCATCCCAGTGCGACTCAATGTCTTTGATATTCAGGCAGGTTGGTGATATGACAGACTGAAGCCCCGGATAGCGCTCGGCCTTTCCATGAATAAACAGCCGCTTGTCATGAAGATCACGGATCCTTGGCGCAAAAGCGAATCCCAGCAGGTGCATCAGGGCGAAAACATGTTCAGTGAAGCCTGCGGTATCGGTGTAATGCTCGGTAATTTCCAGATCGCTTTCATGGTACAGCAGGCCATCAAGCACGTGGGTTGAGTCGCGCACCCGGCTGATCACTTTGGCGTAGAACGGGCTGTATTGGTCTGAGATATGCGTATAAATCTGCACGCCCGGCTCCTGACCATATTTAAGATTGACCTGACCGGCATAACGTCCGTGACTGCCTACCCGAAAGTTCTGCCCGTCTGACGACGATGTTGTCCCGTCGCCCCAGAATGCGGCCAGAGGCCGCTCTTTCTGTGCGTTGACCAGCTCGGCCAGTGCCGCTGAATAAGTTTCATCCCTGATGTACCATGCCTGAATACCTTCGAGTGACGATCTTGTGGCCCCAGGGCAGGATTCCGCCATTTTTGTCAGCCCAAGGTTGATGCCGTCAGCCAGAATGGTGGTCAGCAACAGTCTTCCGTCTTTTGGTCTGACGTTATTATTTTTGAGGTGCGCGAAGTGACGCGTAAATCCCGTCCAGCTATCAACTTCTTCCAGTATCTCCGTAATTTTCGGATGGGGAAGCATGCCATAAACCAAATCTGCAAAGGGCGAAACACCTGAAGGAACGCTGTTCTCCAGTGGAGTGATTTTTACGCCTTTATCTGAGATATCTACATCGGGCAAATCACCGGCAAGCGCCATCGCGTTAACTTCTTCCAGCCGAGATGCAAGAAGAGTCATACGGGCCTGAAGGTATGCCTGGCTATCGGTCTGAACGGCCAACTGTAACTGGTCATTATGTCGGGATTTCTCAAACTCAGCAGTCGGGATGAGATAATCATCAAAATTTTTGTAGCGGCGCGATCCTTTTACCCAGATATCACCGGAACGTAATGCACCCTTGAGTTCATTCAGTACGCAAAACTCGTAGTACTTGCGGTCGATGCCTGAAGGCGTGAGCACCAGTTTTCGCCAGCTTTCAGGGATAAACCCTGTTGGCGCTGATGGCGGCACTTTACGAAGTTGTTTACGGTACATTTCCGTTATGGTGTCCAGCGCATCGCTGAGCGCCTGCGCCGCAGGTGTCGCCATGAACTGCAATGCTGACAGCATACGCGGGGCATATTTACGCAACGTACTGTATTTTTCGGTGATCAGATGAAGCGCGTCGAAATTGCCCTTACGGGAAAGAAACCGCGTTTCTTCCACGCTGTTGATGAATTCCTGCCAGGGAAGGACATCTTCTATTGCAGTCCAGGGATCTTCCCCGGATTCTCTGGCGTTAAGTAACGCCTGCCCGACGGTAACGTACTGCTTCAGCTTGCTCTGAATAAGCTTTCCCGTTTGCTGGAGCCGTTCGGCCTGCGTGCGTTTTGCCCTGCTGAACAGACTACCCAGGATACGCTCGTGCAGATCAATCACTTCGTCAGTCAGGGTGGCCCTGGCCTCTGTTATTATACAAACCAGCGTAGCGTAACGTCTGACATCGGTGAATTTTGCCAGGTCCCTGCTGCTCATTTTCCGGCCCTCACGCGCCAGTTTAAGCAACCTGTTCTGGTGAACGGAAAGTGCAATACCATCAGGCAACCCCAGCGCAGCGATGGAATTAAGCCGGTCGATATGTTGCAGCACATTTTTACCGTTTATTTTACCCGGAGGCTGTAGCAGCCATGCCAGACGGGAAGGTTGTTCACCCTCTGATATGAGCAGGCTGTCGAGTGCTGATTTATGCTGCTTTTCCAGTTGCGCGGTAAGTGTCGAAAATACCGATCTGTTAGCGAGCGTGACGACTTCGGCAAGCGTCCGTTCGATCACTTCAACAGAAGGGAAAATAACATTATTGTTATGTAGCCAGCTGAGCATTTCTTCCGCCAGCATAAATCCTTTGTCAGTTCGCATGGCATAGGGGTGCAGATGATGGATACAGTCTTTTTGCATTGACCGGCTGAACGGGGATAGTTCCAGGTAGCGATAAAGTTCGGTCAGATGTTCCCAGCGGGTTTGCTCTCTGGATGCATATTCCGGCCATAAATCAGGCTGAAGTTTCAGTCGGGAAGCAACCCTGGATACAACGCCATTGTGAGGAGCACTGCTTTTGTCCGGAATAAATCCAGGTCCACGCAGATAACAGAGTAATACAGCAAAGCCCAGGCGATTCGCTGGCCTTCGGTGCTTATTAATGAGCGCAATATCCGGTTCGTTCAGAAAACACATTCGGGTCAGAATAATTTCATCATCTGGTATAACCAGTAAGCGTTCCTGCTCTTCGCTGCTCAGTATCTGTCGCCGTGGCATAAATGCCTCCCTCGCGTATAGTTTTCATCTGTTATTTGTTCGCTGTGACCGAAACCGGTCGGTTTCGTACACCACTTACAGCACATGTCCGAAACTTAGTGAAATTAATTTCGGACACACGTTATAATTCGGACATCCATTTCGTACGGAAAGTTTCCCATGTCACGTGTTTTTGCCTACTGCAGGGTCTCAACTCTGGAACAGACCACAGAAAACCAGCGTCGTGAAATTGAAGCGGCGGGTTTTGCCATCAGATCCCAACGACTTATTGAGGAGCATATCAGTGGCTCGGTTGCTGCCAGCGAACGCCCCGGATTTATCCGGTTGCTAGATCGCATGGAAAATGGGGATGTACTGATTGTCACCAAACTTGACCGTCTGGGTCGTAATGCGATGGATATCCGAAAAACAGTAGAGCAACTGGCGGCTTTAGATATTCGCGTTCATTGTCTCGCACTCGGAGGCGTTGACTTGACCAGTCCGGCCGGAAAAATGACTATGCAGGTAATTTCTGCTGTAGCGGAGTTTGAGCGGGATTTGCTGCTTGAGCGAACGTATTCAGGTATTGCGAGGGCAAAAGCGGCTGGAAAACGCTTCGGTCGCCCCCCCATCCTGAGCGAGGAACAAAAGCAAACAGTGACAGAGCGCCTAAATGCTGGCATCAGTATCAGTGCTATTGCCCGGGAATTTAATACCACCCGCCAGACTATCCTTCGGGTAAAGGCTGGATTGCTGCAAGAGTGAGCGGCTGGGAAGATTATAAAAAAAAATCAAATGGTTATTATGAAATAAAACAGCCTGCTGGGTTCTTTTCCCCCTATTTTTTATAAAAGAGTAGACAAAAGAGGTTCGCGATATTAATCTACCAACTAGATGGTTGGTACTGATTACACCAGCTATACCTTTTATCAAGAAATTACAGGAGCCATTATGTCTACTACCGTTAAACCTTCTGCAGACGCAGCTGCGATCCACAATACCCGTGAAGCAGTTCGCAGCCAGCCTGGCCTGGGTAACCTGACTTTCCAGATGAAAGCCCGTTCCAGCGGCGGATTAACCGTTCGCACAGAGACCGGCGCCACAATCCAGAACGGCGTTATCGATACCAGCCGTGTGGGGAAATTTTCTAATATCGGTGATGAACCCGCAGGTTTACTCGGCACCGATACCGGCATGAGCCCGACTGAATACATCATGCAGGCGCTGGCTGGCTGTTATACCGCCACCCTTACCATGATGGCTGCTGAAAAAGGGATCGACCTGGACGGTATCGAGCTGGATCTTAATTTCGATATCAACCTCAACGGCTTCCTTGGGCTGGACAGCAACGTGCGTAAAGGTGCGAAATCTATTCGCGTCGATGTTCACCTTACGAGCAAGACCGCCAGTCGCGAGGAGTTAGAAGCGCTGGTCAGCGAAATGCAAAAGAATTCGCCAATCCACGATACTCTGGCTAATCCGGTTGAAATGATTACACGCCTGGCGTGATGTCAGAGATGTAATGCTGCCATTCAGAATGCAGGATGGCAGTGACGTTCAGCTCTGCACGATACTGAGTCAGTGATACAACTTGCTACGGAAAAATAGCAACAATATAATCTATCAACTAGTAGATTATATGGAGTAATTATGACAACCATGACACGGGAACGGCTGCTCAGCGAAGCAGAACACCTGATGCGCGAAAAAGGATATTCAGCATTCAGCTATGCTGATTTATCAAAAATAGTGGGTATCACCAAGGCCAGTATTCATCACCATTTCCCGACCAAAGATATTCTGGGTGAGCAGGTGGTAATACAGGCGTTCTCTGATACACAACGCGTATTTGAGCAGATAGAGGCGACTGAGAAAAGCGCGGAGAGAAGAATTGCGGCTTACATCGATATCTTCGCGCAAAGCCATAAAGCTTCGCTACTGCCACTGTGTTGTGCGTTGTCAGCAGAGACCGCCAATCTGCCTCAGGCAATTACTGTACAGACATCACTTTATTTCGATATGCAAATCGAGTGGCTCACAAAAGTCGTCAGGGCGGGCATGGAGTCAGGTGAGTTTTCATCCCATGCCGAACCATCAGATATTGCTTTGATGATCATTAATGTCTGTGAAGGCTCAAGCGTAGTGGCGCATGCAACGGCCAGACCCGAAGTCTTCGCCAACAGCCTTAAGTATATAAAACTGCTTCTTAATACCCCTCATTCAGGAGAATGACACTATGCTGGACTGGAACAACTATCGCTCAGAGTTAATGCAACGTTTAGGCGAGTTGGGCAAACTGACCCCCGAGACCATGAAAGGCGTGGTTGCCCTGGGCAACGCAGGTAACAAAACTGACCTTTTGGGCGCAAAAGTGCGTGAACTCATTGCCCTGGCGTGCGCAGTCACAACCCGCTGCGACGGCTGTATTGCTTTTCACGCCGACGCCGCTGTGAAAGCCGGTGCAACCGACGCTGAAATTGCTGAAGCGCTGGGCGTGGCGATTAACCTCAACGCTGGCGCGGCGGTCATTTATTCAGCCCGCACTCTGGATGCCGTCGGTCAGGCACGCGGTTAAGCATTAATAAATTCCACGTTAAAAGGGCATTACTGCCCTTTTTTTATGTCCGCAATAGCCTGAGCATATACCGATGCAGGTTTCACACCCGGTATGCGTTTAACTAATTGCCCTTCATGAAATATCAGCACAGACGGCAGCCCCCAGATCTCGTATTTGGTTGTCAGCACCGGCGCCTGATCTACATTGACTTTCCCCACCTGAATATCTCTATCGAGCCGGTCTGCAAACTGACTGAACATTTCTTCGCTGGCCTGACAGGGCGGACACCAGGGTGCAGAGAAACGTACCACCGATATTCCTTTGTACTGCTCTATCTGGCGGAAATTATCTTCGTTATAAGCTGTTAATGTACGCATGGTGATGACCTCGCAAAATGAGTGACAATTCAGAAATGGCTGCGTTATGACAAAAAAATACGACACAGCCATTGACCTACCTACTAGATGGTTGGTATATTGCCACCCATCAGATGTTTATGCAACTCCAGTGCGCGACGTCCAGTCGATGATACTGCCGGGCTGTGCAAATCCCTGCCGGGATACTCCTTTTTGTTTTTTGTGAGGTATACGATGAGTAAGCTTTTCACCCCCTACAATCTGTCTGGCCTGGCGTTAAAAAACCGTGTAGTCATGGCACCGATGACCCGCACCCGCACCATGAATGACGTGCCGGATGAGGTCGTGGCTTTGTACTATGCACAGCGTGCTTCTGCTGGCCTGCTCATCACCGAAGGGATGCCGGTTTCAGAAGAAGGCCGGGGTTACCTTTATACCCCTGGTATCTACAACGACGAACACGTCCAGGGCTGGCGTAAGGTGACACAAGCGGTTCACGCCAAAGGTGGCCGTATTTTCGCGCAGCTCTGGCACGTCGGCCGTATGTCTCACGTCTCTCTTCAGCCAGGCCACATAGCGCCGGTTTCAGCGGGCACCGTTCAGGCGGTCAATACCACCGTTTTTGCGCTGACCGAATCCGGAGAACCGGGCCCGGTTGTACCGAGCCAGCCACGCGCGCTGGAAACGCATGAAGTTAAACGCATCACTGCAGACTTCGTGCACTCCGCACGCCTGGCGATGGAAGCCGGCTTTGACGGCGTGGAAATCATGGCGGCAAACGGATTCATCTTTGACCAGTTCCTCAGTAGCGAACTGAACACCCGCACCGACGAATACGGCGGCTCGGTGGAAAATCGTCAGCGTTTCCTGCTGGAGACCATTGACGCCGTGGCGGAAGCCGTGGGTAACAGCCACGTTGCCGTGCGCCTGTCACCGTTCGGCCGCATTTATGACCTCGCGCCGTATGAAGGTGAAGAGCAAACCTGGTCAGCCATCACCGACGCGCTCGGTCAGCGGGAACTGGCCTACGTACACCTTTACTATCAGCCGGTGTACACCAAAGCGCCACTTCCGGAAGGCTTCCGCCGCCGTTTTCGCAACACGTTTAAAGGCACCATCATCGCTGCCGGCGGTTTTACCCGTGATATCGCAGAGCAGGCTCTGGAAGATGATGAGCTGGATCTGGTGGCATTTGGTGTGCCCTACATCGCTAACCCGGATCTGGTTGAAAGAATGCAAAACGGCTGGCCACTGGCAGAAAGTGACCGCGCCACCTACTACGGCGTCAGTGGTTCCCCGGAAAAAGGCTATACCGATTACCCGGTCTGGCAGGCGCAATAAATCCCATACGGTCGCGGTTCTCTGATAAGTGAGATCCGACCGCCCAACGTCTTTGAGGAATCATTATGCAAACGCTGAAACCCACCCTTACCATCGATATCTGGTCAGATTTGGTCTGCCCGTGGTGCTGGATTGCTAAAAAAAGATTTGAACAGGGTCTGAATCGCTTTGAATTTCGCGACCAGGTGGTGATCCGCCATCACAGCTACCGTCTGGCCGGTGGTACTCCCGCGATGCCTTTTAAGGATGCCATCGTTAAAAAGCTGGGCAGTCAGCATTCAGCGGAGCTGATGATGAATCAGGTGGGCACCGCCGGTAAATCTGAAGGTCTGATCTACAACTTCGACGGCATGATGTTTGGTGATACAGAAGATGCACACACCCTGCTGGTTGCCGCGCGTAAGGCCGGAATTGCGGACGCGGTGGAAGAACGTTTTTATCATGGCAGTATCACCGAAGGTCGCTCTCTCTTTGACCGTCAGCAGCTCGTTGCCATGGCCGTAGAAGCCGGTATGCCGAAAGCTGACGCTGAAGCCGCCCTGGAAAATGACGATTTTCGCGCCACCGTTTCCGACGATGAAGCCCACGCACAGTCTATTGGCCTCAGCGGCGTTCCGGTTTTTGTGATGAACGAAAAATATGCCATCAGCGGGGCTCAGGCAGCAGATAACTTTTTGAATGCCCTGCGTCAGGTCTGGGATGAACAGCAAACCGAATTTTCAGCCACTGCGGGTCAGACCTGCGGAACGGATGGCTGCAGTATTTAATCCGTCAACCGCCGGCAGTTTCACGCTGCCGGCAACGTCTTACCCACCAGTAATGGAGTCAGAAAATGAACACTTTTTTCAAAGGTAAAAAACTGCTCGTCGTCGGCGGTACCAGCGGCATGGGCCTGGCCGTGGCACGCATGGTACTGGAAGCGGGCGGCAGTGTCGTGCTGACCGGGAATAAAAAAGACAAAGCCGAAGCGGTGCAAAAAGAACTGAGCCCTCTGGGACCGGTTGCGGTCATCGCGGCGAACCTGATGACCGAAGAAGGTATGGAAACTATCCGTCAGGAAATTAATGCTCACCATCGCGATATCAGCCTGATGGTGAATGCCGCCGGTATCTTCATGCCCAAAGGATTTACCGAGCACAGCTTTGCCGATTATGACATGTATCTTTCGCTGAACCGAGCCACGTTCTTTATTACACAGGATGTCGTGAAGAACATGCTCGCCGCGAAGCTCGAAGGGTCTATCGTCAACGTCGGTTCGATTGGTGCTCAGGCTGCACTGGGTGACTCGCCGGCCTCGGCCTATTCAATGGCAAAAGCGGGTCTGCATGCCCTGACGCGTAATCTGGCGATTGAGCTGGCCAGCGCGGGTATTCGTGTCAACGCGGTGTCTCCCGGTATTGTTCATACGCCGATATACGAAGGCTTCATGGACAAAGCGGATATCGCAGATGCTATGAAGTCGCTGAACGATTTCCACCCGCTGGGACGCGTCGGAACTGCCGAAGATGTGGCAAACACTATTCTCTTCCTGTTGTCTGACAAAACCTCATGGGTGACGGGCGCTATCTGGGATGTCGATGCGGGCATCATGGCGGTCAGACGATAACCCCGTGACGCTGGCATAAGCCGCCCCTTAAGGGCGGCATTTTTTTGTCGCCAGACATGTCATCAGCAGGCTTCACTAAGAATATTCACGACCTGTTCATCCGTGCCTTTTGTGTTCCCGGCACAGGGTGTTATGCCGGGTTCTGACGACATCCTGACAGGACAAAACGGCCAGAGAGAAAGGGGTTATACACGATGAGGAGCCGGTAACGGAGAGTGATTCCCCTTTAAATAATCCGTGGATCACCATCGCAAACTGTACGGCACCAAAAAGTAACAGCGCACCTGCCCCGGTATCGAGATGGATATAGGCGACAGAGAAGAGCACTGCGTACACCATGAGGTAAAATCCGCTCAGCGGACGCCACAGCGATAATGTAGTTTTTGCGTGATAAAACAAGAAAGGTGACAGGACGAGTGCACCACTGGCCAGCCTGAGGCTGCTGAATGAAAGGGGATCAATGTGGCCTCCCTGCAGGGCCAGACGGCACAGAATAGAGTTTGCAGCAAACGCCAGCATTGCCAGGGATATTTTAAGAATGAGCGCGCAATTGGCCATTCAGTGAGACCTCATAAAATTCTTGTAAACTACCATCTAGTTGGTAGCATAGCGTAAGTGATCACCGAACAGGAAGCAATAATCAGCTTTCAAACTGGAAGGTGAGGACAGGCATTCGGAATGAATTCTGTTTCACATCCCAGTAGAGGAAGGAAAACGCGTAATGCCAGATGCAGAGCAGAAGATTATTTTTCCCTGCGATCAAACATATGAAATCAGTTTAAGACCTGGAATATCCTATGAAAAAACTAAAATTTACGTTCAAAAATGCGGCTGGTGAAGAACTGGCCGGATTGCTTGAACTTCCTGAAAATCCTAAAGCGTTTGCGCTGTTAGCTCATTGTTTTACGTGTGGCAAAGACCTCAAAGGCGCGGCGCGTATTGCGCGGAAACTGACAGAGAATGCTATCGCCGTTCTCCGGTTTGATTTTACTGGTCTGGGAAACAGCGAAGGGGATTTTTCCAACACCAACTTCTCATCCAATATTTCGGACCTGCTTTGCGCGGTAGATTATCTCCGCCGACAGTACGAAGCGCCTTCTTTGCTCATCGGCCATAGCCTGGGGGGATCGGCCATTCTGTCTATTGCCGGCGAAGTTCCTGAGGCAAAGGCCGTTGTCACCATAGGATCACCCGGAGAACTGACACACGTAAAACGTCTTTTTAAGGATGATGTTGAAAACATTAACCAGCATGGAGCCTATCCCGTTGAGCTGGCCGGGCGGGTATTTACCTTAAAGAAACAGATGCTGGACAATATTCAGGGACACAAAATCGCTCATAAGGTGTTCGCCATGAACAAGCCTCTGCTTATTTTTCATGCGACTGAAGATGATACTGTGTTAATTGAGCAGGCCGAAAAAATATTCAAAGCAGCAAAGCATCCCAAGAGTTTCATTTCGTTGGGTAAGGCGGATCACCTTCTGACTCATGCTCAGGATGCTGAATACGTTGCCGATATCATTATATCGTGGAGCGAATGTTACCTATAAACAGAGTAAATGCGTTCAAACTCGTAGCGCAGAGGGCGATTTTCTGCAGAGATCGGACGCTGTTTATGCTGGACTGATTTTGCGATAAAGGCTTAGGCCGATGCATACAGGCGGGGCTGAATAAGGGTGAGGCCCTTGGGCGAGCATCCTTCATGCACCGGCTGAATGAAATCAGGGATCTGGGGGTGGGAGGATCAGCGTTACCACGCCACCGGCGCTGACACTACATACGGCGGCGATAACACTCTGGAATACGGTTTATATAGAAAGAACCATTGAGCCGCTTAAGCAAAAAGGAGTCCCTGTTAATGAACTGCTGGTCTCTCATCCTTCTCCACTGCTGTACAAAATATATTCTTAGCGTGGGATAATTTCCGTTTTCCAAGCGGACCCCT
>NZ_JCBAJB010000020.1:0-27848 GCF_059766475.1 Enterobacter sp. SCRI0065 | reverse complement strand
TGGATTGATTCTGAAGTTAGCTATATTTATATACTGGACGAAGGCGGCCTCTCCATTATGAAGGGGGATAGTAATGTATTGATTTCACGTGTGGGTCAACAACATGTACTAGGGTTTGCTGAATATTACCAACCAGGATTCTCCAAAACATATTTGCGTGTGGATAAACCATCTGTTGTATATAAAATAACAACTAAAAGAGCCATTGAAATCCTTGATGAAAAGTGTCTTTGGCAAGATGTAGTAATTTTGCTTTCGTTTCATATTAATTATTTATGCTACAGAGATGCCAGGCTGATGCATTCAAAAGCCTATGGTACTATAAAAAACTGCCTGGAAGAACTTTATATTGGGTACAATGAAGATGTTAGAATGAACATAAAAATACTGGATTATATTCAGGAGAGAACATTTTTATCCCGTAGCAGTATACTGAATGTCATCTCCGCCCTAAATCAGGGGGCATACATTACGTTGCGTTCAGGAGGATATCTTGTTGATATAAAAAAACTTCCGCACGGATTCTGAATTTTTAGTTAGTGTAGGCGTTTGGATAAAGATTATTAATGCAGAAGTGATATGTATTAGCACAAAAAATATAAACAGGACATGCCAAAGAGTCAGCCAGGAACTATCTAGCTGAATCAGGTATAAAATGTACATCTGAAGAATACTTGATAAGATTAAGAGAAGTGTAGCAGGATGTTCTGATATTACTTAATAAAAAAGATATTTAGCATAAGGAAGCACAATTAAACCTCAGGCTGCTTAGTTGCATACTTGAGGTTGTTTTATTTATGCTAGTCCTGAAGAACCAGACTCACAAAAGCGGCTCATAATTCTCTGAGTTTGGCGTTTTAAAAAACTCTGGCGAGCTTAATCACGTCAGAGTAGACCTGACCAGCAGGAAGCTGGAACTCGGCTATATCGGTCAGCCACTTTTCATTTGGTCTGCAGGAACTAAAATCGTGGTCGGGCAGATTTTCAGGTGTTGGACCGGTTTCTCCACATTAAGAGGCGTACCTCCGTCGCCTGGTACGTTTAACAATGAGCTGCTCTTCCGCCATCAGTCTGCGAACAACCTTCTCAGAATAAGCCGGTTGTTAACACGAAGCATCGCATGAAGACGCCGATAGCCGTAGCAGAGGTAGTTCTCCTCAATGCTC
This sequence comes from Enterobacter sp. SCRI0065, assembly GCF_059766475.1. Taxonomy (NCBI): domain Bacteria; kingdom Pseudomonadati; phylum Pseudomonadota; class Gammaproteobacteria; order Enterobacterales; family Enterobacteriaceae; genus Enterobacter; species Enterobacter sp. SCRI0065. The sequence continues at coordinate 26,682 of NZ_JCBAJB010000020.1, read as the reverse complement.
TCCGTCATGATCACGCGTATTTCAGCATACTTATCACATAAGCGCTGGCTTGCTAACAGCTGCGGGCAAGTAGCAGAACGCTAAGCAACTCAGCAACGAGGTTATTTTTCTTAATGGCATCAACGATCTGGGTTTTCACCCTGTTTTTCAAAGTCAGAAAGCTGATACCCTGGTCTTTTTTATCAGTTCATTCGCTTTTGTCATTATGTCTCGTTCGAGCTGCAACTGCTGAACCTGCTGCCTGAGGTGCTGGATTTCACCGAGCAAAACATCCTGATTTATATCCTGAGGGGCTGTGTTAAGTTTACACATCATCGCGTACTGACACTTAACCCCACATCGGTAGACATATTCTGTCCTCAAGGCAAGGCCTGTTCGAAGGGCCTTAGGACTAAGGCGGCCGAGATGAGTGTGGTACCGGGTCCGGTAGTAGAACATTTCAATATAATCGAAGATATCGGCCCGGGTCAGATCACGGGTTTTATATATTCGTTTGTTGATACGTTCTTTTTTCAGTGGGCTGAAGAACGACTCCGCCACAGTTTTATCCCAGCAGTTGCCACGTCGGATCATGCTCAGGGACTGGTTGTTGGCCCGGCGAAGCGTTGCAAGTCGTCGCTGCCGCATTGGCTGCCAAGGTCCGAATGCACGATAACCTTGCTGTCCAGTTTTCGTCGCCACACGGCCATCATTCAGCGTCATCTCGCGTGAGAGATTGGGCTTCATTGATCAGACCACCACGTTACGGACGAAGAGATTGATGACTACCGCCTAATACAGCCAGCCCTGCTAGTTACGGAATAGAGTAACTAGCAGGGCGTAGTCGGACTATTTCCCAGCACCTTTCAGCGCATCCGGCTTATACGTTTTAATGCTGGCGATTGCCATTGCCACGTCAGTTTAGCGCAATGAATGCGTGTTTCTGGCTTCCGTCCACCTTCGGGCAGTCGCCAGCGGAACAGGATCTCACCACTGAGCTTTCCATGATTGATTTTACCAAATAAAACACACATTTTGCTGTGATTTACACCACCACCTAATCAGAGGAGCGATTCCCGGACGGTATTTGCGGACCAGGCCGTGAACCAACTTCCAGAACACTACACGGTCGATATATTTGGCCTGAAAATCAACAAACGCATAGAACGCGGCCCAGCCTTTGAGTTTTCGGTTGAGTTGTTAAGCCATATCGACATTGCTTTCACTGTAATCGCCTGATAATAGTGGTGTTAGCGATGCGGTCATGTCTCGATTTTTTATTTTCTGATTTCGCTTAACATACATTTCCCTAGGGTATCCACCTGCTTAATATTTGAAGTCTTTATTCCTCAGTTTTTGTTCAATCTGAAGTCATGTTAGTTGTTAAATGAAATTCATTGTCAAACTTATAGAGCAGGCATTTAACATAATCAGTTTATTTCTGGATGGTTTTTTTATCGCGCTGAGATGTAAGCACATGATAATGATGTTTTTTCTTATTTCAATAGCGGTCTTGTTGTTCTCCGTCGGAAGAAAATGGTTTGTGCGTTTTCAATAGGTGATGTAGATTTTTCAATGACAAATTAAGCGTCATGAAGAAGTAATTCATTTCCATTTAATCCCATTTCAAGTGCTGTTAAGGGTGTACTTATGAAAAAAATCTTATTAACAACTTCATTGTCTTGTGTGTTATTTAATGCAGCTAATGCCGCAGATGGCACTATTAATTTTACAGGGAATATCATTGCAGATGCTTGTGTAGTTGATACTGCTTCAAAAAATATGACAGTTAATCTCGGAGATGTTTCCACTACTGCTTTTGCAGCAGCAGGTGATAAAGCATCACCAACTCATTTTGAAATTGCTTTAAGTGATTGCCCAGCAGAAATAACTACAGTTAGCGCAAAATTTGATGGGCGTGCAGACCCAGCTAACACCAATTTGCTTGCACTGGATACAGCGGGTGGTGAAGAAGCTTCAAATGTCGGCATTGAAATTGCAGATAACACAGGTTTAGCAATTCCCATGTTTTCTCAATCTAAAGAATACCCCATTGAAAACGGTGGTGTCGTGATGGATTTTGTTGCCCGCTATACTGCAACCTCCGACTCAGTCGGCACTGGTGTGGCTAATGGTACTGCAGAATATACCATTAACTATCAATAATCCTTGGAAAACGAGGGTTATGCCCTCGTCATAGTTTTAACAAGATAATTAATAAGAAATATTTTCTGAGCATAACGAAAATGAAGGTGTTAACAAAATTAACCATGGCTTTAACGCTATCAATAGCTACTACTATTAATACATATGCAGGAGTTGTGGTGGGTGGGGTTAGAGTTATCTATGACGGCAGCAAAAAAGAAACATCATTGTCTGTAAAAAACCCAGATACAACACCTTATTTAATACAGTCATGGCTGGATAGTGATGGTGCTGAAGGAATAAAAAGAAATGGCTCTAATACTCCATTTGTAATAACGCCTCCTTTGTTCCGTCTAGATGCAGGAAAAGAAAATCTCTTAAGAATAGTCAACGTCGAAGGTAATTTGCCACAGGACATTGAGTCTGTTTATTGGTTAAATGTTAAGTCTATACCATCAACGCCAAAAGATGCAAGAAATGTGTTACAGATTTCTGTGAAAACAAGAATAAAATTATTTTATAGACCTGAAAGCATAAAGATTAAACCATCGGATGCGTATAAAAACATTATTTTTAGTCGTGAAGGTGGGAATCTGAAAGTGACTAACCCATCACCATATTATATAAGTTTTTCTGATCTAAAGATTGGTTCGATTAAAATAAATACAACTAATCTAATGGTGCCTCCAAAGGGAAGTGCTTCATATACATTACCAAACCCAGTCGAAGGTAATGATAAGGTTTCATGGAAGTATATAAATGATTTCGGTGGTTCAAGTGATGAAATTAATAGCATTTTAAAATAGCATTTCGCATAAAGTATTTTTATTGCTCAGAATTAATAAGGTTCCAAAATGCCTTCTGTTGTATTACCAAAAATAAAATCATTATCCAGTGTGATTGCGATCACTTTTTTTTGGAGTGCCAACTCTTTCGCTGATGATTATTTCAACCTTAAGGCATTGGAGTTAGGTCCAACAGAAGGTACCACGCTTGATTCGAATATGTTTTCTGTGAGTGGAAAACAGGTACCAGGTACATATCGCGTAGATGTCTTCGTTAATAACGAACGCAGGTTTACACGTGATTTTAATTTTGTGCATTCAGCCAATGGAGAACTGGTTCCTGAGTTAAATATCAATGAGTTAAATGAAATGGGAATTAATATTGATGCTATTCCGTCATTTACCGGTGTAGATAGTGAGTACAATATTAAAGAATTGGCAACATTCATACCTGATGCTAAAGTGGTATTTGATTTCTCTCGTCAAAAATTAAGTTTCTCTATTCCACAGATTTACATATCAAACGCAGCTCGAGGTTCAATTTCACCCGAGCTTTTGGATGATGGTCTTGCAGGTCTTTTTGTAAGCTATAACTTTAATGGTACAAATTCACGAACAGATAGCGAGTCCAATGAACAAAGTGATAGTTATTTCACCAACTTACGTAGTGGATTAAACATTGGGCCATGGCGCATCCGTAACTATAGCACGTGGAATTATAATAAAAATAATTCAGGTACAACTAATAAATGGGATTCTATAAGTACATACATTCAAAGAGATATCACTACTTTGAAAAGCCAATTAACGTTGGGAGATACTTTTACACCCTCAGATGTGTTTGAGAGCATCCAGTTTTTAGGCGCGAAGCTAGCTTCCGATGATAACATGCTGCCTGATAGTCAGCGAGGTTTTGCTCCGATAATAAGAGGCATCGCAAACAGCAATGCCAAAATAACGATTAAGCAAGATAACTCTGTTATTTATCAAACAAATGTCCCGCCTGGTGCATTTATGATTGATGATTTATTCCCCACAGCTTCAAGTGGCGATTTACAAGTTTTAATAACAGAGGCTGATGGATCTGAGCGAACATTTATACAACCCTTTTCCAGTGTACCTATTATGCAGCGATTAGGGCGCCTGAAATATTCAGCAATCGCTGGGGAGTACCGCTCTAATGATAATGAAGCTATTGAATCTGAATTTGGGCAGTTTACGTTACAATATGGCTTACTGAATAATCTTACAATTTATGGCGGCATGCAACTGTCGAAAAACTACTCAGCATTTACCGGTGGAAGTGGTATTGGATTAGGTGATTTTGGTTCATTTTCTGCTGACATTACCCAGGCAAACACCAGTTTGCAAGATAATCACGAGACTGGACAGCAGTACCGTTTTCAATACTCAAAGGATATTGCAACAACAAGTTCAACTATCACATTGGCTGGGTATCATTATTCAACAAAAGGTTTTAATACTTTTAGCGAAGCCATGAAACATAAATGGATGGAATCAACCAACAGTTATCCTATTAATGATAATAAACGAAGCAAAATGCAACTTGACTTAGCTCAAAATTTAAATGAAGGTAAATGGGGTTCTCTTTTGCTTTCTGGCTATCAGCAAGACTACTGGAACAGAGATGACTATGAAAGAGGAATAAATTTTAGTTATCAAAATTCATTTGGCGGGATTAATTATTCATTAATGTACTCTTATTCAAAGTTGTCTGCAGATAATGACTCTAATGACCAACAGATAGCGTTATCTGTAAGTGTTCCATTGTCACCTTGGCTGCATAAATCATACGCCACTTATAATGTTAGCCATGATAGTCAAGGTCATACCTATACTCAAGTTGGTATCAATGGGACTGCTTTAGAGGATAATAATCTATCCTACAGCATTGCTGAAGGTTATGGTAATCATGGAGTAGGTAATAGTGGAAGTGTGAGTGCTGATTATCGAGGAACATATGGAAGGGCAAATATTGGTTATAACTATAACCCTGACACACACCAGATAAATTACGGGTTGCAAGGTACTATATTGACGCATTCACAAGGTGTAACATTGGGTCAACCTATAAGTGGCGACAATTCGTCATTCGTATTGGTAAGAGCTCCGAGTGCATCAAATATTAAAATTAACAATGGAGTTGGAATTTATACAGATGCAAAGGGTTATGCGATCGTTCCTTATGTGAGTTCTTATAGACGTACTCGTATCTCTGTAGATCCATCAACATTACCTGATGATGTAGAAATGCCAGAAAATGTTCAATCGGTAGTGCCTAATAATGGAGCTATTGTAGCTGCTGACTTTAATCCCAAAAAGGGTTATCGCGCGTTGGTTGAGCTCACAAAAGATGGGAAGTCTATTCCATTTGGTGCGGTAGTATTAATCGATAACAGTGAGAGTAATACCGGGATTGTTGATGAAAATGGTATAGTTTATTTAAGTGGATTATCAGATGAAGGAGTCCTAAATGTTAAGTGGGGTTCATTAGCGTCTCAGAAATGCGAGGCAAAATTCGCATTACCTCAAGTAAATAAATCATTGTCATTACATAAATTAACTGCGGTATGTAAATAGGATTATTTATGTTTCCTTGTATTGGTGCAAACAATTATACAAAGACTCTATTTAAGGTTATTATAATTATTACGATATCCTTATATACTACAATTGCTAATGCCAGCTGTACCGATTCCAAAGATGTAATGCTGGATACACAGGGAATACTTGATTTTGAAGGTCCTGCCGATTCATTGTATGTAGGTCAACAGCTTAAAGAGGGATGGGCAGGCAATAGTACAGGCCAGGCGTTCACTGGATGCAGCGGGAAGCATCATTATATATCTACAGCCAATTCAAACTATAGTGCTACAGGTATAGTGTCCATAATTGATGGGGTAACTTACCCTGTTTTTGAAACTGGGGTTAAAGGTATTGGGGTTATCATTGGAATTAAAGACCCTTTATACCCTCAATATGTTCCTCTTGACGATACTCCTACAACTATTTTGGATGTTGATAAATCCCTGGCCACTATCGGATTTGATACATTAGTATCTTATGTAGCTACAGGGACTTTGAAAACGGGAAGTTATAACATACCATCCTCTAATGTTGCTAAATTAGAGCTTACAAGTGATGGGAATATCGGTGCGCCGTCCGTTCAATTAGTACTGCAACCTATTACTATAAATATTACTGCCCATGCATGCGAAGTGGTTGGTGGTAATTTTGTTAACATAAATGTAGGTGACTGGTATACTGATGACTTTAATGGTGTTGGTTCATCCACCACACCTCAGCCTATTGATTTGTCGCTAAATTGTCAGGGCGAACTAAAACTAAACGCAAAAGTCACGGCGGAAGAAGAACAATCTTTTCCAGGTGCAATAAAACTACAGAATGGTGAAGAAAGCTCAGCTACAGGAGTTGCCATACAAATGCTGAATAACTTTGGAGCACCATTAACACTAAATTCAAAATTTAATGTTGCCAATATTTCAAGCAATACTGTTTATGATCTAGGATGGAGCGTAAGGTATATACAAACACTAGACAGTGTCAGTGCTGGTAGTGCTAATGCAATGGCTACTTTGACTTTAACTTATGAGTAAGAAACACTAGGAAAGGAATTTTTCATGTGGATTATATTTAACTTTAATGTGTTTTTCGCGTTCTGTTTAAGCGTGATTGTTTTACCCGTTTATGCTGGTGATGATGTTATACTAAACTTTTCCGGTACAATTAGGAATAAAGCATGTGAAATAAATCCCAACTCGATTACTAAAACCGTCAACCTGGGAGATGTTGGAGGTAGCGTATTCAAGAATATTGGTGATTTATCCCCACCGAAGGAGTTGGAAATTGAAATATCATGTGCTAGTTACTCACCACAAAAAGCAACAGTAAAATTTGAAGGTCTTAGTGACGAGCAAGATCCATCTCTACTTGCTCTAGATAATTCAGTAGATTCCGCTAAGGGTGTTGCTATTCAAATTAGTGATAAGGATGGAACAAAAATTGACTTAGGCAACAATTCAAAATCAATCAATATTATTGATGGGAGTAATATATTGCACTTTATCGCAAGATATCAAGCTGTAGAAAGTGGTAATAATGTTACTGTCGGTTCTGCAAATGCTACAGCAAATTTTACTATTAATTATCAGTGACATTTATTAAATCGATTCATATTATTTTTTTGCTACGGTTGAATCGTTAAGTATTCCAGGTCGTATATAGATTACCTGCTTTCGGCCAGTGTTTGCCAGCAACTGATTATTGAGTTTTATGATCCGGTAATCTCGTGTTGGATTTACCCGGATACAGTTTTCCTTTGGCTTACGGCGGTTACCCTGGGATAGCCCTTTCAAACGCTGTCTGCATATCCGTCTGATTAATGGCAGTAATTCCTCATCAGCTTCTTTACTGTTACGCGCAAACCGGGGCAGTTGCTACCCACTCAGGTGTTCATAAAGATTAGGCCGTGACACCTGACATGCGTTATCCGAATTAGGTGATATCGTCCGGTGGCAACAATAGCATGCGCGATATCAAATTTTTTGAGTGTGCTATCTCCAGCGCGTCGCGGAGGATTTTGGCTTCCATCGTTTTACGCCCCAACATCTGCTCAAGTTGTTTTACCTTTTTCCAGTATCTTAACTTCAGCAACACTGACAACTTCATCGCCAGCAGCGATAGCAGACTGACCACCACCGTTCATAAGTCTAAAAAGCAGGGTGGGTGTAATGCCACATTGCCGGGCAACCAGAGAAACGGAACAGCCAGGCTGTTTGGACAGCGCAACAAAACGGGACTTTTCTTCGGCACTAGAAAGGCGTCGCTTCTGCTCACCTATAATCACTTCAATTCTTTGCACAAGACATTCCTTAAATATAGGTCTATTCCTGTGCTTTATTGATGAAGTGTCCAGTTTAAACGGGCTGTTACACTTACGTCCTGTGCTGTTCTCCGGGCAGAGCCTCCAGACCGGCTTGTTTTCTGGCGTAGTCAGTACCTTATTTGGGCTCGGTTTAGCCAGTCGCAGAGTCCATGAAACGTTCTGAAGCCGAGTTTCTTCATCGTACGACGCTTGTAGAGGCTGACCGTTTTTTCGCGTAGTCCAAAATGTTTTCCAACTTCATTAACAGACAATCCGCTTGCCAGTCGGCAAATCAACTCGACTTCCTTTTGTGTTAGTGGGCTGAGCGCCTTCCGTAGCCGAGAGACCTGATGCAGATCAGGCGTAAGCGCTTTTTCAATGACAGTTATGAGCATGTCAGGGGTGCTATTCCGAAATAGAATCGGAATCCAGGGATAAAGACGGAATACATCCCCTTCCGTTTGCCTGGGTTCGGCAACACAGATCAGTGCAGTGGAAGATGGGAAGGATAGTAGTTCAGGCTGGAGTTCCCAGAAGGTTCTGAAGGAAAAAAAAAGGATTGATTTCTTTACATTAGACGTATTGCACCATCTATGCTGATCAAGATATGCGAGCAATCCATGCGCAAAATAGCGATTTTCATCGATTATAGTGACCCGTGTACCGGAGCGGAGGATATGCTGTGGTACACAGGGAGTAACAATAACGGGTTTCATTATTCCTAACCTTTTGAGTATGTTTCGCCGGATGAAAAGAGGCGATATGCTGATTAAAAATACCAGTGAGTGGCCGTTTTTTGTGTTTTTAACAACATATAGCCACATCATATTCTTCGTGTCTTAACGCATATAAAACTATGGCGAATGGCTTGATTTTTTACTTATGTTATTTGCAACGTGAAAAGTTACTAACAAAACAAATTATCTCTTTGTAACAACATTTTTATTTTTTTTTTTGGACATTTCATCACCTACATACACCAAATGCGGAATGGAGATGTAAAGTAACGTCATCGGTACATAGCCCCTTCTTTATTACCCGCCCCTCACCAGATAGCAACATTGCTTTAACATAGAATTACGATTATTGGTTTAAAAGTCTGCGGTAAGCAGATAAGTAGCACAAAAAACCGTAGCTGGCATCCTTTTCATTGCTTGTGACTGCTTGGCGGGTTTTCTCGATTTCTGCCACCACAACGCGAGTGCTTTATGGTTGATTTTTAGTTATTTGTCTAGTTTATTTTTGTCAGATTTTTGGTTTGTATGTTTCCGGTTTGTTGTGGAATAATTTGAATACTCCAGTTGGGTTTGGTTATCAACTCTTGTTTATATGCGCTAGGGCTATTCTCTCCACCTAGTCAATGGTAAGTGCTTGTCTTTTTTTAAAAGATATACCAAAGCTTTCTGGATATTATTTCTAAACATCACTAAATAAGGAAATACAATGAATATGAATAAAGCAATTTTGGCTGCGGCTGTTGTATTTGGGATGTCTTCTATGGCGCATGCTGCTGGCGAAGGTGAGGGCAAGGTGACCTTCACCGGATCAATTATCGATGCACCATGCTCTATTACTCCAGAGTCTGTTGACCAGACTGTTGACCTGGGACAAATCTCCAATGTTGCTCTGCAGGATGGCGGGAAATCTACACCACGTAACTTCAGCATTGAACTGGAAAACTGTTCCTTTGGTTCTCCGGCAGCTAAAAACAAAGTCAGCGTAACCTTCAGTGGTATGGAGTCCGCGGCAGGTAACGGTCTGCTGGGTATCACCGGGACCGCGGCTGGTGCAAGCGTGGCAATTACGTCTGGCGACGGCCAGTTGATTACCTTGGGCGAACCAACCAGTGAGCAGACCTTGCAAGATGGTAATAACACTCTGAGTTTTGCAGCTTATGTGCAAGGTGACGGTGCGTCTGCCACCATCACTGAAGGGGATTTCCAGTCTGTGGCTGATTTTACTCTGGCGTATAACTAAGCCCGTTATTTTCTCCGTTTTTGTGTCAATGCATGCGGGCTATCCGCATGCATTATTCAAATCAGTGCAAAGGAGAAGACAATATGAAAATACAAAAAATATGTATTTTAGTGTCTTCCTGCATTTTTCCTCTTTTTTCGGAATCAGCAACCACAGTTGCTGGTCAGGGGCGGGTCGGCATGCAGGGGGCCATTATTGATACGGCGTGTGCCATCGCTGTTGAAAGCCGTGATCAGGTTATCGACATGGATATTGTGCCGCTATCTGATATTCGTCGTAACGGGCAGGGGAAAAGTAAATCCTTTACTATTGTTTTAATGAACTGCGTTACCGAGCGACCCGAAAAAGAGGATTGGAAACAATTCCAGGTGACCTTTGACGGAAATGCCGATGGCGATTTGTTTGGCGTTAGTGGAAAGTCATCCGGTGTGGGGTTGCAAATCACCGATACGAAGGGACATATCGCTACTCCCGGAATACCCCTGCCGTTTGTGGATATTATTCCGGGTAATATGCAATTGAATTATAACCTGAAGCTGGTCGCTAATAACCAGCCACTAAGGTCGGGGGATTATTCTTCATCAATACGTTTCAGACTCGATTACTTCTGATATTTACGATGCAGACCTGCATCGCCACGAAATAATAAAATAATTAATTAACAGGATCACGATATGGGATTGCCTGCGGCAGGAAAAATAGTCCGTCTTCAGTCTCTGGGGCTGTGTATTTCTCTGGTTCTGGGTATCCCGATATCGGTGGCCCTTGCGGCCGAGGATATCCAGTTTAATACTGATGTACTGGATTTAAATGACCGAAATAATATCGACCTGAGCCAGTTTTCCCATGGCGGGTACATAATGCCTGGCACTTACGGCATGACGGTACACATCAATAAGAATGACCTGCCGGAGCAGCAAATTTCATTTTATGCCCCGGATGAGGATCCGAACGGCAGTCGAGCTTGCATTAGTCGGGCGTTGGCAGAGCAGTTAGGTTTTAAAGAGGGTGAAATTGACAGGTTTACTTGGTGGCACCATGGGGAGTGTCTGGATGAGCTCAATATATCGGGGATGGAAGTTCGGGGTGACCTGGCAACCTCATCGTTGTACCTGAATATTCCCCAGGCTTTCTTGGAATATACAGACGAGAACTGGGACTCACCAGCCCGCTGGGATGAAGGCATTCCCGGGCTGTTATTCGATTACAACCTGAATGGTCGAACACAGCGTCAGCAACATGACAGCAGTAACAGTTACAACCTCAGCGGAAACGGGACTGCCGGAGCTAATTTGGGAGCCTGGCGCCTGAGGGCTGACTGGCAGGCTAACCTTGACCACCAGACAGGGAGCGGACAGTCAACCAACAAACAGATGGACTGGACCCGTTACTACCTGTACCGGGCAATACCCTCCCTACGCTCAAAGTTGACGCTTGGTGAAAACTATCTGGACTCTGGGATGTTTGACAGCTTCCGATTTTCCGGGGCGAGCCTGGTGTCGGATGACAATATGTTACCGCCGAACCTGAGAGGATATGCCCCGGAAGTGACAGGGGTGGCGAAAACCAATGCGAAGATCACTGTCAGCCAGCAGGGACGGGTGCTATACGAGACCACCGTTGCGGCAGGGCCGTTCCGTATTCAAGACATCAACGATGCAGTAAGTGGGCAACTGGATGTCCGGGTGGAAGAGCAGGATGGTAGCGTTCAGGTGTTCACCGTCAACACCGCGAATATCCCGTACCTGACTCGACCAGGTTCGGTGCGTTTCAAATTGGCGGCGGGTAAACCGTCGGACTTTGAACACCATACGGAAGGGCCAGAATTTGCTACCGGAGAATTCTCCTGGGGGGTAAGCAACGGCTGGTCATTATACGGCGGGGCGCTTGCAGGACGGGACTATAACGCCCTGTCGATGGGGATTGGCCGTGACCTGATGATGCTTGGAGCGTTGTCACTTGACGCCACTCAGTCACGTGCCCGTTTGCCACAGGAGGACAGTACGCTGAGTGGCGGATCATACCGACTGAGCTATTCGAAGAACTTTGACGAGTATGAAAGCCAGGTAACTTTTGCCGGCTACCGCTTCTCGGAGAAGGATTTTATGAGTATGAGCCAGTATCTGGATGCGCGGCATTACGGCTACCTGAGTGGTAACGGTAAGGAGATGTATACAGTCACCTTTAACAAGAGCATCCGTGACTGGAAGATGAGTGCATATCTCAACTACAACCACGAGACGTATTGGGACCGTCCGGCTAGTGACCGCTACAACCTGACACTGTCGCAGTATTTCGATATCGGCCGGCTCCGTAATCTTAGTCTGTCCCTGTCGGCATACCGGAGTCAGTACAACGACACCAACGATGACGGAGCTTATATTTCCCTGTCGATGCCATGGGGAAGCGGCGGGACACTAAGCTATAACGCCACGGTGAACCGGGACGACACCACGCACACCATGAGCTATTTTGACCGACTTGACGACCGTAGTACCTATCAACTTAGCGCTGGGGCCTCGCGCAGTGGTGGAAGTGCCAGCGGGTATTACACCCGGGAGGGCGATATTGCTCGTCTCAGTGCCAATGCGAGTTATCAGGCCGAGAATTACAGCGCGGTGGGTCTGAGCGCCCAGGGAGGGATGACGCTGACACCACAGGGTGGCGCTATGCACCGCACCGGGATGGTTGGTGGGACGAGAATGTTGATTGATACCGACGGCGTGGAGGATGTGCCGGTTCGTGGTTACGGACGTACCACGAACACCAATGCCTGGGGTAAGGCAGTTATCGGGGATATGAACAGCTATTACCGTAATAAAGCCAGTATTGATCTGAATCAGCTGGGAGATAAGGCGGAAGCGACCACCTCTGTGGTACAGGCGACCCTGACCGAGGGGGCTATTGGTTACCGTAAATTTGATGTGGTTGCCGGTGATAAGGCTATGGCGGTAATTAAGCTTGCGGGGGGGAGTGAACCGCCGTTTGGAGCCACAGTACAGAACACTCGTAAACAGGAGACCGGAATCGTCAATGACGGTGGCAGCGTGTACCTAAGCGGTATCAATGCGGGGGAGGTGATGACGGTGCTCTGGAACGGTGAGGGTCAGTGTGAGGTGAAAATACCGTCTCCACTGCCTGCTGACATGCTGATGAACACTCTGCTGTTGCCGTGTCACCCGGTAAAACAGGCAGCGGATGAGGCGAAATCGTAGTTCGCTTTACCCTTGATACCCGTCACGCCCACCCGCTGTGGCGGGAATAATAATCTAAATGTGATAGTGAGAGTGAATAATGAAAGAAATGATGAACACGGTAGCCCTGACGGTCGCTCTGTCGGGATTACTGATTGTCCCTTCATCACAGGCGGCAATAGCTCTTGACCGAACTCGGGTTATCTTTGATGGCAGCCAATCGTCAGTGAGCCTGAACATCAGCAACCAGAACAAACAGCTGCCCTACCTGGCGCAGGGTTGGATGGAAGATGAGGAGGGCAATAAAATCCAGAGTCCGCTGACAGTCCTTCCACCGGTTCAGCGTATAGAGCCAGGAAAACCGAGCCAAGTGAAAATTCAGGCACTTACAGCAGCGAAACAGCTATCCCAGGATAAAGAGTCACTTTACTATTTCAACCTGCGGGAAATTCCGCCAAAGAGCACTAAGCCAAACACGCTACAGATTGCTCTGCAGACGCGCATCAAGCTTTTTTACCGTCCGACTGCTATTGCGATAGATAAAAATGCACCCCCCCCACAGGAACAGCTGACCCTGACGCGTCAGGGGGATAAATACCTGGTTAATAATTCGACGCCGTATTATGTGACCATTGTGGACGCGGGCAGCAGTAAGGGGCCTGGTATCAAGGGCTTTGAGCCGATGATGATAGCACCGAAAGCAAGTCTGCCGCTGACGGTGAGTGCTACCGCAGTGGGGAATGGCCCCGTCCTGACATACGTTAATGACTATGGTGGCCGTCCGCAGCTGAGCTTTAGTTGCAGTGGTAGCACCTGCAAGGTTATTCCGGACAAGAAATCGTAGTGGTAGACAGTAGCGGTCGCACCGCACACGGTATTGCATTAAGACATATTTATTGGTGCAAGTGGTACCGAGAATACGATGGCAGATCACGGGTAGAAGGAATAATTAAGGAGAGCGGACATGACAGAGAACACAGGAGCATCTCATCTTCACGCTGCCCAGTCGATGACCTGGCGTGATTATGTGAAAGCGTACTGCATAGCGCTGCTGAAGCTGCTAACGCTGGGGGGGCTGGCCTTGTCTTTACCTCCAGCAGAGGCGGTTGATAATGCCGATGTCGAGGGGGCCAACGGAACGCTGTATATCTCTGGTGCCCTGACAGAAAGCGCCTGTCGTCTGGAGATGAACAGTGTACACCAGGACGTACTTCTGGGTGAGGTAGGGACCGGACGGTTGCAGGTTCCGGGAGCCAGAGGAACTCCGGTACGGGTCGACTTACGTCTGGAAGACTGTCTACACAGCGGGGTTGCCAGCCGGGATATACGCACTGGGTCTTTGAGCCGTGCCAGCGAACAGCCTGTGGTGTCGGTAAGCTTCAACGCAGTACGCGATGCGGATAATCCGGCGCTGGTAAAGGCACAGGGCGTGAGCGGCATAGGTCTGAGACTGGAAGATGAGCAGGGGCGTGATGTGCGTCTGGGTAGCCGGGGAGTTCCCTTGCTGCTGCAGCCGGGGCAAAACATGCTGAGCTATACCGTGATGCCGGAGCGTACTCGTGAAGACCTGGTTGCGGGCAGTTATCAGGCCCGGGTGAATTTTCACCTGAGCTATGACTGAGGGAAAGAATACTATGACAGACAACGAGAGCAGGGGTATGTGGCTCCGGACACAACGACTTGTTATTGGGGGGCTGATACTGATTTTGCCAGTCCTGGCTGAGGCTGTGACCACTGTCACAGTGAAAGTCACCGTTGTTGCCCCACCACCGTGCATTGTCAATAACAATCGACCAATAGAGGTGGAGTTTGGTGATGTGATGACCACCAAAGTCGATGGGATGAACTACCAGATGCCGGTGAACTACACCCTGTCCTGCGAAACAGGCTCTGACAATTCTATGCAGCTTGAGGTTCAGGGGGCCGGTGCGGTGTTTGATAGCACGGTGCTGCAGACCAATAAAGACGGGCTTGGTATTAAACTGATGCGAGTGGGTGCAGACCTGCCGATCAATACTTGGGTGCCCTTTACCTACCCGAATGCACCTGAACTGTGGGCGATCCCAGTTAAAAAGAGCGGCGTGACCTTAACGACCGGGGAGTTCAGTGCAGCAGCCACAATGCGGGTTGATTACCGGTAACGGGGAGACAGGTATGAACAGAATAAGCACGGTCAACATTGCTTTGCTGGTTGCCCTGATGAGCGCCTGGTCAACAGCGTGGTCAGTGGACGGTGAGGCCGATATGACCTTTCACGGGACGCTGATAGCACCGCCCCCCTGTGTGATTAACGACGATCAGCAGGTGGATGTGGACTTCGGAGACCGGGTAGGGGTGAGCAAGGTGGATGGGGTGAACTACCGGATACCAGTGAACTACCAGATTACCTGTGAGGGCGAGGAAAGCGGCTTTGCACTGAGTCTGAGCCTGAGTGGGGCGGCAACTACGTTTGATACGCAGGCTCTGCAGAGCGACCAACCTGATCTGGGTATCCGAATATATCAAAATGATAAACCGTTTACGCCGAACAGCACGCTGAGTATCGACTTAAGCACACCTCCCCGGCTAGAGGCGGTACCGGTGAAACGGGATGGTGCCACCCTAAAGGAAGGCACATTCGAAGCGTTGGCAACATTGCATGCAAGCTATCAATGAGGAATGTCGATATGAGGCACGTCAGAGGGGAAAATCATTTCCCAGTCCCGACCTTACCAAGTTTGTCGGTAGTGGTAAGAGGAGTGCTTATGAGCCTGGTGCTGTTATTTGGCAGTGCTCTGGCGGCAGAGAATAATGTACATCTTCATGGTGCCCTGGTGGCGGAGCCTTGTGTGATTCCACCAGGTGAAGAAGAAATATCTCTGGATTTTGGCACGATTGTCGACAAATACCTGTACCTGAATACGCGTACCCCGGGGCAGCCGTTCAGTATCCACCTGACTGAGTGTGATCTGATTCTGGGGAAAACGGTAAGAGTGACGTTTTCCGGGACAGAAAGTATCTCCTTGCCAGGTCTCCTGGCGGTTGATACGGGGAACGAAGCGAACGGAATAGCTATTGGTCTGGAGACGCCGGATGCAAAGCCAGTGCTGCTGAACCAGGCGATGGACAAATTTTCTCTTCAGGCTGGGAACAATATGATACCTCTGCGGGCATATGTCCGAGGTGAGCCAGCGGCAATATCCAACCAGAGTATTGCGCTAGGGCCGTTTACGGCCACGGCGACGTTCAGCTTGGATTATGAGTAGAGGATATATTGAACTGTATATACGACTGATTTTCCGAAAAACCGCCCTTCAGGTGCTTACCAGTCAACTTATGTTGAAAGAGCTCAACCACCGGATGCTGTGGGCTGAAGTATCTTGACCGGCCGGGGGCATTCGAGAATGACACTACATAGCTTTGGAGACATAAATGTATCGCATAACAGTATGGTGCGCCGTAGTATTGACAGGAATGTGGAGTATGGGTGCACAGCGGCTCTTTATGCCGGGACGCCGAGCTACTGGCCCTCTGGTCAAGATATCGAATCGAGGACTCCTGTTGAATGGGTTTCCCCGCCAACACAGTGCGTGTCTGGCTGTATCAACACAGGAGGGTACATTCAACTTGAAATCAGGACTCATGGGAACGACCCCGCGAATTCATTCACTGGGCATTCGATGAGTTTTTACGCTTCGGAGATTCCTGTAGGGCCTATCGACCCTGCGTTTTTATATAACAAGTGGGTATCCTTGAGTGGGTCCAGTTTCAATGTTGTGTACAGCGTCCATCAAGGAACGCAAACTAATAGAGTTTGCATGGTTCTCTGGGATAAAGGCAATCAGACGTGGGCAGGGAAGATTGGTGAAATAGATTGCAGTAACGTGAATACCCAACCCTCCATAACATGCTCATTTGACACCCCCTCCTTACTGCTGGACCACGGGACCCTGGCTGCTGATGGAGTGAACGGCTCGAATGCAGAGAACCAGCTTTCCATTACCTGCACTGGAGATGCGACCGTACGGGTTGGAACCGACGGGTCGGGGCAACTGCCCGGATCGAATATCACTAGTCAATTGTCAGTTAACGGTGCGTCACTAGGAACTGGACGTAGTGTCGACTTGCCTGTTTCAGGGATCGCTTCATATCCATTAAGATCCACTCTTGTGACCGAAGGAGGGAACGCTATGCCTGGCGGGGGGGAGGGATCCTATGTATTGGTTCTGACTGTCTTGTAACGAGTAAAATGATTGGGCAGGGGGAATAGGGGCAGTGACCGAGAGGCCCTTCGTCAGAGCAGAATGATAAGTCTGAGGAGGGACATACATCTCAGGTGGCAGGCCAAGCCTCGGTGTTGCGTCAACCTCCTCCATTGGCGCAGGGCGCACACGAATTAGTACTGTCATTAACACGATAGTTTCGCCAGAAACTTATCCTTGGCTAGATTCGTCAGTCGGGCTTAGCAACGACGCCTTAGTAAGCGACATTAGAGATAACGCACATCTAGTATTGGCCCATGCAGTTAACTTCGCTGCGAAAGTTTTATTGCGGTAATTATATGCGCGATGATTTAATTAAATAACAGGCATGCAATTTTTCAGTGCAAATGACTAATTCACTCATGATGCTGAAAGTATTTTATGTTGTTAAGTTTATTTATGCGTGTATAGCAGTGGTGCTATTTATAATATCATTAATATTAATGTGAAACAGGCGATAGGATGAAATCATTACATCCATTGAATCGATATTTTTTTATTTTTTCCCTATTTATTCTTCAGGTGCATATTGGCAATGCTGGCGGTACGGGACGAAACTTGCCACAGACTGCTATAGCATGGGGAATAATTAGCATTTTTTCACTGATGGCTTTATGGAGGGCTCGGCACGTACGTATTGTTATTACCCCTGTTAGTATTTGGATCTTTTTATCGATCATCCTATTGTGGATCCCCTTATTTTTTACTTCATCTGCCTGGCAGGCAGAGGCATTGTGGCCATTACTGGGGTTAGTTGCAGGTATGGTGTTTTATGTCTGTATTCTGCAGATAACGTGGTCGCCAGAGCGAACTCAGTGTGTATTATTATGGGTTGTTTCCGTTGCTTTGTTGCAGACGATTTTAGTGCTCTGGCAGCAAGCATGGCCGAACACGTTATGCGAATTACTGATCTATCCTCAGGATAAGATGATGCGCTCTGGAGGTGTCTTTCAACAGGTTAATCTGCTGGCAAGTTTTACTGCGACAGGTTTGGCGATAGCGGTATTACTGTACCTGACGGCAGCGTTTAAACCTGCAACGATCTGTATTAGGTCTGTGTATCGTTATGGCCTAATGGCTTCTATGGTATTGTGTCCCGTATTGCTGGTGATACAGCAGTCCCGTATTGGATGGTTGGGAGGGGGAACAGTAGTATTGTTGTTACTGTTAGGCGTGAGACGGGCCCCCCGGCACACACTGGTCGCAGTGGCTTTACTTGTTAGTGGTATTATTATTGGCGTGCTGTGTCTTCGGAATAGCTTTTCAACTCCGCTGACACATGAAGGTTCTAACCTTGCTCGCATAGCGATGCTCCGGGAAACGTTAAATATGATCCTGTCTCGTCCTTGGCTGGGTTGGGGGTACGGTGGTTTTGAGTATAACTTCCAACATTTCCGACTGGCGCACGGAGACTCCACACTGGGGCTTGGAGTAGTGACACATCCTCATAATGAATACCTATATCGCTGGGCAGAGGGAGGACTGATTGCATTAACGGGGATGATAATCTTCACTCTGTGTGGACTATGGCTGTTCCTAAGGGCTGTTCGGCGGGATATGCATGCTGATTATGTTGGATATACGAACGGCATAGGCCTCGGATTGTGCCTTCTTCCATTATTGATGCATACACAAACGGAATATCCATTTTATCTGTCTGCTCTTCACTGGGGCGTATTTATTCTATTGCTGGCTCTCTGGGATAAAAAGTTGACTCAACAGCAGCAATTGATATCTCTCTCGTTCACCCAGAGCCTTATCTGTCGGAGAGGCCTGACTATTGTGATGTGTGCAACCCTGTTTTTTACGACTACAGGAGGATACAGCGGGTGGCTGTTGTGGCGATTTGAGAATCAACAGTTTGAGGAGGAAATGCCTGGCTGGAGTATCAATCCCTGGCTGCTGTCAGAGAGGGCAATGTTTGATGCCCAAGTAGCATCATTGCTGGCATTTAACCATGACCGCGATCCATCTCGTCTGGATTCATATTCTGTATGGGCGCAGAACTATTCAGCGGTACACATAGATCGGGAAGTTTATGCCCGACAGATGCAGATACTGCGAGCCAGAGGCGTTACCCCTCTGGCGGAACAATGGCAAACACAGGCTTACGGTTTTTTTCCTGACGATCCGCGTTTTCAGCCCAAAGTATTCTCGGGTGAAAGAGGAGACTGAGCGTGACTACCAACAATATGATGGGTAGCGGAGAAAAATTGGTCCCAGTTCAATTAAATCAATGAGTCAGAAAGCTGCAACTGGGAATAGTGCAAACGCTGTCTCTTTACCTCTATTACAGGCAGAATAGTCAACGCCCCATCAGGGGCGCTTACTTGTTTGTATCTAACCGATGGGTATGGCAATCATCTTTTATTAACGGTCAATAATGATAAACACCTGGAAAGCGGTATTGAATACTTCCACAGATAGCTTAAACGCTGTGTAATAATATATAGCACCTGTGTTAGTGGAACGGGAATATATAGTTAAGCCAACTGGCCATTCGTAACAATATCTTTCTCATCACAGAGACGTGGCTAAAATGATGAGTATAAATGGCAGCCTGTCCGCTTGCCCCTGCGACAACCTGATATTTTTTCCACTCTGGATCGATAATTTCTATCGAAACCGAAACCCTGCCAGCCTGTTGAGCTGTCGTTTGATCAAGTAATGCGGTATTTGCCTGTACATTGCCTGCGGCTATAGCCTGGGCTACAGCTTTGACCTTCCCTTTAAAAACCTTACCTGGCACGCCATCAATTACCACTTCGGCTTCATCATCAACCGCCAGGCGCTGCATACTGTTTTGCCAAAACCAGCCAATATAGTAGTCTTCATCTTCATGGACAAATGTCATCGTTGGACGATAGAGATATGGGGTGGCTATCATCCCAGGACGTAGGGCCAATTGTAAAACGTAACCATCGCCTGGAGCATAAACGACCGTTTGCTGTAACTCATATTCCGCATTTCGCAACTGGGCTGCGACCTGATCTGTTTTTGCATTTTGTACTTCTGCTTGTGCTAACAAATCATTTACATTCGCAATATTAATATCCAATTCCCTTTTTACACCTACACCTTTACTGACTAAATCTTTAATCCTCCCAAGATCGAGTTTTGCAGACCTGAGGCGAGCTTCTACAGATTTGCTGCTGCTTCGTTCTGAGCGAAGCTGAGCTTGCAGGCTTGCGACCTGTTGTTTGAAAGGTTCGGGATCTAGCCTGAATAAAACATCTCCTTTGTGTACCTTCTGATTATTTGTCACCTTTACTTCTTCTACACGCCCCTTAACAAGAGGAACGATTGGTGTAGAGATGTAATAGTTGCGAGCCATTTCAGAATATGGGTGGTTGAAATTCATCAATATGATTAAAGTAGAAATAATCGCAATTCCTCCCAGAGCAGCAGTAGGGACAGTCCATTTATTAAGTGGAACGCGGAAAATTTTAAAAAAAGCAAAACAAATTGCCGAATAAGTTAAAATTAATAATAAGTCCATAAAACCCTCAATTTATTATTTGTTTTTTTCAAGGTTATCAACTCTTGCGAGCAATTCTTGCAACGAATGGGCTAGTGTAGTTATTTCATGTTCTTCCTTTGAATTATGGGTTGCAATTCCCCACCCACATTCTGCTCTATAGATCGTTGCCCATATCCATAAAAATGGCCAGATTATATGAAGAGTAAATAGGCTCACCCAACCGGTTACATGGATGGCATCTTGATGCGGATGATTTCTTTTTTTTGCGATCTTATAAGGGATGTCGTGTATAATAATAATCCCGTAAAACAAAATCAAAGCAACAAAAATCAAAATACCTAATGCAAAATATTCAAGCATAATTAATACCACTCTTTTAATTGAAAATTGGGGGGGGGAATCTTACCAGATACATCATTTGTAAAAAAATTCTGAATTCATAATAATCTGTCTGTGTACAATCTATTATTCCGATGTAGAGTGTTTTCCATACATTATATTGGCTAAATCAATCAGTTTTAAAGGAGGAGTGAAAAAATAACCTTGTAAAAGATCAACCCCCATGTCAGTTAGATAGTGGGCTTGATTCCGTGTTTCAACTCCCTCAGCTACGACGATTACCGACATTTTCTTTGTAAGTTCTATAATACAATTAACAATGCAGCATAGCTTAGGTTCAGAGTCTATCAAGCTGACAAAAACCTTATCAATTTTTATGATGTCAAAAATAGGATTAATTAGACATGATAACCCTGAGTAACCTGTTCCAAAATCATCAAGTGCCAGTTTTACCCCTTTGGATTTTAGTGTACTCAACTGAATAACATCTTCTTTTGTTATATGAATAGGTTCTCTCTCAGTAACTTCAAGCACAAGATTAATTTTTTTGTGACCAAATGAATTAATGAAATCTAAACAATCTTGTTCCAAATGTGCTGACTTCAAATAAGTCACACTAACGTTAATTCCAATATGTAACTCATCAGGCATCCAGTAAGATAAAGTGATGAGGTCATTTTTTACATTTCGCATAATGTACTGTGTCAATGTAATTATCAGTACATTTTTTTCTGCTATCGGTATAAATACATCTGGGGGAATAATCCCTTTAGTTGGATGTATCCAGCGCACAAGGACCTCAACACCATGAATTTCTCCCGTTGTACCATTAACAATCGGTTGATAATAAGGAATAATAGCATTAGTGTCCAACGCTTCTTTAAACTCATCAATTAGCGTTGTTTTGCAATACCTAAAATATAACACAACACCAACCATGGCCACTAACACAGCAGATATTATTATGATCGACATAACTCCATCCCAAAACAATGGAATAGTGCTGAAAATTGATTTCAGAGAGTATTCGAGCTGGAAAGGATAATAGAAAGACTTCATCCAGAATAACCTCCAATTAAAATTAGTATGTCTTTAGATGCTTTCGAATTGAATCGTCAAATTCTTAATTTAAAAAAAAGATAGTCTGTCGAATTTCCGGCATTGCTCAACTGATATTAATGACCGATCAAATGTTGAGCTGTTAATTTCAAGCGCAGTAAATAATAAAAAAGCATCCACAAAATAGCCTATAAAAAGACCGAAATCGTAACAAGCAATCATTGATGTTTGTTTAAAATGCGCAAGGTAATGTAGCATTCAGATTTATTATATTATATTTTTTGTTAATAAATCAATGTTTGATTTCGCCTGCAATAGTTTAAAATTAAACTGGGCTAATTGTTTACTATCACAACCCCCATAAATTAAACTGATAAACAGTTCGTCCTGGCTGCTTAAAGGTGTGCGTGTTAAGCATGGCGCAGCGCATATGATATGCTCCGTAAACATAAGCCTAACTCAACGGGTCACCGCATAAAAACTACACTTCGATACTATTGCCTCTTTAATATTTATTCCACGTCAAAATTGAGCGTATTAATAACGGCAAAAATGATAGGGGGGAAGCTTTAATTGTTTTTTTTGAATAGGTGGATTATGAACTATATGGAATGTGTTAAACCAATTAAAAATATATCTAAAATAATAAAGTCTCTCAAGCCTCATAGCGATAAAATTTTTTTAATGACAGGGCAGAAATTGAACTGGATTGATTCTGAAGTTAGCTATATTTATATACTGGACGAAGGCGGCCTCTCCATTATGAAGGGGGATAGTAATGTATTGATTTCACGTGTGGGTCAACAACATGTACTAGGGTTTGCTGAATATTTCCAACCAGGATTCTCCAAAACATATTTGCGTGTGGATAAACCATCTGTTGTATATAAAATAACAACTAAAAGAGCCATTGAAATCCTTGATGAAAAGTGTCTTTGGCAAGATGTAGTAATTTTGCTTTCGTTTCATATTAATTATTTATGCTACAGAGATGCCAGGCTGATGCATTCAAAAGCCTATGGTACTATAAAAAACTGCCTGGAAGAACTTTATATTGGGTACAATGAAGATGTTAGAATGAACATAAAAATACTGGATTATATTCAGGAGAGAACATTTTTATCCCGTAGCAGTATACTGAATGTCATCTCCGCCCTAAATCAGGGTGGGTACATTGCGCTGCGTTCCGGAGGGTATCTTGTTGATATAAAAAAACTCCCGCACGGATTTTGATTTATTAATTGATGTGGGTATTTTAATAGTAGTTAATTATTTTGGAGTAGTATATGTTGAAATCACAAATTAAAACACAACATGCAAAAGAGCTAGCCAGGAACTATCTGGCCGCATCAGGTATAAAATGTACACCTGAAGAATACTTGATAATATTAAAAGATATGGAAAAGAAATTTCTAATTCTACTTAATGGCATGGGTGATTAGTATAAGCAAGCGATCCATTAAACCTCAATTTTTTAGGTTGTTTTATTTATACAAGTCCTAAAGCGCCAGGCTCACGGAAGTGGTTCATCATTCTCTGGGCCTAGGTTCCGTTAATATCTGCTGCGGGTTTTAGGTCCGGGGAACCCGAGCTGAAATCCGTTAGCAGACTAGACACCTGCCAGTGCGACCATGTAACATTAGGCATTACGATTCAATGTAAGGTCTTAATTATTATATAAATTCTTCTGGCGAGGAGAGGGCGAGCCTCTATGCATTTACGAGAGGGTTTGTAGTATAAAAAATATGGTCGATTAATGTCATTTAGCTACTTATTGAAAAAGATATTATCAGGTGTAATAAACTGATAAATGCCAAATCCAACGTCATTACCGATATGGCATTTTTTTACAAGCGAAGGTGTTTTGCTTACCTAGGTTCATGCAGCGATGACATATCAAAATTCAATGTTAATTACTTACCAATAGTAAGAAGACTTGGAATCATAACAATAAATGAATAGAACCTTGTCATAAAACTGTGATAGTGAGTATATAACTGCCAGTCTTCTCTCCAGGCTCTGGGGCAGAGCCATCAGTATGTAGGGTTGATGATATTATCAAACTATTACTTTGACCAACTGTGAGCTCAATAGGATTAGAGGAGGTGATTTGCTTTCCTTGAATGAACAAACTAGATGTGATTTGATTTGTTCCATTCATGAGACCAGTACCGCTTGTGCCAATTGATATAGTTGCGTCACCGGTACAAGATATATTAAGCTCAGATTGAGTTGAATTCCCATTTATTTCGTTAACTGGTAATTCCCCATGATCAAGAAGAATATTAGGCATAGTAAAATCGCAAGTTACAGTCGGTGCTATTGACCCACTACAATCCAAAATAGCACTACCCATAGTCTCAGAGTTATATTTCATACAGATGGCTGAAGGTGAACCGCTCAACCCTGTCATTGTAAAATTAAAAGACGTTCCTATTTGTGAAATGAATTTTTGATATAGTTCAGCATTCGTGTAGTGCTGGGATGATCCAGTATAGCGTGGGATAGTAACAACTGGAGATGCCGAAGTAAAACCGAACGCACTAGTATCGGCAGGGTATATGCGCGCGGCAGTATCAATGTTCGTCCACGCTGTGGTGCCGGTTGGGTTAGAAACAGAAGGCCACTCAGCGTGACCAGAAACGTTATAATTACCCTCGTTAACCTTTTCAATTTCAACGTTTGAAACTATTAGCTCAGCAAGTGATTGATGTGAGGCAAGTAAAAGAGAGGAGCCGAGTAAAAAAAGTGAGTATGCTGATAAATATTTATAGTTAATCATTTACAGATCCTTCTTTGAAACCAATTCAAAAGATAAAAAATTATTATTATCTCGCGCTCTTGTAATAAAATGTTTGCTAATGGAAGAGAAATAAAAGATACATTTTTTCTATGCGCACTTCACCACTACCAAGTGGATAACCGGAATTTAACTCTAAAAAATTCAATGAGTTTATTTTGATGATCCCTACACCCAGTGAATATATAAATAAATTCCGCACGCAACCATATCAGGTTCAATTTTAAATTGATGACCATAAATTCGATTTAATCATCACCTCTTTTCGATTGAATGGCAAAAAATAAATTGTTTTTTTATAAACTTGAAAAGTTAAGTGAATTGGTGTAAATGGAGCGCCAAAAAAATGCTAATTTTCAGCAACAATGGTATATTTATTTCACGAAAAAAACATAATTTAATACAAAAAATACTGAATACGGAAACCAGAGGCCATCGATCGTCATCCAATTTATAAGTGTTTCAGCTGATACGGTAATGCTGTGACGTTCGCGTAATTTCTCAGCCGCGAGATTCTGATCAAAATCGCTGTAGAAATCATGTAGAAGCGATAACACACGCAGCCTGAGCGATACGTGAAGCCGGTGGTTTCCGGGCCGTCCACTGCGAAGACTCACAAGCCCTGCTGCACCAGCCTCACGAAAGCAGTTCATCAGACGCTGTGAGTCTGGCGTTCAGTCAGATTCAACTGACGCGCAGCATCACGCCGGAGCATACGTTTTTCAACAGCCGACTGAATGATATTAACCCGGCTTAGTTCTTCATCTGACATGGTCACTAGAATCCAGATGTCTCCATGGCACAAGGATTTTACCCTTTATCCCTGCCCCGAAATCCTGCTCCATTCAGAAATAGAATTCCGGCATGCTGTACACTTCCTGAACGGATGTGGTGCCGATGAAAAAGTCACGATTCACCGAAGAGCTGATTGTTTTTGCCCTGAAGCAGGCCGAACTGGGGACGCCGGTGCCTGAGGTCTGCCGTAAGCTGGGTGTTTCCGATGCCACGTTCTATACGTGGAGCAAGAAATGCGGCAGAATTTCCCCTTCAGAACTGAATCACATGCGCATCCTCAGGCTGAAGAAGCTTGTTGCCGATTTGAGTTTCGACAAAGCCATGCTGCAGGATGTGCTGGCAAAAAGGAACTGAACGCCTGCGCGGATGGGGCCGGGACCTGCAGGCACGCTACAGGGACAGCGAGAGGCAGGTCTGTTTTGCACTATGGGTCAGCCGCAGCTCATTATGGTTCATATATGACTGATGAAGCCAAACGCTTCTATATCCACCACGGTTTCACAGCATCGCAGATCTAGGAGCGGACACTGTTTCTTAAGCGGCCATAACAGAAAGTCGTGTGGGCAGGGTGGAAAGGAATAGGTGTAGATATAATCAATTGAATTTATACGACTTTATTATTTTATTTAACATAATCTTTGTTATCCGCACTTGGTATGTCAGCGCAAAACGATAATGTCGTGTTTTACCAAAGTTAAAATGTCGTCTTTCGGTTAGTCTGTTTTCACAGGCAGACAATCCGGAGCGTCTATGTTGGTGACCATGAGCCAGAAAGAACTGAACCGTATTCCCGTGCTGCAGCAAGTCTGCGACAAACTCCTGACACAATCAGCTGCAGCAAAACTGCTGAACCTGGGGTCCGCTTGGAAAACGGAAATTATCCCACGCTAAGACTGTTTTTTGTACAAAGCGGTATCGACTGTACGTAATGAGCGGTATTTTCCGGATCCCAGCTTAAGATTATTACGCCAGACGTAATCT